>NZ_JANGCG010000001.1 GCF_024462815.1 Gemmiger formicilis
CCGCCACATCCGCATATTCTTTTCGCCGGGGGCCGCGGCCCTGCCGAGGCCCTGACGACGTGTATTATTATAGCCAACTGCCCGGAAAATGTCAAGCGTTTTCTGCAAAAAAATCAAATATTTTTTATATTTTTGTTAAAATCTATAAAACTTGCGTAAAAACGTGGAATTGCAGCGGCGCACGGCTTGCTTTTGCGCCATAAAATGCTATAATAGAACTATGAAATATGGAGGTGACCCACTATGTGGACACGTGATTTATTGAAAACCAACGCCAAGCAGGCGCTGAAGGGGCGCTACTGGCGCAGCTTCTGGATTTGCCTTGTGCTCAGCTTTGTCGGGCTGGGAACCGTTGGCGGCAACAGCGGCGCGGGTGCCCGCGAGGCGGTGAATAACGCAACAGGGAACACTACCCATGTCGATGACGTCATCAACAGCATCCCGGACAGTATGATGACAATGGTGATAATCGGTGTCATCATCGGCTCCATTATCGCAATCTGCTGGACGCTGTTTATTCTTTACCCGCTGGAGGTGGGCCGCTGCCGCTATTTTATGGAGAGCCGCCAGTCCCTGACACCGCCCTCCACGGTGGTCAGCGTGTTCCGCTACCCCTACGGCAACCCCATTGCGGTTCAGCTTCTTACCGATTTGAAAATAGCCTTGGGCTATTTCCTGCTGATTGTGCCGGGCATTTACTGGACCTACTGCTATATGCTGGTGCCCTACCTGCTGGCGGAAAACCCCTATATGACCTCCACCCGCGCTATGGAGCTGAGCAAGGAGATGATGTACGGCGAAAAATGGAAATTCTTTGTCCTGCAGCTCTCTTTCTTCGGTTGGCTGCTGCTTTGTGCCCTCACGCTGGGCATCGGCGGCTTCTTCCTGGAGCCGTATATGCAGGCTACCTATGCGGAGTTCTACGCCGCCATGCGCAGCAAGGCGCTGGCGCAGGGCTTTGCCACCACTGATGAGCTGGGCGGCTTTGTGCGCCACGATGCAACCTGAATAAAACTGTCTTACCGCCGCGAGGCCGGGCACGTAACCCGGCTTCGCGGCGCTTTTTGTGGAAGATTTGGTTTCGATTTCACACTTATTCAAACTGTTCACGCAAATTTTTCACATTTTGCCACTATAATATATGTAAAGTTTCAGCACAAAAGGAGAGTGCATACTTTGATTGAAGTAGAGCATCTGACAAAGCGCTACGGCAGTCACACGGCAGTGGATGACATCAGCTTCACGGTCGAGGACGGCTGCATCTATGGGCTGCTGGGGCCAAACGGCGCGGGCAAGTCCACCACCATGAACATCATCACCGGCTATATCTCGGCCACGGACGGCACGGTCAGAATCAACGGCCACGATATTGTCGAGGAGCCCGCCGCAGCCAAGGCTTGCATCGGCTATCTGCCGGAGCTGCCGCCACTGTATCAGGATATGACGGTGCGGGAATATCTGCTTTTTGTGGCCGAGCTGAAGGGCACCCGCAAAAAGGCAGACCGTGCCGCCGCAGTGGAGCAGGTCTGCGCCCGGGTGGGGCTGCAGGAGATGGAGCAGCGGCTGATTCGCAACCTGTCCAAGGGCTACCGTCAGCGTGTGGGCATTGCCGCCGCACTGCTGGGCACGCCGAAAATCATCATTCTGGATGAACCCACCGTGGGCCTTGACCCGGCGCAGATGATTGAGATTCGCTCCCTTATCCGCGATTTGGGCAAGACGCACACGGTCATTCTGTCCAGCCATATCCTCAGCGAGGTACAGTCGGTCTGCGACCGGGTGCTGATTATCGCCCATGGCAGGTTGGCAGCGCAGGGCACGCCGGAGGAGCTGGCTGCCCAGCTGACCGCGAAGGGAACCATCACCGCCACGGCACAGGGCAGCCGCGAGGCTGTTGCCGCCGCTGCCGAAAGCGTCCCCGGCCTGACCGATTTGCGGATTACCGCAGAGGCCGACGGCGAGGTCAGCTTTACCGCCGTCAGCACCGCGGGCACCGATTTGCGCGGTGCGCTCTCGCAGGCACTGGCTGCGGCAGGCTGCCCGGTGCTGAGCCTGAGCGCCGAAACGATGAGCCTTGAGGACGTGTTCCTGCAGCTGACCGAAGCGCAGGAGCCGGCGGCAGCGCCGGAAGTCCCCGCAGCGGTGGAGCCGACTGAAGCGCCCGATACAACCGAGACACAAGACACAACCGAAGGAAAGGAGGGTGACGCACAATGACCGCCATTTTCAAGCGTGAATTCAAGAGCTGCTTTACCGGTATGATTGGCTGGGTCATTGCCGCGGTCAGCCTGTTCTTTCTGGGGCTGTACTACACAAACCGCAATCTGCTGTATGCTTCGTCGGATTTCGCCACGGTGCTTTACACCATGACGATGATTCTGCTCTTCCTGCTGCCCGCCATCAGTATGCGCAGCTTTGCCGAGGAACGCAAAAACAAGACCGACCAGTTGCTTCTGACCAGCCCGGTCGGCATCCCGTCTATTGTGGCGGGCAAATATCTGGCCGAGGTTGCCGTCTTTGCGCTGCCGCTGGCGGCGGCGGTCATTATGCCGTTGATTCTGACGGCCTTCGGCACGGTATCGCTGGTGGCGGCCTACAGCGCGCTGCTGGGGTATCTGCTGCTGGGCGCGGCCTGTCTGGCGGTGGGTACATGGATTTCCGCCCTGACGGAAAATCAGATTCTGGCCTACCTTGCCACCTTCGGCGCGCTGCTGGTGGCCTACCTGATGAACGGCATCCAGACGATGTTCACCACCGGCAATCTGCTGGCCTTTGTGGTATTTATGGTCATTGTGCTGGTGGCGGCCATCCTTGTGGGCGTCAGCTGCAAGCGGCTGACTGCGGGCCTTACGGTGTTCTGCATCGGCGCGGCGGCGGTTTTCATCCTGTTCCTGGCGCGCCCGGCGTGGCTGCTGACGGCCTTCAACGCGGTGCTGGATGCACTGGCGCTGTTCGAACCCTTCAAGGACATTGTGGGCGGTATGTTCAGCATCCCGGCCATCGTCTACTATCTTTCGGTCATCGGGCTGTTCCTCTTTATGACCGGGCAGGCGCTTGAGCGCCGCCGTTGGAACTGAGGAGGGGCGCAGAGTATGAAAAAATTGAACGTGAAGCTCCCGCAGGGCGGCAACAAGCGCACCCTGCACAGCGGCGTGTACGCCAGCGTGCTGGCGGTGGTTGTGTTGGCGGTGGTGATTCTGCTGAATCTGGTTATCCGCGCACTGCCCACCAAGTACACGCAGTATGATATTTCCACCACCTCGCTCTTCACCCTGAGCGAGACCACCGAGCATCTGCTCCATGAGTTAAACACCGATGTCACGGCCTACTATCTGGCCGAAAGCGGGCAGGAGGATGCCAACATCACCCGCCTGCTGGACCGCTATGCGGGCGAGAGCAGCCATTTCAGCTGGCAGCAGCGTGACCCGGTGCTCTACCCGACCTTTGCCCAGCAGTATGACGGTGCCTCCGTCGGCAGTGTGGTGCTGGTCAGCGGGGACAACAACACGGTGCTCTCCTACAGCGATATGTACAAGATGGATTTGGAGAGCTACTACACCACCGGCACCGCCAACTACAGCTTCCAGGCCGAGAACAGCATTACCTCCGGCATTGCCAAGGTGACCCGCACTGCGGCCTACCAGCTGTATGAGCTGACCGGCCACGGTGAAGCGGCCCTTGCCAGCGACTTTACCGAGACGCTGAACAACGCGGGCGTGACCGTGACCGAGCTGAACCTGACCACGAACGGCAGCATCCCGGCGGATGTGAGCGCGGTGCTCATCAACGCGCCGGGGGCAGACCTGACGGACGCGGAAACCACCATCCTGCGGGACTACGTGGCCAACGGCGGCAAGCTGTTTGTGGCCACCGACTTTACCACCGACACCCCGAATCTGGACACCGTGCTGGCGGACTGCGGTATGACCCGTCAGCCCGGCCTGCTGATTGAGACGGACACCGACCACTACCCCTACGGCTATCCTCAGACCTATCTGCTGCCCACGCTGGCCAGCAACGAGATTACGGCGGGCGTGTCCCAGAATATGATGGTCTACACCCCCATTGCGCAGGGCATTGCCACCGATGAGGACAGCGAGTACAGCTTTACCGAGCTGTTGACCACCAGTGCTAACGCCTACTCGATGGAGAACTACGCCACCGCCGAGACCGCCCAGAAGGCCGACACCGACCCCGAGGGCAGCTTTGCCGTGGCTGTGGCAGCGGAAAACGTCACCACCGGCGCACGTGTGGTCTGGGTCAACTGCCCGAATCTGTTGCTGACCAACATCAATCAGGCTGTGTCCGGCGGCAATGCCCAGCTGCTGGGCAGCATTGTCAACTGGATGAACGGCGAGCAGACCACCGCGGTCATCAACGCCAAGAGTATGAGCGCCGCCGCGCTGAGTGTGCCGACCTCGGCCGCGCTGCCGCTGGGCGTGTTGTTCACGATGGTGCTGCCCATCGTCTGCCTGGTGGCGGGTGCGGTCATCTGCGTGGTGCGCCGCCGCCGATAAAGGAGAGCTATGAACAAGAAAAAACTGCTGCCGCTGGCTGTTCTGGCGTGCATTGTGGCCCTGCTGGGTGTGCTGCTGGCGGTGCTGAACCGTACCGACAGTGCGCAGACGGATACCACCATCCCGCTGTGCAGCCTTGCGGCGGATGACCTTGACACGCTGGCCTACGCCGGGAACAATATGGAAGTGACCCTGCTCAAGGGCAGTGACGGCACATGGCGGCTGGACTCCGATCCGACCCTGCCGCTGGACCAGACCAAGGTGCAGAGCCTTGTGGAGGGCTACACCGGGCTGACCGCCCTGCGCAAGCTGGAGGGCGATGATTTGGCCGCCCTGCCCGAAAAAAGCCATACGCCCCAGATTACGATTATGCTGGGGGCAGGGGAGCAGAGCGTAAACCTGACCGTTGACCAGCTGAACAGCGTGGCCGATGTCTACTACGTCTATGACGAATCCGGCGCGGCCTACACGGTGCAGCGCAGTGATCTGGCCACGCTGAGCAAATCCCCGCGCGATTTGTACAAGGCCCAGACGCTGACCGATAAGACCATTGACGATGTGGCCGCTATGCAGGTGAACGAGTTGGCCTTCACCCAAACGGACGGCAACTGGACGCTGACCGATGAGCCGGGCTACGCCCTGACCCAGAGCAGCGTCAAAAAGATGGCCAGCACGATTCTGGAAATGCAGACCGCGTGGAGCATCACCGCGCCCGAGGCGGACAGCACCTATGGGCTGGATGAACCGGACGTAACCGCCACGCTGACCTTTACGGACGGCACAAGCCTGACCGTGCGCTTTGGCAATGCCTGCACCGACACCGAGGACAGCCTGTGCTACCTTGCCAGCGATGCCGCGCCCACGGTGGTCTATGAGGTGAACGCCGATTACAAGACCGCCTACGCCGTGACGAAGGAGAGCCTGCACGATGAGAACGCCACCGCCGAAACCGCCGACCCGGCGGACGTGGTAGCGCAGTACCCCGTCGGCGGCGAAAATGATTTCGCCGACAGCCTGCCGGAATGATGATACAACGCGCTGCCCCGCGCCGGGCAGCGCATTTTTCTTGCCCGAAGCCGGGAAATATGCTACTATTATGCTACTATATAGTATATGATGAGCGATACAAAAGGGGGCGCTGCCCGCACCCCCGGAAAGGTGGTATTCCATGAAAAAGCGTTTTTTTCTGCCCGTTCTGCTGGCGGCGCTCTGCGCCTGCAATGCAGCCGTGCCGACGCCCACCCCAACGCCCACCCCAACGCCCGCCCCGGCAGCGACACCGACCATAGAGGCGCAGCCTGCCGATGCGCTGACGCTGGAAGAAAAGGTCGGTCAGCTTTTCATCGTCCGCCCGGATGCACTCGACCTGAGCCTTTCGCAGGAAACGATCAACGATGCGAAGGCCGATGGCGTGACCGCTGTGACAAACGATGTGCGCAGGGCGCTGCAGCAATACCCCGTGGGCGGCATCTGTCAGTTTGGCAAAAACATCGAATCACCGTCCCAGCTGGCGCGTTTTAATAAAGAGCTGCAGGACGCAAGCGCCACGCCGTTGTTTATCGCGGTGGATGAGGAGGGCGGTCTTGTCGCCCGGCTGGCGAACAACGATGCGTTTACGCTGCCACGCTACGCCAGTGCTGCCGCCGTGGGCGCAAGCGGCGACCCCGAGGATGCCCGCGCCATGGGGCAGACCATCGGCGCTTATCTGAAGGAATACGGCTTTAATATGGACTTTGCGCCCGATGCCGATGTGAACACCAACCCGGATAACCCGATCATCGGCAGCCGCGCCTTCTCATCCGATGCCGGTACCGCAGCTGCCATGGCGGCCGCTGCGGCAGACGGCCTGCGGCAGAACGGTATTCTGCCGACCCTCAAGCACTTCCCCGGCCACGGTGACACCGCCGAGGATAGCCACACAGCGCTGGCTGTGACCTACAAAACGCAGGAGGAACTTGCAAACTGCGAACTGCTGCCCTTTGGGGCGGACACCGGCCTGCACGCCGTCATGGTGGGGCATATTGCCGCGCCGAATGTGACAGGCAGCAATACCCCGGCTACACTCTCGCCGCAGCTGATCGCAATGATTCCGAACGCCGAAGATACGCTGATCATCACCGACTCGCTGGCGATGGATGCCATCGCCGATGCCTACACCCCCGGCGAGGCCGCAGTGCTGGCCCTGCAGGCGGGCTGTGATGTACTTTTGATGCCAAACTCCCTACCGGAGGCCTACGCTGCCGTGCTGGATGCCGTACAAAACGGCACGATCACGCAAGAGCGTCTTAACCAAAGCGTCAATAAAATCTTGCGCTATAAAGAGATATTTGCTCATGTCTGAAACTGTCTGGGCCGTTGACGGCTCCTTTTTTGCCCAGCGCCTTTCGGGCATCCAGCGCTATTCCATCGAGCTGCTGGCCGCGCTTGACCGCATTGTGCCGCCGGGCCTTGTGGAGATCGTCACCCCGCAGGGCGTCACCACGCCGCAGTATGCCAATATAAAGGTGGTGCCCTATGGCACGCACAGGGGCGGCGTGTGGCAGCAGCTGGACTACCCGCGCTATCTGAAGCGGCGCGGGGCAAAGGGGCTTGCCACCTGCAACGTCATTCCACTGTTCGGGTTCCGCGGTATAGCGGTGGTGCACGATGTCTGCTACCGTGCCCGCCCGGACTTCTACACCGACCCACGCGGCCGACTGAGCGCCGCATGGCACTGCCTGCAATACCGCCGCATTGCGCAGCGGGCCGAGCGTATTATCACGGTGTCGGAGTTTTCCAAAAGTGAAATTACTAAATATTACGGCGTGCCTGCGTCCAAAATAGACGTGATTTACAATGCGTGGCAGCAGATGGAGCGCGCCGTGCCGGACGAGACCGTTTTTGCCAAGCACCCCGAGCTGAAGCCGGGCGAATACTATTTCAGTATGGCGAACCTGCTGAAGAACAAGAACTTTCCGTGGGTGTTGCGTGCGGCCAAGGCCAAGCCAGACGCCGTGTTTGCCATTGCGGGCGGCGGCAGCCTTGCCGCCGAGGCCGAGCGTCTGGGCCTTGCGGATTTGCCCAATGTGCGCTATCTGGGCTATGTCCGGGACGGTACGGCCAAGGCGCTGATGGCCCACTGCCGCGCCTTTCTGTTCCCGACCCTGTACGAGGGCTTTGGCATCCCGCCGCTGGAGGCCGCCGCCTGCGGTGCGCCGCAGATTCTTGTCAGCGACACGCCCTGTATGCGGGAGGTCTACGGCCCCAGCGCCGCCTACATTGATTTGAACACAAACCCCGGCAATGTCGATGCTGTCACGCCCGCCACAGCCCCCACCGCCGCGCTTTTGCCTCGCTACAGCTGGGCCAAAAGCGCGGAGAAACTGTTGAGGATCCTGTTGCAGGGATAGAGACTGCCCGGTTGCGGGTGTTTCCGCACGCTTGGCCCTCATCAGTCACCTTCGGTGACAGCTTCCCCCGCAGGGAAAGGTGGTGCAAAGCGCCGGATGAGGGGCAACCTGACCGGTAAATGCTGCTTGCGGGCAACCGTCCATACCCCCAAAAACACCACGCGCCCGCCGTTCCCAAAAACGGTGGGCGCGTATTGTATAGGCAAACCAATCGTTTACCGCATCCCGGCCTTCCTGTCCAGGCTGCGGTACTGCAGCGCTTCGGAAATGTGGGCCGCATCTATCATCTCGGCGCCGTCCAGATCGGCCACCGTCCGGGCCACGCGCAGGATGCGGTCATAGGCGCGGGCACTGTAGCCCAGACGCTCAAACGCGCCGCGCAGGATTTTATCGGCGGCGGGGGTCATACGGCAGAAGCGCCGCAGGGCAGAGGAAGGCAGCTGCGCATTGCAGCGCACGCCGGGCAGGGTTTTGCTGCGCTCCTGCTGAATAGCGCGGGCCGCAACCACCCGGGCGCGGATGGCCGCGCTCGGCTCGCCGCCCTGCTCGGAAGCAAGGTCATCGTATTCCACCGGCAGGGCCTCCACGTGCAAATCAATGCGGTCAAGCAGCGGGCCGGAAATGCGCCGCCGGTAGCTGTCCACCGCGCTGGGCGTGCAGGTACACTCCCGCGTGGGGTGGCCCAGATAGCCGCATTTGCAGGGGTTCATGGCGGCCATCAGCATAAATTTGCAGGGGTAGGTCGCCGTGCCGTGCACGCGGCTGACTGTGACCTTGCCATCCTCCAACGGCTGGCGCAGCACCTCCAGTGTGTCGCGGGCAAACTCCGGCAGCTCATCGAGAAAGAGCACGCCGTTGTGGGCCAGGCTCACCTCGCCGGGGCGGGGGACAGACCCGCCGCCCACGATGGCGGTGGAGCTGACGCTGTGATGCGGGCTGCGAAAGGGGCGCTCCTTTATCAGCCCCGCGCCGCCGCGCAAAAGCCCGGCCACCGAGTAGATGGCGCTGGTTTCCAGCGCTTCCTCGTAGGTCAGCGGCGGCAGAATCCCCGGCAGGCGCTTGGCCAGCATGGATTTGCCGGTGCCCGGCGGGCCGACAAGCAGCAGATTGTGCCCGCCCGCGGCGGCAACCTCCATCGCCCGGCGTGCCTCGCTCTGGCCGCGCACATCGGCCATATCCGGGCCAAGCCAGACGCCGTTCTCGTCGTAGCCGTCCGGCGTGGCGGGGGTGATGGGGCTTGCACCGCACAGGTGCAGCACCACATCCTGCGCACTGCGCGCCGGGTAGACGGTCAGCCCCTCGGCCACAGCGGCCTCGGCGGCGTTCTCGGCGGGCAGAAAGAGCTCCTTCACACCGTTCTCCACGGCGGCCAGTGCCATCGGCAGCACGCCGGTCACGGGGCGCAGTGTGCCGTCCAGACCCAGCTCCCCCAGAAAGGCACGCGCATCGCCGGGGGCGGGCAGCTTGCCCTGCGCGGCCAGAATCCCGACAAAGACCGGCAAATCGTACACTGGCCCTGTCTTGCGCACGTCGGCGGGGGCAAGGTTGATGGTAATGCGGCTGGCGGGCCACTCATAGTGGAGATTTTTCACGGCGCTGCGCACGCGCTCGCTGCTCTCCTTCACGGCGGAATCCGGCAGCCCCACAAGGTTGAACTGCGGCAGCCCGCCGGACAAATCGGCCTCCACCTGCACGATATACCCGGCCAGCCCGGTCACGCCAAGACTTGTCACTTTTGCATACATTGGGGCCTACACTCACTTTCGCGCTTTTTTATCAGTATACCGCACACCCCGCCGTAGTACAAGCATAAACCGGGAAAAAACAGGCAAATTTAAACAAAATTCGATTGACAGGCTGCTGTAAAGTTGGTATATTTAGAATATACCTAAGATATGGGTACCTATGGAAAGTGAAGGTGTTTTACTTATGTATCAGGATATGTATGAGCGCTGGCTCGCCGCTGAGCTGGACGATGCCGACCTCAAGCCCGAGCTGGAAAGCGTCAAGGGTGACGATGCCGCCATTCAGGACCGCTTTGCCGTGGCCCTGAAGTTTGGTACCGCCGGTCTGCGCGGCGTCATCGGCGCAGGCACCAACCGTATGAATATTTATGTTGTCCGTCAGGCGACCCAGGGCCTGGCCAACTGGGTCAAGACGCAGGGCGGCAGCCAGACTGTTGCCATCAGCTATGATAGCCGCATCAAGAGCGATTTGTTCGCCAAGACCGCTGCCGAGGTGCTGGCCGCCAACGGCATCAAGGTGCGCATCTACAAGGCGCTTATGCCGGTTCCCGCGCTGAGCTTTGCCACCCGCTACTATAACTGCAACGCGGGCATTATGGTCACGGCCAGCCACAACCCCGCCAAGTACAACGGCTACAAGGCCTACGGTCCGGACGGCTGCCAGATGACCGATGAGGCCGCCGACATCGTCTACGCCGAAATCCAGAAAACCGACATCCTGACCGGTGCCAAGCTGATTTCCTTTGAGGACGGTATGGCGCAGGGGCTGATTGAGTATGTCGGCGAGGACTGCGTCAATGCGCTGTATCAGGCCATCGAGGCGCGCTCCATCCGCCCCGGCATCTGCAAGACCGCCGGCCTGAAGCTGGTCTACAGCCCGCTGAACGGCTCTGGTCTGGTGCCTGTTACCCACGTGCTGGGCGACATCGGCATCACCGATATTACCATCGTGCCTGAGCAGAAGAACCCGGACGGCAACTTCCCGACCTGCCCGTACCCCAACCCCGAAATCTTTGAGGCACTGCGTCTGGGTCTGGAGCTGGCCGAGAAGTCCGGCGCTGACCTGATGCTGGCCACCGACCCCGACGCCGACCGCGTGGGCATTGCCGTCAAGTGCAAGGACGGCAGCTATGAGCTGCTCTCCGGCAACGAGGTGGGCGTGCTGCTGCTGGACTACATCTGCGCAGGCCGCATTGAGCAGGGCACCATGCCGAAGAACCCGGTTATGTGCAAGAGCATCGTCTCCACCCCGCTGGCCGACAAGGTGGCCGAGCACTACGGCGTAGAATGCCGCAACGTGCTGACCGGCTTCAAGTGGATTGGCGACCAGATTGCCAAGCTGGAGGCCGCCGGTGAGGTTGACCGCTTCATCTTCGGCTTTGAGGAGAGCTATGGCTATCTGGCAGGCCCCTATGTCCGCGACAAGGATGCGATCATCGGCTCTATGCTGATTTGCGAGATGGCCGCCTACTACCGCGCCAAGGGTTCCTCCATCAAGGAAGAGCTGGAGCGCATCTACGCCGAGTACGGCCGTTACCTGAACAAGGTGGATAGCTTTGAGTTCCCGGGCCTGTCCGGCATGGACAAGATGGTCGGCATTATGGCAGGCCTGCGCGAGAACCCGCCGAAGGACTTTGCCGGTGACAAGGTGGTCAAGGTTGTGGACTACAAGAAGCCCGAGGAAACCGGCCTGCCCGCCGCCAACGTCCTGATTTACACGCTGGAAAGCGGCGCCACCGTGGTGGTGCGCCCCTCCGGCACCGAGCCGAAAATCAAGACCTACTTCACCACCAAGGGCAAGGATCTTGCTGAGGCCGAAGCCCAGAAGGAGAAGCTGGCCGAGGCCTGCAAGCCCCTGCTGGCGTAACCGCTGCTGACCCCTGATTCACCCGCACCGTTCCTGTAAAAGGGAGCGGTGCTTTTTTTGTAGGGCAAAAGCCAATTTTACAGCCACTGTAGGGGGGCGGCGTCGCCGACGCCCGGGCAACGTACCGGCAGATGGCGTTTGCCCGGGTACGCGGGCGGATATAGAATCCGCCCCTACGGCGCAATGATTTTGGATATCTGTAGGGCGGGGTGACCCCACCCCGCCGTAGTGTTGCCGTTATATCCCGTTTCCGGTTCAAGCGTCCCCATGGCTTCCCCCTCCAGGGAAAGCCATTTGCGCTCCGTTTCCTTCTCACATTATGCACAAACCTATCCCGCAAAAATTGGCGGCTTGTACGATTGACAAAAACCCTCTACATTTGTAGAATGAAATTATCCTCTACAACTGTAGAATTTAAAGGAGGCCGCTTATGCTTGCTGCACTTTTTACATCGCTCTTTGTTCAGGGGCTGCTGCTGGGGCTGGCTGCGCTGGCTCTGCTGGCCGCTGCGCCCGGGCTTCAAAAACGCTATGGCCCGCAGTGGCTCTGCCGCCTGTGGGTAGTGCTGGCGGTACTGCTTCTGGTGCCGGTGCATTTTCTTCTGCCAAAAGCCCCGGCGCTGGTGTCTGTCCGCACCGAGCCACTTTACAGCGTGAACGCCGCACCAGCCCAAGGCACAACCGAAGAGCCGCCCGCCGGAACCACCTATGCGGTGACGAACGAGGCAAGCGGCGTGACAAGGCACTATATTGCCTCCTACCAGACGGAGCAGGCAGGCCCTGCCGGTTTACAGCGGGCCGCCAGCCTTGATGTACTGTCTGCCCTGTGGGCATTTGGGATGCTGGCGGCGGCAATCTGGCAGCTTGGCGGGTATGCAGTGTGGCGGCTGCGCGTGCGCCGCACGGCACAGCAGCCCGCCCAAAGCTGGCGTAACGCTCTGCCGCAGGGGCAAAGCCCGCGTATGCTTGCCACGCCGCTGGTGCACAGCCCGATGGTGGCAGGCATCCTGCGCCCGGTGCTGCTGGTTCCGGCCGGGGAGGCTCCGCACGGCGCCGCGTATATGCTGGCGCATGAGCTGACCCACATTGCGCGGCAGGACGTGGCCCAAAAGCTGCTGTTCACGCTGGCTTGCCTTGTGCATTGGTATAACCCGGCGGCGTGGCTGCTGGCGGTGCGCGCCGGGCGGGACATAGAAGCCGCCTGTGACGCGGAAACCCTGCGCGGGCGGGGCGCGGCCTACCGCGACGCTTACGCGGATGCACTGCTGACCGCCGTGCGTTTGAACCGCGGCCCGGCGCTGACCAGCGGTTTTGCGTTGAACAAGCGGCAGTTCAGGCAGCGCCTTGCCGCCCTGTGGGACACCGCGCCCAAGCACCGCGGCAGGCTTCTGCTGGCGGTGCTGGCCCTGACCGTCTGCTGTGCGGGTGGGCTGGTGGCCTGCAGGACGGCGGATACCCCGCAGGACGAGCCCGCAGCGGAAGCGCCCGCGCCCACGGCAGCGCCGACCGCCACCCCGGCGGCAAGCACAACCCGGCCTATGCCCACGCGGGAAGAGATGGACGCCTTCAACCGGGAATCCAGCTATTTTTGGGACGAGTATCTGTCCAGTCAGCGGGGCTACATTTTCAATAACGGAATGTCCAATGAGGTGGATATAAAGGATGACGGACAGGACGGCCTGCGCGAGGTTCTGGCCCAGAAACGGAAGGACGGTACAACATGGCAAGAGTATCTGGAAGGTGGAAATGGTATTCTGGTCAAACAGTTTTTTGAGGCAGAATTGCAGCCGGAGTATGCGTATCTTGGTCCCCAGTACGGAGAAGGGCGCTTCTTTGCCTATGTTGCAGCGCCGCTTGATGAGAGTGAGCCCTGTGAGGTAATCAGCGGCTGGCAACAAAATGATACGTCGAAGGCACCGCAGTTTGCCATTCTTGACGATGCCCGTGAGCTGAAGCTGACAAACAAGCAGTACCGTATGCTGCTGCACCAATGTGACGCGCTGGCATTGACCGGTATACGCAATTTTGCAGGCCCGGCGGACTGGACGCAGGACGAGCTGGAAAGCTATCTTTACTACCGCAATCGGTATTTTTATAATGAGGCGGACGCCCTGATGATTCTGAACCTTGATTTCAGCGACACGAACGACTGGAACGCTCTGCCGCCCTACCTGACCTATGACGAGATGACGGCGCTGGACTGGTCTGCGCCCAGAACCAGTGCTATGCCCGGCTACAGCACGCCGGTAAGTATGGCAAGTGACGGTGCGGGCGGTTGGCGGTTTACGCGTGACGGCGATACAATCACGGCAGAGTGGCCCGGTGCCCAGCGCTACACCTTTGCGGTGCACAACGATGAAAGGGACTGGTTCTCCCGCACTGTGTGCACCGGCGGCGAAAGCCTGCAATAAGGAGGCTGCTATGGCAAAAATCAAACGCCTGCCTGATGCAGAGCTGGAAATTATGAACACGCTGTGGGACGCGCCCGCCCCGCTGACGGCGGCGGAGCTGGAGGCCGCCCTGCCCGGTACGCCCCGCGCCCGCACCACCCTGCTGACACTGCTGGCGCGGCTGGAGGAAAAGGGCTGTGTGGCGCGTGAAAAGCAGGGGAGAGGTTACCGGTATCTTGCCGTGCTGGCACGGGAGGAGTATCTGCCCGCCGAGACCAAAAGCCTGCTGGGCCGCCTTTTTGGCGGTAGCCCCCGCAACTTTGTTGCCGCCCTTGCCGAAACTGACGCCCTGACGGAGCAGGACATAGACGAGCTGGCGGCCTATCTGGAGGAACTGAAAAAACAGCGCGGATAAATTAACGGCATAGAACGGCAACGTTGCACGGCGGGGTGGGGTCACCCCGCCCTACGGATAACCCAAAAGCATTGTGCAGTAGGGGCGGGGCTCTGCTCCGCCCGCCCCATGGCTTCCCCCTCCAGGGGAAGCCATTTGCCCTGCTTTCCTGCCAACACTTGCAATCCACCACCAATTTGTAGTATAATAATATGTCCTATAATATCTGCAAGTGAGGTGACAGCGCTATGCCCGGGGATTTGCATACCCATACCACGTTTTCCGATGGCTCGACCAAGGTGGAAAAGCTGCCGTTTCTGGCGGCCTGCGCGGGTATGACGCATCTGGCAATTTCGGACCATGACTCCATCCAGAGCGTGCGGTACGCCTACGCGCATCCGGTGCAGAACGGCGTCCATCTTATCCCGGCCACCGAGCTTACGGCCTATGACTATGAGCGCGCCCACCGCGTGCATCTGCTCTGCTACTGGCCGGATGACTGCGCCGCGCTGGCGGACTTCTCCGCCCTGATGGCCGAGCGCCGCCTGACCGCCATGCTGCAAAGCTGCAAGGAGCTTGAGCAAATCTGCCCGCAGTTCCGCACCGAGGAAGCGCTGGAGCTCGCCAAGGACAGCGGCACACTGTTCAAGGCACAGGTTATGCAGGTACTGTGCCAGTACGGTCTGGCCGATGGTATCTACAATTCGGTCTACAAATCCCTGTTCGGGCTCAAACCGGTGCGCGGGCGCATCCTGCACACACCCCGGTATGAGTCGGTGGACACCGTGCTGGAGGTCATCAAGGCAAGCCGCGCCGTGGTGGTGCTGGCGCACCCCAGTGTTTACCACAGCATGGAGCTGGCCCGGGAGCTGATTGCCGCCGGGCGGCTGGATGGCGTGGAAATCGACCATCCCCGCAACACGCCGGAGGATAAGGCCGAGCTGACGCGCCTTGCCAAGGAAAACGGACTCATCGTGACAGGCGGCACGGACTACCACGGCATGAACACCGTCACCCCGCGCCCTGTCGGCGCATTTGCCACAAGCGATGAAATGATTGCGCGCATCGGCGATATTGCCAAGGCGCGCAAGGCAACCTGGAAAAAATCAAACTAAGGAGCAAAACAAATGACTTACACCTATAACAACAAGGGAACCTGTTCTGTGCGCACCATCGTGGAGCTGAACGAGGACCACACCATTAAGGACGTGCAGATTCTGGGCGGCTGCGACGGCAACCTGAAGGGCATTGCCAAGCTGCTGCCCGGTATGAAGGCCGAGGATGCCATCGCCCGCATGGAGGGCACCACCTGCGGCCGCAAGCCCACCAGCTGCCCTGACCAGATTGCACAGGCGCTCAAGGGTGCTTTGGCAGAGCTGTAAGGGAGACATTATGGACTGCTTCCATTATCCGCTGGATACCGAAACCCTGCTGCGCAAAAAGCGCAGACTGCGGCGGGAGCTGCTGGCCCAGAACCCGCATCCGCTGCACAAAAAAATTGCTATCCTCGGCGGGTCCACCACCAATGAAGTGGCCGATCAGCTGGGGCTTTTCCTGCTGCAATACGGCATTGAGGCGGAGTTTTACCAGAGCGAGTACGCACAGTACTGGCAGGATGCGATGTTCGGCACGCCGGAGCTGGACGAGTTCCACCCGGATGTAATCTACATCCACACCAGCTGGCGCAATTTGACAGCGCTGCCCACCACCGCCGACAGCAAGGTCGACATTGACGCCATGCTGGACGAGCAGTACGCCCATTTTGAGACGATGTGGCAGGCGCTGGAGCAGAAATTTGCCTGCCCTGTCATCCAGAACAACTTTGACCGCCCCAACTACCGCCTGATGGGCAACCGCGACATCTGGGACTGCCACGGCCGTTCCAACTTCATCAGTCGGCTGAACCAGAAATTCTATGCCTACGCCGCGGCGCATGAGCATTTCTACATCAATGATATTGACTACCTCTCTGCCGATTACGGCCTGACCGCGTGGGGGGATGCCTTCTACTGGCATATGTACAAATATGCCATGTGTCTGGATGCGATTCCCTCGCTGGCCAACAGCGTGGCCAATATCATCAAGTCGCTGTACGGCCGCAACAAAAAGGCGCTGGTGCTCGATTTGGACAATACACTCTGGGGCGGCATTGTCGGCGATGACGGCGTGGACGGTCTGGCCATCGGCCCCGAAGTCCCGGAAGGGCAGGTCTACGCTGAATTCCAGAGCTACTGCAAGGCACTGAAGTCCATCGGCGTCATTCTGGCGGTGGACTCCAAGAATGAGGAAACCAACGCGCTGGCGGGTCTGAACCACCCGGATGGTGTGCTGCGCCCCGACGATTTTGTGGCCATCAAGGCCAACTGGGAGCCGAAAGATCTGAACCTGAAGGCGATTGCATCCGAGCTGAACCTCGGTGCGGACAGCTTTGTCTTTGCCGATGACAACCCGGCGGAGCGCGCCATTGTGGCGGCACAGGTGCCCGGCGTGGCGGTGCCTGCGCTGGACGGTGCTGAAAACTACATCAAAACGCTGGACCACGGCGGCTATTTTGAGGTGACGGCCCTCTCCAAGGAGGACTTGAAAAAAACCGAGCTCTACCACCAGAACGCCGAGCGCGCCAAGGCACAGGCGGCCTTCACCGACTACGGCCAGTATCTGGACAGTCTGGAAATGACGGCTACCATCAAGGGCTTTGAGCCGCTGTACATCCAGCGCATTGCCCAGCTGACAAACAAGTCCAACCAGTTCAACCTCACCACACTGCGCTGCTCGGAGGATGATATCCGCGCAATGGCGCAGAATGAAAATGCGCTTTGCCTTTGCGGCAGGCTCGTCGATAAATTCGGCGATAATGGCATTGTCACCGTTGTGGAGGGCGAACAACAAGGGGATACCCTCGATTTGCGTCTCTGGCTCATGAGCTGCCGCGTGCTCAAGCGCGGTATGGAGGATGCCATGATGGACACCCTCGTGGCCGAGGCTGCCGCCCGCGGCGTGAAAACCATCGTGGGACACTACTATCCGACTGCAAAAAATGCGATGGTGCGCGAGTTCTACGCACAGTTCGGTTTTACCAAGGTTGCCAAGGACGCCGACGGCAACACCGAGTGGCGGCTGGATGTCTCCACCTATGCACCGAAGCATCCGCATATGAAGATTGAACGGTGATACGATAGGAAATCTCCCGCAAAAGTAGGAGGGACCCTGTCGGTACGGCATTAAAAATAGTAAAGGCATATGCCCCCGAAGATGGGAGGCATATGCCTTTTTGTTTGCGTGTGGTCACCCGGTGACGGATGCCAACCATCTACAAAGCAATGGAAAGCGTGTAGGGGCGGGCATTGCCCGCCCGCAGGAGCTATAAATGATGGACGGCATTTTCCGGCAATCCGCGGCGGTTATTTCAAACGCTGGTCTACCCCGAAAAATTTGAACATCTTACAGCCGCCCAGCATACGGCTGGCTACTTTCTCGGTGTAGCGGGCCACAAACACATTCTGGTCGGTAATGTTTGTTGTGTAGATGGTTGGGCGGTGAGTCAGCATCCGGGTGTTAATCAGCTCATACAGCACGCTGATCGTCAGCGGCGTGATGTACTCGGTGCCCAAATCGTCCAGAATCAGCAGGTCGGCCTCCTGGCAGGCGGCCAGCCACTCATCGTTGTTGGTGTAGTCAAAATGCTCACGCCCCAGCTGTGCGGCAAGGGCGGCGGCGCTGGTGTACAGCACATCATGGCCGCCCTCCAGCACGGCGTCCGCAATGGCCAGTGCCAGATGGGTCTTGCCCAGCCCGGTGTGCCCCATAAACAGCAGATTCGGGCTGCTCTGGTTGAACCGGGCCGCGTAGTTCTTGCAGTAGTTCAGCAGCTTACCCATATAGGCCCGCGGCGAAATGCCCAGCTCGGGCTCCACCTCGTCACTGTAGCGCACCAGCTCAAAGCTGGCAAACTGGCACAGGCCCAGCGGGCTGGCGGCGTTGATTTCCTCCCGGCGCAGGCGGCGGGCTACATCTGCCACGCAGCTACAGGGCACGCCGTCCTTCATACCGGTGTCCTCACACAGGGGGCAGCGGTAGGCGGGGCGGAAAGCGTCCGCACTGTAGCCGGCCTCCTGCACGGCGGCGGCAAGGGCTTCGTCGGCGCGGGTCAGCGCGGCGCGGGCGGCGTCCACGTTGCCGCCCAAGGCTGCAGCCTTGGCCAGCCCCAGCCCGGCCCGCATATGGGCCTCATCTGCGGCGGCCAGCGCCGGGTGGGCGGCGTAGGCGGCACGGCGGGCGGTCTCGGCCTGCATTACAGCCTGCTGGCGGTAGGCGGATACCTCCCGCTGGGCGGCGCGGAACAGTTCATCTTTTGTGCGCATGGGTTACCCCTCCTCGTCAAACATGGCCGCCCAGTTGCGGTTGAACAAATCCTTCTGGGCGCTGGCTGCGGCAGGCGGCTGCGCGCCGGGGCGCTCGGTCATAACAATGTTGCTGCCCTCCAGCTGGCCCTGCTTGCGGGCGGCATCCACGGTGGTAATGCCCTGCGCACGCCATGCGCGCAGGATGCCGTCCACGTACCGCACGGTGTTCTTGCCATTGGCGCGCAGCAGGGCCTCGTCAATCATCTCGCGGCCAATGCCCATCTCCTCATGCCAGCGGGCAATCGTGCGGCGCTCCCAGCTGGTCAGGTCGCGGGGCGCAATGCCGAACTGCGCGGCAGCGTCTGCACACCAGGTCTCGCGCTGGGCGGCGCGCTTGAGCCAGCGCTCGGCGTCCTCGCCGGTTTCCACGCCGTCCTCCCGCCAGCGGGCCAGCAGGTGGGCCACGGCGGCCACGGTGCGCCGCCCAAGGCGGGTGACCTCGGCACAGCAGAGGAGAATTACATCGGGCTTCCAGCCCTCGTTCAGGTAGAGCCCCACCAGCCGCTGCATTTCGCTGCGGTTCAGCGCCTTGCCAAAGGCGTTCTGCGCCTCCTGACAGAGCACCGCCACATAGGGGTCGTTGGCCACGCTGGCCAAATCTACCTTGGCTGGTTCAACGGCCGGGGCAGGGGAGCCGCCGCGGTCGGATTCCAGCAGCCCCGCACCGGCCCAGTATTGCAGGGCACGCTTGGCAGCCTCGATGCTGGGCAGCGCCAGCGCCCGCGCCATGGTGCGGGGGTCGGTGTCATGGGTCTGCAAAATGTAGAGCGCGGCGCGGATGGTATCGCCGTCGGTCTGGGTCAGGTGCGCCAGAACCAGCTGCGGCACGGCCAGTGTATCGCCGTTGTTCGCCGCCAATTTATAGCCCATATCCGCAAACCTCCCCACTTTAAAAGTGTCTTAATTATACCATTTGTCCCGCTGTTTGTCCAGAAAACTGCCCAAAAATCGCCCTTGGATTTTGGGTAAACCGTTTCTTGTTTTTCCTGCTAAAAATTTGTACAATATACCTATAAAAAGTTAAAGGGAGGATTTCACTATGGCGATGAATCTTGTCAAACTGCCCACCGGCAAACCCAATCTGCAGCTGCGCGTCAGCAAGGGGCACTATGCCACCAGCCACAGCCATATCAACTATTATATTGATGTCACGCTGACGAAGTTCCGCCTGTCGGAGGCCCGCGCCGCCGCCGCAGAGCTGGTGCGTGAGTACAATTCAACCACCATCGTGGACACCATCCTCTGTCTGGACGGCACGGAGGTCATCGGTGCCTGCATGGCCAGCGAGCTGACGAAGTCCGGCTACACGAATATGAACGCCCACCAGACCATCTACGTTGTCACGCCGGAGCACACCACCGGCAGCCAGCTGCTCTTCCGCGAGAACACCGCCCCGATGATTGCAGGCAAGCACGTGCTGGTGCTGGCCGCTTCCGTTACCACCGGCTTCACGGTGCAGGGCGCGATTGAGGCCATCCGCTACTACGGCGGCGAACCTGTGGGCATTGCGTCCATCTTTGCCTCGGTCAAGGAGTGCGCCGGGTACCCGGTGGCGAGCATCTTTGACACCCATGACCTGCCCGATTACGAGACCTACGATTCCCACAGCTGCCCATGGTGCAAGCAGGGCAAGCGGATTGACGCGCTGGTCAACAGCTTCGGCTATTCAAGCCTGTAAACCGCCTTCCCGGAAACGGCATTTTTACAGATTTTGCCCCCTTTTGCAAGGGGGCATTTTGTTGTTTTTACGGATTGACGCCTTGTGTTCATTCTTTTATAATAGGAAGGCTTGGGCAACACCGCACAATTCGCGCCTTACGGCTTAAGCACCGCTACAGCGGCGGCGAAGCACAATCTGCGTTGCAAAAATGCTCGATAATACATCCAGTATTATCTGCGCTTTTTG
The DNA here is from genome assembly GCF_024462815.1 of Gemmiger formicilis. Taxonomy (GTDB): domain Bacteria; phylum Bacillota; class Clostridia; order Oscillospirales; family Ruminococcaceae; genus Gemmiger. The sequence continues at coordinate 20,611 of NZ_JANGCG010000001.1, forward strand.
CTTAGCAGCTTGCACTTCTCGCTCGCCGTATCGGCACTTAGAATTATGCGGTGTTGCCCTTATGCAAGGAGGAATTGGTTTGAATACGGAAAATCTGAATGGGATTCTTGTACAATATATCCAGCACTGCAAAAGCCGTGCGGCGGCGGAGGAAGGCTCCTTCTGGCGCGCAGCGGACTGCTTCGGCGTAAACTGGGACATAGATGACAGCGACTTCCCGGCGATGTTTGCCGATGCTACGCAGCAGGCCAGGCTGGCGCTGGACAACCCGGTTCTGCAGCCCATCGGCGGGATGCAGAACCTGATGCTGCGTGGTACCGAGATTGAGCTGGTACGGGAGTGCTTCCGATGGCTGTTCAAGGCGGATGACGGCGATATTTCCAAGCGCCGCGGCCGCGTGGAGCTCTTTGCAGACCAGATTAACGGCCGGTTCCGCCGCGTTTTTCCGCGTATGACCAAATATACGATGAATGCGGCCCATGCGGCGTATCTGCTGAACCTGTGGAGCCCCCGCGAAAACTACTTCTATAACGCCGCCGAGGCCAAGGCATGGGCGGACTATTTTGACTATGAGGCCGATTTCGGCGGCGGTGCGGCGCTGAACCTGCCCCGCTACTACACGATGTGCAATGACCTGCTGGCCGCGCTGGAGGCCTACCCGGAGCTGCTGGCGCTGCACAAGGCGTATGTGGGGCAGGAGCTGGGCGGCGTGGATGATGCCAACCATCTGCTGGTGTATGACATCCTGCACACGGCCTACACCGAGCAGCTCTACCCGAAGGGCTACGCCCGCACGGCCACCACGAAAGAGCGCGCCAAGGCTGTGCAGGAGAAGGCGACCCGTGCCGAGCTCTGCGCCTGCATCGGCGAAGCCGAGCAGGAGCTGCAGGAGCTGCTGGCCAACCCCGCGCAGCTGCCCGACTTGACCGGCTGCAAAATCACCCATAAGATGTTCGGCGCGGGTACGGTCCAGCCTGTCGAGGGGCAGTTTATGGTCATTGATTTTGGCGGTACGCTGAAAAAATTCAGCTACACAGCGTCGATGAACAGCGGCTACCTCACCGCCGAGGACCCCACCGTCGAGGATGAGCTGCAGGCCTATCAGGACTACAACAAGACCAAGGACCGCCTTGAAAAAGAGCTGAAGGCTATGAAGGCAGAGCTTGTGAAGATGTGAGAAACCCCGCTTATGGGTGCTTTCCGGCCGCAAATACAAATAATAAAAACGCTGGCGCAGATTCCTACGAATCTGCGCCAGCGTTTTTGGAGCGGCTGATGGGAGTCGAACCCACGTCCTCAGCTTGGAAGGCTGATGTACTAGCCGTTGTACGACAGCCGCATAACAGTGTCTATTATACCTGTCCGCAGGGGGATTTGTCAAGCCCGCAGGGCGGAGTTTTCTGGTCTCTGTTACAATTTTGCCATTTTATTTTACATTTTGCACCCTTGACAATCCTTGCGGTAGGCCGCATAATAAATACTGAATCTGTATCAAGTGAATTTGGAAAGGAAAGAGGTGCGGCATATGCGCGTCATCGCCGGTACAGCCCGCGGCAAAAATCTGCAGGCCCTCCCGGGGGAGGATATCACCCGCCCGACCATCAACCGCGTGAAGGAGGCCATGTTCTCCAGCGTACAGTTTCTTGTGCCCGGAGCCCGGGTGCTGGATTTGTTCGCGGGCAGTGGCCAGCTGGGCATCGAGGCGCTGTCCCGCGGTGCAAAAAGCTGCCTCTTCGTTGACCACTCCGCCGAGGCTCTGGCCATCGTGAAGGCCAACTGCAAGACGGCGGGGGTGGACCGCCAGAGCGATATCCGCCAGGGCGAGGCCGAGAGCTTTCTGGCCAACATCCGCGGGCCGTTTGATCTGGCTCTGCTGGACCCGCCGTTCCACCATGATACCGTGGCGGCGGTGCTGCCGCTGCTGGCGGCCAAAATGGCCCCGGGCGGCGTGGTGCTCTGCGAGACAGAGCGCGAGGCCGAACTGCCTGAGCAGGCCGGCGCCCTGACGCTGGTGAAGCAATACAACTACGGCAAAATCAAGGTCAGCCGCTATGAGAGAGGGGAAGAGGCATGAACGTTGAAGAATTGCTGGAACTGATGGAGGAAACGCTGGAGGCGGGCACTGCGGTGCCATTCTCGCCCTCCAAGCGCATGGTCGATGTGGACCGTATGCGGGACATCATTGATGAGGTGCGCAACAATCTGCCAGATGAGGTCCGCGAGAGCAAGAAAATTGTCAATGACCGCGAGCAGATTATGAAAAACGCCCGCATTGAGTCGGAAAATATCATTCAGCAGGCCGAGGAGCGCGCCCGCACCCTGACAAGTGAGCAGGAAATCGTCAAGCGCAGCCAGCAGCGTGCGGTGGAGATTCTGACCGCCGCCCAGTCGCAGGCCAAGGAGCTGAGCCGCAATGCCACGGTCTACTGTGAGGGTATCCTCAAAAATTCCGAGGAGGTGCTGGCCCGCAGCGTGGCGGATATTAAAAATACCCGTATGAATCTGCGCAGTGCCGCCCGCCCGAACCGCGGCCAGAAATAAAGCCCTGCGGCGGGCAGAATTTTGCCTGCAAGGTTGTTATTCACGGCACAATTCCCATAAAAAAGACAAATAAGCACAAAATAAATCGCTGTATCGTGAAAAACGATACGGCGATTTTTCTTTTGCGTAAATTAAAACTTTACCCATGCGCATTTGATGCAAACCGCCTGCCCTGGGCCGCCCGGCTTTGTACAATCTGTGAAAAATCCATTTGCGGCGCAGTTTTTACGCTCTCGCCCTTGCTTTTTGCAAAAGAAAATGGTACTATTATTTTACCACGGTGGGTAATTGTGGTGAGAATAACAACAAAAGTGGTGAAGAGTGGGTAGTTTTCCACGTTCTCCACAGAGTTATCAACAAACTGGACGCAGACACGTAAAAAACTAAGTCGCAACTTTGTGCAACCTGACGAAGGGAGGGAAAGACAGATGCTCGTAGGCCAGTACGATTACGCAATCGACGCCAAGGGACGTCTGAATTTTCCCGCCCGCTTCCGCGATGCGATGGGGGAGACCTTCATCGTCACCCGCTGGCTGGACCACTGTCTCGCCGCCTTCCCGGCCGAGGAGTTTGAAAAGGTTGCCGCCAAAATTGAGGAAAAGGGCCTTGTCAAGGGCCGCAAGGTCAGCCGTATGCTCTATGCCTCCGCGGTGGAGGTCACGCCGGACAAGCAGGGCCGCATCCAGCTGCCCGCCAAGCTGCGGGAGTACGCGGGTCTTGACCACGATGTAACCATCATCGGCAGCCGCAGCTTTGCGGAAATCTGGAACACCGAGGCATGGAACGCCAGCCAGGAAACCAGCGATGAGGACTTCACCGCAGAGATGGAAAATCTGGACTTTTAACGATATAGGACGATAACACATGGAATTTTCACATATTCCCGTACTGCTGCAGCCTTGTTTGGACGGGCTGAACATTGACCCCACCGGCATCTATCTGGATGGCACGGCGGGCGGCGCAGGCCACAGCAGAGAAATTGCAAAACGTCTGACCACAGGACGCCTGATTTCGCTGGATCAGGACCCGGATGCGGTGGCAGTCGCCACCGAAAGGCTCAAGGGTCTGCCCGCGCAGGTGGTTCAGGTCAATTTCCGAGAGGCGGCACGTGTCCTCTCGGAGCTGGGCATCCCGGCGGTGAACGGAGCCCTGTTGGATCTCGGCGTGTCCAGCCACCAGCTGGACGATGCGGCCCGCGGCTTTTCCTACCATGCCGATGCGCCGCTGGATATGCGCATGAGCCAGCAGGGCCCCACCGCCGCGGACCTGGTCAACACGCTCGACCGCGAGGAGCTGACCCGCATCCTGCGCGACTACGGCGAGGAGCCCTACGCGTGGCAGATTGCGGGCAAAATCGTGGCCGCCCGTCAGGAAAAGCCCATCACCACCACGCTGCAGCTGGCCGAGATTGTGGCTGCCGCCGTGCCGCCTGCCGAGCGCCGCAAGGCCAAGAACCCGGCCCGCCGCACCTTCCAGGCCATCCGCATTGCGGTCAACTCCGAGCTGGATGCCCTGAACGAGGGTCTGGACGCAATCTTTGATTGTCTGGCCCCAGGCGGACGGCTCTGCGTCATCACCTTCCACAGTCTGGAGGACCGTCTCGTCAAGAACAAATTCCGCCGCTGGGCACAGCGCTGCACCTGCCCGCCGGAGCAGCCCATCTGCACCTGCGGGGGCGTGGCCAAGGCCAAGCTCATCACCCGCAAGCCTATTGAAGCCGACGCCGCAGAGCTGGAGGCCAACCGCCGCAGCCGCAGCGCCAAGCTGAGAGTTTTGGAGAAAGTATAAGAGGCAACAACTATGACAACTGTTTTGCTGCACAGCGGTGCGGCGGCGCCCAGGCTGGACCCGCCGCGGCCCGAGGTACGTGTTGTGCGCGGAGGAAACCGCGGGCTGAACCGCGCCCGCCGCTTTGCGCGCACGCTGCTGCACGTGATGGCCGTCGCCACTGTGGCGGGGCTGATTATCAGCGTGCTGTACAGCCACGCCAAGCTGGTGGAGCTGAACGGCCAGATTAACAGCATCAATACCGAACTGGCCGCCGCCCAGAGCGAATATGACTACCTGAGCACCAAGATGAGCGACATCACCAGCCGCGCCAGCCTGCAGGAGGTAGCCGAGGGGCAGCTGGGCCTTGTAAAGCTGGACCCCAGCCAGATTACCTATGTGCAGCTGGAGGACCAGAGCGTCATTGAAAAGAGCACCAACAAGGCGGGCCGTCTGCTGGACAGCGTGCGCACCGCCGCCCTAAGCCTTCTGGACGGGCTGAATCCGTAAAAAATAGGCAGCTATGAGCCTTTTTGCTGCGCGGTGTCCCCGCCGACGGTAAAAAGGCTTTTTGAAATACCAGAGGAAAATTCATGCCACAAACCAACCAACCCAATCCGCCACGCCGCCGCACCCGCGCCGACAGCGGTATGATTACCCGCACACTGTTCTGTGTGGCTGTGTTTATCATTGTCTTTTTCGGTCTGCTTGTCTACCAGCTGTACGCCCTGCAGCTGCGCGATGCTGAGCTTTACCGCACCGAGGCTGTGACCCAGCAGCTGAAGGACACCACCATGCCCGCACTGCGCGGCTCCATCTACAGCGCCAACGGCAAGCTGCTGGCCAAGAGCAACACGGTATGGAATATTGTTGCCGACCCGTCCTCCATCGCAAAAAGCGAGGCAACGGATGACCAGCTGCGCACGGCGGCAGAGTATATCGCCGGTGTGCTGGGCGGTGACGCCACCGCCGACAGCATCTATGCCGTGCTGACCGCCAAAAATGACAGCGGTGAGCCGTACCAGTACCGTATGCTGGCCAAGGGCGTGGAAAAGCCCGTGGCGGACGCGATACTGGACTACGCCGACACCTACCGCATGGCGCCCGAGGACGGCGCAAAGACCGGCAAACGGATTCTTTACCTTTCGACCGAGCAGGCCACAACCCGCAGCTACCCCTACGGCGAGTTCCTGGCCTCGGTGCTGGGATTTTGCAACAGTGACGGCGCGGGTGCCTACGGACTGGAAAAATACTACGATGAGACGCTGGCCGGCACGCCGGGCCGCAGTGTGGCGGAGACGGATGTCTACGGCAACACGCTGGCCGCAGGGCAGGCCGATGTCCATGAGGCTATTGACGGCAATGACCTGAACCTGACGATTGACGAAAACGTGCAGGCCGTTGTGGAGGAGTATCTGGCCGAGGCTATGAACACCTTCACGGTGCACGGCCGCGGAAGCGCCATTGTGATGAACGTCAAGACCGGTGCCATTCTGGCTATGGCCTCGGTTGAACAGTTTGACCCCAATGACCCCTATAAAATCACCGACACCAAAATGACCGACATTCTGGATAAGGAGGAAATCGACGCCGACGATATTGACTGGCTCGAGGGCCGCCTTGGCGAGAAGGCTGTGGCGTCCATTGTGGCGGATGGAAAAATCAGCCGCGAAAAGACTGTAGATGAGGACGGCAACGAGGTCGCCAGCGAGTACACCCAGCTGCAGGGTATGATGCGCGAGGCACAGTGGAAGAATAAGAACATCACCGAGCTGTATATGCCCGGCTCCGTATTCAAGCTTATCACCGCATCTGCAGGACTGGACTCCGGCATCATGAGCACGAGCCAGACCTTCTACTGCGGCGGCAGCCTGACCGTCAATGAGGGCAGCGAACTGTGGGAGCATACCTACCGCTGCGCCAACGGTGAGGTCCACTATGAACAGGACATGGCGGGCGCGCTGAACCACAGCTGCAACCTCTGGTTCATTCAGGCGGCCGAAACACTGAAGCCGCAGATCTTCTACGACTATATTCAGGCGTTCGGCTTCACCCAGCCCACCGGCATCGACCTGCCCAATGAGACCCGCTGGACAAGCGTCTACAACGCCGAGCAGATGGCGGAGGTCGATACAAACCTCTATACGGCAGCCTTCGGCCAGAACGAGTCCATCACGCCGATGCAGATGGCCACTGCCGTGGCGGCCATTGCCAACGGCGGCTATCTGGTCACCCCCTACGTGGTGGGTTCCATCACCGATAAAGACGGCAACGAGGTCAGCAAGACCGAGACGAACATCCGCCGTCAGGTTATCTCCGAGGATGTCAGCCGTCAGCTGCTCTCAATGATGGAGAACAACGTCTACGGAGAAGGGGACTACCACTCCTGCATCAACGCCTATGTGGCGGGCTACCGCATCGGCGGCAAGTCCGGCACGGCCGAGCGCACCGACCGCCATCTGCGCGGTGACGGCGACTATTATAAGATGATGAGCTTTGCCGCCGTCCTGCCGATTGACGATCCCGAAATCGAGGTTTTTGTCCTGCTGGATGACCCGCGCTGGGTCAAGGACTACGCCAGTCAGGTTGTAGCTCCGGTGGTCGGCAACATCATCAGCGAGATTGCGCCCTATCTGGGCATCGAGCAGAACCCGGACTACAACCCCACCGGCAGCGTCAAGGTACAGACCTGCCTGAACTACACCTGGACCAATGCGCAGGTCACACTGAACCGTCAGGGCCTTAAGCACAAGCTGATTGGCCCCAGCAGCGGTACGATTGTTTACCAGTACCCTGTTGGCGGCAGCGAGATTCCCGCGGGCTCCACGGTCTATCTCTACACGGCCACCGACCAGAATGCAATGACCACCGTGCCCGATGTGGAGGGCAAGACCGGCACCTTCGCCGAGCAGATGCTCAAGGCTGCCAACCTGAACGTGCAGTTCAGCGGCAGCAGCGAGGGCAAGGTGGTGGCCCAGAGCGTTACGGCGGGCGGTACCGCCGCCTATGGCACCGTCATTACACTAACCACGGACAGCGGCGAGGATACCGCCGCAGCAGAGCCCGTGCAGGATGACGGCACGATTGACCCGGCCAACGAGGCAGGGTAAGCTGAGACAATTCCTTTTTCTATATAGAGAGTCTGATTTTCAATCCCAAGGAGGTTCCCATTCATGCAAAAGATTCCTGCCAATGAGCTGCTGGCCGGGCTGACGCTGGCCGAACCCGTTCCCATCCAGTCGGTTGTGACGGACAGCCGCAAGGTCGCGCCTGGCTGCGTGTTCGTCTGCTTCCCCGGTGAGCGTGTGGATGGCCATACCTTTGCCGCCGCTGCGTATAAAAACGGCGCGGAATATATCATTGCCAACCACCCGGTGGACGGCGTCCCCGCGGAGCGCACCGTGCTTGTGCCGGACAGCGCCCGGGCAATGATTCGTATGGCGTCCAACTATCGGATGCTGTTCAACCCCAAGATGATTGGTGTTACCGGCAGTGTGGGCAAGACCACCACCAAGGAGTTCTGCTATGCCGTGCTGTCCGCCTTCGGCAATACGCTGAAAACCGAGGGCAACCAGAACAATGACATCGGCGTGCCCAACACGCTGTTCCGTCTGGACAACGATACTGAGTACGCTGTTGTCGAGATGGGCATGGACCACGCGGGGGAGATTGAGCGCCTGACCCGCTGCACGCGGCCCTCGGCGGGTATCATCACGATGATTGGCGTCTCCCATCTGGAAAATCTCGGCACGCGGGAGAATATACTGAAGGCAAAGATGGAAATTTGCGTGGGCCTGCCGGACAGTGCACCGCTGGTACTGAACGCGGACAATGACCTGCTGCCCACCGCACAGGTCCCGGCCCGCCTGCAGGCCGTGTGGTTCGGCATCGACGCTGAGAATGTCGATGTCCGTGCCACGGACATCACCACTGGAACGGACGGCACAACGTTCAAAATTGTGGATAAGGCATACGGCACCTTCAACGCATTCATCCCCACCGCGGGCGTGCACACCGTGTATGACGCGCTGGCAGCCTACGCTGCTGCCACTCGGCTGGGGCTGGATGCTGCCCGCTGCGCCGCCGCGCTGGCCACCTACCAGACAACCGGTATGCGCCAGCATATTGTGGAAAAGGGCGGCGTTACCTTTGTGGAGGACTGCTACAACGCCAGCCCCGACAGCATGAAGGCTGCGCTTTCTGTGCTGAAGGCACTGCCCAACGCCCGCAAGATTGCGCTGCTGGGGGATATGCTGGAGCTCGGCGATGCCAGCGAGGATGGCCACCGCCATACCGGCGAGTGGGCCGCAGACGCAGGCGTGGAGGTAGTGATTGCCTACGGCCCCCGCAGCGAAGCCATGGCACAGGCCGCAAGGGAGCGCGGTGTTACAACTGTGCATTGCCAAACGGCGGAAGAAGTGCTACAATATCTACGGCAATTCGTGCGCCCCGGCGATGCGGTTCTGGCCAAGGCCAGCCACGCAATGGGCCTGGAGCAGCTGCTGCAGGATTTCTACAAGGAATTGCCGCAGGGGTAAGCTGACCCCTAGATTTGGAGGAATCACTGCATGGAGCAAATCTCATCTCTACTGGCGGCGGCAGCTGTCGGTGGCTTTGCCATCACCGCGGTGGCAGGCAAGCTACTCATCCCGGTGCTGCACCGTCTGCACTTTGGCCAGACCATCCGCGAGGAGGGCCCCACCTGGCATAACAAGAAAAACGGCACCCCCACGATGGGCGGCCTCTGCTTTATTCTGGGCATTGTGGCCACCCTTGGCATTGTGTGGGCCATATTCCACGCCAGCCTGCCGGAGGTGCTGGGCCTGCCCCAGCTGCAGGCGGGGCTGCTGGTGCTGTTTCTGGCTTTCGGCTCCGGCCTGATTGGCTTTCTGGATGATTTCATCAAGGTGTTCAAGCACCGCAATCTGGGCCTGACCGAGGCGCAGAAGATGATTCTGCAGATTGCCCTGACCTTCGGCTTTATGTTCGGCTTGAACAGCATGGGGCTGCTCACCACCGTGGTGCAGCTGCCGATTTTCGGCACGGTCGATATGGGGCTGCTCTACTATCCCATCGCTTTCTTCGGCATCATCTTTTTGGTCAACGCGGTCAACCTGACCGACGGTCTGGACGGCCTTTGCACCGGCGTGACCTTTGTGTCAATGATTGGCTATCTGCTGGCGGGCAGCCTGCTCGGCTTTGTCCATGTCTCGCTCATTGCCGCCGCTACAGCGGGCGCCTGCGCGGGCTTCCTGGTCTGGAACTTCTACCCGGCCAAGGTCTTTATGGGCGATACCGGCAGTATGTTCTTCGGCGGCATTGTCACGGCGCTGGCCTTTGTGATGCAGCGCCCCGAGCTGGTGCTGTTCTTCGGCATTGTGTACATCTGGGATGCTATGACGGTTGTCATCCAGCGTGTCTACTTCAAGGCCACGCACGGCAAGCGCATCTTCCGTATGACGCCCATCCACCACGCTTTTGAAATGCGCGGCTGGAAGGAAGTCAAAATCGACGCCTTCTTTGCCCTGATTGCCGCCATCGGCGTGGCCATGGGTATGCTGTACATCTGCGTTGCATAATTTACAGGGCCGGGCCCACCCGGCTCTTATTTTGTTCTTACCCTGTCGGGGGAGGTGACTGCTTATGAATATGGCAGTAAGTCTGCTCAGTATCCTGTTTGACCATACCATCGGCAATATTCTGCGTATGCTGGCGGTCATCCGCCTGCCTAAAATGGAGCGCGGCCACCTTTCCCATGGGTTTGTGGCCACGCTGATTGTCATTATGTGCTATGGGCTGGTGATGCTGTTTTCGGCCAGCTATTCCAACGGCTACACAAACTACGGCGATGTCTACCACTTCATCCGCCCGCAGACCATCATTGCGGTGGTGGGGCTGGGCGTTATGTGGCTGGTGTCCAACATCAACTACCGCGCCCTGCGCTATATGAACGAGAGCTTTTATATCATCACGCTGGTGCTGCTGATTGCGGCCCTGCTAAGCCCGGAGGATACCAACGGCACCTACCGCTGGGTCTATTTTGCGGGCGGCGCGGTATCCGTCCAGCCGTCGGAGCTGGCCAAATTTGCGGTTATGCTCTGCACGGCGGACATTCTGGACCGCTATCATGACAAGAAAAAGACCCTCCGCTATGGCTTTGGCTTACCGCTGCTGCCGCTGATTCCTATTATGCTTCTGCTCTGGAAGGAACCGCACTACTCCGCCATGATGCTGATGATGGGCATTTTTGCCACAATGCTGATTTGCAGCGGCTCGGCCATGCGCTGGTGGCCTGCACTGGGCGCGGCGGGTGTGGCGGGCATCCTTGCCTTTCTGAAACATCTTGCCACCGGCGAGGGCTACGCCGCGGGCCGTCTGGGCGGCGTCTGGGGCCTGACGCCCACAAACACCGCGGGTATGCAGTGGCAGACCCGCCAGAGCATCTACGCCATCTGCACCGGCGGGCTGTTCGGTGTGGGCATCGGCAACAGCGTGCAGAAGCACCAGTGGCTGCCTTACGCGGAAAATGACTTCGTCTTTTCCGTTGTGGGCGAGGAGCTCGGCTTTGTGGGGGCGATTGCCCTTATCGCGCTATTTGCGGCGCTGGTGGTGCAGGGCGTCTTTATTGCGCTGCGTGCGCCGGATTTGTACGGTACCCTGTTGGGCATCGGCATTATCTCGCAGGTGGCGTGGCAGGTGTTTCTGAACATCGGCGTCGGCACGGCGCTGTTGCCCAATACCGGCATCAGTCTGCCGTTTTTCTCCTACGGCGGCACAAGTCTTTTGATGCTGCTGGGCGAGATGGGCATACTGTTGAGCATATCCCGCGCAGGTAATGCCCGGGAGGCGCGCCTGGCGGAGCAGCATCAGGCCGAAACCGACCGCCTGCTGCAGCGCACCCGCTACCGCAAGCGGACAGAGTAAATGATATTTGCACGGAACTTCACTCGGGAGGGTTATCAATGCGTGTTCTTATTGCTGCCGGCGGCACAGCCGGTCACATCAATCCCGCGCTGGCGATTGCCGGTGCGCTGAAGGCCGCCGACCCCACAGCGGAAATACACTTTGCGGGCCGGCGCGAGGGTATGGAATATGGCCTTGTCACCAAGGCGGGCTACCCATTCCACCACATCGAAATTAACGGCTTCCAACGCAAAATCAATCTGGAAAACATCGGCCGCAATATCGTGGCTGTCTGGCATTTGGCGCTGTCCGGCCCGCGCACCAAGAAAATTCTGAATGAGGTGCAGCCGGATCTGGTCATCGGCTGCGGCGGTTATGTCAGCGGGCCCATCGTCCGCGCCGCCGCCCGCCGCGGCATCAAGACGGCCATCCATGAGCAGAACGCCTTCCCCGGCGTGACGAACAAGCTGCTGGCCAAGGAGGTCAACATCGTCCTGGCCGCCAGCGCAGACGCGGTGGAAAAGCTCGGTGCGCCGGAAAAGACCACCGTGGTGGGCAACCCTGTCCGCCCCGAGGTGCTGACCGCTGACCGCGCCGCCGCCCGCGCCAAGCTGAACGCAGGGGAGCGCACGGTGATTCTCAGCTTCGGCGGCAGTCTGGGTGCGGACCGCATCAATCAGGTGGTGGCTGACCTCTGCGCGTGGGAGCACAACACCCATCAGCAGGTGCTGCATCTGCACGCCACTGGCAGCCGCGGCGTCAAGCTGTTTGAATCGCTGGAAAAAGAGAAGGGCTTTGCCCCCGGCGAAAACCTTGTGGTGACGGAGTATATTAACAATATGCCGCAGCTGCTGGCCGCGGCGGATCTGGTCATTGCACGCTCCGGCGCGCTGACGCTGGCCGAAATTGAAGCGGTGGGCCGCGCCGCAGTGCTGATTCCCAGCCCGAATGTGGCGGAGAACCACCAGTATTTTAACGCGCTGGAGCTGGAAAAGGCCGGAGCCGCCGTTGTGATAGAGGAAAAGAACCTGACTGGCGAGGGGCTGGTGCAGACGGTCGAGAGCCTGCTGAACACCCCCGGCAAGCTGGCAGAGATGGGCGCCAACGCCAAAACGCTGGGCAACCCGCACAGTCTTGACTTGATTACCGAAAAATTGATGGAACTGATGCAGCAGTAAGCTGGCTGCAAATGGAAAGAAAGGAGCCGTTCCCCGCATGGACAACAACCAGCGCAGCCGCAGGCAGAAATCCGCGAACGGCTCCCCTGCACAAGGCCCACGGCGCGGCCTTGGCAGCCGTATCGGGCTGGAAAAGCGCGGCGCACCCGCCCCAGAGCAGCCCACGGCACGGCAGCAGGCGGCGCGGCCAAGGCAGAACGCCCAGCGCCCGCCGCGCCCCAGCCAGCAGATTAACCCGCAGAAGCCCGGTTACCGCCCCGGCGCGCCCCAAAAGCAGCGCCGTGTCACCCAGGCGGAAATCATCCGCCGCCGCAACCGCCGCCGCGCACTCGGGATTCTGGGCGTGCTGGCGGTGCTGGCGGTCGGCGCGTTTGTGTCGGTCAACCTGCTGTTCAAGGTCACAATTTTCCGGGTGGAAAATATGGACCGCACCACCCCTGCAGACACCGGCATTTACACGGAGGAGGAGCTGCTGACCGCGCTGGGCGTGGAGGCAAACTCCAACCTGTTCGGCTTCTCCACTGCCGAGAAAACGCAGCAGCTGGCCCAGCAGTTCCCGTATCTGGAACAGGTGGAGGTGGATATTCAGCTGCCCGCCACCGTCATCATCAAGGTGCAGCCCGCGCAGGAACGGTTTGCCTGTGCGTATTCCGGCGGCTGGATGGTACTGAGCGATTCCCTCAAAATCCTGCGCACCGATGCAAGCCAGCCGGATGGCCTTACGCTGCTGAACATCGCCTTGCCGGACGACTTCACGCCTGCGGTGGGCGCACACATCACCCCCAAGAGCTACAACTCCTTGCTGGGGGCAGAGCAGGCCACCGCCGAGACCGCGGGCCTGCAGGCCTCCGCCGCCGATACCCTGACCGAGCTGATGGAAAATCTGCAGGCAAACGGCCTGTTTGACGGCACCACGGCGCTGGACGTACAGGATTTGAGCGATATTGAGTTCACCTACCAGAACCGTGTGGTGGTGCGGCTGGGCAGTGAGACCAATCTGCCCTACAAGCTGCGGCTGGCCGCAGCGGCGCTGGCAGACCCCGAAAAGGGGCTTGCGGACAGTGACCGCGGCGTGCTGGACATTTCCACCCAGCAGTCAAACGGTGATATCCGCGCCTACTTTGCGCCGGAGGAGGCCGCCCCGACCCCGGAACCCGAACCCACCCCTGAGCCTGCGGAAAACGCAGGGGATGCAGGGGACGCCGCTGCGGCAGAATAACCAGACAAAATAAATCCCGCTGACCGGGTTGCATCCGGTCAGCGGGATTTTTGTACTTTTGATGCGGGAAAGGGCTTAGACGCTCAGCTCGACGTGCTGGCCCAGATCCTCCTTGTTGGCGTCCAGCACAGGCTGGATGACGTCACGCAGGAACTCGGTGACCTGCTCGGCGCTGCGACCGGTGAAGGCTTCGGGCGAGAGCTCGGCCTCAATCTCCTCACGGCTCAGGCCGAAGGCGGGGTCAGCCTCCACGCGGGCAATCATATCGTTGGGCTTGCCCTCCTGCTTAACAACCGCGGCGGCGGCCACAGCGTGCTCACGCAGGCGCTCGTGCAGCTCCTGACGGTCACCGCCCTTCTTGACGGCCTTCATCATAATGTTCTCGCTGGCCATAAAGGGCAGCTCGGCCATAACGCGGGCGCGGACAACCTTCGGGTAGACAACCAGCCCGTCAGAGACGTTCAGCAGGATATTCAGAACGGCATCGGCGGCCAGGAAACCCTCCGCCATGGCAATGCGCTTGTTGGCGGAATCGTCGAGGGTACGCTCAAACCACTGGGTGCCTGCGGTGATGGCGGGATTCAGCACGTCCACCATCAGGTAGCGGCTCAGGGCGCAGATACGCTCGCAGCGCATGGGGTTGCGCTTGTACGGCATAGCAGAAGAGCCAATCTGGTTCTTCTCAAACGGCTCTTCCATCTCCTTGAAGTTGGCCAGCAGGCGGATGTCGGTGGCCATTTTCATTGCGCTCTGACCAATACCGGCCACGGCGGACAGGACGTTGTAGTCCACCTTGCGGCTGTAGGTCTGGCCGCAGACCGGCACGACCTTGTCAAAGCCCATCTGGGCGCAGACGTCCGCCTCGACCGCCTTGATTTTGGCAGAATCGCCGTTGAACAGCTCCACAAAGCTGGCCTGCGTGCCGGTGGTTCCCTTGACGCCGCGCAGCGCCAGCTGGGAAATCTGGTGGTCAACCTCCTCTAAATCCATGTACAATTCGTTCATCCAGAGGGTGGCGCGCTTGCCCACGGTGGTGAGCTGGGCGGGCTGGCAGTGGGTGTAGGCCAGGCAGGGCATGGCCTTGTATTCATCGGCAAATTTGGCAAGGTTTGCCAGCACGCCGATGAGTTTCTTGCGGACAAGCTGCAGGCCCTCGCGCATGATGATAACATCGGTGTTATCGCCGACATAGCAGCTGGTGGCACCCAGATGGATGATGCCCTTTGCCTTGGGGCACTGCAGGCCGTAGGCGTAGACGTGGCTCATCACATCGTGGCGAACCAGCTTCTCGCGGGCAATGGCATCCTCATAGTTGATGTCATCCTTGTGCGCCTCCAGCTCGGCAATCTGCTCATCGGTGATGGCCAGACCCTGCTTCTGCTCGGCCTTGGCCAGTGCAATCCACAGTCTGCGCCAGGTGCGGAACTTGTTGTCCTCCGAGAAGATGTACTGCATCTCGTCAGAGGCGTACCGGGTGCTGAAGGGGGAAATGTATCTGTCATGTTGTGCCATGGAAAAAGTCCTCAACTTTCTTACAGCTTGAAGTAGTTTACGCCGCCCTCAAAAATCGGCTGGTACTTGTCGCCGGTGACGTTCTTGTACAGCAACTCGCCGCTGCGCTCGCTGTGGCCCATCTTGCCAAAGACACGGCCGTCCGGGCTGGTAATGCCCTCAATGGCCAGCACAGAGCCGTTGGGATTGTAGCGCAGGTCCATCGTCGGGCGGCAGGTCAGATCCACATACTGGGTGGCAATCTGGCCGTTGTCGATAAGCTGGTTCAGCAGCTGCTCATTGCAGACAAAGCGGCCCTCGCCATGGCTGATGGCAATCAGGTGCTCATCGTTGATGTCGCACTTGCTCAGCCACGGGCTCTTGTTGCTGGCCACGCGGGTGCGCACCAGCATGGACTGATGGCGGTGAATCGTGTTGAAGGTCAGCGTCGGGTCATTCTCGGTGATGGGGCGGATTTCGCCGTAGGGGACAAGGCCCAGCTTAATCAGCGCCTGGAAGCCGTTGCAGATGCCCAGTGCCAGACCGTCGCGCTGGTTCAGCAGGCGGTTGACAGCATCAGCCACAGCAGGATTGCGGAAGAAGGCTGCAATGAACTTGGCGGAGCCGTCCGGCTCGTCACCGCCGGAGAAGCCGCCCGGCAGCATCAGAATCTGTGCCTCGTCCAGCTCCTTCACCAGCGCCTCGCAGCTCTCGGCCACATCGGCGGGGGTCAGGTTCTTCAGCACCAGAATATGGGGGTCACCACCGGCACGGCGGAAGGCGCGGGCCGTATCATACTCGCAGTTCGTGCCGGGGAAAACAGGGATAATCACGCGCGGCGTGGCAAGGCGCACAGCGGGGGCTACGCGCTTGTTGGCGGGACAGTCATGCTCCAGCGCGGGCACAAATTCGCCGGGCTTGCGGTAGGGGAACACCGGTTCCAGCTTGGCCTCCCACAGCTCCTGTAGGCGGGCCAGGTCGATGTGCTTGCCCTCGGCCTCCAGCGTGTAATCCACGGTGGTGAAGCCGAGGAACTCACCGGCAGAGGGGTCAAGCAGCTCCAGAATGACCGCACCGTAGGCGGGCTTGAAAAGGCTGTCGAGGTCGATATCGTTGGACAGCTGCAGGCCGACATGGTTGCCGACACACATCTTGAAGAGGGCCTCGGCCACACCGCCGTAGCCGGGGGTGGCGGCGGCCAGCACCTTGCCTTCGTCAATCATCTGCTCAACGGCCTTGTAAATGGCAATCAGGCTGCCGACCTCGGGCAGACCGTTCTTGCAGTTGGGGCGCAGAATGACAACCGAGCTGTTGGCCTTCTTGAACTCGGGGCTCTGCACGTCATGCGTGTTGCCGACTGCGGTGGCAAAGCTGACCAGTGTCGGGGGCACGTCCAGCCCCTCAAAGCTGCCGGACATGGAGTCCTTGCCGCCGATGGACGCAATGCCCAGACCCATCTGTGCATCCAGCGCACCCAGCAGGGCAGCCAGCGGCTTGCCCCAGCGCTCGGGCTTATCATTCATGTGCTCAAAATATTCCTGGAAGGTCAGGTACATATCCTTGTGGTGGAAGCCTGCGCAGACCAGCTTGGTCACGCTCTCGACCACAGCCAGATAAGCGCCGCGGTAGGGGTCGGCCTCGGTCAGATAGGGGTTGAAGCCCCACGCCATACCGCTGCAGGTGGTGGTCTCGCCGTCCACAGGCAGCTTGGCGGCCATGGCCATGGTCGGGGTCAGCTGGTACTTGCCGCCGTAGGGCATCAGCACGGTGGCCGCGCCGATGGTGGAGTCAAAGCGCTCGCCCAGACCCTTCTGGCTGCAGACGTTCAGGTCAGAGACCATGGACGCCATTTTTTCCTCAAAGGTGTTGCCGGCAAAGTGCGGTTGCCAGCTGTGGCCGGCCAGAATATGGGCGCTGGCGTGGCGCTCGGCACCGTTGGAGTTCAGAAACTCGCGGGAGAGGTCAACAATCGTCTTGCCGTTCCAGACCTCGCGCATACGCTTTTCCTCGGTCACGGTGGCAACAATCGTAGCTTCGAGGTTTTCTTCGGCAGCATACTGCATAAAGGTCTCGGCATCCTCGGCAGCAACGGCCACGGCCATACGCTCCTGGCTCTCGGAGATGGCCAGCTCGGTGCCGTCCAGACCCTCGTACTTGCGGGTAACCTTGTTCAAATCGATGTGCAGGCCGTCGGCCAGCTCGCCGATGGCCACGGAAACACCGCCCGCGCCGAAGTCATTGCAGCGCTTGATCAGGCGGCAGGCGTCCTCGCGGCGGAAGAGACGCTGCAGCTTGCGCTCGATGGGCGCGTTGCCTTTCTGCACCTCGGCACCGCAGGTTTCCAGACTGGTCAGCTTGTGTGCCTTGGAGGAGCCGGTGGCACCGCCGACGCCGTCACGGCCGGTGCGGCCGCCCAGCAGAATGACCACATCGCCGGGAGCGGGTTCCTCGCGGCGGACGTGGCTGGCGGGGGTTGCACCCACAACGGCACCGATTTCCATCCGCTTGGCGGCGTAGCCGGGGTGGTAGAGCTCGGCTACCTGACCGGTGGCAAGGCCAATCTGGTTGCCGTAGCTGGAATAGCCCGCGGCTGCGGTGGTGACCAGCTTGCGCTGAGGCAGCTTGCCGGGCATCGTCTCGGAGACAGGCTTCAGCGGGTCAGCCGCGCCAGTCACGCGCATGGCCTGATAGACATAGCTGCGACCGGAAAGCGGGTCACGGATGGCACCGCCGATACAGGTGGCAGCACCACCGAAGGGCTCAATCTCGGTGGGGTGGTTGTGGGTCTCGTTCTTGAACAGGAACAGCCAGTCCTGCTGCTCACCATCCACATCGCACTTGATTTTGACCGTGCAGGCGTTGATTTCCTCGCTCTCGTCAAGGTTCTGCAGAATACCACGCTGCTTGAGGGCTTTGGCACCGATGGTAGCGCAGTCCATCAGGGTGCGGTTCTTCTGGTCGCGGCCGGTCTCGGCACGCAGGGCCATATAGCGGTCAAAGGCGGCCTGCACCACAGCATCATCAATCTTGACATCGTCAAGAATCGTGCCAAAGGTGGTGTGGCGGCAGTGGTCAGACCAGTAGGTGTCAATCAGGCGGATTTCCGTGATGGTCGGGTCGCGGTGCTCGGACTTGAAGTAATTCTGGCAGAACACGATGTCGGCGTGGTCCATTGCCAGACCCTTCTCGGTGCGGAAGGTCTCCAGCGCGTCCTCGTCCAGCGCAGTGAAGCCGGTCAGCGTCTCAACCTCGGTGGGGATGGCAAACTCCATCTTCAAGGTGTTGCGCTCGTCCAGGCTGGCCTCGCGGGCCTCGACCGGGTTGATGACATACTTCTTGATGGCGGCAAGGTCGTCCTCGGTCAGCGCACCCTGCAGCAGGTAGACGCGGGCGGAGCGCACGGCGGGGCGCTCGCCCTGGCTCAGCAGCTGGATGCACTCGCTGGCGGAGTCGGCGCGCTGGTCAAACTGGCCGGGCAGATACTCGACCGCAAAAACATTCTCGGCCTCGGGCAGCTTGTCATAGGTCACATCGACCGGCGGCTCACTGAAAACGGTGGGCACAGCCTGCTGGAACAGCACGTTGTCGATGCCCTCCACGTCATAGCGGTTCAGCAGACGCAAGCCGGTCAGGCTCTTGATGCCAACCAGATCGACCAGCTCATGCAGCAGGCCCTGCGCTTCGCCGTCGAAGCCGGGCTTTTTCTCAACATAAATGCGATATACCATTGTATTTCCTCCTGAGAGTTGAATTTGCAGGAAGTGGGTTCAGCGCATCGCCGCCAGCGCACGTGCGCCGATGTCGCTGCGCTTGTGCAGCTTGTCAAAGTGGATACCCTCCGTTGCGGCGTAGGCTTTTTTCAGAGCCTCGGGCAGGGTGTTGGCCGTGGCGGTCACGCCCAGCACGCGGCCGCCGTTGGTGACAAGCGTACCATTTTGAAGGGCTGTACCTGAATGATACACCGTCACGCCCTTCGCGTCAAGTTGACCGGCGGTAAGACCGGTAATCTCCTTGCCCTTTTCGTAGGCAACCGGGTAGCCGCCGCTGGCCAGAATCACGCAGGCGGCAGCGCCGTCGCGGAACTTGACCTCGGTTTCGGCCAGTGTGCCGTTGGTGGTGGCCTCCATCACGGTCAGCAGGTCGCTTTCCAGCAGGGGCAGCACCACCTGTGTCTCGGGGTCGCCAAAGCGGCAGTTGTACTCAATAACCTTGGGGCCGTCGGGGGTCAGCATCAGGCCGAAATAGAGGCAACCTTTGAAGGGGCAGCCTTCGGCCTGCATGGCCGCAACGGTGGGCAGGAAAATCTCCTTCATGCAGCGCTCGGCAATTTCCGGCGTGTAGTAGGGGTTCGGGGCCACCGTGCCCATGCCGCCGGTGTTCAGGCCCTCATCGTGGTCCAGCGCACGCTTGTGGTCCATGCTGGACACCATCGGCTTGACGGTCTTGCCGTCACAGAAGGAAAGCACGCTGACCTCGGGACCGGTCAGAAACTCCTCCACAACCACATGGTTGCCGGAGGCACCGAACTTTTTGTCCAGCATAATCTCCTTGACGCCGTCGGCAGCCTCCTGCTCATTCTGGCAAATCAGCACGCCCTTGCCCAGCGCCAGACCGTCCGCCTTGATGACGACCGGGTATTTGCCCTCGGCACGGATGTAGTCCATGACCTTCTCGGGGTTGTCAAAGGTTTCATACTTGGCGGTGGGGATACCGTATTTCTTCATCAAATCCTTGCTGAACACCTTGCTGGCCTCAATGCGGGCCGCGGCCTTGTCGGGGCCGAAGGCCGGAATACCGACGGCGGCCAACGCGTCCACCATGCCCAGCGCCAGCGGGTCATCCTGTGCGACTACCGCGTAGTCAAAGGCTTCTTCCTTGGCAAACTTGACCATGGCGTCCACATCGGTGGCCGGGATGGCCTTGCAGTGTGCATCATAGCTGATGCCGCCGTTGCCGGGCGCGCACCAGATTTCGGTGCAGCGGGGGCTCTTTTTCAGTGCGCGGATGATGGCGTGCTCACGCCCGCCGCCGCCAACAACCAGAATTTTCATAGGGGAAACCTCCTGTAAAACACCAACAGCCCGCGGCGGAAAAAACGCCGCAGGCGCGATGAAAAATATCAGTGATGGAACAGCCGGATGCCGCAGAACGCCATGGCAATGTTATATTTGTTGCAGGTGTCAATGACCTGCCCATCGCGGATGGAGCCGCCCGGCTGCACGATGGCCGTCACGCCGCTGCGGCGTGCACGCTCAATGTTGTCGCCGAAGGGGAAGAAGGCATCGCTGCCCAGAGAAACGCCGGTCACGGCGTCCAGCCACGCGCGCTTTTCCGCAGCGGTCAGCGGGGCGGGCTGCTCGGTAAAGGTCTCGGCCCAGACATCATCGCCAATCACGTCCTCCGGCGTGTCGCCGATATAGACGTCAATCGCGTTGTCGCGGTTGGGCTTGGCCACATCGTCACGGAAGGGCAGGGCCAGAACCTTTGGCATATGGCGCAACTGCCAGTTGTCGGCCTTCTGACCGGCCAGGCGGGTGCAGTGTACGCGGCTCTGCTGGCCTGCGCCCACGCCGATGGTCTGGCCGTCCTGCACGTAGCAGACGCTGTTGGACTGGGTGTATTTCAGCACGATCAGGCTGATAATCAGATCGCGGCGCTGCTCGTCACTGATGAACTTGTTCTCGGTCACAATGTTCTGCAGCATCGTCTCGTTGGAAATGGCCAAATCCTGGCGGCCCTGCTCAAAGGTCACGCCAAAGACCGTGCGGGTTTCCAGCGGCTGCGGCTCGTAGCTGGGGTCAATCTGCACAATGGCGTAGTTGCCCTTTTTCTTTCCCTTCAGCACCTCAAGTGCGTCGGCATCATAGCCGGGGGCAATGATGCCGTCTGATACCTCGTGCTGGATGAGCTTGGCGGTGGACAAATCGCAGACATCGGAAAGTGCAATCCAGTCGCCGAAGCTGGACATACGGTCCGCACCGCGGGCGCGGGCATAGGCGCAGGCCAGCGGGGAGAGCTCGGTCTCCGGCGCAATGTGGTACATGGCGCGCAGGGTATCGTCCAGCGGCAGGCCGATGGCGGCACCGGCAGGGGAGACGTGCTTGAAGCTGGCGGCGGCGGGCTGGCCCAGCGCCTTCTTCAGGTCGCGCACAAGCTGCCAGGAGTTGAAGGCATCCAGAAAGTTGATGTAGCCCGGGCGGCCGTTCAGAATCTGTACCGGCAGGTCACTGCCATCGGCCATATAGATGCGGGCGGGCTTCTGGTTGGGGTTTGTGCCGTATTTCAGTTGAAATTCGTTCATATTAACCCTCCACAGCGGTGTATTTGTTCAGAATAATGTCCTCATAGGCGCCGGTCTCCAGCTCAATGCTACGGACAAACAGGCTGACCTTGTTGTCAGCGTTCAAGTTCTTCCACAGCTTTTTGGCAAAGGCGTCGGCATCGTTGGTGTCAATGGCCACGCGCAGCGGCTCCCCGGCAAAGCTGGGAATCGGCGCGCCGTTCTTGACGTAGGTGCTGATGAAATGTCCCTCGCCGGCCATGGGCTGGGGGTAATCGAAGGTCTGGCGCTGCACGCTGTCGGCGCGGCCCTCGTTGGATTTGACGATGGACAGCTTGTAGCCGCCGCGGCGCATATCCATCACGCCGGAGATGCGCGGTGTGAAGTTGGGGGCGTCATCCTCAAAGGTGCGGGTGGCAAGGGCGGCTTCAAAGCTGTAGCCGGGGAAAAGGTTGCCGTTCATAAACTGGGCAATCGTGTCGGTCTGGTCGCCGTTGGTCACCACGGTGGTCTCGCGCAGGGTCAGCACCGCATTGTAGATAATCAGATGCGGGTCCTCCAGCTTGGCAGGGTCGGCGGCTACCGTGCGGATGCCGCCCTCGATGGGCTCAAACACGCGGTTGCGGCTGTTGGCGCTGCGGCCCATAATCCAGTAGGCCACAAACGCCTTCTGGCCATCAGGGCTTTGCCCCAGCACAATGCCGCGGCCCGGGTATTCATTCCCGGCCAGATATTTGTACAGATTCTTTTTCATTGTTTATACCTCGTCACTGCACACCATCGCCAGTGCCTTGGGCAGCAGCTGCCACTCGGCCTCGACCATGACGCGCTTCTGCAATGTCTCGGGGGTGTCACCGGGCTGAACAGCCACGGCCTTCTGCAGCAGAATCGGCCCGCCGTCACATTCCTCGTTCACAAGGTGGACGGTTGCGCCGGTCAGCTTTACGCCGCGGGCCAGCGCTGCCTCATGTACGCGCAGGCCATAGTAGCCCGGGCCGCAGAAACTGGGAATCAAACTGGGGTGGACGTTCAGAATTTTGTTGCGGTAGGCCGCAATGACCTTCTCGCCCAGCACGCTCAAAAAGCCTGCCAGCACCACCACGTCAATCTGGTGGCTTTGCAGCACCTCCAGCAGCGCGGTGTCAAAGGCGGCGCTGTCAGCATAGTCCTTACGGCTGACAACCGCGCTCTCCACGCCGAAATTGGCGGCGCGCTCGAGCGCATACACGCCGGGTTTGCTGGCAACCACCAGCACGATTTTCCCGTTCGGGTTTTCGCCGCGGCGCTCACTTTCCAGCAGGGCCTGCAGGTTGGTGCCGCCGCCCGATACCAGTACCGCTACACGCTTCATACCAGCTCGACCCCGTCACCCTCAACGATGGTGCCCAGACGGTAGGCGTCCTCGCCGTGGGCCTTCAGAATCGCAATGGCCTTGTCCGCATCCTCGGGGGCAACGGTCAGCACCATGCCAACGCCCATATTGAAGGTGTTGAACATATCGTGCTCGGAAATGCCGCCCTCGCGCTGCATCACGTCAAACAGGGCAGGGGTGCGCACATCGGCCTTGGCAATGCGGGCTGCACAGCCCTTCTTCAGGCTGCGGGGAATGTTCTCATAGAAGCCACCGCCAGTGATGTGGGACACGCCCTTGACGGTCAGCTCGTCCATAACGGCCAGCACCGGCTTGACGTAAATCTTCGTGGGGGCCAGCAGGGCCTCGCCCAAAGGCTTGTCCATGCCGTCAAAGGTTTTCTGCAATACCTCGGGGTGGTTGTCGATGTCAAAAATCTTGCGAACCAGCGAGAAGCCATTGGAGTGCACGCCGGTGGAGGGCAGGGCGATGATGACATCGCCCGTCTGCATCGTGGAGTTGTCCAGAATCTTGGCCTTGTCCACAACGCCGACGGTGAAGCCCGCCAGATCGTACTCATCCTCGGGCATCATACCGGGATGCTCGGCGGTTTCGCCGCCCACAAGGGAACAGCCCGCCTGCACGCAGCCCTCGGCCACGCCCTTGACGATCTCGGCAATCTTTTCCGGGATGTTCTTGCCGCAGGCAATGTAGTCAAGGAAAACCAGCGGCTTTGCGCCCGCGCAGATAACATCATTGACGCACATGGCCACGCAGTCGATGCCGATGGTATCGTGCTTGTCCAGCAGCATGGCAATGCGCAGCTTGGTGCCGACGCCGTCCGTGCCGGAAATCAGAACCGGGTGCTCCATGCCGGAGCAGTCCAGCTCAAACAGGCCGCCGAAGCCGCCCAGACCGCCGATGCAATTCTCGGTCATGGTGCGGGCCACATACTGCTTCATCAGCTCAACCGAGCGATACCCGGCGGTAATATCCACGCCTGCGGCGGCGTAGCTGGCAGAATAGCTTTTTTCCATAATAGAATCTCCCTTGCGAATCCGTTCGTATTTGTGGGGATGAAATTTTTACAGCTTTTTGTTCGGGTTTGACACGCTCAGCGGCTTGTCGTAGACAATGTCCATCGTCTCGGTGGGCGGGTTGACCGGGTATTCGCCGGTGAAGCAGCCTGTGCAGAAGCCGCACTTGCTGTGGATGGCCAGCTGCTGCACGTGCTCAATGCTCAGGTAGCCCAGACTGTCGGAGCCGACCAGCTTGTTGATTTCCTCCACCGTGTGGCCGGTGGCAATCAGGTCCTTCTCATCGGGAATGTCAGTGCCAAAATAGCAGGGGTGGGCAAACGGCGGTGCGCTGATGCGGTAATGCACCTCGGCGGCACCGGCCTCGCGCAGCAGGCGGATGGTGCGGGCGCTGGTCGTGCCGCGGACGATGGAATCATCCACCAGCACAACGCGCTTGCCCTTGACTGTGGACGAAATAGCGTTCAGCTTGATGCGCACGCTGCTCTCACGCTGGGCCTGCGAGCCCTGAATGAAGGTGCGGCCGACATATTTGTTCTTGATAAAGCCCACGCCGTAGGGAATACCGCTTTCCTGCGCGTAGCCCAAGGCGGCGTCAAGGCCGGAATCCGGCGCGCCGATGACCACATCGGCGTCTACAGGATGCTCCTGCGCAAGGAAGCGCCCGGCCTGCAGGCGGGCCTCATGCACGCAGGTGCCCTCAATGACGGAATCGGGGCGGGCAAAGTAGATGTACTCAAACACGCACATCGTGTGCGGGGCCGTGCCGCAGTGGTCCTCCATTGTGCGCAGGCCGTTGTGGTCGGCAATCACGATTTCGCCGGGCTTCACGTCGCGGACGAATTTTGCACCCACGGCGTCCAGCGCGCAGCTCTCGCTGGCAAAGGCCCAGCCGTTGCCGTTGGGCAGCTCACCGATGCACAGCGGGCGGAAGCCGTTGGGGTCACGCGCCGCAATGAGCTTGGTGTGGGTCATAATGACCAGAGAGTACGCGCCCTCGATGTCATCCATCGTGCGGCTGACGGCCATCTCAATGTTGGGGGTCAGCAGGCGGTTCTGGGTCAGGAGATAGGCAATGACCTCGGTATCGGAGGTGCCGTGGAAGATGGAACCACTCATCTCCAGCTTGCGGCGCAGCTTGGGCGCGTTGACCAGATTGCCGTTGTGGCAGACGGCCATGGCACCCTTGCAGTGGTGCAGAACCATCGGCTGCGCGTTGGAACGGCTGCGCTGCCCGGCGGTGGCATACCGCACGTGGCCGGTAGCCATCTTGGCACCGTGGGGCAAATCTTCCAACACGCGCTTGGTAAAGACCTCGCTGACAAGACCCAGATCGCGGTAGCCGGACAGTACGCCGTCCACGTTTAGGGCAATGCCGCAGCTCTCCTGCCCGCGGTGCTGCAGCGCGTACAGGGCGCTGTAGACGGCGCTGACCATATCGGTCTCGCCGGTTTTATCATACATACCGAACACGCCGCACTCCTCGTGCAGGCCCGCGGCATATTGGGAAAATTCGTTCATGTTTTGCTCCATTTATCGGAAAGTAGAAAGCCGCAGCGGCAAAAGCCGAGCTCTGTCTGCGGAAAAAATCAGCCCAGCAGGCGCTTCATGACCTCCTGATAGGCGTCAGCCTCGCCGCCCATATTACGGCGGAACAGGTCCTTGTCAAGATGTGCGCCGGTGGTGGCATCCCAGAAGCGGCAGGTGTCGGGGCTGATTTCGTCAGCCAGAATGATGGTGCCGTCCGGCAGGCGGCCGAACTCGAGCTTGAAGTCTACCAGACGGATGTTGGCGTCCAGCATAATCTTTTTCAGCACCTCGTTGACCTTGAAGGCATACTTGGCGATGGTGTCCAGCTCCTCCTGCGTGGCCAGCTCCAGGGCCAGGGCATAGTAGTGGTTGATGAACGGATCGTGCAGGTCGTCATTCTTGTAGCTGTACTCCAGAATGGGGGTCTTGAAAACCTTGCCCTCGGGCACGCCCATGCGCAGGCTGAAATGACCGGCGGCCACGTTGCGGATGATGACCTCCAGCGGCACAATCTCGACCTTCTTGACGAAGGTGTCGCGGTCATTGACCTCCTGCACGTAGTGGGTGGGGATGCCCTCCTTCTCGAGCTTCTGCATCAGAGCGTTGGACAGCTTGTTGTTGACAATGCCCTTGTCGCGGATGGTGCCCTTCTTCTCGCCGTCACCGGCCGTGGCATCGTCCTTGTAGTGCACCATAACGATTTCGGGGTCATTGGTGGCAAAAACCTGCTTTGCCTTGCCTTCGTACAGCTGCTCTTTGACTTCGTAATTCATGATAAACGCTCCTTATTTTTAATATACGGTGTGTGGTTGACGTGTAAATATTACAGGGCCGCGGCCTCGGCGGCGATGGCGGCATCCTTTTTGGCAATGGCGGCGGCGGTGTCTGCGCGGAAGGCATCCAGCTTGGCTGCCAACGCGTCATCGGCCACGGCCAGAATCGCCACGGCCAGATAGGCGGCGTTCTTGGCACCGTTCAGCGCCACGGTGGCCACCGGAAAGCCGCTGGGCATCTGTACGGTGGCCAGCAGGGCATCCAGACCGTCCATGGCGCCGCCCTTCATTGGGATACCCACCACGGGCAGGGTGGTGTTGGCGGCAAAGGCACCGGCCAGGTGCGCTGCCATGCCCGCGGCGCAGAGAATCACGCCGTAGCCTTCGGCGCGGGCGGATTTGGCAAAGGCTGCGGCAGCCTCCGGCGTGCGGTGGGCCGAGAGAATGTGCGCCTCATACGGCACGCCGAAATCCTTCAGCACTGTGCAGGCGGACTTGACCACCGGCCAGTCACTGTCGGAGCCCATGATAATCGCAACTTTTTTCAATGTGGTAAACCTCCCTTACAAAAGCGAAACAGCGCAGTGCCCCATTAGGTTACACTGCGCTGTGGTTTTACTGTGAAAAGGGTATGACGGTACAGAACACCCATGTGAATCCAAAGACGCTGCATTGCGTTTGCCACACTAGATCCCCCTTTATAGAAAAGTAAGATGTGTCCTGTAAAACCAGTGTAAACTGTGGGGCGAAAAATTGCAAGTGGGCGGCGGACATTTCAGCCAAAAAACGGCACGGCCGGAGTTTTTACCGTCGCTTTTTGTCGTATTTGATGGGGTTTTGAGGGGAGTTGTCATACTTTAAACCGGTCTGTAAAATTATGCTGGTACAGCGGTGTGAAATGTGGTATGATAAAGGCAATTCTACAACTATCATATACTTAAAGGAGCAGCCCTATGAATGAGCCCAGACGCCGCCTGACGAACCACGCCCTGCACGGCAGGGAAGAATGGTTCAAGCGTGTTTTCCGTGACCAGATTGCCGAAGCCGCGGGCATCCTGGAGGTGGTGCTGTCCGCTATTGTGCTGATAGCCCTGCTGATGAGCGTCATCCCGCTGCTGAAGCTGATGCCCGGCCTGCTCACCGACGCCGACAGTATGGAGGTACACACCTTTTTAGAGCGTGCGCTGGACATCGTCATCGGCATTGAGTTTATCAAGATGCTGGCCAAGCACAGCCCCGGCAGCGTGCTGGAGGTGCTATTGTATGCCATCGCCCGCCATATGATTGTCGGTCACGAGGACGCCGTGCAGAACCTTGTCAGCGTGGGCGCGATTGCGCTGATTTTCATTATCCGCAAGTATTTCTTTGTTCCGTCCTTCGGCCACAAGCTGCCCGGCGGGCAGCCTGCGCCCGATATTACAGAGCAAACAGAAAAAGAGGAATAAACCAAGGCAGGAGGTCTTGTGTATGTCATTTCCGGAAAATTTCGTCTGGGGTGCGGCCACAGCGTCCTATCAGATTGAGGGCGGCGTCTCAGAGGGCGGCCGCGGCGTTTCCATCTGGGATACCTTTTCCCACACGCCGGGCCGCATTGTGAACGGTGACACCGGCGACGTTGCCTGCGACAGCTACCACCGCTGGGCGGAGGACGTCGAGCTGCTCAAGGCCATGCACCTGAAGGCTTACCGTTTCTCGATTGCCTGGCCGCGCATTATCCCGGGCGGCACCGGCCCGGTGAACGCCGAGGGCCTTGCGTGGTACAGCCGCTTTGTCGATGTGCTGCTGGCTGCAGGCATTGAGCCGTATGTCACGCTCTATCACTGGGATTTGCCGCAGGCTTTGCAGGATAAGGGCGGCTGGCTCAATGCGGATACCGCCAAGGCCTTTGCCGAATATGCCCGCGTGGTGGCAGAACACTTCCGTGGCCGCGTCACACACTATTTCACGCTGAATGAGCCGCAGTGCAGCGTCGGCCTCGGCTATGCCACCGGCGCACACGCGCCCGGCTATAAGCTCGATGACGGCGCGGTTTTCTGCGCATGGCACAATACAATTTACGCGCATTGTCTGGCCGCGGACGCCATCCGCAAGGCAGACCTGGCGGCGCTGGTGGGCATTGCCCCCACGGGCCGCATCTGCACGCCTGCCACCGACAGCCCCGCCGATATCGCCGCCGCCCGGCAGGCCATGTTTGACCTGGAGGACGGCAACTGGACCTTCACCTACAGCCCGGCGCTGGATCCGATTGTGCTGGGCAAGTGGCCGCAAATCAAGGGCGGGCAGGCACAGCGCGTCATTGACGCCATCCCGCAGGAGCAGCTGGACGCCCTGCCGCTGGGGCGGTTGGACTTTATCGGCATGAACATCTACAACTCCATCGCGGTGCGTGCCAGAGCCGACGGCAAGCCGGAATTCTGCCCCCGTGCCGCCGGTCATCCGCGCACGGCCATCGGCTGGCCCATCACCCCCGAAGCCATGGAGTGGGGCCCGCGGTTCCTCCATGAGCGGTACGGCCTGCCCATCTTTATCACGGAGAACGGCCTTTCCTGCACCGACCGCATCCACCTGGACGGCAAGGTGCACGACCCGGAGCGCATCGACTTTATCCACCGCTACCTGCTTGCCCTGCGGCAGGGGATAGAGGCCGGGGCCGATGTGCAGGGTTACTTCCACTGGTCGCTGCTGGATAACTTTGAGTGGAGCGAGGGATACAACGAGCGGTTTGGCCTGGTGTATGTAGACTACCCCACCGGCACCCGCACCCCCAAGGACAGCGCGGCATGGTACACCCACGTTGTGGACACCAACGGCGAGGCGCTGTAAGGCAAGCCGCAAGAGGGCGGCAACGCAAGGCTTCTCCCTCATCAGTCACCTTCGGTGACAGCTTCCCCCGAAGGGGAAGCCAATGCCCCCACCGGGGGAAGGTGAGGACAGACCCTGTCCCATATCCCGCTCCCATCTCGCTACTTTACAAGCAATCTACGAGAAAAGCTCCGCATGCTGTGCGGAGCTTTTCTATACGTATCTATCAGAACAGGCCGGTGATCTTGCCGTTCACGTCCACGTCAATATCCATGGCGGCGGGGTGTTTGGGCAGGCCGGGCATCGTCATGATGCTGCCGCAGACGACGACCACAAAGCCCGCACCGGCGGAGAGCCGCACCTCGCGGACGTTGAGGGGGAAGCCCTCCGGTGCGCCGGTCAGCTTGGCGTTGTCGCTGAAGGAATACTGCGTCTTGGCAATGCAGACCGGCAGGCCGCCGTAGCCCAGGGCGGTCAGCTCGTCCAGTGTCTTTTTGGCGGCGGCACTGTAGCTGACACTGCCTGCACGGTAGATTTTCTTCGCTACAGCATCAATCTTGTCGGTGAGCGGCGCGTCCAGTTCATAGGTGTATTTTACCTGGGCGGTATCGTCCAGAATCGACAGCACGGTTTCGGCCAGGGCCTTGCCGCCCTCGCCGCCCTTGGCAAAAACCTCGCTCAGGGCACAGGGCACACCGGCCTTGGCGCAGACCTCATGGATAACGGCCATTTCCTCGTCCGTGTCGGTGGGGAAGGCGTTGATGGCCACACAGACCGGCACGCCGAAGCCCTGCAGGTTCTCAATGTGGCGGGCCAGGTTCACACTGCCCTTGCGCACGGCCTCGGCGTTGGGTTTGCTCAAGTCGGGCTTGGCAACGCCGCCGTGGGATTTCAGCGCACGGACGGTAGCAACCAGCACCACAGCGGCGGGGTGCAGCCCGGCATAGCGGCACTTGATGTCGAGAAACTTCTCCGCGCCCAAATCTGCGCCGAATCCGGCCTCGGTGACAACATAGTCCGCCAGCTTTAGGCTCAGTCGGGTGGCAATGGCACTGTTGCAACCGTGGGCAATGTTGGCAAACGGGCCACCGTGGATGATGGCGGGGTTGTTTTCCAGCGTCTGGACAAGGTTGGGGTCAATGGCGTCCTTCAGCAGGGCGGTCATAGCGCCCGCTGCGCCGATTTGCCCGGCTGTGACCGGCTGGCCGTCGTAGGTGTAGGCGCAGACAATGCGGGACAGGCGCTCCTTCAAATCCTGCAAATCGGTGGCAAGGCAGAAGATGGCCATAATCTCGCTGGCAACGGTAATATCAAAGCCGTCCTCGCGCGGGGTGCCGTTGACCTTGCCGCCCAGACCGTCCACAATGAACCGCAGCTGGCGGTCATTCATATCCATGCAGCGCTTCCATGTGATGCGGCGGGGGTCGATGTTCAGCGGGTTGCCCTGCTGGATGGAGTTATCAATCATAGCCGCCAGCAGATTGTTGGCGGTGCCGATGGCGTGGATGTCGCCGGTAAAGTGGAGGTTGATGTCCTCCATGGGCACGACCTGGGCGTAGCCGCCGCCGGCCGCGCCGCCCTTGATGCCGAACACAGGGCCCAGGGACGGCTCACGCAGGCAGAGCATCGTTTTCTTGCCCAGCGCGTTCATGGCGTCCGCCAGACCCACGCTGGTGGTAGTTTTGCCCTCGCCCGCGGGGGTGGGGCTGATGGCGGTCATCAGAATCAGCTTGCCGTCCGGTTTGTCACTCTTGGCCAGCTTGTGGTTGATTTTTGCCTTGTAGTGGCCGTAGGGGATAACATCCTCACCCTGCAGGCCCAGCTGCGCCGCAATCTCGGTGATGGGCTTCATTTTGGCGGCCTGTGCAATTTCAATATCGCTCAGCATAACGATTCCTCCGTTTTGTAAAATAAAAAGGGCTGCACACACTAAACCTAAGTGTATGCAGCCCAGACGGTCGGCTTAAAGTGCAAGTGTTTTGCCGCATCCCCTGTGGTAAGCCCCACAAAATTCCGTCGGTCAGCGGCCTTGCATAGTGTTACTGTACCACACTACCAACAGGTTTGTCAAGGGCGACTTTTTTATTGCAGCGGCAGCGTGACGGCACGGCTTTCGTCCGCATGGTATCCGCTGCCGAACAGATACCGGAACTCGCTGATTTTCGCCACCTGCGCGGGGTCTGCGGTGTAGTAGTCGATGCGGCAGCTGATGATGCCGGTGGTCGGGTCCACGGTGCTGCTGCGCATGGCATAGGAATTGGTGTTCGTGTCGATATATTCCTCGTCCTGCGGCGTCAGCTCACAGCTCTGCGCATAGCCGTAGGGTACCATCTGCCAGGTCAGTGCCCGCCCCTGCACGGCAAAGTTCTGCAGGGTGTAGCCGCCCGCATCGCTGGTGGCAATTTTC
This sequence comes from Gemmiger formicilis, assembly GCF_024462815.1. Classification (GTDB taxonomy): domain Bacteria; phylum Bacillota; class Clostridia; order Oscillospirales; family Ruminococcaceae; genus Gemmiger. Next base: position 51,890 of record NZ_JANGCG010000001.1, read on the forward strand.
ACGCCCTGCTGCATTTCGTCCACGGTCACGGTGCGCTCCTCGTATTCGTACACACCGCTGTGGTACACGGGGGTAAAGGTGATGCTTTGGGCATTTTCGGCCGGCACGGTATAGGCAACAGCACCGCCGGACACGCCGTCGGGGGAGCTGGGCAGCAGTTCCCGCCCCGTATCGTCGGTCAAAATCATTCCGCCGTTGAAGATCACAGGGTTGTCCGCATCCTCACCCCGCAGTTTCTTTTCCTCGTCCTCGCTTACCACACCAAAGGGGTGCGTTTCGGCAAATTTTTCATCCGCCTCGGAATGTTTCACAAGGCTGCCGCTGCCGGTGCCGAAGCACAGGCTGTCCAGCGTGATGGGGTTATCGCTCAGCAGGGCATCGGTAATGCCGAAATCCAACACCGTCGGCGCAACGCGGCGCGCCCCGGCACGCACCTGCTCACCGTTCAGCTCCATTGTGTAGCTAAGCCCCGGTTCTCCCTCTGCAGCGTGGGAATCCAACAAACGCAGCATAACGGTGTCGCCCTGCGGCTCTTCCGGCAGCTGGTAGTGCAGCCACAGCCGGAAGGTATCGTCACCCTGGCGATAGAAATCGCTTTGCATCGTGTAGATTTCCTCACCGCCGTTGATTTGCGCCGCCATCCATGGCGTATTGCTGCTGAGCTGTTCCCATTCGGGGTAGATGCTGTCGGCGTCCAGAAATTTCGACACCACATTCTCACCGCTTACGGTAAAGAAGCAATCCAGCGTGGCGGCGTCCATGGACACCGTGTCCAGCGTGTAGTTGACGCCGTCCAGCGTCTGCGTCTGGCCGATTTCGGTATTGTGGCCTTCCGTATCGGTCTGCTGCCCGCCGTACTCGCCGCGCGGGGCGTCCAGCACATTCTGCACCTGCGCCTGCGATTTGGCATCGATGAAAAACCCGATTTTTCCTTCGGCCAACTCCTTGATATACGGTGCTGCGGCAATTCCTGCCGAAAGCACACAGGTGGCAGCCACGGCAGCGGCCACGCACACGGGTACACGGCGGTGTTTTTTCAGCTTAGGCGGCGTGTAACTGCCCGCCTTCTCTATTTTTTTCATAGCCAAGTCATAGATGCGCTTTTCTTCCTGCTTGCTCAGCGGCACGGTTTTTGTGGGATACTGTTCCAACAGGGAATCAGCGGTTTTTGTATTGTTACGCATAAGTTGCAGCCCCCTCTTAATAGGTATTGCGCAGCGCGGCAAACTGTTTGCGCAGTTTTTTGCGCCCGCGGGAAAGTCGGACATTGACGGTATGTTCCTGCATATTCAGCCTGCGGCCGATTTCGCGGCAGGACTCCCTGTAATAATAGCGGCGGAAAAATATCTCCCTGTCCGGCTCCGGCAGTTCGGTCAGCAGTTGGGCAATCAGTTCTTCCGCCTCGGTGGAACGGCGCTCGGTCATCCAATCCTGCGCCAGTTCGTTGTTCAGCTCACATTCCTGTTGTCGGGGCCGCAGCGCCCGCCAACGGTCGATGGCCGCATTGCGCGCCGTCACACACAGCCAGGCGCGCAGTGGACGGTTTTGCTGCTTAAATTCGGCGGCGTGTTTCCATGCTGCCACCAGAACGTCAGCAGCGCACTCCTCGGCATCCTGCGGGTTGTTGGGCAGAATACGGCAAATGACGGTATGAATCAGCCCGCCGTACTGTGTCAGCAAAAACTGCAACCCCGTTTCTGGCTCTGCCAGCAGGGCATCTATGATTTTGTTATCCTCCATAGCGTTGTGATTCTTCCTTTCTGATTCAAGGCCTTGTACCCACTAAACGGCCACGCGGCAGGAAATGTCACAAGGATTCCAAAAAAAGCTGCAGCCACCCGCAAAAACGGGTGGCTGCACAATTTTCATTTGTTTTGCAATGCTGGTATCAAACCTTGCCCTTGCCGCAGCCCCACTTTTTGAAGTAGCGGCCCATGCTGACAAGCTGCATCTTGAACTTGCCCGCATCGCGCATGGGGGCGCGGTGCCAGGCGTGGATGGCCGAAAACTGCGGCACCAGCCAGACAGTGCCCTTGCGCAGCACCTTCTGGGTCAGGTCGGCATCCTCGACATACATAAAATACGCGGGGTCAAAGCCGCCGATTTCCTTCAGCACATCTGTGCGCACGGCCATAAAGCTGCCGGTGCAGAACTCAATCCGGCGCGGAACCGTCAAATCCTCGTCCTGCATGGTGTAGTGGTCATCAGCCTTCTTGAATATACCGCCAAACTTCGGCGCCAGTTGGCGTGCCAGCAGCAGCCACGGCGTGGGTTTGCGGCGGGGCAGGTGCTGCAGGCGGCCGTCCGGGTAGCACAGCTGGGGGGTGGCCATGGCTGCGCCGTTCTGCGTCAGCAGCCAGTCAGCTAAACCGTCCAGAATATCGCCGGTCAGCAGAATGTCCGGGTTCAGGATAAAATGCACCTCGCTGTCCAGACGCTCCAGCACGGTGTTGTGTCCCTTGCCGAAGCCGATGTTCTCCGCTAACTGTATAACGGTCACGCGGGCATCGCCGAAATCCGTGGCGGCCAGCTTCTGGCCGCAGCCGTCAGGGCTGGCGTTATCCACCACGTACAGCGCAAAATCCGCCGCGGGGGTATAGTGCAGGATGCTGCGCACAGCGGCGCAGACCTCGTCATAATCGCAGTACGCCACAATACAGGCGCTGAGCTTGGGCATAATTACTTCTCCAATGCTTCCAGATGGTTCAGGTCATAGGGGGTGTCCTGATACACGTAATAGTTCAGCCAGTTGGTATACAAAAGGTATCCGTGCGCACGCCAGCGGAACAGCGGGTCGCGGCTGGGGTCATCGTTGGGGTAGTAGTTGCAGGGAATGTTGATGGGCTTGCCGGCCTTCACGTCCCGCTTATACTCTTTGTCCAACGTGTACTTGTCATATTCCGGGTGGCCGATGACAAAAATCTGCCGCCCGGATTCGGTGGAGAGCAGCATCGGCCCGGCAACATCGCTCTCGGCCAGAATCCGCAAATCGGGGCAGGCGTCAATCGCGGCACGGTCCAGCCCGGCCCAGCGGCTGTGCGGGGCGTAGAACACCTCATCAAAGCCGCGCACCAGCGGGTTGGAGGGGCGGGTCACGCGGTGTTCAAACACGCCGAACATCTTCTTGTCCAGATGCACCTTGGGCACGCCGAAGTGGTAGTATAGCCCTGCCAGCGCACCCCAACACAGGTGGATGGTGGAGTAGACATTTTCCTTGGTGTAGTCCATGATGCGGCAGAGCTCGTCCCAGTAGTCCACATCCTCGTAATCCAGGTCCTCAATCGGCGCGCCGGTGATAATCATACCGTCAAAACGCTCGTTCTTGATTTCGTCAAAGGTCTTGTAGAACGCCTTCATATGCTCGGGCGCGGTGTGGGTGGTGCTGTGGGTGGCCGTCTGCAAAAAGGCAATCTGTACCTGCAGCGGGCTGTTGGCCAGCAGGCGGGCCAGCTGGGTCTCGGTCACGATTTTGGTCGGCATCAGGTTTAAAATCAGGATGCGCAGCGGGCGGATGTGCTGGCTCATGGCGCGCTCCTGATGCATGACAAATACGTTTTCATGCTGCAATTCGTCGTAGGCAGGCAGATTCTTGGGGATGATAAGCGGCATAGGGAAAAGCTCCTCACTATAGAATACTTCTATTATAAAGGCTCTTGGCGCAAAAAGCAACAAAAAAGCACTCCCGGCGCAAAACCGGGAGTGCAGGAACACGCAGCTTATTCGTACTTGACGTTGTCGATGAGGTTCTGCATCACATCGCTCTGCAGCACGTTCATCTTGACGTAGTTCTCGCCGTAGGCGGTCACATACTGGCTGGGGTCAGTGGTGCCGTAGTAGCGGCCAAAGTCAGCGTTCATCGTTTCGGTGTCGCACTTGAAGCCCATTTTCTCGGCCACGGCCTGCATCAGCAGGGCCTGCTGGGTGATGGAGCGGATGCTGTCGTGCGCATCCTTGAGGTAGGCGTCCACATTGTCATAGCTGGTGCCCAGCGTGCCGGAGCTCAGCAGGGTGTCCATGGTGGTGCCGTACTTCTGGGCGTAGGTGTAGATGCGGTACAGCAGCACATCGCGGTAGTAGTCCAGCGCAATCTGGGGCAGCTCATCGGTGTAGCTGACCTTGTCATGCAGGGCGGTGTAGACATCGCTGGCCTGATTGTCATAGAGCATCGTGGACTTGACGAAGGCCTTCAGCTCGTCAATGTTGTTCAGGCTCATCGTCTCGCTCAGGTTCTCTTTGACCCAATCGTCAGTCAGCTCGGGGGTGACGGTCTCCTTGATGTAGTTCAGCGTCGTCTCAAAGACGGCCTCCTTGCCGTTGAGGTCCTCGTTGCCGTAATCCTCGGGGAAGGTGACGGTGACATCAAAGGTCTCGCCGGGAGTGTGGCCGACAATCTGCTCCTCAAAATTGTCGATGTAGGTGCCGCTGCCCAGCTTCAGGTCAGCGCCGCCGCCGTTGGTGTTGCCGCCGTCAAAGGCCACGCCGTCAATGCGGCCCACATAGTCGATGTTGACGGTATCGCCATCCGCTGCAGCGCGGTCGGTGACCTGCTCATCGGTGGCAAAGCTGGACAGTACATTCGAGGTGATGTAATTGTCAATGTCCTCGTCGCTGACCTGACCCAAATCGGCGCTGATGGTGATGTCGGCGTAGTCATCGGGCAGATTGACGTAATCGGTGGCGGTCACGCCCTTCAGATAGCCGTTCTCGTCAAAGGCGTCCGAAAAGCTGAAATCGGCCAGATAGGCGTACTCGGCGTCAGCGGCGGATTCCTCGGTGGAAGCGCTCTCGGCGGTGGATTCAGCGGCGGACTCTGCGGTCTCTGCAGTGGAGGCGGCGCTCTCGTCAGCGCTCTTGCCGCAGGCGGCCAGAGCAGCGGTCATGCCGACAGCCAGACCAAGGGCCGTCAGGCGGTGAAGATGATTCAGTTTCATGGGTTTCTCCTGTTTCTTTAGAAATAAGGCAATATCACACAATTCTAAGTGCCGATGCAGCGAGCGAGAAGTGCAAGCTGCTAAGCAAAAAGCGCAGATAATACTGGTATGTATTATCGAGCATTTTTGCAACGCAGATTGTGCTTCGCAGCCGTTGCAGCGGTGCTTAAGCCGTAAGGCGCGAATTGTGCGGTGTTGTCATGATATACTTTCCTATTATACACGCTTTTTTGTAAAAGTAAAATGGAAATAGTGTGAAAAATGTGGTACAATGCAACTAAGGACTACCGCGGCCTGTGCAAGCGGGTGCGCCGGGCCCTGCCAATACTGACAAAAAGGGGACTGCCCATCTATGGAAAAATCCAAAATTGACCGCATCAACGCGCTTGCCAAAAAGGCAAAATCCATCGGCCTGACCGAGCGCGAAACCGCTGAGCGTGACGCGCTGCGCAAGGAGTACCTTGCCGATATGCGTGCCTCCTTCAAGCAGCAGTTGGACGCCACCTACGTGCAGACCGCCGACGGCGCAAAGATACCCTATGCAGAGTATGCAAAACTGAACCGCAAGTAAGCGGAAACTTGTACAAAAAACCTCAAAAATCCTATAGAATTTCCTTGACGGCTATGCTATAATAAAACACGGCAGCGGATCCCGGAGATTCCGGAAAAGGCTGAAATGCCTATTTACTTACAAAAGAGGTAGAAACGTATGCTTACTTCCATTACCGGCATTAACTGGGGCGACGAGGGCAAGGGCCGCATGGTCGACCTGCTCAGCCAGGACTATGACATTGTTGCGCGCTATCAGGGCGGCGACAATGCAGGCCACACCGTCAAGAACGAGCGCGGCAAATTCGTCCTGAACCTGATCCCCTCCGGCATCCTGCGCCCGGACGTCGTCTGCGTCATGGGCGGCGGCATGGTCATTGACCCCGAGCACCTGGAAAAGGAAATCGCTTCGCTGACCGAAAAGGGTGTGGAAATCACCCCCAAGAACCTGAAAATTTCCGACCGCGCAACCATCACCATGCCGTTCCACGTTGCACAGGACGGTCTGGAGGAGGAGCGCCTGTCCAAGACCGGTGCCCAGTTCGGCTCCACCAAGCGCGGCATTGCCTACAGCTACGGCGATAAGTACATGAAGAAAACCCTGCGCATGGGCGACCTTGTCCATATGGATGCCGGCGTCAAGAAGCGTCTGGAGACCATCGTGGAGTCCAAGAACCTGACGATGGTGAACATCTACGGCCAGAAGCCTGTCAGCGTGGAGGAAATGTGGGCCTGGTGCGAGAAGTACTCCAAGCTGTTTGCTCCCTACATCTGCGATGTGGGCGATTATCTGGACAAGGCAGACCGCGAGGGCAAGAAGATTATGTTCGAGGCCCAGCTGGGCGCTCTGCGCGACATTGACTTCGGCATCTATCCCTACACCTCCTCCTCCAACACGGTATCTGCCTATGCGCCCATCGGTGCCGGCATCCCGGGCCATAAGCTGAACCTCTCCATCGGCATTATGAAGGCGTACTCTTCCTGTGTCGGTGAGGGCCCCTTCACCACCGAGCTGGCCATGACCGAGGCCGAGAAGGACGTGCTGCGTGAGCATGGCCATGAGTACGGCGCAGCCACCGGCCGTCCCCGCCGCGTCGGCCCGTTCGACGCTGTGGCAAGCCGCTACGGCGTGCAGTGCCAGGGCTGCGATGAGCTGGCCCTGACCCTGCTGGATGTCCTTGACTATATGGAAGAAGTGCCCATCGTCACTGCCTACAAGCTGACCGACGGCACCACGACCACCCGCTTCCCGATGGGCAAGACGCTGGACGATGCCCAGCCTGTTGTCGAGAAGGTTCCCGGCTGGCACTGCGACATCACCGGCGTGCGCAAGTTCGAGGATCTGCCCCAGGCGGCCCAGAACTACGTCAAGCGTCTGGAGGAGCTGGTCGGCTGCAAGATTAAGTACATCTCTGTCGGCCCCGAGCGCGATGCCTGCATCGTCCGTGACTGACAGGCAACGGACCTGAAATAAACCTAATCCAAAAGGCAGACCTTTACCCGGTCTGCCTTTTTCTGAAAAAGGGGGCATTTTCTCTGATTGATTTTCTGATACGGTGCTTTGTAAAAAACCATGAAAACACCGCCGACCGCGCAGTCCGCACAGCCTGCGGCAACCTTGCCTGTATCGTCAGCGTGGTCTGCAATATGCTGCTGGCAGGCGGTAAAATCGCCGTCGGCGTGCTGACCGGCAGCGTGGCCATCACGGCAGACGGTATGAACAACCTCTCGGACGCAAGCTCCAACATTGTCAGTCTGGTGGGCTTCAAGCTGGGCGCACGCCCGGCGGACTCCGAGCACCCCTACGGCCATGCGCGGTATGAGTATCTGGCCGGGCTGGCGGTCTCGGTGATGATTCTCGTCATCGGCGTGGAGCTGCTGAAGGAGAGCCTTGCCAAAACGCTGCATCCCACGGCCGTGAGCTTCAGCTGGATTATGGTGGTGGTACTGGTCGCTTCCATCCTCGTCAAGCTCTGGATGAGCGCCCTAAACCGTAAAATCGGCACGGCCATCGAGTCCGAGACCCTGCTGGCCACGGCAGCAGATGCCCGCAACGATGTGATTACCACCGTTGCGGTGTTGGTGGCCACAATTCTGACCAAGCTCACCGGCTTTGCCCGCCTTGACGGCCTGATGGGTCTCGGTGTGGCGGCCTTCATCCTCTACAGCGGCGCCATGCTCGTCCGGGATACCATCGACCCGCTGCTGGGTGCAGCGCCTGACCCCGAGCTGGTCGAGCACATTGAGAAAAAGGCACTGAGCTACCCCGGTGTGCTGGGTGTTCACGACCTGATGATTCACGATTACGGTCCCGGCAGCCGTCTGGTCAGCTTCCATCTGGAAATGGACGCCAAGGACGATGTGATGCACAGCCATGATGTGATTGACCGCATTGAGCGCGACCTGCTGGTGGAGGACGGCCTGATTGCCACGATTCACTTTGACCCGATTGTGGTCGGCAACCCCCACGCGGATGAGCTCAAGGAGTTTTTGCAGAACGAGGTGCAGGAGCTGGAACCGCTGGCCAATATCCATGACCTGCGCATTGTGCCCGGCCCTACGCATACGAACGTGATTTTTGACTGCGCCGTCCCGGCGGAATATATGACCGACAAGCAGCACCGCGGTGTCAAGCTCGTCAACGCCCTGCGCAACTCTGTGCAGGCAAAATGGCCGGACCATTTCTGCGTCATAAAGCTGGAGCCCGACTACGCCCCGGCACACCACAAGGATAAATAAAACAGGGAGGACCCACAATGGATTACAACAAAGCAGCACTGGAGCTCCACAGCAAATTCCCCGGCAAGATTGCCGTGCAGAGCCTCTGCGAATGTAAGGACCGCGACGCACTCTCCACCGCCTACACCCCCGGTGTGGCCGAGCCCTGCCGCAAAATCAAGGCGAACCCGGAGGATGTCTATACCTACACGATGAAGGGCCGCACGGTGGCCGTTGTCACCAACGGCACGGCGGTGCTGGGTCTGGGCAACATCGGCCCCGAGGCCGGCCTGCCGGTTATGGAGGGCAAATGCGTACTCTTTAAGGAATTCGGCGGCGTGGACGCGTTCCCCATCTGCCTGAACGCCAAGACCAAGGAGGAGGTCATCGCCGCAGTCAAGGCGATTGCCCCGACCTTCGGCGGAATCAATCTGGAGGATATCCGCAGCCCCGAGTGCTTTGAAATTGAAGCCGAGCTAGAGCGTGAGCTGGATATCCCGGTTTTCCACGATGACCAGCACGGCACGGCCATCATCGTGCTGGCGGGCGTGCTGAACGCCCTCAAGGTGGTCGGCAAGCGCATTGAGGATGTGAAAATTGTCCAGAACGGCCCCGGCGCTGCCGGTACGGCCATCATCCATATGCTGCAGGTGGCGGGTGCCAAGCATATCATCGCCGTGGATGAGCACGGTATTCTGGTTCCGGGCCGCCCCGCCGGTCTGGAAGGCCATAAGGGCAAACTGGCCGAGGAGACGAACCCCGAGAAGCTCTCCGGCGGTCTGGCCGAGGCCATCAAGGGCGCGGACATCTTCATTGGCACCTCCATTGCGGGCGCACTGACGCCGGAACTGGCCGCCACCATGGCCAAGGATGCCATCGTCTTTGCCATGGCCAACCCCACGCCGGAAATCATGCCGGACCTTGCCAAGCAGGCGGGCGTCCGCGTGATTGGCACCGGCCGTTCGGACTTCCCGAATCAGGTCAACAATGTGCTGGCCTTCCCCGGCATCTTCAAGGGCGCGCTGTCTGTCCGTGCGCGGGACATCAACCCCGCCATGAAGATGGCCGCCGCACAGGCCATTGCGGGCCTTATCCCGGAGGAGGAGCTCAACGAGGAGAACATTCTGCCCAAGGCGTTTGACCCGCGTGTGGCGGATGCAGTGGCCGCGGCCGTTGCCAAGGCTGCGCGGGAAAGCGGCGTGGCACGCGTATGAGCATCCGTGAAATTCCGGCCGCCGCCGTCACCGACGCGGTAGAGGCCCTTTGTATCGAAGCCAACACCAGCCTGCCTGTCGATGTGAAGGCTGCGCTGGATGCTGCCGAAGCCGCCGAGCCGTGGCCGCTTGCCAAGGAGACGCTGGGCCTTTTGCAGCAGAATCTCTGCGTTGCCAAGGAAAAGAACCTGCCCATCTGTCAGGACACCGGTATGGCCTGTGTCTTTATCGAGCTGGGGCAGGATGTGCATATTGACGGTGATTTGAACGCCGCCGTCAATGAGGGTGTGCGCCGCGGCTATGAGAAAGCCTATCTGCGCAAATCCATCACGGCAGACCCCCTGCAGCGCGTCAACACAGGGGATAACACCCCGGCCTTTCTGACTGTGCACCTTGTGCCGGGCAGCGGCTGCAAAATCACGGTGGCCCCCAAGGGCGCAGGCAGTGAGAATATGAGCCGCCTGGCTATGCTCAAGCCTGCAGACGGCGTGGAAGGCGTGAAGAAATTCGTGCTGGACACCGTGGAGCAGGCCGGGGCCAACCCCTGCCCGCCCATTGTGCTGGGCATCGGCATCGGCGGCAGCTTTGACCACTGCGCGGCGCTGGCCAAAAAGGCACTGCTGCGCCCGCTGGACACCCCCAACGCCGACCCCTACTACGCCGCACTGGAAAAAGAGCTGCTGGACGCCATCAATGCCACCGGCTTCGGCCCGCAGGGCTTTGGCGGGGCTACCACCTGCCTGGGCGTTGCCATTGAGCAGAAGCCCACCCACGTGGCCTGCCTGCCGGTGGCGGTCAACATCAGCTGCCACGTCACCCGCCGCGCCAGCCGTGAGCTGTAAGGGAGGCTGAATATGCAATACAAATTGAACACGCCGCTTTCCAAACAGGATCTTGCGCCGCTGCAGGCAGGGGATACCGTGTTGCTCTCCGGCGTGGTGTACACCGCCCGCGACGCCGCCCACGCCCGTATGATGGAGCTGCTGGATAAGGGCGAACCGCTGCCGTTCCCGATAGAGGGCGCGGCCATCTACTATGTCGGCCCCACGCCGGAACGCCCGGGCTGTGCCATCGGCGCGGCCGGGCCCACCACCTCCGGCCGTATGGACGCCTACACGCCGCGTCTGCTGGATTTGGGCCTTGCCTGTATGATTGGCAAGGGCAAACGCACCGAGGCTGTCAAGCAGTCTGTTGTAAAAAATGGTGCGGTGTATCTCGCCGCCATTGGCGGTGCGGGCGCTCTGATGGCGGGCAGCGTGCAGAGCTGTGAAATCATTGCGTGGCCGGATTTGGGCTGTGAGGCCGTGCGTAAGCTGGTTGTCAAGGACTTCCCACTGACGGTCCTGCTGGACACCTACGGCGGTGATTTGTACCAAAGCGGCCCGGCCGCTTATCTGGCCAGCCGGGGAACACAGCTATGAGCCGCAAAAAAGCAGCGCGGTGCCTGGGGCTCTGCGCACTGGCGCTGGCTGTCTGTGTTGCTCTTGCGGCGGCGCTTGTCATTACGAAAAATAAACAGCAGGCGGAGGCGGCGGCCAACGCTGCCGCCGCCAGTGAGGCAGCCGCCCGCGCAGCGGAGGAAGAAGCTGCGCGGGCCGCCAGCGAGGCCGCCGCACAGGCTGCTGCAGAAGCGGAAGCTGAGCGCCTTGCCGAAGAAGCCGCCGCCAAGCGCACCGAGCAGGTGGCCGCCGCACAGGCCGAGCATGACAGTGTGCAGTACGGGGATAAGCTCGGCCGTGTCTGGGTCGAGGGCACAAAGGTAGACTGTGACCTCTATTGGGGTGACAGCGAGGGCCAGTTCAGCCGCGGCGCGGGCTGCCGCGCCGAGAGCGACTGCGTCCTGCCCGGCGAGAACGGAACCGTCTTTATCGGCGGCCACACCGGCAGCTATTTTTCGGATTTAGGCTCCACGCAAATCGGCTCCATCATCCATCTGGAAACAGACTGGGGTGATTTTACCTATCAGGTGACCGATATGCAGGTGATTCTGGAAACCGACATTGACAAGGTGCGTCTGAACGCCACCGAACCGAGCGTGATTCTCTACACCTGTTACCCCTTCGGCATCCTGACCCACACCACCCAGCGCTACGCGGTCTATGCAGACCCCGTCGCTGCCGACGAGTACGGCGTCATCCCCGCCGAATCCACCGCAGAATAAACCAAAAGCGAGGCTCCACCCACCCGGGTGAAGCCTCGCTTTTTTGGTGCGGCTAACAGGACTTGAACCTGCACGTCGGGGACACTGGACCCTAAAACCAGCGCGTCTGCCAATTCCGCCATAGCCGCATAACAAACATAGTATACTGTTTTTTGCGGGGATTGTCAATGAGAAAAACGTGCCTTCTGTCCCTTATGAAACTATGACTGCAACATAATCCGCACGGCAACGGCACATACTATCGCTAAAGTGAGGGATAGTTATGCGCAAAAGTGGCTTTTGGCGGCGCGCTGCGGCGGGGACGGTGGTTCTGGCACTGGCTGGCGCGGCCGTACTGGCAGGGCTTGCGGCGTCACTGCCGGATACGCTCTATACCGACGGTGCACTGCACGAGCTGACAGTTGCGTCAATGCCGTATCTTTCGGCAAAGAGCCGGCAGGGGCAGCTGCCTGCGGACAGCGCCGTGCCGGACAAAAGCGGCAATGTCACGCTTGCGCTGTTCGGCGTTGTGCCGGTCAAAACGGTGCGCGTTGTCAGCACCGAGCGCCGCACGGTGCGGGTTTGCGGCACGCCCTTCGGTGTCAAGCTGTTCTCGGATGGTGCACTGGTGGTGGCTTTTTCAGACCGCTACACCGCGCTGGGCAGCGAGAATCCCGGCAAGGCGGCGGGACTGCGGCTGGGAGATCTGATTATCTCGGCGGGCGGCAGGGCGGTGCGCAGCAATGATGACCTGACAGAAGCCATTCGCGCGGCGGGCGGTGCGCCGCTTACGGTGGTCTACCGCCGGGGCGGCACGCAGCACACAGCGCAGCTGACGCCTGTGCAGGATGAAAACGGCGAGTATAAGGCGGGCGTCTGGGTACGCGATTCGGGGGCGGGCATCGGCACAATGAGCTTTGTGGACACGTTGCACGGTACCTTTGCCGGGCTGGGCCACTCCATCAGTGACAGCGATACCGGTGCGGATTTGACGCTGCTCTCCGGCGAGATTGTCCCGGTCACCATCACCGGCTGCATCCGCGGCGCGGCAGGCAGCCCGGGGGAGCTGCGCGGTGAATTTTCCGCCTCCGCGGTGGGGCGCGTGCTGGCCAATGACACAGCAGGCATCTATGGCAGCTACAGCGGCCCGGCAATAGGGCAGGAACTCCCGGTTGCCAATCTGCAGGAGGTCAAGGTTGGCGATGCGGAGCTGTGGGCAACCGTGCAGGGGGTGACCGCCAAGCCATATAAAGTTAAAATAGAGCAGGTCAATATGACAGGCACTGACAAAAACAGGAATCTCCTGATAAAAGCCACAGACGAATCGTTACTGGAAATAACCGGCGGTATCGTGCAGGGGATGAGTGGAAGCCCTATTGTGCAGAACGGACGTCTGGCCGCGGTGCTGACCCATGTACTGGTCAACGACCCGACAGAAGGATATGCAATCTTTGCGGCAACTATGTTGGAAAAGGCGGATGCCGTCGCAAAATAAAAAATCCGGAAGAAAGCCGTCTGTTCGGAAAAAAGCAGAAAGAACAAACGCGACAGAGCATAAGCGCAAATTTTGTCGAAACAGTGCGGCAAACCGCAGAAGCAGGGCGAAAGAGCGCGAAAAAGAGAAAAACTTGTCGAACGAAAGTTGGCCGAAATCACAAATAAATGAAGATTCCCTATTGCGAGAAGTGGAAATTTATGGTAAAATTACCATCGTAAACAGAACTTGAGCAGGGTTTACGCGCAGAAATATGCGCAGCTCAGAAAGTATGGAGGGTATGCAACGATGGAAAAGATCAAATTTGTGATGACTGACACGGATGCACAGGTGTCCGCCCTATGCAGCAGAGCCTTGGAGGACAAGGGCGTTGCCGTGACCGTCTGCGAGAAGAACGGCAGCAAGGCCTTAGAGACCCTGTTGACCGTACATCCGCAGGCGGTTCTGCTGGATGCCTTTATGCCCGATCTGGACGCCATCACGGTCAAGCAACGGTACGAGGCCCAGAACACCAGCAACACCCGCACAGTGTTCTTTGTGACCGGGGCCTTCCAGAGCGAGGAGATGGAGCAGGAGCTGTTGGACAGCGGCTTTTCGTTCTTCTTTGTCAAGCCGTTTGATGAAACCGTGCTTGTCAACCGTGTGCTGAAGGCCGCGGGCACCACACAGCGCCCGCAGGCGGTCTCGCTGGACAGCGATGAGCTGACAGTGACCGAAATCCTGCACCAGATTGGCGTACCGGCGCACATCAAGGGGTACCAGTTCCTGCGCGATGCCATCCTGCTGACCATCGCCGACCACGGATACATCAATGCCGTCACCAAGCGCCTGTACCCGGAAATTGCCAAGCGCAATATGACCACGGCCAGCCGTGTGGAACGCGCCATCCGCCACGCCATCGAGGTTGCGTGGGACCGCGGCGATGTGGACACGCTGAACAGCTACTTCGGCTATACCATCCACAATCTGCGCGGCAAGCCCACGAACAGCGAGTTTATTGCCATGATCAGCGATAAAATCCGGCTGGACAAAAAGCGCCACGCCTGAAAACGGAACAGAACTACAGTATGGAATCGTATGGCCCTTCTGCGCCGGGTAGGCGCAGAGGGCTTTTCTGCGTTTTCCGAAAAAAATCACGAAAAAATCCGGAATCGCGCTTGACAAGCCTTCCGAAATCCTGTATAATCACTACTGTTGTTTGCCTCTGTAGCTCAGTCGGTAGAGCAGGGGACTGAAAATCCCCGTGTCATTGGTTCGATTCCGATCGGAGGCACCATTTTATGCGGCCGTAGCTCATCTGGTAGAGCGCCACCTTGCCAAGGTGGAGGTAGCGAGTTCGAGCCTCGTCGGCCGCTCCACAACGGAACCATCCCTCCGGGGGTGGTTTTTTTGTGCCCAAAAACGGCAAAAATAGTGCATACTGGCATTTTTGCCCATTGACATCCGCGGCGGCGCAACAGTATACTTAAACTGTTCCCTGATATTCTGTCACGGAACGATTGCGGTATATTATAATTAAGGAGTGCGGAATCATGAAAAACAACAACATCAAAACTTTCGTTGCCGTTGGCATCGGCGCAGCTCTTTTCTTCGTTCTGGGCCGTTTTGTGGCAATCCCCAGCCCGGTGCCCAACACCAACATCAGCCTGCAGTACGCCGTTCTGGGCCTGATGGCTGCTATGTACGGCCCTGTGGCCGGCGGCCTGATTGGCTTCATCGGCCATGCGCTCATTGACCTGTCCTGGGGCGGCATCCCGTGGTGGAGCTGGGTCATCGCCTCTGCCTTCACGGGTGTTGTTGTTGGCCTGTTTGCCAAGAAGCTGAATGTGCAGGAGGGCGACTTCAACAAGGCCAAGTTTGCCATGTTTGCCGTTGCAAACCTTATTGCGCATGCCGCTGCATGGATTGTGGTTGCCCCCGTGCTGGATATCCTGATTTATGCCGAGCCTGTCAAGAAGGTCTTTGCACAGGGCGCTTTTGCTGCCGTGTCCAACATCATCACGGCTGTCGTGGTCGGTGGCCTGCTGATTCTGGCCTACACCAAGACCATCGCCAAGAAGGGCTCTCTGGACAAGGAGTGATCCTCTGTAAATCCGTATGCCTTCCCACAAATGCGGGAAGGCATTTTGCTTGCATAGGCACGGCGGCACGGTGTGTGTCCGCCTGTTGTTATGCAGTGTTGTCTTAAAATTTTCCCCGCGAGGTGCCATATGGCTGAAACCAGAACCCCGATTATTTCTTTTCGGAACTTTTCCTTTCAATACCGCGCCCAGAAGCAGCCTACCCTGCATGACATCAATCTGGACATTTACCCCGGTGAGCGCGTCCTCATTGCCGGGCCGTCCGGCAGCGGCAAAAGCACGCTGGCGGATTGCATCAATGGATTGAACCCCTTTTCCAACCCCGGAGAGTGCACCGGCACGCTGACCGTGGACGGCGTCGATGCGCCTCACAGCAGCATTTTTGAGCTGTCCGGGCACGTTGGCACGGTTCTGCAGGACCCGGATGGGCAGTTTATCGGCCTGACGGTGGGGGAGGACATTGCCTTTGCGCTGGAAAACAGCTGCACCCCGCAGCAGGAAATGTACGAAATCACCAACCGTGCCGCCGCACTGGTCGGTATTGAAAACCATTTGGAATACGCCCCGCATGAGCTTTCCGGTGGGCAGAAGCAGCGGGTAAGTCTGGCGGGCGTTATGGTGGACAAGGTCAAGGTGCTGCTGTTTGATGAGCCACTGGCCAATCTGGACCCGGCGACCGGCAAGCACGCCATTGAGCTGATTGACACCATCCAGCAAAAAACCGACACAACTGTGCTTATCATTGAGCACCGGCTCGAGGACGTGCTCTGGCGCAGCGTTGACCGCATTGTGCTTGTCAACGAGGGACGTATTCTCGCGGATTTGCACCCGGACGAGCTGTTGTCCGGCTCTCTGCTGGCCGAGAACGGCATCCGTGAGCCGCTGTATGTCACAGCCATGCGGTACGCGGGCATTGCCATTACACCCGACAAGCACCCCGCGCACATTGACAACGTTGTGCTGGATGCAGCCGACACCGAAAAGCTGCGCGCGTGGTTCCGGGCCGCGCCGCTGCCTGCGCCCAAGCCGGCCCCGGAAACGCTTCTGGAGGTCAGGGGTCTGGGCTTCGGCTACACAAAGGGGCAAAACACCCTCTCTGATGTCAGCTTCACGATTGGCAGGGGCGAGATGGTCAGCATTGTGGGGCGCAACGGCGCAGGCAAGTCCACACTCTCCAAGCTGATTTGCGGCTTTGAAACGCAGGACCGCGGCGAAATTTTCCTGAATGGAAAGAATCTCAAGGATGAGAATATCCGCCGCCGCGCCCAGCACATCGGGTACGTGATGCAGAACCCGAACCAGATGATTTCCAAGACGATGATTTATGACGAGGTCGCTATGGGCCTGCAGGGCAGCGGCCTGAGCGAGAGCGAGATACGCGCCAAGGTCGAGGACACGCTGAAGGTCTGTGGCCTGTATCCTTTCCGTAACTGGCCCATTTCGGCGCTGAGCTTCGGCCAGAAAAAGCGCGTCACCATCGCCAGTGTGCTGGTGCAGGACCCGGAGCTTATCATTCTGGATGAGCCGACCGCGGGGCAGGACTTCCGCCATTACACTGATATTATGGAATTTCTGCGCGGTCTGAACGCCAAGGGCGTCACGGTGGTTATGATTACGCACGATATGCACCTGATGCTTGAATATACGCCGCGTGCGCTGGTTTTCTGCGATGGGCGGCTGATTGCCGACCGTTCGGCGGTAGCGGTTCTGTGCGACCCCGCGCTGGTGGAGCAGGCCGCGCTGAAGGAAACCAGCCTGTATACGCTGGCCAACCGCTGCGGCATTGAACCTGCGGAGAATTTTGTGGAGCGTTTCATCGCGGCTGACAGGGAGGTGCGCACAGATGGCTGCTAATACCGTTTTGAATTATATGCCGCGCAAAAGCGTGGTGCATGAGCTGACCGGCACAACCAAGCTGGCGTTTTTCCTGCTGTTCACCTTTGCCAGTATGATTACCTATAATATCTGGGTGCTGCTGGGGCTGATGGTTGTCAGCTTTGGCGCGTTCAAGCTCAGCCACATCAAGCTGCGTGAAGTCCGCTTTATGCTGGTCTTTATGCTGGTGTTTCTGGCGCTGAACGATTTCTTCATCTTTCTGTTTGACCCCAATCAAGGCACCAAGCTCTACGGCACCCGCACGGTGCTGTGCCATCTGTTCTGGCGGTATGACCTGACAGCGGAGCAGCTGTTCTATATCCTCAATATCTCGCTGAAATATTTTGTTGCGCTGCCGGTTGCCATTCTGTTTATCTCGGCCACCAATCCCAGCGAATTTGCCGCCAGCCTGAACAGCATCGGCATTTCGTACAAGGCAGGCTATTCGGTGGCCATTGCGCTGCGGTATATCCCGGATATTCAGCGTGACTACCACGCCATCAGTCAGGCGCAGCAGGCCCGCGGCGTGGAGCTGGGCCGCAGTGAGCCCTTCTTCAAGCGGCTGAAGAACTCGGTCAGCATCCTGTTGCCGCTGATTCTGACAAGTCTGAACCGCATTGATACCATTTCCAACGCCATGGAGCTGCGCGGCTTCGGCAAGAGCGACAAACGCACATGGTACACCCGCCGACCCTTCGCCCGCAATGACTTCATTGTCCTTGCGCTGGGTGCAATGCTTCTGCTCATCAGCATTGTTGTGACTGTCATATTTGGAAGATTCTATAATCCGTTTGTGTAAAAAAGTAAGCAGGGCCTGCTGTGGCGGACCCTGCGAACCAATCTCCAAATTAACGCGCAGTAGGGGCGGGGCTCTGCTCCGCCCGCGGAGCCTACCCGATAAATGAAAATTGCGGGCTGATGCGAGTATCAGCTCACGCAAAGCTCCCAAAAGCCTTTTCCCCAAAAAAATAACCCCGCGCCGCCACAGAGGCAACTATCCTCTGCAACGATGCGGGGCATTTTTATACTATAGCGGCAGCTTCATGCAGTTTTACTGCATCAAACCGCAGACCAGCTGTGCATACGCAACAGGGTCCTCAATGGGCAGGCCGGCAATCAGCAGGGCCTGGTCATACAGCAGCTCGGCGTACTTGGCAACCTTGTCCGTGTCACCGGCGGCGTGTGCAGCCTTCAAGGCGGCAAACACCGTGTGGTTCGGGTTCAGCTCCAGCACCTTGGTACTCTCCACACCCTCGGCGTTGGGCATACGGCGCAGGACCTTCTCCATCTCCATAGAGATACCGCCCTCGGCGCTCAACGTGACAGGGTGCTCCTGCAGGGTGGGGTTGACCTTGACCTCTTTAATTTTTCCGTTCAAGGCCTTCTTGATTTCCTCAAACAGGTCCTTATTCTCGGTCTCGGCAGCCTCGGCGGCCTTCTTCTCATCCTCGGTCTCCAGACCCAAATCGCCGGAGTTGATGTTCTGGAAGGTCTTTTCCTTGTAGTCGCGCATTACCTGCAGGCAGAACTCATCCACGTCCTCGGTGCAGAGCAGCAAATCATAGCCCTTGCTCAGAACAAGCTGGGCGTTGGGCAGCTTGCCCAGACGGTCGGTATCGTCACCAGCGGCAAAGTAGATGCACTTCTGGCCCTCGGGCATCTTTTCGATGTACTCATCCAGCGTGACCAGCTTCTGCTCCTTGGCGGAGTAGAACATCAGCAAATCGGCTAGCAAATCCTTGTGCATACCGTAGTCGCCGTAGATGCCGAACTTAATCTGACGGCCGAAGTTCTTCCAGAAGGTTTCGTACTTCTCGCGGTCATTGACGAGCATGGCGTGCAGCTCGTTCTTAATCTTCTTTTCCAGAGAGGTGCGCATCAGCTTGAGCTGGTTGTCCTTCTGCAGGGTCTCACGGCTGATGTTCAGGCTCAGATCCTCACTGTCCACAACGCCCTTGACAAAGCTGAAGTAGTCGGGCAGCAGGTCGGCGCACTTCTCCATAATCATAACGCCGGAGGCGTACAGCGCCAGGCCCTTCTCGTACTCCTTGGTGTAGTAGTCATAGGGGGTGGAGCCGGGGATGAACAGCAGGGCGGTGTAGGTGGCCGTGCCCTCGGTGCGGCTGGTGATGACACGCAGCGGGTCGGTGTAGTCCATGAACTTGTTCTTGTAGAACTCGTTGTAGTCCTCGTCCTTGACCTCGCTCTTCGGGCGCTTCCAGATGGGCACCATGCTGTTCAGCGTTTCCAGCTCGGTGTAGGTCTCATACTCGGGCTTGTAATCGTCACCGGCGTCCTCCGGCTTCGGCTTCTGGCGGGACTTCTCGCGGAACATCGTGATGGGGAAGCGGATGTAATCGCTGTACTTCTTGACGAGGTTGGCGATTTCGTAATCTTCCAGATAGTCACTGTACTTGTCGGTGTCGGTATCGTCCTTCAGCACCAGAATGATTTCAGTGCCAACATCGTCCTTGTCGGCCTCGGTCAGGGTGTAGCCCTCCACGCCGGTAGACTCCCACTTCCACGCTGTGTCAGCACCCTGCGCACGGGAGATAACGGTGACCTTCTTGGCCACCATGAAGGCGGAGTAGAAGCCGACGCCGAACTGACCGATGATGTCGATGTTGTCGCTCTGGTTCTCGGCCTTGAAGTCAAAGGAGCCGGACTTGGCGATGGTGCCGAGGTTCTTTTCCAGCTCCTCCTTGGTCATACCGATGCCGTTATCGCTGATGGTCAGCGTGCGGCTCTCCTTGTCGGGCTGGATGTGGATTTTCAAATCATCCTTCGTGATGCCGACGGACGTGTCGGTCAGGCTCTTGAAATAGCGCTTATCGCAGGCGTCCGATGCGTTGGAAATCAGCTCGCGCAGGAAAATCTCGCGGTTTGTATAGATAGAATTAATCATCAGGTCGAGCAGCTTTTTGCTTTCGGCCTTGAACTGACGCATAGCCATAGTAGAAAACCTCACTTATACAAATGAAATTAGCACTCGTTTATTTCAACTGCTAAAGCTAGTTTAGCACTCTTTTTTATAAAGTGCAACCCCTGTGCAGCGTTTTAACAAAAAATTTAAAATCAGGGCTTTTCAAACCCTTCTTTTTGCGGTATGCTAAAGCTATATAGTAATAAAAGGAAAAGAGAAAACCAGATGAGTATGTATGGTGACCGCGCCTACGCGGCCTTTTTCAAGGGTTACAACTGCTGCCAGTCGGTGGCGGTGGCCTTTGCTGACGAAATGGGTATGACCGAAAAGCAGGCGCTGCAGCTTTCTGCTGGCTTCGGCGGCGGCTTTGGCCGTATGCGGGAGGTCTGCGGCGCGTTCTCCGGCATCACGCTGGTGCTGGGGGCGCTCTACGGCAGCGATGACCCGGCCCAAAAGACCGCCCTGTACACCGAAGTACAGGCCCTGGCGGCGGAATATAAGGCCCGCAACGGCCGCGGCAGCATCATCTGCCGGGAGCTGCTGGGCCTGCAGGCGGCGGAGGGCAGCCCCGTTGCCAGTCCCCGCACGCCGGAATACTACAAAAAACGTCCCTGCCCGGAGCTTTGCCGTATGGCGGCAGACATACTGGCGGAGTATATCGCGGCCCATCCCATCACAAACCGGAATCCATCAGAAAAGAGGAACTGAAAATGGAAATGTATACCTACACGCTCCCCAGCGGGGCAAAGCTCGTCGGATATCTGCGGGACGAAACCACCGAAATGCCCGCCTTCAACACGCGCCCGGCCATGCTGATTCTGCCCGGCGGCGGCTACGCCTATTGCAGTGCGCGGGAGGCTGACCCGGTGGCCATGCAGTTTTTGCAGGCGGGGTACAATGTGTTCACGCTGTACTACACCTGCCGCATTTCGGCGGAACAGTCTGCCCTGCACTGGCAGCCGCTGATTGACGCTGCCGGGGCTGTGCTGCATATCCGCCGCAATGCGCAGGCGCTCCGCATTGACCCGGCAAAGATTGCGGTCTGCGGCTTCTCTGCGGGCGGCCATCTGGCGGCGTCCACTGCCATCCTGTGGGACGCCGAGCCGGTGCAGAAGGCGTTGGGCATCCATGCCGAGGAGGCCCGCCCGAACGCTGTTGTGCTGGGCTACCCGGTTGTCACCAGTGGCGTGGCCACCCACGGCGGCTCGATGCAGAACCTCTGCGGCGAGGATGCCGCGCTGCGCAGCACGATGAGCCTTGAAAATCAGATCCGCGCCGGTCTGCCGCCCTTCTTTATCTGGCACACGGTGGAGGATCCCGCTGTGCCGGTACAGAACTCGCTGCTGCTGGCCAACGCGCTGAACGAGCACAAGGTTCCTTTTGAGCTGCACCTCTTTGCCCACGATGGCCACGGCACCAGCACCTGCACGAACGAAGTCAACACCCCCAACAGCCACAACCGCGCATGGGTTGCCCTCTGCACCGACTGGCTGGCGGATACGCTGGACTTTCACCTGTGAGCGCCGTGGAACCGGGCCGCTGCGGGGAAAACTGGGCAGACTGCCCAACGCTGGCCCCGCAGGACGGCTTTGACTTTGCCTGTGCGGGCTGCGGTGACTGCTGCCGCAAGCGGCGCGATTTAGTGCTGTCCGGGTATGACCTCTACCGCATTGCACGTCGGCTGGGGCTGTCGCCGCGCATTGTGGCCTCGGCCTTCTGCAAAAGCTATGTGGCAGAGGTGTCCTGTTTGCCCGCCCTGCGGCTGACGCCTGACCCGAAAACCGGCAACTGTCGCTTTTTTGAGGGCAGCGCCTGCGCCATCCACGCCGCCCGGCCGCTGGCCTGCGCGCTCTACCCGCTGGGGCAGAGCATTGACACCGTGACTGCAAAAATGGAATACTATGTCCAGACACCGCTTTGCGGTGCGCGGGCAGGGGAGAGCCGCACGCTGCAAAGCTATCTGGACGATGCCGCAATCACCGACCGCGTCGGCGTGGACGCCCGGTGGGCCATCGTCTGCACACAGATTTCCCGCAGACTGCAGGCCGCCGGAGGCGCTGCAAACCCGCACTTTTCCGCTGCCGTCAAGCGGGTGGAACGTGCGCTCTACTTCGATTATGACCTCGGCGATGAATTTTACCCGCAGTTTCAGCAGAATATAGAAATCCTGCTGCCGCTGCTGGATAAAATACTGAAGTGAAATAAGGCAGTCATTGCGGAATCGCTCTGCAGGGCCGGATCCGCTTGCTTCCCGCAAGCACCCTTTTCCGTCCCAACCGTAGGGCGGGGTGATTCCACCCCGCCGTGCTTGTCACGGTATGCCGTTTTCGGCTTGCGTGTAGGGGGGCGGCGTCCTCGACGCACCGCAACCTCACCCATACCCCAATACAAACAAAAGCGCTGTGACATTTTCACGTCACAGTGCTTTTTGTTTTTGCATATACTTGCTTTCAGCAGATAAAGAATCCGCCGCGGCCACCGCAGCAGCACCAGCTTAAAATGTTGCAGAACAGCAGATACATCCAGAAGGACAGGCAAAACTGCCCCGGACGCCCGCTGGGCTGAGCGTAGGGCTGCTGGTAGCTTGTATAGCTGCGGCCCGGGCTCTGCAACTGGTCCAGAAGATTCTGATAGGCGTAGTTGTTCGGCTCCATCGAAACCGCCGTGCGGGCTTCCTCCTGGGCGCGGATGTTATTGCCGAGCCCCTGATGCGCCAGCGCGGCGTAGTAGTGCCACTGCGCCGTGCGGTTGGCCGCAGTGATACCGTTCAGCGTGTTCAACGCTTCCTCATAGAAGCCGCTACGGATATAATTGGCGGCGGCACGAAGCTCCGGGTCACCGGCGGCACCGCCATAGCTCTGCCGCCCGGCAGAACCACCGGTGCTGTAGTAGCCGAACCCGAAAGGCCCATAGCCAAACCCGGCCCCACCGAACGGATTCTGGTACTGCTGGCCGTAGCCGCCCTGACTGCGGGATTGCCCGCCCGCGCTGTACGCGCCGCCGCCCTGCTTGATGCGCATAATCTCACTGTAGGCGGCTTGTACCTCTTTAAAATGCTCCTCGGCAGAGGGGTCATCGGGGTGCAAATCGGGGTGATACTGCTTGCACTTCTGGCGGTAGGCTTTTTTAATCGTCTCATCGTCAGCACCGGGGGTGATGCCCAATACACTGTATGGATCAGTCATGGCGTCGTGCCTCCCTGTGCTTGCGTACCAGCGCGTATTTGCTCCACACGCCGGAATAAATCGTGTTGTACAATAGCTTCCCCTCCGGGGTATCTTTTAGAATCGGCAGCATTTCAAACTGCTGCGCACAGCGGCCCATCTGCAGGGTCAGCAGCTCATGGCAACGCTGCTCATAGGCGGCGGGCGGTAGCTCGTCCGCCAACTGACGCAGTGCGTTGAAACGTCCTTTTTTGGCATCCTTGTCCAAATCGTCATAGGCGTCCATCAGGTAAATGAACGCTCCCAGCCCTTGCCCCATGCCGCGCAGAGCGGGTGCCCACAAATCATCCCGGCAGGCAAAAACCTCGCCCAGAAGTGCCCCGAAGGTGTTGCACAGCGCGTCCAGATCGTGACTGCCGGAGCCTTCCAGTGTGTTGAGCCGGTCAAGCATGGCGGCCATTTTGTCCATCTGGCGCGGCCAGCGCTCCCGCAGCGCGGGCAGATACCCCTCCAGCCTTTGCGCCTGCGCCAGACTGCTACGGCGGTGGTCGTCCTGCCAGTCATCCAGAAGATTGTAGTACGCCAGCGCGGCGGTCATATCGGCTGCATAGTCAAGGAACGGATTATCAGCCCGTGGGCGCTTTTTGAGGGGGTGGGGCACACAGCGGCCGTCCTGAAAGGCGGTGGGGGTGTCATACAGCGCAGTCAACAAAATGGAAACAAACGCCATATCGTAGCTTAACGCCAGCTGCCCGGTGCGGCCATACCGACGCCCCAGCGCCTGGCAAAGCCCGCAGTAGTAGGCCTGATAGCGGTCCAGCGCGTCATCTGCCAGACCCTTACGGTAAATCGTAACATATCCGAACATACGGCGTCAACTCTTTTTGATGAACTGCTGGCCGCATTTGGGGCAGGTAATACTGATTTTGCCGCGCCCGCGGGGGACGCGCAGCTGCTGCCCGCAGCGGGGGCAGCGGTAGTAGTGGTAGTCCTTGCGCTGCTTGAAACGCATCTGCTGCTTGCCAAACCACGTTGTGACGCGGTTCTGATAGGAAAGATATTTGAGATTTTCCTGATACCGCTTGCGCGTGTTGCGGCTTAAAATGCGGAAATAGCTGTAAATGATAGCCGCCAGCCCCAGCCAGTACAGCACCGGCGACACCCATGCGCCAATCACAATCAGGATAAGCGAGCTGATGCAGAGAAAGCCGCCGAACTGGTCAAAACCATACCGGCCCGCCATAAAGCGCTGAAACCAGCCTCTCATATGTACAAAACCACCTTTTTCGCGGCATAGCCGCAATGTTTACAGCTTAGTATGACACATAAATATGGGCAAATCGTGAACAAGAGGGGAATAGAGTTTGAACAAAAGCTAGATTTAATCAGCATCTATATGTGCTACAGGTATATAGACTTTTTTCAACGGAATCATCTTTTTGTATTTTTCGCTAAGGTCATCATAATACTTTAAAATCAAATCAACTAGCTCGTTTCCGTTGATTCCTCGTATGATTGGTGTGTGTTGTAAATAAACTTGTGCATTCTTCGCATAATTAGAAAGCGATACAAACAAACCGTAATCGCCCTCGTGCATAGCACCCTTTAAAGATTGAATTGTGGTTTCTTTGATGTCGCTGTCTTGACTTTTGACTTGAACCAAAATGCGGGGAGGCAGTTCGTCCTTATAAGCTATAATGTCAATTCCATGGTCGCCGCCGTGTGGTGAGACGGTTGTTCTGTAACCCATTGCACGGAGCAAGTCGGCAACGAAATATTCAAAATCGAATCCTTTTAGATTTTTACTTAATTCTTTCAGAATGAAATCCTTTGTCGATTCTATAATATCATCCGCAGTAGCAGCAACACTTTCGTCCTCATCGTCTGGCACTGTGCTGCAGGCAGAAAAATTTTGGTCGAGAGCAGCAAGAAACTCATCTGCGTATTTTTTTATGGCAAAAAAAGACATTATAGAGCCTACCTCATATAAAGCTCCTTGAGAGAAAAAGGTTCTCGGTAAATGCTTTATCCATTTTACGGTACGTTGCTGTACATATTCAGTCGCAGAGGGAAGATAAGTATAATTGCCTTCAATAATACCAATGTTGATTTTGCGGTCACTTTTAGATGGGAAGATTACATAATCACCGATTTGCATTTCGTGAATGAAACGAAACAGCATACCAGAACTGGTTGGAATGGAACCCTTTTTGGCGGCAGGGTAGGCTGTAATGTAGTGAGATTTGAAAGCCTCGCGAGATGCCTCGATTTTTGAAAGGTCTCCAAAAGCAGGCCAACCGAGAGCAATTTTGTTTCCGTTCAAAAACAATTTGTCATCTTGTGTATGGATTCCCCATACGTTACACTCATTATTTGAAGTTGCCATATCATACCTCTGTAAAGATGGATTAAATAAAGATGAATTTTAGAAGTGCACCATCTTCACGACGCACTCCACGTGCTTCGTGCGGGGGAAGAGGTCGACCGGCTGCACCTCGACGGCGGCGTAGCCGTGCTCGGTCAGCCAGCGGGTGTCGCGGGCGGCGGTGGCAGCGTTGCAGCTGACCATAACAATCGTGCGGGGGGCCATCTGTGCGATAGCGGTCAGCGTGGCCTCGTCACAGCCCTTGCGGGGTGGGTCAACCACAATGACATCCGGCTGCGCACCCTCGGTGGCAAGCTGCGCAGCGGCAGCACCGGCATCCTGGCAGCGGAAGTCTGCCCGGTCTGCGTCCAGTCCCAGCCGGGCGGCGGTCTCCTTGGCACCCTCCACGGCCTGCGGCACAACCTCCACACCGACCAGGCGCTTGCAGTCCTTCAGCATCGAAAGCCCGATGGTGCCCATACCGCAGTACAAATCCAGCAGGAAATCATCCGGCTGCAGGGCGGCGTACTCGCGGGCTTTGGCGTAAAGCACCTCGGCGGCGGGGGTGTTGACCTG
The DNA here is from genome assembly GCF_024462815.1 of Gemmiger formicilis. GTDB lineage: Bacteria > Bacillota > Clostridia > Oscillospirales > Ruminococcaceae > Gemmiger. The sequence goes on from NZ_JANGCG010000001.1 coordinate 77,921, forward strand.
ATAAAATTCGTGCACGCCCATGCGCAGCGGCACACCGGCCAGGGTGTCCTCCAAGACGCCGGGGCCCAGCACCGTGCGGGTCTTGCGGCCCAGAATCACGTTCGTCCGTTCGCTGTTGCGGTTGACTAAAACGGTCGCCAAATCGAACTCTTTTTGCAGCGTGGCGCAAATTTCAGCCTCGTTGGGCAGGCCGTTGCCGTTCACCACAAAGCAGAGCAACCGCTGGCCGCTGTGCCAGCCCTGCCGCATATACAAATGACGCACACGCCCGGTGTGCGTTTCCTCATCGTAGGCGGTGACGCCGTTTTCCTCCAGCAGCTGGCAGGCGCGGGCGGCAAGCCGATTCATCCATTCCGGCTGCAATTTACAGTCGGTGCAGGCCACAATGCGGTGGCTGCGCCCGGCAAAAAAGCCGGTCACAATATGGCCGTTTTCGTCCGTGCCGACAGGCAGCTGTACCTTATTGCGGTAACGGTCGGCGCTGGGCGCACCAATCACGTTCAGAACCGGCACATCCAGCCGCCCCAGCCGTGCAAAGGCATCCCGCACAAACTGCGTCTTGGCGGCGCACTCGGCTTCATAGCTGATGTGCCGCAGACTGCATCCGCCGCAGGGGCCGGCGGCAGGGCAGTCCTGCTCTATGCGCCCCGGGCCGGGCGTGACAAGTCTCTCCACGCGGCCAAAGGCGTAGCTTTTCATCGGCTTCACAATGCGAACCTCGGCCACATCGCCGGGGGCGGTCAGCGGCACAAAAACAGCCTGCCCATCCTTGTGGGCAACGCCGTTTCCGTCGCTGGAAAGGGATTCGATCGTCAGGGTCAGAACTTGATTTTTGGTAAAAGGCATAGCTGCTCCTTGGTTTTGACAAAATTAAGCGTTGTGAATCTGGGCGGCACCGTTCTCTTTTTCCAGCGTGGAAAGGTACTTGCTCGGCGGTACGCCCTTGACCTTTTTGAACACGCGGGAGAAATAGAACTGGTCAAAGAAGCCGACCGACACGGCAATTTCGGCGATGGACAGCCCGGAGTTTTTCAGCAGGCTGCAGGCCTCGCTCACGCGGTAGTTGGTCAGGTAGTCAATCGGGCTCTGCCCGACGTTGGACATAAACACACGGTAGAGGTGGCTTCGGCTCACGCCGACCGCCTTGGCAATGTCATCCACTGAAATATCGTGGGAGTAGTTGAACTGGATGAATTTGATGGCGGCCAGCACGTATTGGCTGCTGGAGGAGCCCACGTTCGGCATCGCGTCGCGGGCTTCTTTCATCAGGTGCGCCATAAAAATATACAGGTAGCCGGTCATCATGGCCTCGTGCTGGGGCTCGGTTCCGCGGTTCAGGTAGATATTGTACAGTGCCTCCCGCACCACCTGCACATCCTTGCAGTGGTGCACCGGGTGCGTGTCCGAGAACGGCGTCTGCTGCACCAGCTTGTTGGCGCACGCGCCGTTGAAGCCCACCCAGTAATACTCCCACGGTTCAACCTCGTCCGCGGCGTAGGTGATGAGCTGGTTCGGCTTGGCCAGAAACAAATCGCCCTCCTGCAAGGAATAGGAGGCCCCATTGACCTGGTACACGCCCTTTCCGGCCACAACGAGGTGAATCAGATAGTGGTCGCGCACACCGGGCCCCCACGTATGGCCCGACAGACAGGGCTCATGCCCGCAGTTAAAAATCGAAAGCTCTACATTGTCTGTGTAGCTTTGCTTATAGGATTGCTTCATCTCATTGATGGTCATGACGGCACCTCGCTTGTGTAATACTTTCATTATAGCAAGCTATTCATCAAAAGTCCATAAAAGAGACTGAAAAAAGGTTTGCTTTTTTTTCTGGATTTGCTATACTGAAAACAAGAAATCCGCAGACAGCCGCTTTTTTGACTGCCTGCCCAAAAACACAAGGCTCAATTTGTGCATATCTACGAAAAGAGCTGTCCCGACAGGAAAGGCGAGTGGAATTATGGCAAACACAACGGAACTCAAGCAGCAGATTTCTCAGGGCATTTATGACGCTGCCTTTACCAAACTGTACGGTGCGGACGCCGTGCAGGAGCAGCGCAAGCGCTATACGGACCTGATTTCGGAATTTGAAAAGCAGTACGGCACCAACCGCACGGTACGGCTCTACTCCGCCCCCGGCCGCACGGAAATCGGCGGCAACCACACCGACCACAACAACGGCGTTGTGCTGGCGGGTTCTGTCAATCTGGATATGGTGGCCGTTGTCTCCCCGAACGAGGAGAACATCATCCGCGTTAAGTCCCTTGGTTTTGACAAGATTGACGATGTGGACGTCAATATGCTGGTTCCGCAGCCCAAGGAGGCCGAGCACTCCGCCTCCCTCATCCGCGGCGTGGCCAAGGGTATTGTGGACGCAGGCGGCAAGGTGGGCGGCTTTGACTGCTACACCACCAGCAACGTGCTGCGCGGCTCCGGCCTGTCCAGCTCAGCCGCCTTTGAGGTCTGCATCGGCGCTATCCTGCGCGGCGAGTACAACAACAATGATATGGACACCTTCAATCAGGTCAAGATTGCCCAGATTGGCCAGTTTGCCGAGAACGTGTTCTTTGGCAAGCCCTGCGGCCTGATGGACCAGACGGCCTGTGCGGTCGGCGGCGTTATCACCATCGACTTCAAGGACCCCGCCGCCCCGGTTGTGGGCCAAACCTCCATCGACCTTGCCAAGCACGGCTTTGTTATGTGCATCAGCGACACGAAGGGTAGCCACGCCGACCTGACCGATGACTATGCCGCCATCCGCCGCGAGATGGAGAGCGTGGCAGAGCAGTTCGGTAAGAAGGTACTGCGCGACGTGGACGAGGGCGAATTCTACAAGGCTATCCCGCAGCTGCGCAAGGCCGTGGGCGACCGCGCCGTTGTGCGTGCCATCCACTTCTACAATGACTGCCGCCGCGCTTCGCAGCTCTGCGAGGCCGTGCGCGAGGATGATTTTGATACCTTCCTGCGCCTGATTATCGAGGGCGGTCATTCCAGCTTTGAGTTTAATCAGAACGCCTACAGCATCAAGGCCCCGCAGGAGCAGGGTGTGCCGCTGGCACTGGCCCTGAGCCAGAAAATCTTGAACGGCCGCGGCGCATGGCGTCTGCAGGGCGGCGGCTTTGCCGGTACGATCCAGGCCTTTGTGCCGCTGGATTTGCTGGATGCCTACAAGGCCGCCATTGACGGCTGCTTCGGTGCGGGCAGCTGCCACGTGCTGAACATCCGCAACTACGGCGCCGTGCCTGTAACCCCGGAAATGTAACATAACATAGCATAAAAACAGCACCTCGTCACGATTTTGTGATGGGGTGCTTTGTGTGTTTACAACGCTGCTTTAGTTGTGGTTCCTCTCCCACAGCAGCGCCAGTCCCTTGAACAGCAAATCTGCATCATAGATGATGCTGCGCTTGCAGCAGGGCATAATGTAGGGGGCTAGTCCGCCGGTCACAACCACGGTCAGCGGCTGGCCAAGCTCGGTTTCTACGCGGTCGGCAAGGCCGTCCAGCATGGCGGCGGTGCCGAACATGGCGCCGTTGTTCAGCGCAGCTACTGTGTTGGCGCCAATCAGGTGCTCAGGTGGCTCCGGCGCGATGGGCGGCAGTTGGGCCGTGCCCGCGCTGATGGCACGCAGGCTTGTCTGCACGCCGGGCACAATGAAGCCGCCCAGAAACGCCTTGTCGGCGGAAATGACATTGTAGGTTGTGGCCGTGCCCAAATCCACCGTCATGCAGGGCAGGGGATAGTGCGCGGCCGCGGCTGCTGCATCGGCAATGCGGTCACGGCCTACCTTGGCGGGCTCGTCCACACGGAAGGTCAGACCTGTGTCCAACTCACAGCTCACAATCAGCGCGTCCTTTCCGGTCAGCCGCTTGCAGGCGGCGGCCAGTACCCCGGTCAGCCGCGGCACAACGCTGCACACAATGACCCCCTCGCAAGCGGCGGGGTTTACGGCCAGACGGCGCAGCAAAAATTTCATTTCGGCGGCATATTCATCCGCCGTGCAGCGGGGCCGCGTGACCATGCGGGTGGTAAAGGTGATGGCACTGCCCACCAGCCCGCCGATGCAGATGTTGGAATTGCCGATATCAACAGCTAAAATCATAGTAGAATCCTTTTATCAGTAAGATACGTGCGGATTTTGCCCGCTACCCCATTATACGCATTTGCACAAAGTGCGTCAATCTGCTATAATACACAAAGAAGCTCTATTAAGGCTCTGCGAATCCTCAAGTTAGGTGTTGATTGTATGCTTTTATCCGGAAAAACCATTGTCATCGGCATCACCGGCGGCATTGCTGCGTATAAAATGCCCAATGTGGCCCATGCACTCGTCAAGCTGGGCGCGGACGTTCACGTGCTTATGACGAAGAACGCCACCGAGTTCATCACGCCGCTGGTGTTTGAAACGCTGACGAACCACCGCTGTCAGGTGGACACATTCGACCGCAACTTCCAGTATGATGTGGCCCATGTCAGTCTGGCCAACGCGGCGGATCTGATGCTGATTGCCCCGGCCACCGCCAACGTCATTGCCAAAATGGCCCACGGGCAGGCGGATGATATGCTGACCACCGTCACGCTGGCCGCAACCTGCCCCAAGCTCGTTGCGCCCGCCATGAACACCCATATGCTTGAGAACCCCATCACGCAGGACAACCTAAAAACGCTGGAACACTATGGCTTTACGGTCATTCCGTCCGGCTCCGGGATGCTGGCCTGCGGGGATGTCGGCTCCGGCCGTCTGCCCGAGGAAGGCGTCCTTGTCGATTACGTCCTGCGGGAGCTTGCCTGTGAAAAGGACCTAAAGGGCAAAAAAGTTGTGGTCTCCGCCGGTGCAACGCAGGAGCCGATGGACCCGGTGCGCTACCTGACGAATCATTCGACAGGCAAGATGGGCTACGCCGTGGCACGCGCCTGTATGCTGCGCGGGGCCGATGTCACGCTGCTGGCGTCCACCGGCTGCGCGCTGCCCCCGGTGCCGTTTGTGAAAACGATTCCGTTCACCACCGCCGCAGAGCTGTTTGAGACCGTCAAGACAAACGCAATGGACGCGGATGCACTGGTTATGGCCGCGGCTGTGGCCGATTACCGCCCGGCAACGGTTGCCGCTGATAAAGTGAAAAAGCACGATGGTGAAATGAATATAGCGCTGGAACGCACGGATGACATTCTGGCGTGGGTGGGCGCACACAAGCCGGAAAAGCTGTTCGTCTGCGGCTTCTCGATGGAGACACGCGACCTGATTGAGAACTCCACCGCCAAGCTGCAAAAGAAAAATATGGATATGATTGTTGCCAACAATCTGAAGGTCCCCGGTGCGGGCTTCGGTGTTGACACGAATGTTGTCACCCTCATCACCGCGCAGGGCATTACCGAGCTGCCCCTGCAAAGCAAGGATGCAGTCGCCGGGCACATCGCCGATGCGATTGCCGCCCACAAAAACGCATAAAAACGCCCCCTTTTGCATAGGTTTCTCTGAACGATGCAAAGGGGGCTTTTTATGTGCGGAATTGCGGGGCAGGTCGGACGCGACCCCCGAACCATACAAACCCGGTATGGGACCTACTGCGCCATGCAGCAGACCATGGCGCGGCGCGGCCCGGACCAGCGCGGAATGTACATCAGCGGGCGGGCGGCGCTTATCCATGCGCGGCTTGCGGTGGTGGATTTAGAAAACGGCCTGCAGCCGATGCAGCTGGACTGGCAGGGCGAAAGCTATGTCCTTGTCTACAACGGCGAGCTGTACAACACGCCGGAGCTGCGCGCCGCCCTGCAAAGCCGCGGTCACAGCTTTGTGGGCCATTCTGATACAGAGGTCCTGCTGCACGCCTTTGCGGAATGGGGCGCAGGGTGTGTGGCTATGTGCAACGGCATTTTTGCCTTTGCTGTCTGGCAGGTGCAGGCGGGTACGCTGTTTCTGGCGAGGGACCGCTGCGGGGTCAAACCACTGTTTTATGCGCAGGCGGAGCAAAGCCTGATTTTTGGCAGTGAGCTAAAGACGCTGCTGGCCCACCCGGCAGTGCCGCCCCGCGTGGATGCCAACGGTCTGGCTGAAGTGCTGCTCCTTGGCCCCGGGCGCACACCGGGCTGCGGTGTGTTCCAAAACGTAAGGGAGCTGCTGCCCGGCCAGTACGCACTGTATGAGGCTGACACCGGGCGGCTGACCCTGCACACCTACTGGCGGCTGGAGGACCATGACCACCCCGATGACTTTGCCGCTACGGTACGCCGGGTGCGGGATCTCGTCACAGACGCTATCGAACGTCAGCTTGTCTCCGATGTGCCGGTGGCCACATTTCTCTCCGGCGGGCTGGATTCCAGTCTGATTTCCGCCCTTGCGGATGCACATTTTACGGCGCGGCGGGAGCAGCTGCAAACCTTCTCGGTCGGCTACCGCGATAACAAAAAATATTTTCGCACCACAAAATTCCAGCCCGGTGCGGACGCACCCTATATCCGCAGGATGAACGATTTTCTCCACGCCCGCCACCATTGGGTCACGCTGGATACGCCGGAGCTTGTGCCGGCCCTCTATGCGGCGGTGGATGCCCGCGATTTGCCCGGCATGGCGGATGTGGACGCGTCCCTGCTGGTGTTCTGCCAGCATATCAAGCCCCACGCCACCGTGGCGCTGTCTGGGGAATGTGCGGATGAAATTTTCGGCGGCTATCCGTGGTATCGTGACCCGGCTGTGCGGGAAAAATACGGCTTTCCGTGGGCGCAGTCCACCGCCTACCGCGCCTCGTTTGTTAAGCCGGGGGTGCTGGGCGGCATAGATCCGGCGGCGTTTGTGGATGCGCGCTATCGGCAGACGCTGGCACAGACCTCCATCCGCCCCGGCCTGCCCGCCACGGAGCAGCGTATGCGCCAGATGACGAACCTGAATTTCTACTGGTTTATGCAGACACTGCTTGACCGCAAGGACCGTATGAGTATGTACAGCGGGCTGGAGGTGCGCGTGCCTTTCTGCGATTACCGCATAGCGGAGTACCTGTATTCCGTTCCGTGGGAGTTCAAGGACTATCATGGGCAGGAAAAGGGCCTTCTGCGGGAGGCTATGCGCGGCGTGCTGCCGGATGAGGTACTGTGGCGGCGCAAAAGTCCTTACCCCAAAACGTGGAACCCCAGCTACCTTGCCGCCGTCTCGGCCGAGCTGCGCGCAGTCCTGGCCGACCCCGCCGTGCCGCTTCTGCGCATTATCCGTGCGGATGCGCTGGAAACGCTGCTGGCCTCCGGCGCGGATAACCCGGTTCCGTGGTATGGCCAGCTTATGACCACCCCGCAGACGATTGCATGGTTTGTCCAGCTGAATTACTGGCTGCAAAAGTATAAGGTGGAGCTTGTCTGACGGGCGGGCAAATATTTTTTCCGTCCATCTGTTCAAACCCCGGCGGATGTGCTATAATCAGTAAATGAGATTTTAAAAAGAGAAGGGAGCTTCTTCATGCAGCAGGAAACCGTCATCGTTCTGGATTTCGGTGGTCAGTATAACCAGCTGATTGCACGCCGTGTCCGTGAATGTAACGTATATTGCGAGATCTATTCTTACCGCACCGACCTTGCAAAAATCAAGGCCAAGAATCCCAAGGGCATCATCTTTACAGGCGGCCCCAACAGTGCCTATCTGCCGGATTCGCCCACGATTGACCCGGAAATCTACAGCTGGGGCGTGCCCATTCTGGGCATCTGCTACGGCAGCCAGCTTATGATGCATATGCTGGGCGGCAAGGTCTGCAAGGCGCCGGAACGCGAGTATGGCAAAACGCTGGTGAATCTGGACACCACCAGCCCGCTGTTTGACACCCTGCCCGCGCAGAATGTCTGCTGGATGAGCCATAATGACTATATCGAGCAGGCCGCCCCCGGCTTTGAGATTGTTGCGCACACGCCCAACTGCCCGGTGGCCGCCGCACAGGATAAGAGCCGCGGCCTGTACGCGGTACAGTTCCACCCGGAGGTTCTGCACACCGAGAACGGCACCAAAATCCTGCATAACTTCGTTTATAATGTCTGCCACTGCGCGGGCGATTGGAAGATGGATTCCTTTGTGGAGAATTCCGTCAAGGCGTTGAAGGAAAAAATTGGCGATGGCAAGGTGCTCTGCGCACTGTCCGGCGGCGTGGACTCCAGCGTCTGCGCGGCCATGCTGGCCAAGGCCATCGGCAAGCAGTTGACCTGTGTGTTTGTGGACCACGGTCTGCTGCGCAAGAACGAGCGCGAGCAGGTTTGCGAGGTCTTTGGCGAGGGCGGCCAGTTTGACATCAACTTTGTCTGCGTGGATGCCCGCGACCGCTTCTATAAGAAGCTGGCCGGTGTGGATGCCCCCGAGCGCAAGCGTAAGATTATCGGCGAGGAGTTCATCCGCGTCTTTGAGGACGAGGCCAAGAAGATTGGCGCGGTCGACTTCCTTGCACAGGGCACCATCTATCCCGACGTCGTGGAAAGCGGTCTGGGCGGTGAATCCGCCACCATCAAGAGCCACCATAACGTCGGCGGTCTGCCAGATTACGTGGACTTCAAGGAGATTGTGGAGCCGTTGCGCGACCTGTTCAAGGACGAAGTCCGTCAGGCCGGCCGTGAGTTGGGCCTGCCGGAGTATCTGGTGGCCCGCCAGCCGTTCCCCGGCCCGGGTCTGGCCATCCGCATCATCGGTGACGTTACCCCCGAAAAGGTAGCCATTGTGCAGGACGCCGACGCTATCTGGCGCGAGGAAGTCGATAAGCTGCCCATGGCCCAGCGTCCCAGCCAGTATTTTGCCGCGCTGACCAATATGCGCAGCGTCGGCGTTATGGGCGATGAGCGCACCTATGACTACGCCATTGCTCTGCGCGCTGTGACCACCACCGACTTTATGACCGCCGAGGTGACGATTCTCCCCACCGAGACCATCACCACCGCCGCCAACCGTATCGTCAACGAGGTCAAGAACATCAACCGTGTTATGTTCGACTACACCACTAAACCGCCAGCAACGATTGAGTTTGAATAATCGCGAAAGCTAAATAGAGCCCGTATATTGAACGTTCTATCGTTCAATATACAGGCTCTTTCTTTTTACTGACTCCGTTTTGACTCCCGTTAGTTAGTGGTTGGTAGAAAAAATACCTTTTAGGAGTTGAGCAATAGGGGAATCTTCAGATGTTTTTTTGTTGGCAGTCGTACCTTTGGAATCCGGCTCGTTTGAACTTCGGAAATCGTTGGGAAGCCATACGAAAGCAGGATTGACTTGAGCTTCAATCTCTACTTTATCAACAGTGTCGGCAAGTATCCTAAGCCCTTCTTTTACATCATCTGGGTAGGGTTCGGTATACGAGTTTATTGCATTGTTATAAATGTTTGTTGCTGCTTCCCAGGCGATAAGATTATGAGTCACCCTCTCTGGAAGCTGGATTTCCAATTGATCGCCGGTAGCATTTACAGTTGTTGAGCGGTTCTTAATAAATATGGTGAGATACTGCGCGATTTTGGGGCTAATTCTAATTCGAAAGGTGTCTTCTAGGTACAATTTGTTTTGTGAATCTCGTGTTCCTGTGAACGAAACCAAACCCTTCTTTTGCAATTGCATGATAAAGCCTACAAAATCGCCCTGTTCTTTGATATCTAGATTAGCGCAATCCAAACCGGCGATTGCCGTATAACTAACACACAAAACATCAGCAATACGGCGAATCTGCTCAGGCTGGGGAATTGTCTTATTTGTTTCGTATTTACGGATAGATACGGGGTGGATGCCGGTGCGTTCAGCTAATTGGGATTGTGTCATAAGTAGGCGCGTCCTGCAGTATCGTATACGGTCACCGATTGTCATATTTGTTCCCCCTTGCGATGATTATATTATTATAGCATATCTAAAAAAACAAATCCAGAAAAATATAAATACCCTATTGACAGTAGCTCGCTAGCTACATATAATAAAAATGTAGCTAGCGAGCTACGCATATTATATATAAAAAAGGAGCAATTACTATGGCAAATGAGAACAGATTTTATCTTACGGCAAGCGAACTTTCCGACCTTATGGGTATTTCCATCGGTCACGCCTACAAGCTGATCCGCGACATGAATGCGGAACTTGCGAAAGAAGGCTACATTGTGGTCGCTGGCAAAGTGCCGAAGCGCTATGTGGAAAAGCGTTGCTATGGCTACACGCTGCAGTGAGGTGGGGCTGTGATTGCAAGGAAAAATCCATCGACAGGGAAGTGGGATGCCCAATACAGCTACACAGATTGGCAGGGAAAACGCAAAAAGACAACGAAGCGGGGATTCCGTACCAAGCGTGAAGCAGTGGAATGGTACGACCACTTCAGGGCAACGCAAGATGCCGACTTCAATATGGTCTTTAAGGACTTTATCGAAATCTATATGGAAGATCAAAGCCACCGCCTACGGCAGCATACAATGATGAACAAGCGTTTCCTCTTTGATAAGCATATCATACCGTACTTTGGAAACAAAAAGGTCAATGCCATCAAAGCACCGGATATAAGGGCTTGGCAAAATAAGCTGATGGCAACAGGCTTGAAGCCAACCTACTTAAAAACCATCAATAACCAGCTAAACGCCGTCTTCAATTATGCAATGAAATATTATGACCTAAAAGAAAATCCCTGCCGAAAAGCAGGGAGCATGGGCAAGAGTAAGGCCGAGGAGATGCACATCTGGACGCGGGAAGATTTCACGCAGTTTCTGAATGCCATCATTGACAAAAAGCCCTCTTACATTGCATTTGAAGTACTGTTCTGGACTGGGCTGCGGCTTGGTGAACTGCTGGCCATGACACCTGCTGATATTGATTTTGATAAGCGTACACTTCGCGTCAATAAGTCGTATCAGCGGCTGAAAGGCGAAGATGTTGTGACGCCGCCTAAAACGCCGAAAAGTATTCGAACAATTTCGATTCCGAAATTTCTTGCAGCGGATTTGATGGACTACATCAACAGCAACTATGGCATGGAAGATTCGGACAGGCTTTTCCCTTATACGAAATACTTTTTTGAACATGAACTGAAGCGCGGCATCAAGCTGACCGGGCTGCACAAAATCCGCGTACATGATACCCGGCACAGCCACGCCGCCCATCTGATTCACATGGGTGCAAGTCCCTTGCAGATTCGCGATAGGCTCGGTCACGAGGACATTAAGACAACGCTGAACACCTACGGGCATCTTTATCCCAACACGGACCAGAAGATGGCTGAACAGCTTGAAAGCGAATACAGGGAGGAAATGCGGTGAGTGGATTAGACAAGAATCGTCAGCGCAACTGCACAGTTTGCTTCCGGGCAACGCCACAGGAAGTACAAATGCTGGAAGCGCGGGTCAAGGCAAGTGGAATGCCAAAAGGCAAATATATTCTTGAATCGGTGCTGCATCAAAAAATCAGCATTGCCGTGGGAAAATACCAGAGCGACCGCATGAGCCTTGAATTACAAAAACTGCGCATGGCGCTGGAAAGCACAGATGGCGCGGAACAGCAAGAAGTTCTGACGGAATGTAAGAGTTTGTTGGAGCAGCTGATTGAAATCAGCAGGAAACCTGCCGACACAGAATTGGAAATGGAACGATAATGGCTATAAGAAGAAAAAGAGCCCTTGCATCTGCAAATGCAAGAACTCTAAGCTGTGGTAAAAGGGCGAACCCTAACTAACGCTATTTTACCACACCCCACTTCTTCTTACAATAGAAAGATTGGTGAAATGAGTAAGAATACCGATGTAAAGCTGATTTCAATGGATACAATTCCTATTGAAGAAGTGACATGGCTGCTAAAGCCGTTCATACCTTATGGAAAAATCACAATTATCCAAGGCGACCCCGGCGAGGGTAAAACCACGCTGGTACTGCAAATCATCGCAGCACTGACTACCGGCAGACCGATTTGGGATGGCTTGCCGGAGACGGAACGGATCCATGTGATTTACCAGACTGCAGAGGACGGCTTGTCCGATACGATCAAACCGCGTCTTGTAGCTGCCGGGGCAGATTGTGCAAGGGTGCTTGTGATTGACGACTCCGAAAAGGCACTGACGCTGGACGACGACCGATTGGAACAGGCGTTAGAGCAAACAGGCGCACGGCTTGTGGTGCTTGACCCGATTCAAGGTTATATAGGCTCCGGCGTAGATATGCATCGAGCTAACGAAATCAGACCGCTGATGCACCGACTCGCAAAGCTGGCCGAAAAGTATAGCTGCGCTGTCATCTTGATTGGACACATGAATAAGAACAGCGGCGACAAGTCCAGCTATCGGGGACTTGGCTCTATTGATTTTCAGGCGGCGGCAAGAAGCGTACTGGTAGTTGGGCGTATCAAAGATGATCCTACGCTACGAGTCGTATGCCCAACGAAAAGTTCTTTGGCACCGGAGGGTAAGGCAGTTGCCTTTCGCCTTGATCCAGAACAGGGCTTTCAGTGGGTGGGGCAGTATGATATCAGCGCCGACGAACTTCTCTCCGGCAGCAGCCGGGGACATAAGATGCGGGCGGCACAGGACTTTCTGAAAGAGATTCTGGCAGATGGTGCAGTACCGCAAACCGAGATAGAAACCGCTGCCGAAAAAGCAGGGATTAAGCCGAAAACATTGCGCAATGCTCGCTATGAGTTGGGCGTTGTCTCCAGCAAGGTCGGCCGACAATGGATGTGGGCGCTGCCCGAAGAATAATTCAAGAAGGCAAGATGCCCTATTCCTTAGGAAATGGTCATCTTGCCTTCTTGAAAATGAAAGTTGTTTTTTCCAACAGGTAGCCCCGCAGGGCGCAAAGGCGCTTTTGATACGAAGTGTCAAAAGTGCTTTTGCGTTACTCTTGGCAAGAGTAACAGAACCGTGCCGGCTTGCGCCGGAGATAAGGAGTGGATTTGAAAAGGACAATCAGTGCAATGGTGGGAAAAGGCTCCCTCAATCATAACAGCCGTGAATTTTACGCATCCAACGTAGACCCCAACCGCAGCCATCTGAATATAGAGTTTTGCCGCGAGGATATACGAAACGTCTACCATGAACTGTTCGATGAAGCACAGAAAAGATTCAATGCTAAACAGACTCGAAATGACCGTAGGATTGAGGATTACTACGAGAAAATCTGTTCCTCAAAACAGGAAAAACCATTCCATGAAATTGTCTTACAGATTGGAAATAAGGACGATACCGGCGTAAATACGGAACTGGCAGAAACAGCCAAACAATGTCTGACAGAATATGCGCAGGGCTTTCAAGCACGCAACCCAACGCTCCGCGTGTTTTGGAGTCATCTGCATATGGACGAAGCAACTCCCCATGTACATATAGACTTCGTGCCTTATATTACAGGCAGCAAACGCGGTATGGATACGCGCGTGTCTCTCAAACAGGCGCTTGCCCAGCTTGGATTCAAGGGCGGTACACGCAGTGCTACCGAGTGGAATCAGTGGGCGCAGAGTGAAAAACAAGTGCTGGCAGAGATTATGTTGGAGCACGGTATTGAGTGGGAGCAGCTTGGAACGCACGAGGAACATCTATCCGTTCTGGACTATAAAAAGCAGGAGCGCGCCAAAGAGGTTCGAGCCTTGGACACTACCATTGCGGAAAAGCAAACGCAGGTAGACGAAATCGAACAGACGCTGCAATCGGTGCAGAAACAGGTCATTGACCTTGACAAAATCGAGAATATCAGCGTGAAAAAGGCATTACTAAGCGACAAGGTAACACTGCCCCGCAACGACTTTGAAAATCTGTTGAACGCTGCCAAGCAGTATGTTGTCTACCGCCGCCAAGATGATCGTCTACAAGGACTTCTGGACGCTGCAAATGCTAAAATCATGCAGTTGGAAAGCGTTGTTGGCGAACTGAAGCGAAAAGTTTCCGGGTTGGTAGACGAACTTAGCAATATTGAATTTTGGCATAAGCGAGAACTGGACGAAGTTAAATCCGAGAGCAGGGAAGTACGCCGTGAAAATCTTATACTGAAGCGTGAGCAAAAAGGCTTGATGAACCTTTTACGGCGACACGGTATCGACCCTGTAAAAGAAAGAATCCACGAACAGGAACATGGCGAGAGATAAGGAGCACAATATGACTTACAACGATTTAGGCCGCTGGGCAAATATGCGCTTTGAATTTATCAAGCAGCACCGCCCGCAACTGTACCAAAGCCTACTGAAAGAAAATAAGCTGCACAGCTACTTGGTAGAATTTGACCGCCAAGTGCAAGACACGCTGATTTTAACTGAGGAACAGATGTGTCAGGCAGAGGGCATCACCGAAGAACTGAAACGGCAGGATCAGCTTGAATGGGTATGCCGTATGAACAACATCCGCAGCCGTGCCGAAGAAATTGTGACCGCCGAATTAGTCTACGAATAATTTTGTTGCAGTTTGGATTTGAATAGGGTATTATAAAATCAGACGTTCTTATGTGGAGGATGCTATGAAACAAGAACTGAATTTGCTGGACGGATATACCCCTACAAGCGATTTGCTCAATGATGCAAAGAAGATTATTGAGGTATCTCAAAAGGCTGCATACAGAGCCGTAAATCTGGCGCTGGTGCAGCGTAACTGGCTGTTGGGGTATCGTATCGCACAGGAAGAACTAAAGGGCGAAGAACGCTCCGAGTACGGCAAAGGTATTATTAAGAAACTAGCAGATGAATTGACTGCGTCTTACGGTAGGGGCTTTGATTTCGGCAGTCTTTATAAATATTGCCGCTTTTACAAATTGTACCCGGAGATTTTGGACTCAGTGAGTCCAAAATCTGGTACACTGCTATCTTGGACGCACTATCGTGTATTATTGCAGATTGAGGACAAAACAGCCCGCGATTGGTACACGAAAGAAGCGGCCGATCAAACATGGAGCGTCCGCACGTTGCAGCGCAACATTTCCTCGCAGTATTACTATCGGCTACTGAAGTCCCAGAACCCTGAACCGGTCAAGCAGGAAATGGAAAAGCTGACCGCCGGTTACCAAGCAGACAAGCTGGAGTTCATCAAGAACCCGATGATTACGGAATTTTTGGGCCTTTCCGGCAGCACAGATTTTACCGAAAGCAAGCTGGAGAGCTGCATCATCACGAACATTCAGAAATTCCTCATGGAATTGGGCAAGGGCTATGCCTTTGTAGCCCGCCAGCAGCATATCCACACAGAAAAAGAGGACTACTATATCGACCTTGTGTTCTACAACTATATTCTTAAGTGCTTTGTGCTGGTGGATCTGAAAACCAGCAAAATTACCCATCAGGACGTAGGTCAGATGGATATGTATATTCGTATGTATGACGAACTGAAGCGCGGTGAGGGTGATAACCCGACCATCGGCATCGTCCTTTGCTCCGATACGGACGAGGATATTGCTAAATACTCCGTCCTGCATGGCAATGAGCAGCTTTTTGCCAGCAAGTACAAGCTGTACTTGCCCACAGAAGAAGAACTGCGCGCAGAGATTGAAACACAGAAAGAAATGTTCTATTTGCAAAATAAGTCATAACATTAAATGGGCAGAACCTCCTGTATGCTTAAAGTGGCGTTCAAATTGCGAGTAATTGTCTGAGTATTTAACGCACATACCGTCCGTCCTCTTTTAAGCGAACTGTCGCAGGGGTCATTACACCGTTCGGCTTGATACTCTCGACAAGCTGTTCCATATCCTCGTCCATTAAAACCTTGAACGGGTGGTCTGGAAACTCGTCAATCTCCGATATAGAAATATCCCGTATCTTGCTTAGCTTTGCTTCTCTTGGTCGGTGCATTTATACAAGCTCGTTAACACAATCCGTATATCTGCCTTGCTGAATGAGCTGATTTTGGTGTTGTACAATAAAAGTTGACATAGGGAACTCAAAGGGCCAATATATAGAAGAGGAGAAACAGGAGGCAACGAAAGATGGCTCGGAATCAGCGAAAATACAACACGGAATATAAGGTGCAGGCCGTAAAGCTATCGAATGAAATAGGATCCTCGAAAGCAGCGGTCGAATTGAGGATGCCGGTAGATACGCTGTACGGATGGGTCAAGGCTGCCAAAGAGGGGCGGTTGGACATCGGAGGCAGAGCACATACGCCGCAGACAGCAATGAGTCTGGCCGAGGAATTGAATAGTAAGGCCACCTTGGAGGTGGTAGGCAGAGACCAGCCGGATCAGCGGTTGTATCTGAGCAAAGACCAAGAGAGCCTAGTTTGGGTGCTTGACCATGCAGAGAATGAGCTTTGGAAACAGCCTCCAGACCCGGTACTGGAAGCCGTAGCAAAAATCGTATCTGCTGACAACCGGGAATGGGAAGGCAGTCCCACCGAGCTGGCCCAGGCGATTCAAACGGATATGGCGGTAAATCGGCTCACCAAACATCTGAATGTGAATGCCAGCCGTCTGCTGGAAGAACATCAAGTGAGGTACGAGAACAAAACCAAACATGCTGGACGGCGTATCCGGCTGACCTACATGATGGTGGAAGCACCTGCGTTTGAAGTAATCGAGTAAAGCGCGACGCTCGCAACGGTCGCGACGGTGTTTTGAGGGGTACTCCCAGCACCGTTGCGACCGTCGCCACCGTCGCGGGAAAGAAAAACCGGGGTGGTATTTTGCCACCCTAGCTTCCGGGGCTACGCTGTTTCACGGTAGCCCCAAAAACAATAGGATGGAACGATTTGTTCCACCCCTCAGAAGCGTTCGGAGAACGCGCAGCCACAGAATGAAATTCTGTGTTCAAAAGGGGGCTTGGGGCATTGCCCTCAACAAGCAGACGGCAGGCAATGTGAGTGTGTATTAACACTCGCATTGCTTGCCCGTCGTGTGTGTGGCTATCCACACGCATTGCTTGCCTGTCGTATCTGACCAGAAATCAACAGATACCGAAAATGGGGATTGAAATCGCACTGCTTAAGATATAAGTACGTGATTGCATTATTCGCAAATGCGCTGTATAATAAAGTTGTATATTTATATTCCCTATAAGAAAAGGTGGCCGATATGGATTACATGAACGCAAAAGAAGCCGCTGATAAGTGGGGACTTTCCGTGCGGCGAGTTCAAGTCCTCTGCGAACAAGGTAGAGTTGATGGTGTCGAGCGGTTGGGCAATGTCTGGCTAATTCCTAAAAGCGCAGAAAAGCCGTTGGACGGACGTACTCGTGAAGTGAAAAAGCAGAAACAACAGCCGAAATAAAGTTGTTCAGGAGGAACTAAGATGACAAATCTCGAACGAGCAATAAAAGATGGTTATGCACATATTATTGGAGAAAAAGGCAAAGAGAAAATTACATATGTTTCTTCTAATAACCATGTAGAAAATTATAGCGATCCGGAAGAAAAGGTCCGTGCTGAATTTTGGGCTGAGCTGATTTATAAATACGAATACCCGGTCAATCGGATTAAAATAGAAGTGACTGTACCTGATCGTCTGCCGACAGATCGTGCGGATATTGTTGTTTTCCGTGATGACGAGTGCAAGCGTCCCTATGCTGTGGTTGAGTGTAAAAAAGACGGTGTTACGGATGCCGAATTCAACCAGGCGATAGAGCAGGGCGTTGGCAATGCTACTTGGGTGAAACTTCGGGCTGACTATGTTGTAATTATCGCTGGTGGCACTCGTCGCGTTCTGGATGTTACCGATAAATTCGGCGCATTGGAGCGTGAGCAAAACATCCTGGCTGATTTGCCTCATGCATATGGAAAGCCCCAAGAATTTAGATTCTATAAGGGAAGCAAAAATGATATTAAGCCGGTAGACCGAGAAGATCTCATTGCTGCTATTAAGAAATGCCACCAAACGCTGTGGGGTGGTGGTCGCCTTTCCCCGCCGACTGCTTTTGGAGAACTGTGCAAATTAATCTTCGTAAAAATCAGTGATGAGCAAAAACCTCGAAAAAAAGGTGAGCCTTACCAGTTTCAGATAAAGACGCACGAGCCTGCTTCTAAACTGGCTGAACGAATCAATGCTTTGTACGATGAGCAGAAAAAGAAAGACCCTGAAGTCTTTACTGACTCTATCAAAGTGGATGATCGAGTGTTACGGACGGTAGTTTCTCATCTTGAAGCGATCAATCTGCACGAAACAGACCTTGATGTAAAAGGTGTGGCATTTGAGCAATTCATGGATGGATTTTTTAAAGGCGATTTTGGTCAATATTTTACGCCTCGTCCGATCATTGAGTTTGCTGTAAAGATGACGGCGCCGGAGCACGACTGGGATGTGCTGGATACCTCCTGTGGGTCAGGCGGTTTTTTGTTGTATGCGCTAGACTACATTCGCCATCAGGCCACCGAGTATTACGAAAAAGGCAGTGCGGATCACTACCGCTATTGGCACGATTTTGCGGAGAAACACCTTTATGGAATCGAGATCAATGATGAGATTGCACGCGTTGCGAAGATGAATATGATCGTGCATGATGATGGACATACCAATGTGATCAGCTACGATGCATTAGAGAGTATTGATAAGATTGCAGCACATAACCCTGGTTTTCAAAAAGATAAGTTTGATCTGATTTTGACCAATCCTCCTTTTGGTTCCACGGTGAACGGGGCCGAAAAACCGTATCTCAGCACCTTTGAGTTGGGTAACACCTATGACAAAAAAGGAAAAGCAAAGCCCAGAAAAAACCAGAGTTCGGAAGTCCTATTTGTTGAACGCATTTGTGAGTTCCTCAAACCGGGTACAGGAAAAGCGGCTATCGTTTTGCCTGATGGAATTTTGACAAATAGTTCTTCCCAATATGTACGAGATTTCATTTTAGAGAAATTCCAATTGCTTGCAGTAATTAGTTTGCCTAAAGATGCCTTCGCTCATTTTGGAGCAGGGGTCAATGCATCAGTTGTTTTTTTGAGGAAAAAGAACTATGATGAAGTAACTGACTATGATGTTCCATTGGCTAGTCTTACAACGGCTGATTTTTGTGAGAAAGGAGAAGTTCTTTTTAACAATACTAATTCGATTGATTTGGTCGGAAAAACCACGGTATTCGATGTTGATTGTAGTTGTGCGGTTTCTAATCATATCACTCGGTTAAAGTTAAAAGACGGAGTGGATCCTTATTATGTGGCAGCATTTTTTAATATGCTGCTGCGATTAGACTATTGGAAATTTTTGTGCACAAACTTTAATAATCAATCTGGAATTAACAATGAAACATTAAAAAAAGTTAGGATAATTCTGCCGGATATTGATAAGCAAAGGGAGTTTGCCGGAGAAGTTGTTTCTCACTATAAAAAAGCTATTCAATTAAGAGAGCAGGCGGACAGAGAAGTATCGATGGCGAAAGATGAATTTGAGAAAAAAATACTAGGTGAATGATTGTGGATATAAATAGAGTTAGGACGGTTTATGGGTGGCTAATCAATATTGCAAACAATCCAAATTGTATGACATTCCCTGTTGCGTTACCGGATATTCAAAGTATTAAGAATGGCCTAATCAAAATTTCTCATGACATTGAAAAGGAATCCCCGTATTTCAGCCAAGAGCTGTTTGAGATGAAAGACCGTATGTTTGTTGGATATGGGACGATTAATCCGGTTGTGTTTGGACAAGCCATAGAAATTTTAAAGTCACTTCAGCAAGCAGATAATACAAAGGGATCGGGAGTATGGGATCTCATTCATCCAAAGATTGCTTTGGTGTCCCAAAAGCTATTTGAAGATGGTCACTATGCAAATGCCGCTGAGGATGCATTTGTTGAGATCAATGACCGAGTAAAAAAACTGTTCATGAAGGTAAATCCCACTGCATCCAAAATTCCAGATGGTCATACTGCGATGAACATGGTATTCTCTGATAACGCTCCTTTGGTGGAGTTTTGTGATCGCTCGACCGAGACGGGAAGCAACATACAAAAAGGCTATATGCAGATGTTGGCAGGAGCCATGTCTGCACTGAGAAATCCAAAAGCTCATGCCAATATCACCATTACTAAGGATGATGCAATGCGTCGTCTGATGTTTGCCAGTATGTTGATGTATAAAATTGATGAGGCTATAGACTATTCAGAAATACAAGAAAGATAGAGAAAGAGGTGAGAAAAATGATTCGTATGGAAGGACTTTTTAGCGAGTCTTTTGGAGGAACTTGCACTATACGAGGTTACGCTCGATATGATGAGATTGTTGAGTTGTCATATCCTCATCCAGGTTATCAACGCCCGGTAGACGATGTTCATGTGGGTGAGATTTCAATGTTTATCACTTCTGGATCAAATAGCTTCAGCCCAGAAGTGGTTTTAGCATATACTGCAAAGTATGATTATTATAAGGAGGGCGCTGTATCTGGAATAGACGCAATTGCAGACATCCGGAACGGCAATGGATTTACTTCTAATATTGATGGAATTTCTTTCAAAAAGATCCGCAAAGTAAATAACGGGTATTTATATGAGATCTCTATTCCATATGAAAAGAAATTAATAGATGAAGAGAAGCCATTTCGTCGAGTAGATGGAAATCATCGCCTGCAAGCTATGGAACAACTAGTATCTACAGGACAAATTAGCAGTACATATTTGATACCTTTTTGCCTGATTTTATTTGCAGATACTGATTCCTTAAAAGATGAAAAGGTTATTTTCCACAACATCAATTCTAAAGCAGTCCCCTTAAAATCTGAGCAACTTCTCAAAAGTGTTTTGATCCAACAACATGACGGATTGGATTTTAATGATAGAGAATTGATAGAAAAATTTGGGCCAGAGTATCTTCTTGCAAGGAAAATATTGAGTGCCAATCCTCTTATTGTTAGAAAATTAGGATACATAGAGTGGATACATCCTCGTATTTTGAGCACCCTTGTTGATCTGATTAACTATGTTCAGGAAAAAAGTGGAACCAGGATTGAAACATTAGAACAACAGGTAGTTCGTTGAGATTACTCCGTGTAGATCAGCATAGCGAAGGTGTGACTGGACAAATATCAGATCGTATATTGCGAGATATTGAGATGTCTGGATTGGTAATTGCTGATTTAAGTAGTGGTAGAGCAAATATTCCACATGAAATAGGATTTGCAATGGGCCTAAAAAAAGGACTAATTTTGATTCATAACGGGACAGATGCGGAAGCGGATGAACACACACCTTCAAACATAAAAATGTATGAGCAAATTAGATTTAATCAAGATTATCATAAGTTGGAAACAGAATTGAAGGCAAAATTGATTGATTATTATAAGCTTTAAGGAGATGCCGTATGCCAATGTGGTTATGTCGCGCCGGACGATACGGCGAGTTTGAGAATAAATTTCTTGAGGACAGTAAGGTATACTGCACCTGGGACAATCTATCTGAATCAATCATGCAGTTCCACACCAAGCAGGACTTGCAGCAATATTTTGTGGATAACAACCCAGATGTAAAGGTAAAAACAGCGATGAACTGGGCGAGCCAGGTCTGGCCGTTTGCCCATGAGATGAAAAAGGGAGAGATTGTTGTCCTGCCCAGCAAGATCAAGCCTGTAATTCATTTTGGCAAGATCACAGGTAATTATGAATTCTTACCTAACAACGATAATCCTTATTATCATGCGCATCAGGTAGATTGGTTTGCCTGTGACATTCCCCGCACAGCTTTTGACCAAGACATCTTATATTCCTTTGGGGCTTTTATGACCATTTGCCGTATCAAGCAGGAAGATCGCATAAAAGCAGTCATCAATGCCCATAAACAGGGAAAGAAAGCGCCCCAAATTACTCCGCAAGAGCCACAGGATGATGAAGAGGCACGAGATATTGAAAATGAAGCCTTGGGGGTTATCACAAATCTGATAATCCAGAAGACTAAGGGGCATGGTTTAGCAAAAATTGTAGATGCCATTCTTCGAGCAAAGGGATTCACTACATATGTCAGCCCGGCCGGACCGGACAAAGGTGTGGATATTCTGGCTTCTGCGGGCACACTTGGTTTTGGAAGTCCCAAAATTTGTGTTCAGGTTAAGTCCACGGACGCGCCAGTGGATCGGATTGTTTTGGATCAGTTGGGCGGGGTGATGAAAAACTTTGGTGCCGAATATGGCCTGTTAGTGTCATGGAGTGGGTTCAAATCTTCGGTCATCAATGAGACGGCTAAACAGTTCTTTGAAATCCGGCTTTGGACCCACAAAGAAATTATTGAGGAGTTTCTGCGATACTACGATCAGATGGACGATGAAATCAAAGAGCTGATCCCTCTCAAAAAGATTTGGGTCGTGAGCAACGATGATCAATAATTAAAATGCTTTGATGAAGAATCCATCGTATGATATAATTAGTTTGTAAGGTGTAAATCATCCTCAATTTACTGGCAACACCATGGCAACAAAAAATCAGATAGCCCCTACTATCTGAATAATGAAAATAATGCCCATACCCTGAGCTAAATTCCATAAGCAAATCTGTTTAGAAAACTTCTGACAGGAGCGAGTGGAAATAATGGCGAAAGCTAAATAGGACCTGTATATTGAACGTTCTATCGTTCAATATACAGGCTCTTTCTTTTTGCTGACTCCGTTTTGACTCCCGTTAGTTAGTGGTTGGTAGAAAAAATACCTTTTAGGAGCTGTGCAATAAGGAAATCTTCAGATGTTTTTCCCGTTGATTTGTTGGCAGCAGTCCTTTTGGAATCTTATGCTAAAGCGTGAGCAAAAAGGCTTGACGAACCTTTTGCGACGGCACGGTATCGACTCTGTAAAAGAACAATCTCGTGAACAAGAACGCGAGGAAAGATAAGGAGTACAACATAACACATAACGATTTGGGCCGCTGGGCAAATATCCGCCTTGCATTTATCAAACAGCACCGCTCGCAGCTGTACCAAGGTCTACTGAAAGAAAATAAGCTGCACAGCTACTTGGCAGAATTTGATCGTTAGGTGCGCGATGCCCTGATTTTGACCGAGGAAATTGGAATGGAATGAAAGCTGTATAAAGGAACGTGCAGACAATTTAGCAAACAAGGCAAACGAAATATGGGTTTGCCAGTAAAAACGCTAGTAAGGTGACTCCCGATTGACTCCTTTTACTTGGAAAACCAAGAAAATTTGCAAACTATGAGCAAAAGTTGCTTTCTAAAATGCACGATTCAACATCAGAAAATACTGAGGAAGAATCCTATGCCCTCGAGTTTGAATAAATTGAGAATCCGAAAAAGCCTAGTGTTTATGCGGGTTTGCGGCATTTCAAGAGGCCTTTTGATAACAAATTGATAACAGTCATATAAATGCGATTATTCTCACTATCAAGTGGTTTGCAGGTAGCGGAATGATTTTCAAGCGGCTTGTATGACTGGTGTTCAGAGCCATACTCTGAATAAATCCATATTATTTATAACGCCCTTAGCTGTGGGTAGTAACTCATAGCTAAGGGCGTTTTGTTGTCTTTATCTTTATTTGTCGGATTGGAGGTGGTCTTTGAAAGCGTCAACAAGAGCGTCGCTAAGTTCCTGCGAGGGAACTTTCGCCCAAAGCTGCGTGGTGTCATATTTCGGGTAGTAATAACGCCATCGGTCATATTCTTCTCTGCT
Source organism: Gemmiger formicilis (assembly GCF_024462815.1). Classification (GTDB taxonomy): domain Bacteria; phylum Bacillota; class Clostridia; order Oscillospirales; family Ruminococcaceae; genus Gemmiger. The sequence continues at coordinate 101,375 of NZ_JANGCG010000001.1, forward strand.
GATTTCCTCGGAAGATAACTTGTCCGCCTGTTCTTTCCAAGCACAGAGCATTTTCAGTAGCTCGGCGGCGTCCTTGCCTTTGTCCTTGTTGACTTTTAAGCAGACCTCTCCGTCTGCTTCGCTGACGGTCAGACCGTAAATATCTTCAAGGGTAAATAAGGTGTGCATAAGTCCGATGTAGCTGTCAATGTCGGGAACAGAGAGAGCCTGTGGGGAAACATCAAGCACCTGCGCCAATGCCGCCGTTAAGTCTGCTTTCGGTGTGCGTGTGCCTGTTTCGTACTGAGCCAAACGCACATCAGCGGACTTTTCGGGAAAACCGACAGCCGTACCGAGATATTTCTGCGTCATACCACGCAGAAGCCTAAAAAAATGTATTCTTTCGCCAATAGCCATAGTGTTTCACTCCTTGCCTTATGTATCTGCAAGTAGTATAGCATATAAGTTTAGGAATTGTCAAGAGAAAATGAAACAAAAAAGTTTAATATTTTCTTGAAAGCCACTTGACAAAAGCAAATATGCTTAGTATAATTAAAGGGCATTAAGCAAATGCGCTTAATAAATGCAACTGAATGACCGTCTGAATGGGATATGTCTTTGCAAGGACTTTCCGAAAAGGAAACGAGCGAAGCAACGCCGCTGAAATGGGGCAGGCACAGAAAAACGACATTCGGGTAAAACGGCAACTTGAAAATTTAATGAAAGGACTGATGATATGGAAAACAAATTCATTCGTGCCGATGATGTGGCACAGGAACTAAGCGTATCAAAGCCCTATGCCTATAAGCTCATCAGAAAGCTGAACGAGGAACTGAAAGCACAGGGATTTATTACGATTGCAGGGCGTGTAAACCGCCAGTATTTTTATGAAAGGCTCTACGGAGCAGGAAAGGAGAGTAAATAATGCCAGTATTCAAAAATGAGGACAACGGCACTTGGTATGTAATGGCGAGATATGTGAACTGGAAAGGCGAACGCAAGCAGAAATGCAAGCGGGGTTTCGCCACAAAGAAAGAAGCGCAGGAATGGGAGCGAATGTTTCAGTTACAAAACTCGTCTGACCTTGATATGAGTTTTGAAGCCTTTACGGAACTGTATACACAATGACAAAGACGATTTTTGAAGAAATGGGCGGCACTTATATACGGGTTGGAGATTATTTTCTCCCCGATTTGAAACTGCCCGAAACAGAAACACAATCTATCGGCATATGGGGACAGCGGCATAAACGCTACTTGAAAGAGCATAAACGGCTGTTTTATTCTAATTTGTTGACAAGCGGAAAACTGAACAGTTACCTTGCTGATATTGATCGACAGGCAGAGGAAATGTTTTCTCGGCTGGTAAAACAGATGGCAGAATGTGAGGGCGTGACAGAACAGCTAAAGGCAGAAAATCAGCTTGAATGGGTCGGGAAAATGAATAATATTCGTAGCAGAGCAGTAGAGATTATAGATGTAGAATTGATTTGTGTTTAGGAGGACAAAGCGGCAGATATAATGTTAAAAGTAGTTGCGCGCGCACGCATATTGCGTTATAATACTGGTGGTTAGGAGGAATATATCTATGCAACTATTAAAATGGCTTTCCGTAACAGACCGATTTTACAAAATCTATTTGGACAAGCAACTTGCCCCCTATGGAATCAACAACAGTCAATATATGTTCTTAATCAAAATCTGTCGTTCGCCCGGTATTCTACAAGATTCTTTGTTGAATATGTTCTATGTTCATCCAAGCAATATTGTACGGACGGTTGCGACATTGGAAAAGCAGGGAATGATTACACGTTCTCCCAATGATAATGATAAGCGGACATGTAAATTGTATCCTACAGAAAGAGCATTGTCTATTGTTGACGAGATACAGATGATATGCGAAAAGACAGAAGCTCTTTTATTGCAGGGTATGAGCGAATCCGAGCAGAACCTTTTTATGGATTTCTTAATACAGGCGGGCAGAAATATCACATCGGAACTCCATATAGAGAGAAAGGGGGAGGAGTTCAATGACTGAAAATCCTCTGGGCTATGAAAAAATTCCAAAGCTGTTGAAAAATTTTGCTGTTCCCAGTATTGTGGCGTCTCTTGTCGGTTCAATCTACAATATTGTGGATCAGATTTTTATTGGTCAAGGGGTCGGTTATTTGGGAAATGCAGCAACCAATGTTGCCTACCCGTTTTCTACCATCTGCCTTGCCATTGCACTACTGGTCGGAATTGGCAGTTCTTCCCGTGTTTCCCTCTGTCTTGGATGCAAAGAGCCGAAAGCTGCCGCCAAAGCAGCGGGAAATGGTATTGTTCTGATGGGAATTTTCGGAATTATTTATTTGCTGATTGGAGAAACTTTTCTGTCTTTGCTCCTAAAGGCATTTGGGGCAACGACAGCTGTATTTCCATATGCAAAGCAGTATGCCAGCATAACATTGATTGGAATGCCGTTTCTCATTGTAACGACTGGTATGAGCAATTTGATTCGAGCAGATGGAAAACCAAAGTATTCAATGGTCTGCATGATTGTGGGAGCTATTATCAATACCATTCTTGACCCCATTTTTATTTTTGTTTGCGATTGGGGAATTGCCGGCGGAGCTTGGGCAACGGTTATTGGGCAAATTTTTTCCTTCATACTCGCACTCCGTTATCTATGGCGTTTCCAAACAATCCATTTTGAAAAAGAGTCGTTTTTATTGGACATCAAAGAAAGCATGAAAATTTGCAGCATGGGAATCAGCAGCAGCTCAAACCAGATTGCAGTTACCGTGATTCAAATCATTCAGTACAATTCGTTGACTTATTACGGCGCATTAACAAAATATGGAACAGATATTCCCTTAGCTGCTTGCGGAATCGTTATGAAAACAAATGCCATAATCCTTGCGATTGTTGTAGGAATCTCGCAGGGAACACAGCCGATTATCGGCTTCAACTATGGGGCAAGGCAATACCATCGTGTACGGGAGGCTTACCTGCTTGCGGTAAAATGGAACCTTGTTGTTTCCACAATTGCTTTCATCGCATTTCAATTTTTCCCGCAATCTATCATTTCGCTATTCGGAGATGGGGACGAGCTGTATTTTGAATTTGCTGTTTTGTTCATGCGTACCTATCTTTTCATGGTGTTGGTAAATGGTGTGCAGTTGCTTTCTTCCAGTTTTTTTACCGCAATAGGAAAATCGTTAAAAGGTGCGCTGTTGGCATTAACAAGGCAGACCTTTGTGTTGATTCCGCTTACCCTGCTGCTCCCGCTTCGTTTCGGAATTATGGGAGTATTGCTTGCGGGACCTATTGCTGATTTTTCAGCGTTTATGCTATCTGTTGTACTCGTGGGTATAGAATTAAAAAAACAAAAAAAACTCGCTTATAATTTAAGCCATAGCATATAGCTATTATCCACAGCTACTGAGCAAGTGTTATCAATACCGATAACAAAATGATAACATTAGCTTATATAGGCAGGATAATATGGATATATCAAATAATCAAAGGATTTACATACTCGGCAGAGAATAATTTCTAAACAAAATCAGTTAGGAAAAGTCGAGTTTGAATAATCGCGAGCACTAAATAGAGCCTGCATATTGCACGATGATTCGTGTAATGTGCGGGCTTTTTTCAGAACTTTTTTACTTCATCCTGCCAGCCTTCAGGCTGGACGTCTGCCTTTGGATGGTGTACAATGAATAAAACAAATGTCCGGGGGCGCTTATGGAAGAATACAGCACAGAAGTTTACAAAAATCATCTGATTCGTGGCGATTTACATGGCGCGGTGGACTATCTGGGACGATTCCCGGAGCAGGCAGAGCTGCTGAAAAGGTATAAAGAACGCCTTGAAGAAGTCGGAGTCAATGAGATACAGCAAACGGTAAAATTCCTGTTTGCGGAAAATGAAAGGACGCTTCCATGAAAGAAATTTCTATAAAAGACTTCAGAAATATACAAATTGGCCAGGCAGAAAACGTGCAGGCTGGCACAGGCTGCACGGTGTTTCTGCTGGGCCGGGAGGGCGCATCCGTCGGGCTGGATGTCCGCGGCGGTGGGCCTGCCTCGCGGGAGAGTGAGCTGCTCAAGCCGCTGGCCACCGCGCAGGTCATTCACGCCATTCTGCTGGCGGGCGGCAGTGCCTTTGGGCTGGACGCCGCGGGCGGCGTGATGCGCTATCTGGAGGAGCGCGGCATTGGCGTTGATGTGGGTGTCACAAGGGTTCCGCTGGTCTGCCAGTCGGATTTGTTTGACCTGACAGTGGCCGATGCGCACACCCGCCCCGATGCGGCTATGGCCTACGAGGCCTGTGTCAACGCGGAGACGGGCAACTACCGTGACGGCAACCACGGCGCGGGCACCGGCGCCACCGTCGGCAAGCTGCTGGGTATGGAGCACTGCATGAAGTCCGGCATCGGCAGCTATGCCGTTCAGGTGGGGAACCTGCAGGTCGGCGCTGTGGTGGCCGTCAATGCCGTGGGTGACGTTTACGATTACGAGAACGGCCGTAAAATCGCGGGCCTGTTGGCAGCGGACGGAAAAACCTTCCTCGATTCCGAGCTGGCGGCCCTGCAGGCAATCGAGGCGCAGGCGGAAAAGTTTGTCGGCAACACCACACTCGGCGTGATTCTCACCAATGCAGGGCTGGACAAGGCGCACCTGTGCAAGATTGCGGGCATGGCCCACGATGGATACGCCCGCGCCATCCGCCCGGTGCACACCTCTATGGACGGTGACAGCATTTACGCGGTGTCGCTGGGGGATGTGCCCGCCGATATGGACGTTGTGGGAACGCTGGCGGCGCGGGTTATGGCCAAGGCGATTGTGCGCGCCGTGCAGGCGGCAGAACCGGCCTACGGCCTGCCGTCTGCCGGTGAAATCTGACATTGCACCCTGCAGGAAATCGCGGTATAATAGTCCCATACGATAACCATAGGGAGAACAATCCGATTTATGGCAAAACTGGACGAACAAATCAGAATGATGGCGGGCTACTTCGCGGCGGACTGTGAGCCGGAGGGCCGGCTGACCATCGGGCTGGAGGTTGAGCATTTCCTGACAGGCCCGGATGGCCGTGCGGCAGGACCGGCCGCGGCACAGGCAGCCTTACAGGAGCTGCAGGGGCAGGGGGATGCGCCCATCATCATCGACAGCACCTATATGGGGTACAGCGGCCCGGCAATTTCTGCCGCGCTGGGCCCGGCCTGCCAGCTGCGGGTCAGCCTGAAGCCGCAACGGGATGTGCAGGACATCATGGATTTGTACAACGGCTTCTATTTGCAGATGGGGCTGGCGCTGGCGGCGCATGGGCTGCGTGCGTGGACGGTCGGCTACCATCCCACCTGCCGTGCAGAGGCCCTGCCGCTGCTGTCTGACACCCGGGACGAGGTGATGGACCGCTACTTTAAAAACACAGGGGCCTGCGGTCTGCAGGCCATGCGTGCTACGGCGGCCACACTGATTACGATTGACTATTTCAATGAAACGGATTTTGTCCGCAAAATGCGTGCGGCCAGCCTGCTCACGCCGTTCTTTGCACTGCTGTGCGATAATGTGCCGGTGTATCAGGCAAGCCGCAACAGTGTCTGCACCATGCGCACCCGCATCTGGCAGGATGTCGACCGCGACCGCTGCGGCGTGGTGCCGCACCTGATGGACGCGGATTTCGGCTTTGCCCGCTATGCGGAGAACGTGCTGACCAAGCCGCAGCTTGTTGCGTGGCGCACCGGCCGGGTGAAAGCGGTGGGCAGCAAGACCGCCCCGGACCTGTATGCGGCGCACATCAGCCAGCGGGAAGCCGCACACATTTTGTCAATGTTCTTTTACGATGTGCGTCTGAAATCCCGCATTGAGCTGCGCACGGCGGACAGTATGCCCCCGCAGTATATTGCGGCCTACGCCCAGCTGGTCAAGTCGGTGTTCGGCAGTCCTGCCGCGCTGCAGAATATACTGCGCCACTATGCCGGGGCTACAACGCTGGACATTACCACAGCCAAGATGGCTGTCTGCAAGGATGGCTTCAATGCGCTGGTGTATGGCCGCCCAGTCAGCAGTGAGCTTGCGTGGCTGCTGATGCAGGCCCGCAGCCGCACGCCCTCACAGGAGGAGCGCGCCCTGCTGGACCCCTTTATGAAGCTGGTTACCGCCCGCAAAACCATCCGTGAGCTGGAAAGCGACCATGAATAAACAGGCCGCCCCCGGGCATACTGCACCCGAGAGGGGGCAATACCATTGCGGGAAACATCCTATCATGCGGTCATTGCGGAGATGACCGTGCGGGCGCTGTGGGAGATGCAGAACGTGATGGACTGCATCCCGGACGAGCTGTGGGATCGCTGCTATGGCGGTGCGCCCCTGTGGCAGCATATCTATCACACGTTGCACCATCTGGACCAGTGGTTCATCAACCCGCGAGATAATGATTTTGTGGAGCCGCCGGTGCACACGCCGCATCTGCAGGAGCTGGACATTTACCCCGCCGCCCATCTGGACAGGCGGGATATAGATGACTATTTCTATACAATCAAGGCAAAGCTGTCCATCTATCTCACCTCGCTGCACGATGAGGATTTACTGCAAAGGCCGGAAAACTGCGAATGGACGCGGTTTACGCTGATGCTGTCGCAATATCGGCATCTGTATATGCACATGGGTATGCTGATGGGCTTTGTGGAGGCTGAAACCGGCCTTTGCCCGCGCACCCTGCGGGTAGGGGAGGAGCTGCCCCGCCCGCCCTATGAACCCTATGAATAAGAGACTCCGCCCGCGCCAGTACCAAAAAAATGGCGCTTGTCGGTAAAACACAAGAATACCCCGCGGCTCCATCTGAAAGCCGCGGGGTGTTTTTACTGCTTGGGTATATCCAGCGTGGTGGTCGGGAAGGCAAAATTGCAGCCCTCGGCGCGGACGACATCCAGTATCTGAAAATTCAGCACGTTCTTTACAGCCAGAAATTCGCGCAGCGGAATCTTGGCAATGTAGACACGGCAGCGCAAATCAATGCTGTAATCGTTGAAGCGGTCCAGCGTCACGCTCACGCTGTCCGGCTGTACATCGGGATTGGCCTGCAGCGTGGCAATCAGCTTTCGGCGCAGAGCCTCGATTTTATCATGGCTGGTATCGTAGGTCAGCCCGATGGTGAAATCCCACAGGCGGCTCTGGCGGCGGTCACAGTTCTGGATATACTCCGAGCAAACCTTGGAATTTTCTATCGTGATGGCGACATTATCCAACGTGCGGATGCGGGTGGAACGGAAGGAAACATCCTCCACCGTACCCTCATAGCTGCCCACGGCGATGTAATCCCCGATGCCGAAGGGGTGCTCTAAAACAAGGGTGATACCGGCAATCAGGTTGCTTAAGGTGGACTGCGCCGCAAGAGAGATAGCAAGTCCGGCCACCCCGGCGCCGGTCAGCAGGCCGGTGACCGGCACGCCCAGCCGGTCCAGCATGGCAATGCCGGTGAATACCACAACCAGCGCATGGAAGATATTCTCAAAAAAGCGCCCCATCGTCTGGTGGGTCTGGATGTCCAGATGGTTTTCGGCACTGTGCAGCAGCAGGCGGGTGACAGGCGCGGCCCGCCAGCTGCCCAGCCCGATATAGAAGATGCAGAGCAAATCCGAGGCAATATCCAGCAGGTGGGTAATGTTCTCACTGCGGAGCGCATCGAAGGGCAGCACGGATATGGCGGAGCCCAGCGCAAGCATGGCAAGAAAGACGCGCAGGATCATGGCCAGCGGTATAATGTAGCTTTCCAGCAGGATGCTGAGCCACGAGGCTATGTGCGGCTTCATCCGCTTTAAGAGGCGGGCGGCAATGTACCTGCACAGCTCCGGCAGGGCAACGGCCAGCAGCGCCAACACCAGCGCCGGAATAAGCAGGCTAAAGCTAAAAGTCAAATCAGTCATGGGGCAAGGTCCCTCCTTTGCAAGAATTATACCATACCCTCTTGCATTTTGTAAAACCTGTGCTATAATACTTTCCAGAAAGTCTGTTTCAGGGCGGGGTGCAATTCCCCACCGGCGGTGAACGGCCAAGGCCGTAAGCCCGCGACCGGCTGCTTTTGCAGCCGCTGATCCGGTGTGATTCCGGGGCCGACGGTATAGTCCGGATGAAAGAAACGGAAAGCTGTCTGTTTAGCTTTTTCTGCGCCCTGCTGTATGCTTTTGTACAGCAGGGCGTTTTTATTTGCGATGCAGAGCCTCCCGAAGTTCCAAAGCCGGCTTTCAAAAAATATCGGGAGGAACCCTATTATGAAAAACACATCCAATGTCCGCAAGCTCACAGGAACCGCCATGCTCGGCGCAGTCGCCGCTGTGCTGATGTACCTTGAGTTTCCCATCCCCATTATGCCGTCCTTCGTCAAGCTCGATGTGTCGGAGCTGCCCGCCCTGTTGGCGGCCTACGCCTATGGGCCGGTTTCCGGCATCGCGGTCTGCCTGATCAAGAACCTTATCAAGCTGCCCAGCACCAGTACCGCCGCGGTGGGGGAGCTGTTCAACTTTGTGATGGGCGCGCTCTTTGTCGGCGTGGCGGGCTTTGTCTACAAGCGCAGCAAGTCCCGCCGCAGCGCCCTGATTGGCGCGGGGCTGGGCGCCGTGATTATGGCCGTGGTCAGTGTGCCGTACAACTATTTCATCGTATACCCGGCGTATGTGGTGCTGTACCATCTGCCGCTGGACGCAATTATCGGGATGTATCAGGCCATCAACCCCAGTGTGGATGGTCTGCTGGCCTGCCTGCTGACCTTCAATCTGCCGTTCACCCTTTTCAAGGGATTGCTGGATGCAGCACTCTGCTTCCTGATTTACAAACCGCTGTCTCCGATTCTGCACGGCCGCAAATAAGGCGGCTTTGCGGCAAAAGCACACACGGCGGGCAAAATGTACTACTTTTGTGCAAATCCTATGAACTGCACAACGAAATCTCGTTGACTTGACCGAAAACCTGTGGTACACTAGCAACACAACAACAGAATAGCAACTTATCAAGAGTGGCTGAGGGAACAGGCCCGATGAAGCCCGACAACCTGCACGTATGTGCAAGGTGCCAATTCCTGCGGGAAACCGAAAGATAAGCGTTATGCGCGCAGTCTTTCCGGCTGCGCGTTTTTTTGTTTCCACGGTTGCGTTTCTGCCGAATTTTTATAGGAGGCTATCTACCAATGTCCAAAGTTCTGTTCACGTCCGAATCTGTTACCGAGGGGCATCCCGACAAAATCTGCGACCAGATTTCCGATGCTATCCTTGACGCCATTCTGGCACAGGATCCCGGTGCGCGTGTAGCGTGCGAGACCACCTGCTCCACCGGCCTTGTCCACATCATGGGCGAGATTACCACCAACTGCTATGTTGACATTCCCGGCACCGCCCGCGAGGTCATCCGCTCCATCGGCTATGACCGCGCCAAATACGGCTTTGACTGCGAGACCTGTGGTGTTATCACCAACATTGACGGCCAGAGCCCCGACATCGCGCTGGGCACCAACGACGAGGTTGCCGGTGCCGGTGACCAGGGTATGATGTTCGGCTACGCCTGCAACGAGACCCCTGAGCTGATGCCGCTGCCCATCAGCCTGGCACACAAGCTGGCCAAGCGCCTGACCGCGGTGCGCAAGGACGGCACGCTGGGCTATCTGCGTCCGGACGGCAAGAGCCAGGTTACCGTGGAGTATGAGGACGGCAAGCCTGTACGCGTGGACGCCGTGGTTATCTCCAGCCAGCACAGCCCCGACGTCAGCCAGGAGCAGCTGCATGAGGACATCAAGCGCGAGGTTATTGAGAAGGTTATCCCCGCCGAGCTGCTGGATGAGAACACCAAGTATTACATCAACCCGACCGGCCGCTTTGTTGTGGGCGGCCCGCAGGGTGACTCCGGCCTGACCGGCCGCAAGATTATCGTCGATACCTACGGCGGCTATGCCCGCCACGGCGGCGGTGCCTTCAGCGGCAAGGACCCCAGCAAGGTGGACCGTTCCGCGGCCTACGCTGCCCGCTGGGTTGCCAAGAACATCGTTGCCGCCGGTCTTGCCACCAAGTGCGAGGTTGAGCTGGCCTATGCCATCGGCGTGGCCAAGCCGGTTTCCATCATGGTAGATACCTTCGGCACCGGCACGGTGGCCGATGACAAGATTGAGGCCGCTGTCGAGAAGGTCTTTGACCTGACCCCCGCCGGCATCATCCGCGACCTTGATCTGCGCAAGCCCATCTACCGCCAGCTGGCCGCCTACGGCCATATGGGCCGCGAGGATCTGGGCGTGAAGTGGGAAAACACCGACCGCGTGGATGCCCTGAAGGCAGCTGCCGCTGAATAAAAAATATTTTTTGACCCTGTGCCATAACGGTGCAGGGTCATTTTTTGTACCTTCCGGATTTGCCAAATGCGCACGTATGGGGTATAATAACATTATCTGTGAAAGTGTGACGATTTTGCAGGAAAGGAGGGTATCGATGGAAGCCAAAGAAGAACAGCTCATGAAGCTGGAGGGCACAGTGGAGCACGTTATCTACGAAAACGCCGACTCCGGCTATGCTGTGTTTGAGGTGGATGCGGGCGGCACGGACGTCATTGTGGCGGGCAACGTCGGCGGCGTGGACAACGGTATGTCCGTGACCGTCTACGGCCATATGGTCAACCACCCCAGCTATGGCGAGCAGTTCAAGGCGGAAACCATCGAGGCCCGCCTGCCTGAGGACACCAATGCCATTTTAAGCTATCTGTCCAGTGGTGTGCTGCCCTACATTGGGCCGTCCACCGCCAGAAAAATCGTGGAAAAATTCGGCGAGGATACGCTGAACGTCATTGCCCAGACCCCGCAGAAGCTCTGCGAGCTGAAGGGCATCAATGAGCAGAAGGCCGCGACCATCTCCAACGAATTCCGCCGTATGTACGGCGTGCGGGAGGTTGTGGCGTGGTTTGCCCGGTACGGCCTCAGCGCCCAGCAGGCGGTAAATGCCTACCGCGCCTTCGGCCCCCACACGGTGGAGGCACTGACTCAGAACCCCTATCTGCTCTGTGGGGAGCCGCTGCAGCTGAAATTTGGTCAGGTGGACGGCATTGCGGCCGCGCTGCAGTTTGATGCTGGCTGCCGCCTGCGCGTGGCAGCGGGGCTGCTCTATGCACTGCGCCACAACGCGGGCAACGGCCACACCTGCCTGCCGCGGGACAAGCTGCTGGACAGCACCGCCCGGTTTCTGCGCGTTCCGCCGGAGGCCATCGAGGAAGGTCTTGAGGAGCTGCTCTCCGCCGAGGAGCTGCGCAGCCGCACCTTTGACGGCGTGGAGTATATCTATCTGCCGGACCTGCTCAGCGCCGAGGAGGACATTGCCGCCCGGCTGGGCCAGCTTTCGACCTTCCCGACCGAGACGCCGCGCACACTGGATGCCGACATCTGTGCGCTGGAGCTGGCGCAGGGCTTTGCATATGCCCCACTGCAGAAGCAGGCCATCCGGCTGGCGCTTTCCAGCCGCGTGATGGTGCTGACCGGCGGCCCCGGCACCGGCAAAACCACCACCGTCAACGCCATTCTGAGCCTGTACGAGGCACTATATGACAGGGTCGCGCTCTGTGCGCCCACGGGCCGTGCCGCCAAGCGGCTGAGCGAGCTGACCCACCACGCGGCGTCCACGATACACCGCCTGCTGGAGGTGGACTACAGCAGCGGCAATGTGCGATTTATCCATAATGAAAAGAACCTTTTGAAATATGATGTAATCATCCTCGATGAGATGAGTATGGTGGACGTCAAACTCTTTCAGGCGCTGCTGGCTGCGGCGCGGTACCACTGCCGCATCATTATGGTGGGGGATGCCGACCAGCTGCCCAGCGTCGGCCCGGGCAACATTCTGGGCGAGATTCTGCGTGCGGATGTTGTGCCCACCGTGCGGCTGACGGATATCTTCCGGCAGGCGCAGCAGAGCCTGATTGTCCAGAACGCCCACCGCATTGTCGAAGGGCAGATGCCCCAGAAGGGCGGGGCCAAGGACGATTTCTTTATGATAGAATCCACCGGCCTTGCTTGCCAGAAGCTGGTCTGCGACCTTGTCAGCACCCGCCTGCCCAAGGCCTACGGCTTTGACCCGGTCAAGGATATACAGGTGCTCTGTCCCACAAAGGTGGGCCCCACCGGCAGTGTGGAGCTGAACAAGAAACTGCAGGAAATCCTCAACCCGCCCGCCAAGGGCAAGGCCCAGATTGGCACGGCGGAAAGCCCGAAAATCCTGCGTCTGGGCGATAAAGTTATGCAGGTCAAGAACGATTATGACATTACCTTTGAGCGCAAGGGCGCGGAGGCCGGTGTAGGCGCCTACAACGGCGATATGGGCGTTATCACCGCGGTGGACGTCGATGCCCGCGCTGTGACCGTTATGATGGATGACCGCAAGTACACCTACACAGCCGACCAGCTCAATGAGCTGGAGCCCGCCTACGCGGTCACCGTGCACAAAAGTCAGGGTTCGGAATTTCCGGCGGTCATTCTGCCGGTGGCAGATGTGCCCGCCCGGCTGTGCTACCGCAACCTTTTGTACACAGGCGTCACCCGCGCCCGCCGCCTTTGCGTATTGACCGGCACGGCCCGCACCGAGCAGGCGATGGTAGAGAATGTGCGCCAGAATATGCGCTACAGCGGACTGCGGTTTCTGCTGAAGGACGCCGCCACGCCGACGGAGGAAATGACAAACTCATGAAACAATATGACATTGGAATCGACTTGGGCACAACCTCCATTATCATCGCAACCGAGGAGCAGGGGGTGATTTTCCGCCAGCCGACCATCGGCGCGGTGGATACCCGCACCAACTCCATCCTTGCGGTGGGGGACGAGGCACTGAAAATGGTGGGCCGCGCACCCGCCCATATTGATTTGGTGCGCCCCCTGCGGGACGGCATCATTCAGGACCACCGCATGACGAACGAGCTGATTGTGCGCTTTGTCAACGAGGTTTGCCGTTCGCGCATCTTCAAGCCGCGCATTGCGGTCTGCGTGCCCGCGGCCATCACCGGCATTGAGGCGGACGCCGTTGTGGAGTCCGTTATGGCGGCGGGGGCCAAGCAGGTGTTTCTGGTCGATGAGCCGGTAGCGGCTGCACTGGGCGCAGGCCTGCAAATCCGCCAGCCCCACGGCTGTATGGTTGTGGACATCGGCGGCGGCTCCACCGATATTGCCGTGATCAGTATGGGCGGCCGTGTCAAAGCGGCCAGCCTGCCTGTGGCGGGCAACGCCTTTGATAACTGCATTGCCCAGTATATCCAGGAAAAATACCAGATTGCCATCGGCCCGCTGACAGCCGAGCAGCTGAAAAAACAGGTTGCCTGCTGCACCAAGAGCGAGTTTGAGGGTGTGATGGAGGTGCGCGGCCATTCGTGGGAGACAAATCTCCCGGCGCGCCGCCTTGTCTACACCCGCGATTTGTATGAGCCTGTGCAGGAGCTTGCCGCCCGCATTGCCACCACGGCCCGCAACGTGCTGGAAAGCACCCCGCCGGAGCTGGCGGCAGATGTTTCCTCCACCGGCGTGCTGCTCACCGGCGGCGGGTCCCTGCTGCGCGGCCTTGCCAGCTATATTGCAGGGGAGCTCCACACCGATGTGGCCATTGCGCCTGACCCGCTGAACTGCGTTGCCCGCGGCACGGCCATCAGCCTGAGCGAGGGTAAGTACCTGACGGCGGGTTTCCGGGACGCCACGCCCAAAACGTGGAACCGCCGCCTGAACCATACCCATGACCCCTTCACCGGGGAGTAAGGTTGCTACCTTATAATATATATCACCAACGAGAGGTCATTATTATGTCCGATATTACCGCTGAATATCTTGCCCTTCGCGACCAATATATCGAAGCCCGGTTTACCCGGCTCAACCCGGTGCAGCGTCAGGCCGTCTTTGCTACCGAGGGGCCGCTGCTCATTCTGGCAGGCGCGGGCTCCGGCAAGACCACCGTGCTGGTCAACCGCATTGCCAACATCATCCGGTTCGGCTCGGCCCATGGCAGCCGGGAACTGCCCCGCCCTGTGACCCAGACCGACCTTGACGAGCTGCGCAGCGCCGTGGCCAGCGGCCGCGACCTGCCGCGGGAAACCGCCTACCTTGCGGTGCGCCCGGCACGCCCCTGGAATGTGCTGGCCATCACCTTCACAAACAAGGCGGCCGGGGAGCTGAAGGAACGTCTGCGCGCCATGCTGGGGGACACCCTCGGCGGGGACGTAAACGCCTCCACCTTCCACTCGGCCTGTGTGCGGATGCTGCGCCGCGACGCTGAGCGTATCGGCTTCCCCAAGAGCTTTACCATCTATGACTCGGACGACCAGCAGCGTGTCATCAAGCAAATCTACAAGGATTTGATGATTGATGACAAGTTCCTGCCGGTCAAGTCGGCCATCGGGCAGATTTCCTCCTACAAAGATAAGCTCATGTCTGCGGAGGATGTGGCCGCGGAGGTTCCCGCCAACACGAAGGCACAGCTGATTTCCAAAATCTACACCGCTTACGCCAACCGCCTGAAGGCGGCGGGCGCAATGGACTTTGACGATCTGATTTTCCACACGGTCAAGCTGCTGCAAAATGACGCGGAAGCGCGGGAATACTACCAGAACCGTTTCCGCTATGTGGTGGTGGACGAATATCAGGACACCAGCATTGCGCAGTTTCATCTGGTGCGCCTGCTGGCGGGCGGTACCAACAACGTCTGCGTTGTCGGTGACGATGACCAGTCCATCTATAAATTCCGCGGCGCCACGATTGAGAATATCCTCAACTTTGAAAAGGTCTTTACCGGTGCCAAAACCATCCGTTTGGAGCAGAACTATCGCTCCACCGCCAATATTCTGAACGCCGCCAACAGCGTTATCAAGAACAATATGGGCCGCAAGGGCAAGACCCTCTGGACCGAAAGCGGCGAGGGCGAAAAAGTCCACCACTACACCGCCACGAACGAGCAGGACGAGGCCAGCCATATCGCAGATATCATCGGTGAGCATCTGCGCGAGGGTGCCAGCCTGAAGGACCATGCGGTGCTCTACCGTATGAACGCCCAGTCCAACCCCATCGAGACCTACTTCGCCCGCGCCGGTATCCCATACCGCATTGTGGGCGGCCAGCGCTTCTTTGACCGCAAGGAGGTCAAGGACATCAACTCCTATCTGGCCGTCATCGTCAACCCGCGGGACGATGTGCGCCTGCGCCGTATCATCAACGAGCCGGCGCGCAAAATCGGCGCAACCACGATTGAAAAAATCGGTGAGCTGGCCGCAGGCAAGGGCGTCCCTATGCTGGAAATCATTGCCCATGTCCGTGACTACCCCGAGCTGCAGCGCGCCGCCGCCGCATTGGAGCGCTTCTATGAGATGTACCGTGAGCTCTGCGATTTGTCCGTGAGTGAGCCGCTGGACGAGTTTGTCGGCGATGTGATTGCCAAAACCGGCTATGAGGCCATGCTCAAGGCGATGAAGGAGGAGGGCGAGACCCGGCGGGAGAACCTGGGCCAGCTCGTCAGCTCCATCAAGACCTACGCCGACCAGAACGGTGAGGACGCCACCCTGTCCGGCTTTTTGGAGGAGGTCGCGCTGATTTCCGACCTCGACAGCTATGATACCGATGCCGACAGCGTCACGATGATGACGATACACTCGGCAAAGGGTCTGGAATTTCCCTATGTCTTTGTCGTAGGCATGGAGGATGGTATCTTCCCCGGAGATGCAGCCAAGTATAACGAGGAGGACATGGAAGAGGAACGCCGCCTGTGCTATGTGGCCATCACCCGCGCCAAGAAGGAGCTGTATCTGTCCAGCTCCCGCACGCGGATGATTTTCGGCCAGACGCGCCGCAACCCGCCATCCACCTTCCTGAGCGAGATTGACCCCGGCCTGCTGGATGAGACCCAGAGCCCGGAGCTTTCCTCCTATGGCAGCGGCTTCGGGGCCGGGTACGGCAGCTACAGCACCAATGTGCCCGGCGGGCGCAGCGGCTACTCCGGCGCATCCCGCGGCTACTTGAACAGTGAATATAACGCAAAACCCCGCGGCGGTTTCGGCAGCGGCTACAGCAGCGGCTTTGTCAGCGGCGGGCACGAAAGCCCCAATTCCTACGGCGGCCGCCACACGGTGCAGTCCGTGGGCTTTGGCTCCGGCTATGGTCGCAGCCGCGGCGGCAGCACCGCCCCGGCAGGCGCAGGCACATCCACGCTGACCGGGACTGTATCCGCCGCACCCAAAAAGAAGGAAGCTGTCAGCTATGCGCCCGGCGATTTGGTTGACCACCGCGTCTTTGGTCGCGGCAGGGTCATCAAGGCCACGCCCATCGCAGGGGACTGCATTGTGGAAATTCAGTTTGACCGTGTTGGCGTCAAAAAAACGATGGCCAACTACGCACCGCTGAAAAAAGTGGAGGAATGATATGTTAGTTCAGCTCATTGCCCATACGAATGACCCGGAAAAGACCATTGCCGCCGCGGCAAAGCTCTGCTATTCGGACGCCCATATTGAGACGCTGCTGGACGGCCTGACGCCGGAAAAGACTGAGGCCTTCCTGCAGCGCCTGAACGATGTTGGCCACGCCAGCCCCATTGAGCACGCCAGCTTCACCTTTGGCATTGAGGGTGTTTCCCGCACCTTCCTGGCGCAGGTCACCCGCCACCGTCTGGCCAGCTTCAGCGTGCAGAGCCAGCGCTATGTCCGCCTGGAGGACTTCCGCTATGTCATCCCGCCGGAGATTGAGGCCATCCCGGAGGCAAAGGCACAGTTCATTGCCTCGATGAATGACGATGCGCGCAAGTATCTGGAGCTTGTCCACACGCTGGAAAACGCCCACACCGCACGCCTGATGGCCGAGGGACTGGATGAGAAGGCAGCCCGCGCCAAGGCCAGCAAGCAGGCCAACGAGGACGCACGCTTTGTACTGCCCAATGCCTGCGAGACCAAGATGGTTATGACGATGAACTGCCGCAGCCTGCAGAACTTCTTCAATCTGCGCTGTTGCAACCGCGCCCAGTGGGAAATCCGCGCTGTGGCGGATGAAATGCTCCGTCTTGTGCTGCCGGTTGCCCCGCACATCTTTGCCAGTGCCGGGCCGCGCTGCCTGACGGGCCCCTGCCCGGAGGGCCGTATGTGCTGCGGCAAGCAGGCCGAAGTGCGTGAAAAGTATGCCAAGCTCAGGGAGGAGGCAGTATAATATGGGAAAGCTCATCATTTTTGAGGGACTGGACGGCTCCGGCAAGGGCACCCAGACAAAGCTGACGGCCCAGCGACTGCAGGAGCAGGGGCATGACCTGCGGCAGATTACCTTCCCGGATTATGAGAGTGACTCCTCGGCACTGGTCAAGATGTATCTGTCCGGCGCCTTCGGCGATAAGCCGGACGATGTCAACGCCTACGCGGCGTCCAGCTTCTACGCGGTGGACCGCTATGCCAGCTACAAAACCGACTGGGGCGAGTTCTACCGCGAGGGTGGGCTGGTGCTGTCTGACCGGTACACCACCTCCAACGCGGTGCATCAGTGCTCCAAGCTGCCGCCGATGCACTGGGATGGCTTCCTGAACTGGCTGTTTGACTTTGAGTACAAGAAATTCGGCATCCCCGCGCCCGATGCGGTGATTTATCTGGCGGTTGACCCGGAAATTTCCCAGAAGCTCATCACCGAACGCTACCATGGCGATGAAACCAAGAAGGATATTCAGGAAAAGGACACCGACTATCTGGCCCGCAGCCGCGCCGCAGCTGAGTACTGTGCCCGCACATTGGGCTGGCATCGCATCGAGTGCACCGCGCAGGATGCAAACGGAACAAAATTCATGCGTTCTGTGGAGGATATCAACGCTGAAATCCTTGCAGAATTGCAGAGAATACTGTAAAATAAGGGTATCTGATACCAACAAGCAAAAGAGGTGAGGCCCATGCTGCGTAAGGCAACCGCAAAAGACCTGTCCGCACTGGCGGCGCTGCGCTGCAGGGCGGCCGGAACCAGCCGCGCCGATGCCGAGGGCTGGCTGCAGAACGTTGCAGGGCTGGAAAATATCCTTGTGCTGGAAAAGCCCGGCCAGCCGCCCGCGGCCATGCTCGCCGCAGTGCCGGTCGAATACGGCCAGCACCGGGGCATCTGGCTGTGCGGCGCAGCGGGGAGGCAGGGCGTCCCGATGGAGCGCCTGCTGCCCAAGCTCATTGAAAGCTGCCTGCGCGCCTATGGGGCCAGCGGCTTTGACTTTGCCGTTATGACGCCGGAGGACGCCCGCAATGCCGGGGAGCTGAAAACGCTGGGTTTCACAAGCCAGCTGCCGCTGCGCGTGCTGCACACCCAGATACGCCGTGACCTGCTGGCACAGGCAGCGTTTGACAGCCTGACCGTGCACAAGTTGCTGGAAATGCGCTGCATCTACCAGCCCGGCTGCATCTGCCTGCCGGAGAGCGCCATGAATGAGATTATGACCCAGCTCTACCGCCGCGGTCTGACGGTGGTCTCCACCCGGCGCGGGTACGGCCTGTACTACACAAAGGGCGACACACTACAATTTCTGGAGCTGCAGGCTGACAATGACCACTGCGCCGACCAGCTTCTGCAGGCGGCGCGGGAAAAGACCGGCGCTGCCAACGCCCGCATCCTGCTGGCCGAAAACCAGACGCTGTATCTGGGTGCAGGACGCCGCTGCGGCTATGGTGTGGTGGCATTTCTGGGCAAGAGTTTCCCCTTGACAGACGCCTACTTCAGGATGTTGCTGTAATTTGCGTAAGGCAGACGCCTTGCATCGTTTAAAAAGTTAGGAGCACTCATGAGAATCAATCGTTCAAATTCCGAACAGCCCGCGGCACCGCAGGCGCCGCAGCCTGCACCCCGCCGCGAGGCCCCGCAGCAGGAGCCGCCGCGCCCCAAAAAAGAAAAGCCGAAAAAGAAACCGAAGCAGGAAGAATATGACGAGTATGAGGACGATGAGGAGGATGAGGAGCCCAAGCGCCGCTTCCCGGTGGGCTGCCTGATTGTCATTATCCTGCTGGCACTGGTCGGCTTCGGCGGGTACAAGGTCTCCCAGTTCTATGCAGAGCTGGACGGTCAGGGCACGCTGGGCACCGTCCAGACCATCACCGTGCCGGAGGGATCCTCCGTGGCCAGCATTGCCACCCAACTCAAGGATGCGGGTGTCATCAAGTATGACTGGCTGTTCAAGCAGTATGTCAAGTACAGCGGCAAGGCGGACGCCATCCAGTACGGCGATTTTGAGGTTCAGTCTGGTATGGCCTACAATGACATTATCAAGGCACTGTCCGTTGTGACCCGCCGCCCCACCGTAAACGTCACCATCCCCGAGGGCACCACCGCCGTGGGAGTGGCGCAGATTTTTGTGGACGCGGGCCTTGTGGACGATGTGGACACCTTCCTTGGCTGTGCCAACGGCACCGATGGCTCGGACTTCAGCCAGTATGATTTCTGGAACGCCATCCCCGACAATGACCGTCTGATGAAGTGCGAGGGCTACCTCTTCCCGGACACCTACAACCTCTACGCGGATGAGGATGTCTATTATTATGTAGACCAGCTCTACAACGAGTTTGCCAACAAGACGGCAGGTCTGGCCGATACGATTGCCGAGAAGGGCACCTCTCTGGACGATGTGGTCAAGCTGGCCAGCTTCATTCAGGAGGAGGCCGGTCTCGAGAGCGAGGACGCCAAGGTCAGCGCCTGCTTCCACAACCGTCTGGAATCCAGTGACCCGCTTTGGGCGGAGCACAAGCTGGAATCCAACGCCAGCAGCTATATTATGCGGGACAGCGAGAATAACTACCTCTGGAACTCCCCGACAGCTGAATACTTCGGCTGGCCGGAGGCTGGTGCTATCCCGGACGATGTGCTGGCGCTGTATGACACCTACGCCATCAGCGGCCTGCCTGCCGGTCCCATCTCCAACCCGGGCTATGCCGCCATCGAGGCTGCGCTGAACCCTGACCAGGAGTATATCAACGAGGGTTACTACTTCTTCGTCACGGGCCACCCCGATACCGACGTGGCCGGGCAGTATTTCTACGCCAAGACCGCAGACGAGCATTACCAGAACTGTGTCAAGGCGGGCTGGGCTCCGTAATCTCTTGCCCTCTCTGTAAGAAGGCGGTTTATCAACACAGCAGCGCCCGGCGCGAACCGGGCGCTTTTTACGCAAAAACGGAGGAACAATTATGCTGCAACAGCCGGAACTGCTGGCCCCTGCGGGCAGCCTGGAAACACTGAAATATGCTGTTATGTACGGCGCGGACGCAGTCTACTGCGCCCTGCCGGAGTTTGGTATGCGCGCCGCCCCGGTCAACCTGACGGTCGGCGAGCTGCGGGAGGGTTGCATCTTTGCCCATGCCCGCGGCAAAAAGGTCTATCTGACGCTGAACACCCTGCCCACGAATGAGGAGCTGGCCAAGCTGCCCCAGTACATTCAGGATGCCGCCGAGGCGGGCGTGGATGCCTTTATCATTGCCGATCTGGGCGTGCTGGCGCTGGCCAAGAAGTACGCCCCGCAGGTGGAGCGCCATGTCTCCACGCAGGCGGGCATTACCAACTACGAGGCCGCAAAGGTCTGCTATGAGCTGGGCGCAAAGCGTGTTGTGCTGGCGCGTGAGCTGCCCTTGACCGAGATTGCCCAGATACGCGACAACTGCCCCGAGGATCTGGAGCTGGAAGCATTCGTGCACGGTGCTATGTGTATGAGCGTTTCCGGCCGCTGCCTGCTGTCCAGCTATATGGCGGGCCGCAGTGGCAACCGCGGCGAATGTGCCCAGCCCTGCCGCTGGAAGTACAGCCTTGTGGAGGAGCACCGCCCCGGTCAGTATATGGAGATAGGGGAGAGCGCGGACAACGGCAGCTATATCCTCAACGCCAATGACCTGTGTACAGCGCCGTTCATTGACCTGATTTGCAAGGCGGGTGTGGACTCGCTGAAAATTGAGGGCCGCGCCAAGACCTTCTACTATGTGGCCTCGGTGGTCAGCGCCTACCGCCGCGCATTGGACGCCTTCCTTGTAGACCCCTTCAATGATAACTTTGAGCTGCCCGATGATGTGATTGAAGAGCTCAACCGCACCAGCCACCGCCACTATTCGCCTGGCTTCTACTTCGGCAAGGAGCAGGCCCAGCAGACGCCCAGCCACACCTATGTGCGGGATTGGGATTTCATCGGCACGGTGGACGGCTGGGCGGACGGCGTGGCCCACTGCACCCAGCGTGGTAAATTCAGCGTGGGGGACAGCATCGAGATTCTGCAGCCGGACGGGACTGTGGTCAAGCTGACGCCGGAATGGATTGAAAACGCAGACGGTGAGCGCGTGGATGCCACCCCGCACCCGATGATGCAGTACACCATCCCCTGTGAAACGCCCCTTGCCCCCTACAGCCTGATGCGGATGCAGAAAAATAATTAAAAAATTCTGCAAAAACGCTTGACTTTTCTTCACTCATCCCTTATAATTATTCCTGCGCTGGTCGTGAGGCACACACCGCCAAGCACAGCGCAGGCTGGGTATGGCCCGGTAGTTCAGTTGGTTAGAACGCTAGCCTGTCACGCTAGAGGTCGTCAGTTCGAGCCTGATTCGGGTCGCCATATGCTGCTATAGCTCAGTTGGTAGAGCGCATCCTTGGTAAGGATGAGGTCAGCAGTTCAAATCTGCTTAGCAGCTCCAGCGCTGATGCCCACAGTGCAAGATATGCATTGTGGGCATTTATTATAGGGGCATAGCTCAGTTGGTAGAGCAGCGGTCTCCAAAACCGCGTGCCGAGGGTTCGAATCCTTCTACCCCTGCCAAAAAAGCCAGATGGTTTCTTTATGAAACCATCTGGCTTTTTTTGTTGAAATGAACAGAACAATCTGATACAATCAATTTAACAAATCGAAATTTATGGAGGTAAAATAAAATGATGAAACTTGATAATTTTATTGGTATGATGACGGGACATTTTGATAACAAAGAGCAGTTTAATATGATGCAGGCAACAGGAAAAATATATCCTTATGCTAAGCATGTAAATACAGTCTGCAATGACAAAATAAATAATATTCCTCAAGATTTCAATGGAAAATTTGTTGTTGAAGAAAGTTACTATGAGACCAATGGTAACCGTCATGCATCACCGCACCTTTTCCTTATTACAGAAAATGAAGATGGAATTTTACTTTCCTCCTATGAGATTCCGGAAGGAGAAGACAAAAATACATTCTCATATGATTCTATGAAAAATGTTGATTATAGTGAACTGAAAAAATCTAAAAAGTTTACTCCGGCACTTTATCATGAAAATGATGGCATCTGGGAGGGAGGCAGCACAAGTCAGTTTTCACCAGTAATGACATTTAAGCTTTGGGAAAAGTTTTCTGATAGTTGTTTGGAAGTATCTGAAATTATAGAAGTTAACGGAAAGCGGACTTTTGGATACGATGATCCCATTATTTACAAACGTGTATAAATAAGTGATGAACATGGTGACCACTTCCAGTTTATAGAACAAATTCGTATAGGTCCGCTTCCACCGCTACGGTTTCATTTTTGAGTGAAATTATTTGAAGCCATAACAGTATTATCAACTGATGCCAAAAGCCGCTTATCTCGTTTGAGGTAAGCGGCTTTTGATTGTTTCTGTTCCGTGGTCACACCAGCTCCAGCGCCAGTATGTCCGGCACGGGGATAGTGGTGCCGTCCGTGAAAACCAGCTTGTTTTCATCGGTCAGCTTTTTGGCCTTGCCTACTGCAGTGCAGTAGGTGCCACCCTCCTTGAAGGCATCCGCCACAAAGTAGGTCACAGTGACCTGCGGCTGGGTCTTTATGGTGTCACGCAGCGTTTGCAGCCTTGCATCCAGCGCGGCCTGCTCATACTCGTCCAGCGTAATGCGACGGTCGGTCAGGCGGGCCGTTTCCTGCAAAGTGGCTTCCAGTCCTGTCAGCGCCGCAAAGGGCGAAAACTGCGCGGCGCGGTCCCCGCGGGGCATCTGCGGATGGCGCGCAGAGACGTGATGCGGCAAGCCGATAATATCATCATAGCGGCCCATTATGCGTTGTGCCCTCCAATCTGCGCGTTGCGCTGCTGGGTGGTTGCGCCGTCCTGCAAATCCATTCCTTTTAAAATGGCATTCTTGCCGAATTTCTTGCGGATGGCCAGCAGCGCCTCCTGCCGCTTACGCTCCCGTTCCAGTTCCTTTTCCTCGGCAGCCTTCTGCGTCTGTGCGGCCGCGGAGATGGAAAAGAAGTCCATCTGCTCATAGGATTCCCTCTCCTTGGCGGCGTCCTCACTCAGGATATTGCAGGCCGTCAGGTTCAGCCACTTGGCAATCAGATTTTTGTCCATAATGCGCTCATACAGCTGGGTCACGGCCTCCAGAATCAGCCGCGAGGAGGAGGCGTAGTGCGCAAGGTTGGCCGTGCCGTGGGCCGCCTTGGGCACCCTGCGGCCATAGCGGTCAACGGTAATCGGGCCGTGGTAGCCCGCCCGCCGCACAGGGTCCGTTAGGTTCTCAATGTCATAACCGATGGTCAGCACCAGCTGCTTTGTCATCATGCCCTTTTCCAACAAATCCATGGCAAGCTGGTCGGCCATTTCCCGCACAATCAGGCGCGTCTGCGCGTAGTCCGTGCCGCAGTGCAGCACCTGCCCGCTGCCGATGCTGGTGGTTTCCGGCTTGTAGACCTTGATGTCCTGCATGGTGCAGGGCTCCCAGCCCCACGCGTGGTCGATGAGCAGCTCGGCATTGACGCCAAACAGGTTGTAGAGCAGCTCCTCATTGTAAAAGTCTGTTGCCCCGCCCAGAGAGCACCGGGCAATGTCTCCCATCGTGTACAGACCGTGTGCCTCCAGCTTTTTGGCGTAGCCGTGGCCCACCCGCCAGAAATCCGTCAGCGGGCGGTGCTCCCACAGGTTGCGGCGGTAGCTCTGCTCATCCAGCCGGGCCATCCGTACGCCGTTTGCGTCCGGCGGGACGTGCTTGGCTTGAATATCCATAGCCACCTTGGCCAGATACAGGTTGCTGCCGATGCCCGCCGTGGCTGTGATGCCGGTGGTCTGCAAAATTTCAGAAATCAGCTTGCGGGCAAGCTCCTCCGCCGTCAGGTTATACAGCGGCAGATAGGCCGTGGCGTCGATAAAGACCTCGTCGATGGAATAACTGTGGATATCCTCAGGCGCGATGTATTGGAGGTATACCGCGTAAATCCGTGCACTTTCCGCCATATAGCGGGCCATATGCGGCGGGGCGATGATATAGTCCAGCTCCCAGTCCGGGTGGGCGGCCAGCTCGGGGGCGTTGCTGGATTTGCCGGTGAACTGCCGCCCCGGTGCCTTGGTGCGCCGCCATGCGTTGACCTCACGCACCTTCTGCACTACCTCAAACAGACGGGCGCGGCCCGGTATGCCGTGCGCCTTGAGGGACGGCGAGACGGCCAGACAGATGGTTTTCTCAGTGCGGGAAACATCCGCCACGACAAGATTGGTTGTCAGCGGGTCCAGCCCGCGGGCCACACACTCCACCGATGCGTAAAAGGATTTCAGGTCAATCGCAAGATACGTTCTGTCCGGCATTTCGTTGCCTCCTTCCCTCAAAGCTTATACAACAGTTGGTTGTATACAGTATACTGCGTGCCGGGTGAAATGTCAACCTGCCGCCCCATACACAAAAAACGCCGCCCCGGGGCTGTGCAGCTCCGGGACGGCATGGCTTTATGGATGGGTGTACTTGCAGATAGTCTTGATGATATCGTCAATGTTCAGCGGCTTGGACAGATGCTCGTTCATGCCGACGGCAATGCTCTGGTTGATGTCCTCCACAAATGTGTGGTCATAATCCTTGGCAAAGGCCACACCCAGATTCAGCGGCATCATGGATTCATCCAGATAACGGTACAGCGCCGGATTCTGCTCGGTAAAGGAGCGCAGGGAGGCGGTATGGCCTGCCACGGCAACGCGGCCTTGCCAGAATGGCAGAGCATACACAATTTGACACTATAAAATTACAGTATTATGGTATCATTTTTAGCGGAGCGCGTCAAAAATCGGCCATACAGCGTCAGATACCGACACACCGCGCCAAATTTGTTTTATTGCAACCGTACAAATGCAAGACACAGAAGAAGTCCCGGCAGAATTTTTTTGCGGTATATCCAGAAAAAGAAAAATTTCACAAATTTTCACAGGTGTTTTCGCCATAGTAAACAAAAAGCCGCTTACCTCAAACGAGATAAGCGGCTTTTGGCAGGGGTAGAAGGATTCGAACCCTCGGCACGCGGTTTTGGAGACCGCTGCTCTACCAACTGAGCTATGCCCCTATAATAAATGCCCACAATGCGTATCTTGCACTGTGGGCATCAGCGCTGGAGCTGCTAAGCAGATTTGAACTGCTGACCTCATCCTTACCAAGGATGCGCTCTACCAACTGAGCTATAGCAGCATATGGCGACCCGAATCAGGCTCGAACTGACGACCTCTAGCGTGACAGGCTAGCGTTCTAACCAACTGAACTACCGGGCCATACCCAGCTTTGTGCGCTGCCGTGGCAGCTGCAACGTTGACTATTATAGCGGTTGCAGCGCAAAATGTCAACACTTTTTTTGCAAATTTTGATAAAAAATTGCACGGCGTACTATACGGCACAGCAACGCACAATTTTGCAGCGTTGCAATATGGGCCGCACAGTGGTATCATACTATTAGCCGCTGTTGTGCCGGTGCTGGAAAAAGCGCGGCTCCTCGCCGCGGCGTATCCGCTGCAAACCTGGCCAATGCCGCGAGAGCATAATAAGCGCGCTGGCAGCCATCACAAGGCCGCTTTCCGTGCCGTACTGCACCCACGCAATGGGCACAGCCAGCGCGGCAATCAGCACAGCCCCCAGCGGCAGATACCCGGTCAGCAGCACGGCAATGCCGCCCGCAAGGCAGCACAGCACGCCGGTAATGGGCAGATAGAGTATCACCCAGGCACAGCTTACGGCTACGCCCTTGCCGCCGTGCCCACGGCACCAGAACGGCCAGTTGTGGCCAACCACCGCCCCAAATCCGCCGTACAGCAGGGCAGTAAGCCCCAGCTCCGGCGCGGCCTGCCAGCAGAACCAGCAGGCAGCCGCGGTTTTCAGCACATCACCGGCCAGCACAAGAAAGCCGGCCCTTTTGCCAAGGTGGGTCATTATATTGGCCATGCCCGGGTTGCCGGTGCCGATATCCCGCGCACTGACGCCCGCCGTGCAGCGCGCCACAACCTCGGCGGTGAGAAAACAGCCGAACAGATACCCCGCCGCAAGGCAGAGCCCGCGCAGGAAAACCGCATGTCCCCAACTCATAGTGCATCCCCCTTATTGCTACCGTTCAGGCGTACCGCGCCCGGTCAAACCATTGAGGTGTTACATATGGAAATAGATGTTTTGCAGCAGCAATGTCTGGCCTGCCGCCGTTGCGGCCTGTGCGAAACCCGCACAAATGTTGTGTTCGGTATGGGTGTGCCGGATGCCGAGGTTATGTTTGTGGGCGAGGGCCCCGGTGCCAGTGAGGATGAGCAGGGCCTGCCCTTTGTGGGGCGCAGCGGCCAGCTGCTCAACCATTATCTTGAGGCCATTGACCTGAGCCGCGAGACCAACGTCTATATAGCCAACATAGTCAAGTGCCGCCCGCCGCAGAATCGTGACCCTCTGCCGGAGGAATCCCAAGCCTGTATGCCGTGGCTGCGCCAGCAGTTTCAGTGCATCCGGCCCAAAATCGTGGTCTGCCTGGGCCGCGTGGCCGCCCAGCAGATGATGGACCCCGGCTTTTCTATTTCCCGGGACCACGGCAAATTCTTTGAAAAACAGGGCACACTGTTTATGGCAACCTACCACCCCGCAGCGCTGCTGCGCTATCCGGTCAATAAGCCTGCGGTTTTCGGTGACTTTGTCAATCTGCGGGAGAAAATCACACAAATCTGTGAGCACACCTATTAAACCTAGTATACCACCAAATGCAAGGGGGCAAGCGGTATGGAGCCTGAAAATTTGGCACTGACGCTGCCGATCCGGCGTCTGGTGGAATTTTTATTGCGAACCGGCAGCATCGACAGCCGCTTTACCGGCTTTGACCGTGCGCTGGAGGGCGCCCGTCTGCACCGCAAGCTGCAGCGCGCCGCCGTCAAGGAGCACCCGGACTATCAGGCGGAAGTCAGCCTTAAGCAGGACTATCTCTGCGCCGGAGTCGCCTACATGCTGGAGGGCCGTGCCGACGGTATCTTTACCGACACCGACGGCACACCAACGATTGACGAAATCAAAACCACAACCCTGCCGCCAGAGCTGATTACCGGGGAGCAAAGCCCTGAGCACTGGGCGCAGGCCCAGATTTATGCGGCTATCTACGCCCGCCAGCAGGGGCTGCCCGCCATGCGGGTGCGCCTTACCTATCTGCAGGTGGATGAGGAGCTGGAATTTCACTTCACCCATGAGTACACCGCAGACGCGCTGGACGAAATTGTCACCGGGCTGCTGACTCAGTATGCACCGTGGGCCAAGCGCGCAGCCGAGTGGCAGCGCATCAGCCGTGCCTCGCTGGAGGTACTGCAGTTTCCGTTTGCCTCCTACCGCCCCGGCCAACGGGCAATGCTCGGCGCGGTGTATAAAACCTGTGCCGAGGGCGGGCAGCTGCTCTGTCAGGCACCCACCGGCATCGGCAAGACGATGAGCGTGCTATTCCCGGCACTGAAGGCACTGGGGCAGGGTGGGCCGGTCTTTTACCTGACGGCCCGCGGCACAACCCGTGCGGCAGCAGAAAATGCGCTGGCGCTGCTGCGCGGGGCAAACCCGGAGCTGAAGCTGCGCAGCGTCACTTTGACCGCCAAGGACAAAATCTGTATGCAGGAGCACCGCGAGTGCACGCCGGAGGCCTGCCCTTATGCCAAAGGCTACTTTGACCGCGTCAAGGAGGCTCTGTGGGACGGTCTGGATACCCACACGCTTTCGGCCGATGCTTTGCAGGCGCTGGCCCGCAGGCACACGGTGTGCCCCTTTGAGCTGGGTCTGGACCTGAGCCTCTGGTGCGATGTGGTGATAGGGGACTACAATTACCTGTTTGACCCGGTTGTGCATCTGGCACGCTTTTTTGATACGGCGGGGGACTACCTGTTCCTGATTGACGAGGCCCACAATCTGCCCGGCCGCGCCCGCGATATGCACAGCGCCACCTTGGCGAAAAGTGCCTTCTATGACGCCAAAAAGCTGCTGGGCCCAGGTAAAAGCAGCCTGAAAAACTCCTTAAGCAAGGTCAATAATCTTTTTATCGGCTGGCGGCATCGCTGTGAGGAGGCCGCCGCAGACACCCGCTTTGGCAAGACCTTCTTTGAAAAGACCCGCGCCGAAGAATTTGACCGGGCGCTGCAGAAGCTCTGCGAGCCGCTGGAAATCTGGCTGGACGAGCACCGTGAGCCCGGCGAGGCCCACGATGCACTGCTGCAACTATATTTTGACATCCGCGCATGGCTGCGGGTGGCGGATACCTTCGATGACCACTTCGTGCTGCAGGTATCCGCCCGCGGCAGTGAGGTGCGTGCCACGATGCTCTGCCTTGACCCCAGCGCCTTTCTGGCGGTGGACTTTGCGAAAGGGCGTGCGGCGGTTCTTTTCAGCGCCACGCTGGCTCCGGCCGGCTACTACAAAGACCTTTGCGGCCTGCCGGACGCCCGCGCTGTGGCACTGCGCAGCCCCTTTGATGCCGACCGGCTCGGCCTGTGGTGCGCCCGGCAGGTCAGCACCCGCTATAAGGACCGGGAAACCAGCATTGCCGCAATTTCGGATTTGCTGGCTGTGATGGCGGCGGCACGTCCGGGACATTATCTGGCATTCTTCCCGAGCTACAGCTATCTGCAAACCGTCTGGCAGGATTTTACCGCCCGCTACCCGGACCAGCCCACCCTGTGTCAGGAGTCCGCCATGGACGAGGACAAGCGTGCGGATTTTCTGGCCCGCTTTATGGCGCAGGACGGCAAGGCGCTGCTGGGCTTTGCCGTGCAGGGCGGTGTCTTTGGCGAGGGTGTGGATATGGCAGGCGAGAGCCTGATTGGCGCGGCCATCATCGGCCCTGGCCTGCCGCAGGTCGGCCCCCGGCAGGAGCAGCTGCGGGACTACTTTGAGCAGACCCGCGGCTCCGGCTTTGATTACGCCTACCGCTACCCCGGCATGAACAAGGTACTGCAGGCGGCCGGGCGGGTCATCCGCACCCCGCAGGACAAGGGCGTTGTGCTGTTGATTGATGACCGCTTTCTCGCCCCGGAAACTCGCCGTCTGATGCCTGTGCACTGGGAGCAGCTGCGTGCCGTGGACACCGCACAGGCGCTGGCCGCAGAATTACAGCACTTCTGGAAAAAATAGCATACGAACAGACAAAAGACCGCAATATTTGCATGATTTTTCCTCTTGCATTTACAGGCGTGCGTGCTATAATACAATCCGCACGTTACTTCTCAGCAAAATAAATAGGGTAGGAAAATTCATGACAAAGGATCTCACAAGCGGAAATCCCCTCAAGGTTATACTTCTGTTCACACTGCCGCTGATGCTGGGCAACCTGTTCCAGCAGTTCTATGCGCTGGCCGATACAATTATTGTCGGCCGGTTCTGCGGCGTCAGCGCGCTGGCCTCGGTCGGCGCAACCGGCTCGGTCAACTATTTGATTCTGGGCTTCGTTGGCGGTGTCTGCAACGGCTTTGCCATTCCCATTGCACAGCTGTTCGGTGCGCGGGACTACAAGGACCTGCGCCGCCACGTGGCCAACGCGGCATGGCTCTGCATTGTGGGTAGCGTAGTGCTGACGATCGCCACCGTGGCGCTGACCCGCCCGATGATGGAGCTGATGCAGACGCCGGAGGACATCATCGATGGCGCAGTTATCTATATCGGCTGGATTTTTGCCGGTATTCCGTTCATCTTTCTGTACAATATGGTGGCGGCTATTATGCGCGCGCTGGGCGACAGCAAAACGCCGCTGTACTTCCTGATTCTGACCAGCGCGCTGAACATCGGGCTCGATTTGCTGTTCATCATACCGTTCCAGTTCGGCATCTTTGGTGCGGCGCTGGCCACCGACATCTCTCAGATTATCTCCGGTGTGCTGAGCTTTATTTATCTGCGCCGCAAATTCATCGTCCTCAAGATGGAAAAGGACGAGTTGGCCTACAGCAAAAAGGCCTGCGCACGGCTGCTGGGCATCGGTGTACCGATGGGCCTGCAGTGCAGCATCACAGCCATTGGCAGCGTCATTATGCAGTGGGCGGTCAATATTCTGGGCAGTGCCGCTGTGGCCGCTGTCACGGCTGCCAGCAAGACCCAGAACCTTCTGACTGTCCCGATGGAGAGCATCGGCACGGCCATGGCCACCTACGCCGGGCAGAATCTGGGCGCGGCCCGCATGGATCGTGTGCGTCAGGGCGTGGATGCCTCGCTGCTGGTGGTGCTGGTGTACGGTATTACGTCTGCTTTCATTCTGCATTTTACCGATATCTACATTATGAGCCTTTTCCTCGACACCGCAAAGGAACTCGATATCGTTGCCATGGGGCGCGAGTATCTGTTCTGGAACAGTGTGTTCTATGTGCCGCTGGGCGCACTGATTGTCTGGCGCTATACCATTCAGGGGCTGGGCTTCTCCACGCTGGCCATGATGGCCGGTGTGGCAGAGATGATTGCCCGCACGGCCGTAGCCATTGCGCTGGTGCCGCCGCTTGGCTACTTTGGTGCCGAGCTTTCCAACCCGGCGGCATGGGTGGCCGCCTGCGTATTCCTGCTGCCCGCCTACAACTGGACCTGCCGCCAGCTGGACAGCCGCCTGCTGGCCGCCAAGCTCCATATGAAGGGCGACCACGCAGAGACAGTGCTGTAAATTCCAAGACCGTTCCGATGCCTTCCGGCGTTCGGAAACGGTCTTTTTTATTTATCATTCGGCAAATTCTTTTGGGACGGCAAATTCTTTTGGGAAAAGCCTTGCCCGGGTGCAGCAAACCGACTATAATAAAAATGTTAGTATATAAAGGGAAAGGAAAGAGTACCATGACGCAGAAAAAGCCGTTTATCACACTCGCCCAGGCAAAAGAGATCGCCGCTGATATCCCCACTCCGTTCCACCTCTATGACGAGAAAGGTATCCGGGAGAATGCCCGCAGGGTCAATGCCGCGTTCAGCTGGAACAAGGGCTTCAAGGAATATTTCGCCGTCAAGGCAACCCCCAACCCCTATCTGCTGAAAATCCTGCAGGAGGAGGGCTGCGGCGTGGACTGCTCCAGTTACACCGAGCTGCTGATGAGTGAGGCCTGCGGCTTTTCCGGCAGTGATATTATGTTTTCCTCCAACGATACGCCTGCGCAGGATATGAAGAAGGCCTACGAGCTGGGCGCATATATCAATCTGGACGATCTGACCCACGTGGAATTTCTGGAGAAGGTTGCAGGCGTGCCCGAGACTGTCTGCTGCCGTTACAATCCGGGCGGCGTGTTTGAGCTGGGCAACGGCATTATGGACAACCCCGGCGACGCCAAGTACGGTATGAGCGAGGATCAGATGGCCGAAGCCTACACCAAGCTGATGGCTGCAGGCGCCAAGGAATTTGGTATCCACTCCTTCCTTGCCAGCAACACGGTTACGGATGACTATTATCCGAAGCTGGCGGGGATTCTGTTTGAGCTGGCGGTGCGCCTGCACAAGCGCACCGGCGCCAAAATCAAGTTCATCAACCTGTCCGGCGGCGTGGGCATTGCCTACCGCCCTGACCAGCGCAGCAACGATATTGCCGCCATCGGCGAGGGCGTGCGCAAAAAGTTTGAGGAAATTCTCGTGCCCGCAGGTATGGGCGATGTCGCCATCTTTACTGAGATGGGCCGCTTTATGCTGGCACCCTATGGCGCACTGGTCACAACGGTGCTGCACCAGAAGCATATCTATAAAGAGTACATCGGTGTGGACGCCTGCGCGGCCAACCTGATGCGCCCGGCTATGTACGGTTCCTACCATCACATTACCGTGCTGGGCAAGGAGGATGCTCCCTGCGACCACAAGTATGACGTCACCGGCGGCCTGTGCGAAAACAACGATAAGTTTGCCATTGACCGTATGCTCCCCGAAATCGAAATCGGCGATATTGTCTATATCCACGATACCGGCGCACATGGCTTCTCGATGGGCTATAACTACAACGGCAAGCTGCGCAGTGCCGAGGTGCTGCTGAAGGAGGATGGCTCCCACCAGCTGATTCGCCGCGCCGAGACCCCGGCGGACTACTTCGCAACCTTCGATTTCAGCCCCTTCTTCAAAAAATAACCGCGGGAGGAAACACCCTTGTTTGAGTTTCTGTTTGTCATTGGCATTGTGCTGGCCTTCTACGGCTATTCCGCTATGAAAAATCCCAACGTCTGGGGGGACCAGGGCCGTGACGAGATACGCCCCGAAAACTGGAACGGCTATGTGGTGCATAACGGCCAGTTCCTGATGTACACCGGCTTTTTTCTGGCGGCACTGGCGGCGCTGGATGTCATCTTTAACTTTGCCAACTGGCTGTACATTCTGCTTTTACTGGGTGGCATTGCACTGCTGTTCTACCCGCTGGCCCACTGGATGCACGAAAAAGAGGGCAAATGGTGGCCATGGCCGAAGCATAAAAAGAAAAAGTGAGGTTCTGCCGTTATGGCCTTCGACTTCAAAAAAGAGTATAAGGAATTTTACCTTCCCAAGGCAAAGCCGGAGCTTGTCACGGTGCCACCTATGAACTATATTGCCTTGCGCGGCAAGGGCGACCCCAATGAGGAAAACGGTGCCTATAAGCAGGCCATCGGCCTTCTGTACGGCGTTGCTTATACCATCAAGATGAGCAAAAAGGGCGACCACCGCATAGAAGGTTATTTCGACTTTGTGGTGCCGCCGCTGGAGGGTTTCTGGCAGCAGGAGGGTACTG
Source organism: Gemmiger formicilis (assembly GCF_024462815.1). GTDB lineage: Bacteria > Bacillota > Clostridia > Oscillospirales > Ruminococcaceae > Gemmiger. The sequence goes on from NZ_JANGCG010000001.1 coordinate 134,244, forward strand.
CAACGATTGACTATGCCCGCAAGGAAAATTTTGAGTGGGTATCGGTCATCCGCCTGCCGGATTTTGTGACCGAGGCCGACTTTGACTGGGCTGTGCGGGAGGCAACAATCAAAAAGAAGCAGGACTTCTCCGCAGTTGAATTTCTGACGATTGAGGAGGGGCTCTGCGTGCAGTGTATGCACACCGGCCCCTATGACAATGAGCCGGAAACCGTCGCGGCTATGGATGCCTTTCTGGCGGAAAACGGTTACGCCAATGATATTACGGACACCCGCTGGCATCACGAAATCTATTTATCCGATGTTCGCAAAACTGCCCCGGAAAAGTTAAAGACTGTCATACGGCATCCCATCAAAAAACTGTAATAGTAAAAAATCTCCTGTGCGTTTCTGCACAGGAGATTTTTGTATAGCATATCAGATTTATTCGGCGGTTTGCGCCAGCATTTCCTCCACGTCCGCTTTGGTAAAATCACCGAGAGGAAGAACCAGCTTTGCCAGAACACTCTGCGGTAAATCTGCCAGCCGTGCGCTCTGGTCGGCGTCCTTATCAGCGGCGGGCAGCACGTGGGAAAGCCCATTGCTGTCCACATCCACGCGGGCAAAATGCCCAGTGGCGATAAACGCGCAGTCCAGCTCGGCAGCCTTGTTGGCCAGAAGCTGCAAAAGCTCTGCCGTGGAAACCTCGTTTTCTGCGGTGAAGGTCTGCACCGCAAAGCCCTGCTGCTGCAAAATGCGCATTGCGGCAGCGGCGTCGTTGCCACTGTTCAGGCCAAGCAAAATCTTGTCCTGCTTTTCAAAGGTATTGAATCCGTCCATGCTTTTCTCCTTGTTCAAGCGGTCAGGCCTGCCGCCCGCCGTATTTTTTGCTCTGTTCCACGGCCATACGGTCGCAGCGCTCGTTTTCCGGATGGCCGGCGTGGCCCTTCAGCCAGTGGTAGGTAATCTCGTGCTTCTCGCTTTCCGTCAGAAGCGGGGCCCACAGGTCGGGGTTCAGGGCGGGGGACTTGTCGGCCTTTTTCCAGCCGCGGGCACGCCAGCCTTTGGCCCAGCCCTTTTGCAGGCTGTCAATGACATATTTGCTGTCACTGAACAAATCAATGGCGCACGGCTCCTTCAGCTGGCGCAGTGCCTCCAGCAGGGCGGTCATCTCCATGCGGTTGTTGGTGGTGGTGGCATCGCCGCCGGAAATTTCTTTCTCGTACACCTTGTCTGCCGTGCGGAACCGCAGAATCGCACCCCAGCCGCCCGGGCCGGGGTTGCCGCTGCACGCACCGTCCGTATAAATTTCAATATGCTTCATTGCGTTGTACTCCAAATTCTTGCCTATAATAAAGTTATTATACCCGCTTTCAATTCATATGGCAAGATATTTGACAGGAACGCTGAATGTGATATAATAAGATGTAATTGCAATGTTGTGTGTTTTATCGGGCCTGGCTGCGCCTTTTCAGGCGGGCTTTCCGCGCCCATCCCATAGGCATAGGAGTGTATTCGCTCTGAAAAATACATAAATAGCAACCGTCTTAGAGGGAATTCGGTGTCTGCAGCTGGCAGATATCAGCCCGGAAATTTGTTGATTCGGAGGTTATCTAATGGAAGAATTCAAGCCAAAACGTAGAAATACTGCACCGTCTGCCCAGAATGACCAGACTGCACCCCGCACTCGCAAGCCCCGCGCACCGCGCCCGCAGGGAGAGAACGCTGCCCCTGTGCAGCACCGGCCCCGCAAGCCGCGTACCCCGCGCCCGGCTGCTGCCGCAGAGCAGACCCCCGCAGCAGCCCAGAGCATCCCGGCTCCGCGTCCGCGCCGCCCGCGGCAGAACAATGCTGCGCAGCAGGGTGAGCATACCACCGCACCGCGCCCGCAGGGCCAGCGCCGCGGCCGCCGCCCGCAAAAGAGCCAGGAGCATCCGGAAATGACCCCGGCCATCCCCATGCACATCTGCCCGCTGGGCGGTCTGGGCGAGGTCGGCAAGAACATCACGCTGTATGAGTGCCAGGGTGATATGATTCTGGTGGACTGCGGTCTGGTGTTCCCGGATGCGGATATGTTCGGCGTGGATCTGGTCATTCCTGACTTCACCTATGTGCTGGAAAACAAGGACCGCATCAAGGGCCTGTTCATCACCCACGGCCATGAGGACCACATCGGCAGTCTGCCGTATCTGCTCAAAAAGTTCAATGTGCCGATTTACGCCGCCCGCCTGACCATCGGCCTTATCAAGAATAAGCTCGAGGAGCACGGTCTGGCCTCCAGCGCCATCTTCCATGAAATCCGCCCCCGCCAGAAGGTTACGCTTGGCTGCTTCACCGTGGAGCCCATCCATGTCAACCACTCCATCCCGGACTCGCTGGCTTTTGCCATCGACTGCCCGGCCGGCGTTGTTATTCATACCGGTGACTTCAAGGTGGACTACACGCCTCTGTCCGGCGATGCCGTGACCGACCTGCCCACGATTGCCGAATATGGCCGCAAGGGCGTGCTGGCCCTGCTGGCGGACTCCACGAATGCAGAACGCCCCGGCTTTACCGCCACCGAGCAGACCGTGGCCGAGGGTGTGCGCCGCCTGTTTGCCAAGGCGGGCAAACGCCGCATCATTGTGGCAACCTTTGCCTCCAACATCTACCGCGTACAGCAGATTATCGACCTCGCCATTGAGTCGGGCCGCAAGGTTGCCGTCAGTGGCCGAAGCATGGTTTCCAACACCGAGATGGCCCGCGAGCTGGGCTACCTCCATGCGCCGGACAATGTGCTCATCACGATTGATGAAATCAACAAGTACCCGCCGGAGAAAGTCGTGCTGATTACAACCGGCAGTCAGGGCGAGCCGCTGAGCGCTTTGTCCCGTATGGCGCAGGCCAGCCACCGTCAGGTGCGCGTTGGCCCCAATGACTTCATCATCATCTCCGCCCGCCCGATTCCCGGCAACGAAAAGACCGTCACCAAGGTGGTCAACGGTCTGCTGACGCTGGGCGCGGAGGTCATCTATGAGAATATGTATGACACCCACGTGTCCGGCCACGCCTGCCAGGAGGAGCAGAAGCTCATGCTGACGCTGGCCCACCCGCAGTTCTTCCTGCCGGTGCACGGTGAGTTCAAGCAGCTCAAGCGCCACGCCGAGACTGCGGAGCATCTGGGCTATATTCCGAAGCAGAATATCTATATCGCTGAGAACGGCCAGAACATCCGCCTTTCTGCGGACGGTATGACCGTGGAAAACACCGTCACGGCGGGCGCTGTGATGGTGGACGGCTACGGCGTTGGTGACGTGGGCAACGTGGTTCTGCGCGACCGCCATCACCTGTCGGAGGACGGCATCATCATCGTGACTGCCGCCATCGACGGCAGCAATGGTCAGGTGCTTTCCGGCCCTGACCTTGTCAGCCGCGGCTTTGTCTATGTCCGCGAGAGCGAGGAGCTGATGGAGGGTGCCCGCACACAGGTGGAGATGGCACTCGACCGCAGCCTTGCGGACAATATGCACGATTGGGCCAGTGTCAAGGCCCGCGTGCGGGAGGCGCTGTCCAGCTATATCTACCGCCGTACCAAGCGCAGCCCGATGATTTTGCCAATCCTTCTGGAAGTGTAAAAGAGTTCCTGAACCGGGGAGTATACGATGAAACGCAAGGATGGTCTGAATGTAGCGGCCGTTGTGCTGCTTTTGGTTATCGCTGTGGCCGTTATGGTTGTGCCGGTGGCTTTGGTTAAGCCGCAGCTGCTGGTTGTGCCTGCGCTTCTGGTGCTGGTCGCGCTCTGCGTGGTGCTCTGGCAGCGCCGCCGCCTGCGCGCCTTTCTGGCCAAGCAGCTCTGCAGCACTGAGTTTGAAAATAGCCGCATCCAGTACAGCCTTGCCAATCTGCCCATCGCCACGGTGCTCATCAATGATGGACGCATCCTCTGGTACAACGGCCACTTCAAGGAGCAGGTCCTCAATGGCCATGACGCCGTGACCCGCCCGGTGGACCGCGTGCTGCCGGAGCTGGATTTGGCCGTCTGCTCCCGCCCGCATGGGCAGGATTTGAAGGTGGCCGAGCGCTGCTTCACGGCTTACGCCGGTTCTGCCAAGGGCAGCCGCGGTGCCAGCATTGTCTACCTGATTGACGATACCTTCTACAAGGAAACACTGGACGAATACAACGAAAGCCGCCCGGCCTGCCTGATTATCGTCATTGACAGCTATGATGAGCTGTTCGATGATATGAAGGACAGTGAGCAGGCCAAGGAGCTTGAGGCCATCAACAGCCTGCTGGAGGAGTATATCGGCCGCAGCACCGGATTTCTGCGCCGCGTATCCAACAGCCGCTACATTGCGGTTGTGGAGGAGCGCGATGTCCGCTGGATGCTGGAAGGGCGGTTCGAGATTCTGGATAAAGTTCGCGCCCTGCATCCCGGCGGGCTGACAACCCTTTCCATCGGCGTTGGCCACGGCGGCAAAACCCTGCAGGAATGCCACCAGATGGCCCGGGAGAGCATTGACATTGCGCTGGGCCGCGGCGGCGATCAGGCTGCCGTCAAGACGGTGGACGGCTTTGAGTTCTACGGCGGCATATCGCACGGCGTGGAAAAGCGCAGCCACGTGCGCAGCCGAATCATCGCCAATGCACTGTGCGACCTTATCAGGCGCAGCGACAGCGTTATCATTATGGGCCACCGTATGTCGGATCTGGACGCGGTCGGCTCGGCAATCGGCGCACTGCGCATCTGCAAGATGTGCAACGTGCCCGCAGTTATCGCCATCAACAGCGAGGCCACGCTGGCCGGGCAGCTGCTCAAGACATTTCTGGACGCGGGCGAGGGGCATAACTTCATAGCCCCCGACCAGACCCTTGACATCATTACGCCGAACACGCTGCTAATCGTAGTGGACACCTACCAGAAGCGCCTGCTGGAAAGCCAGCAGATTTACGAAAAGTGCGAAAGGGTGGTAGTCATCGACCATCACCGCATGGCGGTGGGGCATATCGACAACCCGCTGCTGCTCTACCATGAGCCCTACGCGTCCAGCGCCAGTGAGCTGGTATGCGAGCTTCTGCAGTTTATGCCCAAGGAAAACAACATCACCCCGCTGGAAGCACAGGCGCTGCTGGCCGGTATTATGCTGGACACCCGCAGCTTTGCGCTGCACGTGGGTGTGCGCACCTTTGAGGCTGCCGCATGGCTGCGCAGCCGCGGCGCGCAGACCGCCGAAACCAAGCTGCTGTTCAACACCTCCAAGGAGGAGTATGAGGCCCGCGCTCACATCGTGGAGGCTGCCTACATATACAAGGGCTGTGCTATCGCATTGTCCGACGAGCTGGAGGCCGGTATGAACGTTGTGCTGCCTATGGCGGCCAATGATTTGCTGACCATCAACGGCGTGGACGCCAGCTTTGTGGCGGTTGCCAAAAATGGCGGCGTCAATATCTCTGCACGCAGCATGGGTGCGCTGAATGTGCAGGTCATTCTGGAACCGCTGGGCGGCGGCGGCCATCTGATGATGGCGGGCGCACAGCTCCAAAATTGCACCCTGCAGGATGTCGAACGGCGCATCCGTGAACAAATCGACCTTTACCGTGCAGCCCAAAAGGAAAACACCGCACGGTAATTGTGACATATTTTTTGGGAGGGAAATCCTATGAAGATCATTCTCAAGCAGGACGTAAAAACCATCGGCAAGAAAGATGAAATCCATGAGGTTTCGGACGGCTACGCCCGCAACTTCCTGTTCCCCCGCAATCTGGCAGCCCCTGCGGATGCCGCGGCCTTGAACCAGGCCCGCACCAAGAGCGAGGCCAAGGCCCATCACGAGGCAGAGGCCCGCGCCGCCGCTGAGGAGCTGGCCGCTAAAATCAAGGGTCAGGTTGTCACCGCTAAGGTCAAGGGCGGTGCCTCCGGCAAGCTGTACGGCAAGGTCACCGGCAAGGAAGTCGCCGAGCTGCTGACCACCCTGACCGGCACCGAAATCGACAAGAAAAAGGTCGAAATGCCCTCCGCCATCAAGGAGTTCGGCAGCTATGATGCCTCCGTACGCCTCTACGCAGGCGTTGTTGCACCCTTCAAGCTGAAGGTTGAGGAGCTGTAAAATACCACCGGCAAAGGAAGGAGGGTATCCGCTGTGCCGAAAAATGAGGAAGTAAGCCTTTCCAGTCTGGGTATGCAGATGCCTTACAATATGCAGGCTGAGCAGAGCGTGCTGGGTGCTGCGCTGATGGATGAGACGATTCTGAACCGCCTTATCACCGATATGGAACCCGAAATGTTCTACTCGGACCAGAACCGCGCCGTGTATGAGACGATGCGTACCCTCTACACCGACAGCGAGGCCGTGGACGTCATCACGCTGGTCAATGCGCTGGCCGCAGGGGATACCTTTGCCAGTGCCGATGACGCCAAGGTTTACATTACCCGCATTGCCGAGACTGTGCCCGCAATCTCCAATGTCGATTCTTACTTCAAGATTGTCAAGGAAAAGTATCAGGCACGCCGCCTGATTGACGCGGCACGTTCCATTTTGAACGAGACAGCCTCCGGTGAGGATGCAGACCTCTTGCTGGAAAGCGCCGAACAGAAGATTTATGATATCCGTTCCGGCCGCGACAAGACCGGCGTCAAGACCATCCGGGAATCCATCCTGGAGGTCATCGACACGATGCAGAAACTGAGTGGTGCGGATCGCGACAAGTTCGCGGGCATCCCCACCGGCTTCAACTATCTGGACACGGTGCTGACCGGTCTGGGCCGTTCCGACCTGATTATTCTGGCGGCACGTCCCGGTATGGGCAAAACCTCCTTTGCGCTGAACATTGCTACAAACGTGGCACGCCAGCAGAAAATCCCCACCATCATCTTCAGCCTTGAAATGACCTGTGAGCAGCTGACCGACCGTATTCTTTCCAGCACGGCCAACATTGACAGTCAGGCGTTCCGTACCGGCCGCCTGAACAGCTCTGACTGGAACGATTTTGCGCAGGCTACCTCACTGCTCTACAATGCGCCCATTTATATGGACGATTCCTCCGGTATTTCGGTGCCAGAGATGAAGGCAAAAATCCGCACCATCAATCAGGACCCCAAAAAGGAAAAAATCGGGCTTGTTATCATTGACTATCTGCAGCTTATGCAGAGTGCCAAGCGCACCGAAAGCCGCGTGCAGGAAATCAGTGATATCACGCGAAATCTGAAGATTATGGCCAAGGAGCTGAATGTGCCGGTTATCGCACTGTCGCAGCTTTCGCGTGCGGCGGAAAAGACGGCGGGCCGTTCGGACCACCGTCCGCAGCTTTCGGACCTTCGTGACTCTGGCTCTATCGAGCAGGACGCGGATATTGTGCTTTTCCTCTATCGCGCCGCCTACTACAACTCCCAGAACGGGGAGGAAAGTCAGGCCAACGAAAACGAGGCCGAGTGCATTGTGGCCAAGAACCGCCACGGCGAGACGAGCGTTGTCCGTCTGGGCTGGGATGGTGCCCACACGCGGTTCAGCAATCTGGATGTGACCCATGAGTTCTGACGCAGAAAAAACAGTACAGCGTATTGAGGAGACTCTGTTGGACAACTGCCGCCGACAGGGTCTGTTCAAGTCTGGCGACAGGGTCATTGCGGCCTGCTCCGGCGGAGCAGACTCAATGGCTTTGTTGCTTTTTTTGCTGCGTAACCGCCGCAAACTGGCCATTGAGGTGCTGGCCACCCACGTGAACCATGGAATCCGGGGCGAGACCGCCCGCCGCGATGCTGACTTTGTGGCGGATTTCTGCCGCCGGAACGGCGTGGAGCTTTTCCTGTACGATGCCGTGCAGGAGGGGATAGACGTGCCGCCCAACCCCAGCGAGGACTGGGCACGCGGCCTGCGGTACGGTTGGTTTGATGAGCTGGCCGCCCGCGAGGAGGCCGTCATTGCCACGGCCCACACTATGTCCGATCAGGCCGAGACGGTGCTCTTCCGTATAGCGCGGGGAACAGGGCTGCATGGTCTTGCGGGTATTCCGCCGCGCCGCGGCTGCTATGTGCGCCCTTGCCTCTGCCTGACCCGCGCCGACACCGAGGCATACTGCGCCGCGCTGGGGCAACACTATGTGCAGGACGAAACCAACGCCGAGGACACCTACGCCCGTAACCGCATCCGGCACGAGGCTGTCCCCGCGCTGCAGTACGCAAACCCGGCAGCGGAGCGCAGCATTGCCCGGCTCTGCCGCCAGATGCGCGCACTGGATGACTGGCTGAATGCCGAGGCTGCCGCACTTTTGCAGGCGGCCGCCGTGCCGGGCGGGTACGATGTTGCCATATTGCGCCGCGCCGAGGGGCCTGTGCTGGATGCCGCACTCCATGCGCTGGTCAGCCCGGTGCGGGACGCGGAGGAAAAGTATATCAGCCTGCTCCGGTTTGTGGTTCTGCACGGCGAGGGCAGCGTTCAGCTGACGCCGGATGTGAACTACCGTGTCCGCAACGGCCTGCTTGTCTGCCATACGCAGGAGGGGGCAAAGGTCCATCCGGCACCCCCGCAGCCCTTTGAACCCGGTGAATATCGCCTTCCGGGTGGTTATTTTGTGAAATTTCAGGTAGTAAAGTATGAAAATTTTCTAAAAAATCAATCAATTTTCAAAAAAGACTTAAACTGTTGCGCGGATTGTGCTAAAATACAAGGGAATGTTATTCTGCGCACACGGCAGGCAGGGGATTTCTACCGCCCGGCAGGCCGCCATCTGCGCAAGACACTCAAAAAATATTACAATGAACTTGGCGTACCGCAGGCCGAACGGCCGCTGCTTCCACTGCTGGCTGATGGCAGTGAGGTGCTGTGGCTGTGGGGCTGCGGCTTCGCCGAGGGATGTGCCCCCGATGAGTACACCCATGAGGTACTGACGGTGCGGACGGAAAAAACAGGGGAGGCATAATATTTATGCATAATATGGACAATGACATTGACCATGTTCTGGTATCCGAAGCTGAGCTGAAGGCGAAGGTGGCCGAGCTGGGTGCCCGGATTACCCGCGACTATGAGGGCCGGGATCTGCTGCTGGTCTCTATCCTGAAGGGATCGGTTGTCTTTATGGCAGACCTGATGCGCGCAGTGAAGATGCCCTGCGCCATCGACTTCATGGTGGTTTCCAGCTATGGCGGCGCAAACACGTCCTCCACCGGCCTTGTCAAAATCATCAAGGATCTGGACGCCGATCTGACCGGCAAGGATGTGCTGATTGTGGAGGATATTCTGGATACCGGCATCACCCTGTCCAAGCTGGTGCCTGTTCTGAAGATGCGCAACCCCAGCAGCGTCAAAATCTGCACCATCCTCAGCAAGCCCAGCCGCCGCATGGCCGACATTGAGCCGGATTACTGCGGCTTTGAGGTTCCCGATGAGTTCGTGGTCGGCTACGGTCTGGACTATGATGAAAAGTATCGCAACCTGCCCTACGTGGGTGTCCTCAAGCCGGAGGTTTATTCCCACTAAAGCCAAAATGCCCGGCAGAAACGCCGGATAGGAGTTGATTTCTTGCAGCAAAAACAGCCGAAATTCAGCGGCATCCTTGTGGTGGCCGTCCTGATGGTATTGGTTCTCTTCTTTATCAGCCTTTCTCCGCTGCTGGCGGAAACCGGCAATAAGGACACAACCTATTCCGAAATTTACTATTACTTTGAAAATCAACAGGTGACCTCGTTCCGTCTGAATCTGGGCACCGGCTCGCTGGAGCTCTGGCTCAAGGAGGGCAACATCCCTCTGCCGGAGTCCAACGCCGCGGCAAGCCTGCCCAACGGTGGCCTGCTGAGCCTGAACAGCTCTGACAATGACGCACTGCCTGATAACGGCGGCACGGTCTATATGACCTACAAGCTGCCCTATGGTGGTGACTTCAACACCGGCAAGATTTCCGACTTTGTGGATGAGTACAACGCCGCAAACCCGGACGCACCGATGGTATTTGACTACGTTGCCGCCAAGACCAGCGTGCCATGGCTGGAAATTATCTTCTACGTGGCCATGATTGGCAGCATCGGTATGCTGTTTATGTCGATGTACCGCGGCGGCGCAGGCGGCGGCATTATGAATGTCGGCCGCGCCAAGGTCAAGGACCAGCAGGAGAGCCAGCGCAAGGCGACCTTTGCCGATGTGGCCGGTGCCGATGAGGAAAAGGCCGAGCTACAGGAGGTTGTCGAATTCCTGAAGGCTCCCGACAAATTCAACTCTCTGGGCGCACGGATTCCCCACGGTGTCCTGCTTGTCGGCCCTCCGGGTACCGGCAAGACGCTGCTGGCCCGCGCCTGTGCGGGTGAGGCCGGTGTGCCGTTCTACGCCATTTCCGGCTCTGATTTTGTGGAGATGTATGTCGGCGTCGGCGCGTCCCGCGTGCGTGACCTGTTTGAGAAGGCCAAAAAGACGATGCCCTCCATCATCTTCATTGATGAGATTGACGCGGTGGGCCGTCAGCGTGGCGCAGGTCTGGGCGGCGGCCACGATGAACGTGAGCAGACACTGAACCAGTTGCTGGTTGAGATGGATGGCTTCGATGCCAACGATGGCGTCATTGTTATGGCTGCTACGAACCGTGCTGATATTCTGGATAAGGCGCTGCTGCGTCCGGGCCGTTTCGACCGTCAGGTCTATGTCGGTTTGCCCGATGTGAAGGGCCGTGAGGAAATCCTGCGCGTTCACACCAAGAACAAGCCCCTCGGCCCCGATGTGAGCCTCAAGACGATTGCACGCTCCACGGCTGGCTTCTCCGGAGCCGATTTGGAAAACCTTGTCAACGAGGCCGCCCTGCTGGCGGCACGTCAGGGCAAGAAGGCGATTACCGAGAAGGAAATCGAGGAAGCCTCGGTAAAGGTTATGATGGGCCCCGAGAAGAAGAGCCACGTTGTCACCGATGAGGAGCGCCGCCTGACCGCCTACCACGAGACCGGCCACGCAATTACCGGCTATTTCAGCAAGCACCATGACCCGGTGCACCAGATTAGCATTATCTCCCGCGGCGGTGCGGGCGGCTACACAATGTATCTGCCCGAAAAGGACCCCAGCTATGTCACCAAGACGGCAATGTTTGAGAATATTGTCACCCTGCTGGGCGGCCGTGTGGCAGAGCAACTGGTGCTGGACGATATCTCCACCGGTGCCTCCAACGATTTGCAGCGTGCCACGGATACGGCGCGCTCTATGGTAACTCGCTACGGTTTCTCGGAGCGTATGGGCCCGGTTGTCTACGGCAGCGACCCCGGCGAGACCTTCCTGGGACGTGACTTTGGACAGGGCAAGGGCTATTCCGAGGCGATTGCCTCCGAAATTGACAACGAAATCCGCGACATTGTGGATGAAGCCTATGAGACGGCCCGCCGCACCCTGACCGAGCATATGAGCGAGCTGCACAAGGTGGCCGGCGTTCTGATGGAGCGCGAAAAAATCAGCGGTGAGGAGTTCAAGACGCTGATGGAGGGCGGAACCCTGCCGCCCTATGACCTTGCCAAGGGCGAGACCGCCCAGCCCGAAACACCTGTGCCGGAAACTGCAGAACCTGTGCAGCCTGCCGAACAGACCGAAAACCCGCAGCCTGCCGAGACGGACAACACCCACCCCGGCACCCAAGAGTAAAGAGTAGGTGTAACTATGGATCAGAATTTTTCCCTGATGGCGCAGTCCCGCGCCAACTATTACACGGCTGGCAGCCCGGTGCAGTTTGTCCGTGTTGAGCTGCTGAAAGGCGATGTCACCGGCGAGGTGGCTGTCTGCCTGACCTTCAAGAACGTTGGCACAGAGCCGTTGACCGGCCTCGTTGTCCACTTCAAATGTAAGGACGCTGCCGGTCAGATTCTCTGCGAGGATGACTTCTACTATGAGCAGCTCAACGCGCAGCCCGGTGATGTTTTCGGCAGCGATGATGCCGTCTACGTCAGCGATACGCCGGTTTCCAGCGTAGAGGTTGAGCAGGATCGCGCCTTCCTGAACGGACGCGGTGTGGATCTGCGCGGCTATAAGCGTGTGCGTCTGGATATGCCCCGCGTGCTGCCTGCATCCATTGCCAAGACCCTGCAAAAGCGCGCCAACAACCCGCAGCTGACCTGCGTGCCGCAGGATACCCAGTATGGCTGGTTCTGCGCCTGTGGTGCGTTCCATCCCAATGAGGAAAACTGCACGGTCTGCTCGGAGTGTGGTGGTGACCGTGCCGGCATCAAGGCCACGCTGACCTCCATTCTGGAGGAGGCACGTCAGGCCGCAGAGCGCCAACAGCAGGAAGTCAACGCTGTGGCAAGCAGCGTTGCACCCGCCCCGCAGCCCCAGCCTGCAGCTCCCGCCGCCAAAGACCCCCGCGCCATGGCCAACGCCGTGCAGGCAGCTATCACGGGCCAGCAGGAGATTCCGCCGAAGAAAGCCTATGAGCCTGAGGAGGCCACCGCCGCCTTTGAGCCGCAGGGCTACGCCGACAATGATGTGGATGAGGAAGCCGAGCGCGTTCGCCGTTACGCCCCCAAGGGCCGTCTGTTTGACGATGATGAGGACGATGACGAAGGTACCCAGATGTATGACACCGATAATCTGGACTACGATGATGACGATTACGAGGATCGCAAGAAGTCCAAGAAGCGCGGCCGTTACGCCGATGATGATGAGACCAGCGAGGATGATGTTATGGCCGAGCGCATCATCCATCTGGCTCCGCCCATCACTGCCATTGCCTGCGCCCTGATTGTGGCACTGTCTCTGGTATACCATTTCGTTCTGGCATAAAATGATTCTGTAGGGCTTGGGCACGAAGAGGCTCTGCAGTAGTACAAAACAACACCCGGAGGGCTTTGCGAAACCCTCCGGGTGTTGTCTTTACTTCTCGTTTTCAGCGGTCAGGCGCTCATAGGTCTTTACGATTTCCGGGTCATTCAGCTTGATGACTTTGCCGGAGAGATAATGCAGCGTGTTTTCCTCCGGGATACGTCCAAAGGTCAGCCGCTGGGCACAGAGTGCCTGTGTTTTCAGCCCGGTGCGCTCGTTCATCTTGCGGTTGCCGTACTTGATATCGCCCAGCACCGGGTGGCCCAGATAGGCAAGGTGGGCGCGTATCTGATGGGTGCGCCCGGTGATAAGCCCAATGCGGCAGAGTGCGAACGGCCCGGATTGGCGAATTACGGTGATCTCTGTGATAATCTGTTTGTAGCCCTCGCTCTCCCTTGCGTGGATGCGGACCTTGTTGGTCTTTTCGCTGTGCTGCAGCCAGGCCACAAAGCGCCCCTGCGGCGGTGCGCCCACGGTGATGGTCAGATATTCCTTCTTCATCCAATCATCGCGGATTATCTCGTTCAGGTCACGCAGTGCGGCGTAGCTTTTGGCAGCCAGCACCAGCCCCTCCGTGCCGCGGTCCAGCCGGTTGCACAGGGCAGGGGCAAACCGCTTTTCGGCGTGGGGGTCATATTCGCCCTTCGCTTCCAGATAGGCGGCAAAGGCATCCACAAGGTTCGCGTCGCCGGTGCGGTCACTGTGGCAGAGCAGATGCGCGGGCTTGTACAGCACGGCAAGGTTTTCGTCCTCATACACCACGGCAACAGGCGGCTGCCTGCGGGGCGGCTTGGCCGCTTTGGCGGCCGGGCGTCCCACCGGGAAGAACTCATCATTGATGTATAGTTCAATCAGGTCACCGGTCTGCAGCCGGGTGTCCGGCTCGGCGCGCTTTCCGTTGACCTTGATGCGCTTGTTGCGGAACGCCTTGTACATCATACTGCGGGGCATATCCTTGGTCACACCCTCCACAAAGCGGCTCAGGCGCACACCGTTCTCATTGGGGCCTGCGGTAAAACTTTTCATTGTATCCTCGTATTTCCTTTAAAAAATCGGTTGGCAAAATGGTATTTTCATTATATAATGAAAACAGGAAAACGTAAAGACAGGATGTGAAAAAATGGCAGGGGAGAATCTTCATGAGGAGCATCGTGCCCGGATGAAGGCCCGCGTGGAGCGCGATGGGCTGGAAAGTCTGGCAGAGCATGAGGCACTGGAATATCTGCTGTTTATGTCCATTCCGCGGCAGGATACCAACGTACTGGCCCATCGGCTGATTGAGCATTTCGGTGATTTCTGTAAGGTTATGGAGGCTGAACCCGAGGAGCTGGAACAGGTGCCCGGCATCGGGCCCAAAAGTGCACATCTGATTTCTACCGTTATGGCGTTCAGCCGCTATTATACGCTGAAAAAGCGCGTTACCCGGCAGGCGTTGAGCACCGCCGAGGCCGCCATTAACTACGTCAAGCCGTTGTTCCGCGGCCTGCAGAATGAGCAGCTCTATCTGATTCTGCTGGACGATGCCTGCCGCCCGATGCAGGATCTGCGCATTGCCGAGGGTGTGCCCAACCGCGTGACAGTGGACACCCGCAAGCTGCTGCGCGCTGTGGCCCGCACCAATTCCACCTGCGGGATTCTGGCGCACAACCATCCCACCGGTATGGCCGTCCCCTCGGAGGCCGACCGCCTGACAACCTATCGCATTATGGAACTGACCGGTCAGCTTGGTTTTACCGTCATTGACCACATCATCATCGCCGGGGAGGATGCCTGCTCGATGCTGAACCGCGGCAGCCTGCCGGAATACCGCCCGGGCGGCGGCATATTGCAGGCCGCCAGCCGCTGAAATCAACGCTCTGCGCTCTGCCACTTGGCAGGGCGCATTTTTCTGCTTTTTGCGCACAAAATATCGGCAAAGGGCTTTACTTATAAAAGAGGCCGTGCTATAATCGTTATACAACTAATCGTTGTACTCTGAAAGGAGAGACAATGGACGAGGTTTTTCATTTAAAGGCACCCTTCCAGCCCACCGGCGACCAGCCGCAGGCGATAGAAGCCCTTGTGCAGGGCATCAACGAAGGGAACGAGGCACAGACGCTGTTGGGCGTCACCGGCTCCGGCAAGACCTTCACAATGGCGAATATTATTGCCCGCTGCAACCGCCCCACGCTGATTCTGGAGCCGAACAAGACGCTGGCCAGCCAGATTTGCACCGAGATGCGCGGCTTTTTCCCGGAGGATGCCGTCGAATATTTTGTCTCCTACTATGACTACTACCAGCCGGAAGCCTACATTCCGTCTACGGATACCTATATCGAGAAGGACAGCGCTATCAACGATGAAATTGACCGCCTGCGCCATTCGGCCACGGCGGCGCTGTCGGAACGGCGCAACGTGATTATTGTGGCATCGGTGTCCTGCATTTACTCCTTGGGCGATCCTATCGACTACCGCAGTATGGTCATCAGCCTGCGCCCCGGCATGCAGATGGAGCGTGACGAGCTGTGCAGCCGCCTTGTCAAGCTGCAATATGAGCGCAACGATATGAACTTTATCCGCAACAAATTCCGCGTAAAAGGGGACACGGTGGATATTCATCTTGCCTATAACGATGAATTTGCCATCCGCGTGGAGTTTTTCGGGGATGAGATTGACCGCATCATTGAGTTTGACCCGCTGACGGGCGAGCACAAGAATGTGGTGCGCCATGTGGCCATCTTCCCGGCCAGCCACTACATTGTCGGGCCCGAGAAAATGCAGGAGGGCCTGAAAAAAATCCAGCTGGAAATGGAGGAACAGGTCAAGAAGTTTACGGCGGAAGGCAAGCTCCTTGAAGCACAGCGCATCCAACAGCGCACTAATTATGATATGGAAATGCTGCAGGAGGTAGGGATGTGCAAGGGCATAGAGAACTACTCTGCCGTACTTTCCGGCCGCGCACCGGGGTCAACGCCCACAACGCTGCTGGACTACTTCCCGGACGATTTCCTTTTGATGGTGGACGAGAGCCACGTTATGCTGCCGCAGGTGCGGGGAATGTTCGGCGGTGACTACAGCCGCAAAAAGACGCTGGTGGAGTACGGCTTTCGCCTGCCCTCAGCCTTTGACAACCGCCCGCTGAAATTTGAGGAATTTGAAGCCAAAATACACCAGAAAATATTCGTTTCTGCCACCCCGGGTGAATATGAGCGCCAGCACTCCAGCCGTGTAGCGGAGCAGGTTATCCGCCCCACCGGCCTTCTGGACCCGCTTATTATGGTGCGCCCGGTGGAGGGCCAGATTGAGGATTTACTGGGTGAAATACGCACCCGCATTGACCGCGGCGAGCGTGCGCTGGTCACCACCCTGACCGTCAAAATGGCCGAGGATCTGACCGACTATCTGGAAGAACACGGCGTCAAAACCAAGTATATGCACCACGAGGTGGACACCTTTGAGCGCATGGAGATTATCAAGGATTTGCGCGTAGGTGCCATTGATGTGATTGTGGGCATTAACCTTCTGCGCGAAGGTCTGGACCTGCCGGAGGTATCGCTCATCGCCATTCTGGACGCCGACAAGGAGGGCTTCCTGCGCAGTGAGACCAGCTTGATTCAGACCATCGGCCGCGCCGCCCGCAATGCCAACGGCGTGGTGCTGATGTACGCCGATGAGGTCACCCCCAGCATGGAGCGCGCCATTATGGAGACCGAGCGCCGCCGTGCAATTCAGGATGCCTACAATAAAGAACACGGCATAACCCCCAGAACCATCGTGAAAGCCATCGGTGATGGGCTGGAAATCAGCATGAGCGAGGAAAACAAGCGGATGCGCCAGCACCGCATGAGCCGCGCCGAGCGCCAGCAGACCATCGAACGGCTGACAAAGGAAATGAAGGAGGCTGCACGGCTGCTGCAATTTGAGCTGGCCGCGCAGCTGCGTGACGAGATTGCACGTCTGGAACGCGGCGAGGACCCCACCGCCGTGGACACCAGCGAGCGCAGAGCTGCCGCCAAAACACGCAAGGGCAGGAGGAAATATAAAAATTGAGTACAACACCCGAAAAAACGCCTGCAAAGCGCAATTCCAAAATCAAGATTGACCCGAACAACCGCATTGTCATCAAGGGCGCACGGGAGCATAACCTGAAAAACGTCAGTCTGGAGCTGCCGCGGGATAAGCTCATCGTTATGACGGGCCTGTCCGGCTCCGGCAAGTCCAGCCTTGCCTTTGACACGATTTTTGCCGACGGCCAGCGCCGTTATATGGAGAGCCTTTCCAGCTACGCCCGCCAGTTTCTGGGCCAGATGGAAAAACCGGACGTGGACGAAATCACCGGCCTTTCCCCGGCTATTTCCATTGACCAGAAAACCACCAGCCACAACCCGCGCTCCACGGTGGGCACCGTCACCGAAATTTATGACTATCTGCGCCTGATGTACGCCCGCATCGGCGTGCCGCACTGTCCGATTTGTGGCCGCGAAATCACCCAGCAGTCGGTCGATGAAATGGTCGATGAGGTGCTGAAGCTGCCGGAGCGCACCCGCTTTCAGGTGCTGGCCCCGGTGGTGCGTGCGCGTAAGGGCACGCAGGCTAAGGAGCTGGACGCTGCCCGACGCGCAGGCTTTGCCCGCGTGCGTATTGACGGCAATATGTACGATTTGAGCGAGGAAATCAACCTCGAAAAGAACATCAAGCACACAGTGGAAATCGTTGTGGATCGCCTTGTCATCAATGATACGGTCCGCGGCCGTCTGGCGGATTCCATCGAAACCGCCCTTACACAGGCCAATGGTCTGGTCGTTATTGACGTGATTGGCGGCGAGCCGATGATGTTCAGCCAGAGCTATGCCTGCCCCGAGCACGGCATTTCGGTCGAGGAGCTGACACCGCGTATGTTCAGCTTCAATAACCCTTTCGGTGCCTGCGAAAAATGCACGGGTCTTGGCACCTTTATGAAGGTTGACCCGGCCCGCGTCATTCCCGACCAGCGCAAGTCCATCCGTGAAAGCGCCATCAAGGCCAGCGGCTGGTACTATGCGGAGGGCTCTATCTCGGAAATGACCTACAAGGCGCTTGGCAAGCGCTATGGCTTTACACTGGACACCCCCATCAAGGAGTTCAGCAAGGAAGCCCTCCATGCCCTGCTGTACGGCACCGGCGAGGAACGCATTGAGATGCAGCGTGAGAGTATGTTCGGCTCGGGCACCTACTACAACCAGTTCGAGGGCATTATCCCCAATCTGGAACGCCGCTTCCGCGAAACGAGCAGTGAGTGGGTCAAGGAGGAAATCGCCCTCGTTATGTCCAGCGAGGAGTGCCCGGCCTGCCATGGCCGCCGCCTGAAACCCACCAGTCTGGCCGTGACGGTGGGCGGTATCAATATCTCCGACTTCTGCGACAAGAGCGTCAATGAGGAGCTGGAATTCATCAACACCGCCAAGGTCAGCGCCCGCGATGAGATGATTGGCGCCCCGATTTTCAAGGAAGTAAAAGAGCGTCTCGGCTTCCTGAAAAGTGTGGGTCTGGGTTATCTGACGCTTTCCCGCGGTGCGGCGTCCCTGTCCGGCGGCGAAAGCCAGCGCATCCGTCTGGCCACCCAGATTGGCAGCGCCCTGACCGGCGTGCTGTACGTGCTGGACGAGCCGAGCATCGGCCTGCACCAGCGCGATAATGACAAGCTGATCGCCACGATGAAGCGCCTGCGCGACCTTGGCAATACCCTGATCGTGGTCGAGCATGACGAGGATACCATGCGGCAGGCCGACTACATCGTGGATGTCGGCCCCGGTGCGGGTGTGCACGGCGGTGAAATCGTTGCGGCGGGCAGCGTGGCGGACATCTGCAAGGCCAAACGCAGCGTTACCGGCGCTTATTTGTCTGGGCGCAAATTTGTCGAGGTGCCCGCCATCCGGCGCGAGGGCAACGGTAAATTCCTGCGCATTGTCAAGGCACGGGAAAACAATCTGCAAAATATCACGGTGGATTTCCCGCTGGGCAAAATGATTTGCGTGACCGGTGTGTCGGGATCCGGCAAATCGACACTTGTCAATGAAATTCTGTACAAGACGCTGGCTGCCGCCCTGAACGGCGCACGCAGCCGCCCCGGCCAATGCGAAGAGGTCGAGGGCATGGAATGGGTTGACAAGGTCATTGGCATTGATCAGTCGCCCATCGGGCGCACACCGCGCTCCAACCCGGCCACCTACACAGGTGTGTTCGGGGACATCCGCAGCCTGTTTGCCAACACGCAAGATGCCAAAATGCGCGGCTACGGCCCCGGTCGGTTCAGCTTCAACGTCAAGGGCGGCCGCTGCGAGGCCTGCGAGGGCGGCGGTATCCTGACCATTGAGATGCACTTCCTGCCGGATATCTACGTGCCCTGTGACGTCTGCAAGGGCAAGCGCTACAACCGCGAGACGCTGGAGGTCAAGTACAAGGACAAGAATATCTCCGACGTGCTGGATATGACGGTGGAGGAAGCCTGCGTTTTCTTTGCCAACATTCCCAAGATTGCCCGCAAGCTGCAGACGCTGCAGGAGGTCGGCCTCGGCTATATTCAGCTGGGGCAGGCCGCAACCACGCTTTCCGGCGGCGAAGCGCAGCGCGTCAAGCTGGCCAATGAGCTGGCCCGCCGCGATACCGGGCAGACGGTGTATATTCTGGACGAACCCACTACCGGCCTGCACGTGGCGGATGTTCACCGTCTGGTCAAGGTGCTGGATAAGCTGGTGGACGCCGGCAATACGGTCATTGTGATTGAGCACAATCTGGACGTCATCAAGCGTGCGGATTATATCATCGACCTTGGCCCCGAGGGCGGCAGCGGTGGCGGTACGGTAGTAGCCACCGGCACGCCGGAGGAGGTTGCAAAGAACCCCCATTCCTTTACCGGGCAGTATCTCAAGCCTGTGCTGGAACGCGCCGCCGAGCTGCAACACACACAGGAATAACACAGACAGCCTTCCTGCGGGAGGGCTGTTTTTGTTGTATGAACGTCCTTCCGCAATTTTTGAGCCAAACATTGGGATTTGCATCATCGGCCGCTTTGTGGTATAATACGTACATATGGGCTTTAAGGAGGGCGGCACTGTGACCGTTTTGCGATATACCGTGCCGCCGGAAAAGGATGGCTGCAGGCTGGGGCTTTTCCTGCGCACGCAGGGCGTCACAGCGGGGCTTATCAAGTCCGTCAAATACGATGGCGACGGCTTTTTTGCCGACGGCAGGCCTGTGCGCACCAATGAGCCGGTTCACACCGGTCAGTGCATCCACTTTGCACTGCCGCCGGAGCAGGAAACCTCCGTCACGCCACAGCCGGTTCCGTTTTCCGTTGCCTATGAGGATGAATTTACCGCCGTGCTGGATAAGCCCGCGGGCATTGCCGTGCACCCCACGCTGAACTATCCGGATGGAACACTGGCCAACGGCTGGCTGCACTATCTGCAAGCGCAGGGCAGAACCGGCGTTTTTCGTCCTATCAATCGCATTGATAAAAACACAAGCGGTCTGGTGCTCTGCGCGCAGAACGCCTTTGCCGCGCCGCTGCTGGCTGCCAGCGCCCATAAATGCTACCTTGCCATTGTGCAGGGCACGCTGCCCTTGGGGCCCGGCCGGGTGGAAGCGCCCATTGCCCGCCGCGGGGATTCCATTATTGGCCGCTGCGTGCGGGAGGACGGCAAGTACAGCCTGACGGAATATACCGTGCTGGCTGTCGGCCACAGCCACAGTCTGGCTGCCTGCTACCCGCGCACCGGGCGCACCCACCAGATACGTGTCCATATGGCCTACATTGGCCACCCATTGGCGGGGGATACGCTCTACGGCGGGTCGGATGCAGTCATCCACCGCCACGCGCTGCACTGCGGCATCCTGTGCTTCAGCCATCCGCTGACAGGGCAAGCCCTCCGCGTGGAGAGCCCTCTGCCCGCCGATATGGCCGCATTGGCGCAGGCAGAGCAGCTTTTGGACGGCTGGCAACTGTCCGCGCTGCCCTGCGGCGCGCCCGATGAAACCTGACTATGCTTACCACGGAAAGGAGCTTCCGTATTTTGAACCCTACCCAGATTGACCCGACGCCCAAGACCGAGAGCAGGCCCGAAGCGCCGGAAATGACAGGAGAAACGCGCTTTGCGCATACCTCTCAAGAAAAGAAACGCAATGAAAACCGCCGCAAGGCTGCAAATTATATGAAAGACCTGAACCGCCGCAACGCCGTTGGCGATATGCTGTATATGGTCGGTTTCTGGGTCGAGTATGTCTTTGTCTGCATCGGCCGTAAGCTGAGCGCTGTCGGGCGCGGCATCAGCGACACCGTAGTGAATCTGCTGCTCATCGTGCTGCGCCCGATTTTGCTGGGCATCATCACGCTGATTGAGGATTTGACCGGGCCGTTTGTGCGTATGATTTCCGGCATCCGGCATATTCACGCCCTGCCGGAAACACTGGAGCACCCCGAGGCCGGTGAAATCCGTGCGGCCAAGGCCAAATATCTGGCAAGCGGCATCAAAAAATACGGTATTGTTCTCTGGAACGCCATCACCTACATACTTCCGGCGGTTGCCGCAGCGGCCCTTGTGGTCATGGTGCGCAGCGCCCTCGGCCTGCATTTTGTGCTGAATGTCCAGGTGAACGGTACAAACGTCGGTTACGTGGAGAGCGAGCAGGTGTTTGAAAACGCCCGCGAGGATGTGCAGTCCCGTATCAACACGGCTAAGCGTATGCTGCAGGCGTCCGGCACGGCTGTGCCCGATACCCAGTGGGACGTCTACCCGACCTATTCGCTCTCTATAGGCAACCAGACCATGACCGAGAGCGAGATTGCCAACGCCATCCTGCGCACCGCCAGTGATGAGATTATCAACGGTACCGCTGTCTATGTCGATGACCAGCTGCTCTACGTCACGACTGAGGGCGACCATCTGCGCCGATATCTGGAAAACATCAAGGCACCCTTTGAGGATGCCATGGACAGCAACGTGTATACGGCCTTTGCCCACGATATCCGCCTTGTGGACGGCGTCTATCTGCAGGAATCCGTCAGTTCCTATGCGGACGTGATTCAGGCCTTGAACGAGGGCGGCGGCATCCACAGCTACACCGCTGTCGAGGGCGATACCGTGCAGAGCGTTGTGGACACCACCGGCGTGAGCTTTGACTCTCTGGCCCAGATGAACCCCGACCTGCTGACGCTGGATCAGGAAATCCCGGAGGGCACAGTGGTGCTGACCGGTGCATCCACGGCTGAGCTTATCAAGGTCAAGGTTGTCCGCCGCGACACCGAGACGGTCGCTATTCCGTATGATACCCAGAACTCTGAATCCGACCAGTATGACTTCGGCAAGGTAGTGACCCTGCAGGATGGTGTAGAGGGCTCGGAGGAGATCACCTACGAGACCACGGTGATTGACGGCACCGTTACCGACCGTCAGGCGGTGGCCTATAACGTGCTGCAGGCCCCCACACCGAAGATTACCGTCACCGGCACCAAGCTGAAGAACGGCATGGTGGCCAAGGTCGGCTCCGGCTCCTTTGTCTGGCCGGTGCCCGGCTACAAGTACGTCAGCCGCTGGATGGGCAACGGCCACCGCGGTGCGGATATCTGCGCCGCCTACGGCACCCCGATTATCGCTTCTGACTCCGGCACGATTATTGCTGCAGGCTGGCACTATTCCTACGGCAACTATGTCGAAATCGACCACGGCAACGGTTACAGGACACTGTATGGTCATATGTCCAGCATTGCCGTCACGCAGGGGCAGGCTGTGTCGCAGGGGCAGACCATCGGCTATGTCGGCTCCACTGGCAACTCCACCGGTAACCATTGCCACTTCGAGATGTCCTACAATGGCACACTGTTCAGTGCCTACACGCTGTTTGCCGGTATGTGATATGTTTTGAAATCACAGCACAGTGTCAACACATCTTGTGCGATTTCACAAATATTTTGCAGTTCTATCAAACAGGACTTTTCAATCAACGCAAAATGTTGTATAATCAGATAAAGTGTGTACTATAGGTCTGCCTGCCGCTAAGAAAGCTTCGGGCGGGCCGCTGCACAAAGGAGAGTTACACTTGGAAAAATACGTTATTCGCGGGGGAAAGCCGCTTGTTGGCGATGTCAACATTGGCGGCGCAAAGAACGCCGCGGTTGCTATTCTGCCTGCCACAATTCTGGCGGGTGGGAAATGTCTGATTGAAAATCTGCCCTGTATCAGTGACGTTATGGCGTCCCTGCAGATTTTGAGCGAGCTGGGTGCGAATATCCGCATGGTCAGCCGCAGTACCTATGAAATTGATACAACCCATATCGACAGCACCGAGGTCTCCAACGAGCTGTCCCGCCAGATGCGCGCCAGCTACTACTTTCTGGGCGCACTGCTGGGGCGTTTCGGCTCCGGTCAGGTGGCCATGCCGGGCGGCTGCAATCTGGGCCCGCGCCCCATTGACCAGCATCTGAAGGCTTTTACCGCCCTCGGTGCGCAGGATTCGGTGGAGTACGGCCAGATTCATGTCCGTGCGGAGCACCTTTCGGGCGGCCATGTCTTTTTTGACACGGTTTCTGTCGGTGCAACGATGAACGCTATGTTGGCCGCCGTGCTGGCCGAGGGTACCACCGTGCTGGAAAACGTTGCGCGTGAGCCGCACATTGTGGACCTTGCCAACTTTCTGAATATGATGGGTGCAGACGTTCACGGCGCAGGCACTGATGTCATCAAGATTCACGGCGTGAAGTCTCTGCACGGCTGCAACTATTCCATCATCCCCGACCAGATTGAGGCGGGCAGCTATATGGTGGCCGCCGCCATCACAAAAGGGGACATCACGCTGCACAACGTGATTCCGAAGCATATGGAGCCCATCACGGCAAAGCTGCGTGCAGCCGGCTGTACGGTTGAGGAATTTGACGATGCCCTGCGCATCAGCCGCACAGGGGAGCTGCGCCCGCTGAAGCTCAAGACCATGCCGCATCCCGGTTTCCCCACGGATATGCAGCCGCTTATGACGGCACTGCTGACGCTGGCCAACGGTACCTCCATTGTGACCGAGGGCATCTGGGAAAACCGCTTCCGCTATGTGGATGAGCTTATCCGCATGGGGGCCAACATTCAGGTGGATGGTCAGGTTGCAGTAATCGAGGGCGTCAGTGCGTTGCACCCTGCGCCGCTGCGGGCAACGGATTTGCGCGCAGGCGCGGCGATGGTTATGGCGGCGCTGGCCGCTGACGGCACCAGCGAGGTGGATGAGACCATCCATATTGAGCGCGGCTATGAGAACATTGTAGAGAAGCTGCAACTGCTGGGTGCGGATATCCGCCGCGTGGAAATTCCGGCTAACGCTGTAAGCCGGGCTATGTAAAAATACTTCTGGGCCGCCAGCCAGCGGCCCAATTTTTCTGGAAAGCGTTAGGAACAACAAATGGCATATTTTACCACCCTGTATTCCGGTTCCTCGGGCAACTGTGCGCTCGTTCGCAGCGGACAGCAGTATCTGCTGATTGATATGGGCAAAAGCTGCCGCACCACGCTGACGGCGCTGAAATCTCTGGATTTGGCCGTCAGTGACTGCGCCGGTATCCTTGTAACGCATGAGCACTCCGACCATGTTTCCGGGCTGGATACCTTCCTGAAAAAGCACCCGATTCCGCTGTATGCCTGCGCGGACACGCTGGATGCACTGGATTCCCGTGGTACGATTCCGCCGGCTGTGGAGGCTACCCCGGTGGATGGCCAGACACTGGAAATCGGCGGCTTTACCGTGACGAGCTTTCCCACCAGCCACGATGTGCCCTGCTGCGGCTATCGGATTCGCACGCCGGACGGCAAGGTTATGGCATTGGCCACCGACCTTGGGTGCCTCACGCCTGTTGTGCAGGACAGCCTGACCGACTGTGACTTAGTCGCACTGGAAGCCAACTATGACGCCTTCAGCCTGCACGGCGGGCCGTATCCCTATTATCTCAAGGTGCGCATTGCCAGTGACCGCGGCCATCTTGACAACAAGGCCTGCGCTGCGGAAATCCTGGATTTGATTCAAGATGGCTGCAAGAAATTTGCGCTCTGCCACCTCAGCCAGACCAACAACTCGCCGGAGCTGGTAAAAACAACCGTGTATAATGTGCTGCTGGCTGCGGGCATCCAGCCCGGGCGCGATGTGCTCATCCAGACGCAGGAGCGCAACACGGTCAGCCCTTACATTGAGTTTTGAGGCGGGACAGCTATGCAGAATATTGATTTGATTTGTATTGGCAAGATGAACGCCTCGTATTTTGCGCAGGGCGTGGCCGAGTACCAGAAGCGCCTTGGCGGCTTCTGCAATTTTCGCATCATTGAGCTGCCGGAGGTGCAGATAGCCGATAAAAACGCCAGTGACAAGCAGATTGCCAAAGCCCTGCAAAAGGAAGGCGAGGCGATTCTTGCCAGTGTGCGCAAGGGTGCGTACCTTGTGGCCCTCTGTGTGGAAGGCAAGCAGATTTCCAGTGAGGAGCTGGCGGCCATGCTGGCAGACCGTGCCATAAGCGGGGCGGGGGATATAGCCTTTGTCATCGGCTCCTCCCACGGGCTGGATGATTCCGTCAAGCGCGCCGCGCAGGCACGCATCAGCATGGGGCGCATCACATTGCCCCATCAGCTGGCCCGCCTGGTGCTGACAGAGCAGCTCTACCGCGCCTGCACCATCAACGCCGGTATGAAATATCATAAATAAAATGTGTAACCGCTGTAGGGGGCCGGGCTCTGCTTCGCCCGCGGCGGCGTGCCCGACCCCTGCAAATCGACGAGTATAAACACAACATCCCCTTGCGGAATCGCTCCGCAAGGGGATGTTGTTTATTCAGAGATTAGTAGTGCAGCAGATTAAGAGAATCCTGATAGGGGGTCTCGGTGGCAACCTTCATGGTGGCCTCGTTCTTGTACTTGTTCAGCATGGCAACGCTCTTGGCGGGGTCAGCCAGCGTACCGGCACCGGCAATGCAGCCGCCGGGGCAGGCCATGCCCTCCAGCAGGTAACCGTTGTACTTGCCGGCCTTGGCCATCATCATCATCTTCTTGCAGTCTGCCAGACCCTGTGCGCTTGCAACCTTGACCTCGCGGTCGGGGTCCATCTTCTTGATGGCGTTCACAACGGCCTGTGCAACGCCGCCGGAAGCAGCGAAACCACGGGCGTCTGCAGAAGCGCTGCTGAAGGAATCCTCCGGGTTGTCCGGCAGGGAAGCAAAGTCGACGGACTTTGCTTCAAACAGGCCCATCAGCTCCTCGAAGGTCAGCACAAAGTCGACCTCACTGCGGACGGAACGGCGGCTGGCCTCCAGCTTCTTGGCGGCGCAGGGGCCAACGAAGCAGATGCGGGCGTTGGGCTTTTCCTTCTTGATGAGACGGGCGGTCAGAACCATCGGGGTCATGGCCATGCTGATGCACTCGGCCTGCTGGGGGAACAGCTTCTTGGCCATAACGCTCCATGCCGGGCAGCAGGAAGTGCCCATGAACGGAATCTTGGTGGGAACTTCCTCCATGAAGTCCTTTGCCTCGTCGATGGTGCACAGGTCAGCACCGATAGCGACCTCGGCCACATCGGCAAAGCCCAGCTGGCGCATAGCTTCCTTCAGCTTGGAGGGGGTCATACCGGGGAACTGGTTGATGAAAGCGGGGGCAACGATGGCCACAACCTCATCACCACGCTTGATGGACTGAATCAGCTGGAAAATCTGGCCCTTATCAACAATGGCGCCGAAGGGGCAGTTGACAAGGCACATACCGCAGGAAACGCACTTATCGTAATCAATCTCGGCACGGCCGTGCTCATCGGAATGGATGGCACCCATGCCGCAGGCGGCCGCGCAGGGACGCTCGGTCTTGACGATGGCGCTGTAGGGGCAGCTGTTGACGCAGCGGCCGCACTTGACGCAGAGGCTCTGGTCAATGTGGCTCTTGCCGTTGCGGAAGCTGATGGCGTGCTTCGGGCAGACCTCCTGGCAGGGATGTGCCAGACAGCCCTGGCACATGGCCGTAACCTTGATGACCTTCTCCGGGCAGGCATTGCAGGCAAACTTGATGACGTTGATCAGCGGCGGCTCATAGTATTTATCCGCAATGACGCTGTGCTCCAGACCTTCGCTGGCGGGGACACTCTCATCCAGCGGGCGCAGGGACATACCCATGGCCAGACGGACGCGCTCGGAGATGATGGCTCTCTCCAGGAAAATGCTGCTGCGCAGGGATTTCTCCTCGCCGGGAATAATCTTGAAGGGCAGCTCACGCATCAGCTTTTCGTAATCAGAAAGCTCGTTGACCTCATAGGCCATGCGGGCAACCTCAGTGAACACCTTACGACGGATATCCGTTACGGGTGTATAAATGCCTCTCATTGTTTTTGCTCCTTTTTAATTGCTCCGTTTGCTACAAAAGTGACTTGTCGGCGGGCATACCCGCCCTGTTAAAATTTTACCAAAAATTCATACTTATTGCAAGAGGGCAGGCAACAAAAACAGGAAAATAAGCACAATTCTTGCCCTGATTATACAAAAAAGGCAGGCCGAAGCCTGCCACGATGAATCTAGTATATTAAAGAAGCTCGGCACGGCAACGCTTACCGTCCCACGCACCCAGCACAACCTCCACAATGTCGCCGGTCTTATGCCCCGGCGCACTGACCAAAACCGGCAGATACTGCTTTGTATAGCCGGTGAACAGTGTGTTGGACAGCGGCGTCTCCAGCAGCACACTGGCGGTGCGGCCTTGCATGGCGGCAACCTCCGCGGCGCGGACCTCCTCCACGGCGGCGGTCATACGGTGGCTGCGGGCCTCCTTTTCGTGCTCCGGCAGCTGGTCGGGAAAATCAAACGCAGCCGTGCCCTCGCGGCGGGAATAGGGAAAAACGTGCACCTTGAGGAACCGCATACCAGTCACAAAGTCCATGCTGGCCTCAAAATCCTCCTCGGTCTCGCCGGGAAAGCCCACAATCACGTCCGTGGTGAAGCTGACATTTTCCGCACCAAATGCCTGCCGCAGTTGGGCGGCAATGTCAGCATACTGGGCCGTGGTGTAGGGGCGGCGCATGGTGCGCAGGGTCTTGTCACAACCGCTTTGCAGGCTCAGGTGGAACTGCGGGCAGAGCTTCTTCACCGCAGCCATCCGGCGGATATCCTCTGCGTGCAGCATATCGGGGTCAAGACTGCCCAACCGGATGCGCTCAATACCGGGCACCTCTGCGGCCTTTTCAATCAGCTCCACCAGACTTGTGCCGCTGTCGGTGCCGTAGCTGGGCAGGCTGATGGCTGTCAGCACAACCTCCTTGTAGCCGGCCTCGGCCAGGCGGCGCAGCTCCTCGAGCACACTGGCTTCATCACGGCTGCGCACCGGCCCGCGGGCGCGGGGAATCACGCAGTAGGCGCAGCGGCGGTTGCAGCCGTCCTCCACCTTGACAAAGGCGCGGGTGTGCTCGGCAAATTTGTCCATCGGCAGCTCTTCAAACTGCTCGCCTTTTTCATGGGGGCGGATATCCACCACCCGCGTCTGCTCACCGTCAAGCACCTTCTGCACATCGGCCAGAATAGCGTGGCGGTTGCCGGAGCCGGTGACAACATCGGCCTCGGTGATTTTGGCAGCTTCCTCGGGGAAGGCCTGCGGGTAGCACCCGGTCAGCACGGTCACAGCGCCGGGATTTTCCCGCTTGGCACGGCGCAGCCACTTGCGGCTCTTCTGGTCGCCGAAGTTTGTCACCGTGCAGCTGTTGACGATATAGACGTCCGCGCCTTCCTCGTAGGAAACAACGGTGTAGCCGTTTTCCTCAAACAGCTGCGCCAGCGCGCCTGTTTCGTTCTGGTTCACCTTGCATCCCAAGGTATAAAAAGTCACCCGCATGGTCTCTGATTCCTTTACAAATAAAATAGCTTTCCTATTATAATAGAAAATCAACGAAAGTGCAATACTATTTCGCAGACTGGCCGCATAGCCTTTAGCAAAGTGATTTGCGCCGGAGGTGTGCTACCCATGAATAAACGTGCCGTGACCCTGCTGCTCTGCCTGATGCTGGCAGCGTTGTCCATTCTGCGCGGGTTCACCGCCTCGGCGGCGGAGTTCACCCCCGCAACTACGGCGGATTTTGACGTACCCTGCGCGGCGGCTATTCTGGTGGATGAGGATTCCGGCACGGTTCTGTACGAGAAAAACGCCGATGCCCGCCGCCCGATCGCCTCCATCACCAAGGTTATGACGCTGCTGCTTACATTTGAAGCGTTGGAGGCCGGCAAAATCAGTCTGGATGATTTTGTGCCGGTCAGTGAGCACGCCTACCATATGGGCGGCAGCCAGATATGGCTGGAGCCCGGCGAGGAAATGACACTGAATGATATGCTCAAGGCCATCTGCATTTCCAGCGCCAATGATGCTGCCGTGGCCGTGGCTGAGTATGTCGGCGGCAGTGAGCCTGCCTTTGCCGAAATGATGAACGCCCGCGCTGCCGAGCTGGGTATGACGAACACCCATTTTGTCAACGCCTGCGGCCTTGATGAACCCGAACACCTATCCACCGCCCGTGATGTTGCTGCAATGAGCCGGGAAATGCTGTTGCACCACACCGAGGTGCGCGACTACTGCTCCATCTGGATGGACACCCTGCGCGGCGGCGCAACCCAGCTTGTCAACACAAATAAGCTGCTGAAAAGCTACAGCGGCATCACCGGGCTGAAAACCGGCACAACCGGCAAGGCGGGCGTCTGCATTTCGGCCTCCGCCGAGCGCGACGGCCTGCGGCTGATTGCGGTGGTGCTGGGCGCTGCCTCCGGCAAGGAACGCTTTCAGGCGGCCAGCACCCTGCTGGATTACGGCTTTTCCCACTTTGAAAGTGCCGCCGCCGAGCTACCCGCCGATGCACCGCTGTCCCTGCCGGTGGAGCGCGGCACCGCCGAAAGCGTGGTCCTTACCTACACCGCGCCGGAGCGCTGCCTGATGCCGAAGGGGGAGAGCAGCACCCTGCAGGTTGCGCTGGATCTGCCGCAAAAGCTGGCCGCACCCATCCGCGCAGGGGAGACGGTTGGCACGGTGAAAATCTCCAACGGAAGCGCCGAACTTGCGTCCTATCCGGTTACGGCGGCGCAGGACGTTGATGCGTTAAGTTTCACTTACTGCCTGCATCGACTGGCCGAAGGATTGCTGCTGACAAGCTGAATTTGTGCAAATTTAATGAAAAAGTCGAAAAAATACCGCTGGTTTTGCTTGACAATACCGACATAAAACGGTATCATTGGGATATAAAAATATCAAAGGAGGAGTAGAGATGGCTGTTAGTTATAACGGTAAGCATCTTGCAAAATTTATCCGTCCTGAAGAATATGAGGCAATCTATCCGCAGGTCGAGTTGGCCCATAAGCAGCTGGAATCCAAAACGGGTGCCGGTAATGACTTTTTGGGTTGGCTTGACCTGCCTGTTACTTATGATAAGGAAGAATTTGCCCGCATCAAAGAAGCTGCACAGAAGATTCGTTCCGACTCCGACGTGCTGCTGGTGGCCGGTATCGGCGGCTCCTATCTGGGCGCCCGCGCTGTGGTTGAGGCCGTCAAGGGCCAGTTCCACAACGAGACCGATGACGGCCTGAAGATTTACTTCTGCGGCAATACCATCAGCCCCACCGCGCTGAATGATATCATCAAGCTGACGAAGGGCAAGCGCTTCTCCATCAACGTTATCTCCAAGTCCGGCACCACCACCGAGACGGCACTGGCCTTCCGCGTGCTGCGCAAGCTGCTGGAGGATTCCGTCGGCGTAGAGGAAGCCAACAAGCGCATTTATGCCACCACCGACCGTGCCAAGGGCACGCTGAAGCAGCTGGCCACCGAGCAGGGCTGGCCCACCTTCGTGGTTCCCGATGATGTCGGCGGCCGTTATTCCGTTCTGACGGCTGTGGGTCTGCTGCCCATCGCCTGCGCAGGCATTGACATTGATGAGCTGATGCAGGGCGCTGCAGACGGCCGCGAGAAGTTTGGCAAGCTCAGCCCCGACAACGACGCTTACCGCTACGCCATGACCCGCAACATCCTGTACCGCAAGGGCAAGAGCGTGGAGACGCTGGCCTGCTTTGAGCCTGACTTCACCATGATGAATGAGTGGTACAAGCAGCTCTTCGGCGAGAGCGAGGGCAAGGATCAGAAGGGCCTGATGCCTACCTCCTGCATCTTCTCCACCGACCTGCACTCTATGGGTCAGTTCCTGCAGGATGGTGCCCGCGTGATGTTTGAAACCTACGTGGACATCAAGAACACCCGCAATGACTTCTACATTGAGGAGCTTGAGGGCAACTTTGACGGCCTGAACTTCCTGGCCAACCAGAATATGAGCGTTGTCAACCGCAAGGCGATGGAGGGCACGATTCTGGCCCACACCGACGGCGGCGTGCCGCTGGGGCTGATTGAGGTTGACAGCCTTTCTGCTCACGATGTCGGCGAGCTGATTTACTTCTTCTGGAAAGCCTGCGCTGTCTCCGGCTATCTGCTGAGCGTCAACCCGTTTGACCAGCCCGGCGTGGAAAGCTATAAGAAGAATATGTTTGCCCTGCTGGGTAAGCCCGGCTATGAGGACCGCAAGGCAGAGCTGGAAGCTGCCTTGAAAGAGTAAAGGAACTACGCGCTCTGCGCGCTGACGAATATAAGGAGGTAACCCCTATGCTGAAACTGATTGTTGGAACCAAAGGCTCCGGTAAGACCAAGACCATGATCGATATGATCGACAAGGCCACCAAGACCACCTCCGGCAACATCGTTGTCATTGAAAAGTGCATGAAGCTCACCACCGAAATCAACCACGCTGCCCGCCTGGTTGACGTGGATGAGTACGGCGTTGTCGGTGCTGATATGCTGTACGGCTTTGTTGCAGGCGTTCTGGCCGGCAACTATGACATCACCGAGCTGTTCATTGACGGCATCCTGCGCATCATCGACCACGATATGGAGGCAGCCGCCAAGGTTCTGAAGGCCATTGACAAGATTACCCCCAACATTGAGGTTGTTGTCACCGTTTCCGCTAATGCAGCTGACCTGCCTGAGGAGTTGAAGAAGTTCATTATCTGAACCTGAGTCACCGCAATTTTAATGGCGTTTTCAGGGCGGGAAAGTGCTTCCCGCCCTGATTTTATGCCAAAAACACAAAAAAATCTCAAGTTTTTGTGTTTTATGTGTTGACAAGACCCCTCAGCTTGTGTATACTATTTAAGCAACCTTTTGAGGTGTACTATGCAATTTAATCTTCGTTCTTTTCTGGAAAGCGGCCGCAAGCCTTACACGGCGCATTTTGAGGCTGACTTTTCACAGGCGGACTTCGGGGGCTATCAAGTGAACACCCCGGCAGTATGTGACTTTACAGCGACGCT
Source organism: Gemmiger formicilis (assembly GCF_024462815.1). Taxonomy (GTDB): domain Bacteria; phylum Bacillota; class Clostridia; order Oscillospirales; family Ruminococcaceae; genus Gemmiger. The sequence continues at coordinate 166,313 of NZ_JANGCG010000001.1, forward strand.
CACCGAGGATGGCGCAGCGTTGCTCTTGTGTGTAAAGGCTCATATTGATGCCGAGTGTGCACGTTGTCTGGAGCCGCTGACCCGGGATTATGATTTCCGGCGCGAGTATTTCGTGCGGGATCGTGATTTGGAGGACCCGGATTTTGAATTGCCGTGCAACGAGAACGGCTGTATCGACCTCAAGGAGCTGGCCTATCAGGAGCTGATTTTTGAGGTGCCCGCAGTGCTGCTGTGCAGTGCTGATTGTCAAGGTCTATGCCCCATCTGCGGCAAGAAGAAGGCAGCAGGGTGTTCCTGCCAACCGGCAGACAATGCTGCCCCTGTAGATGCAAGGCTTAGCATATTAAAACAACTATTAAGTTGAATTTCACCAAGGAGGTGTCCGATTATGGCTATCGTACCCAAGAGAAAGCATTCTCAAGCCCGCCGCGATAAACGTCGCTCTAATGTCTGGAAACTGGAGGCGCCTACGCTGGTGAAGTGCCCGCAGTGTGGCGAACTGAAGGTTCCCCATAAGGTTTGCGGCAAGTGTGGCTACTACAAAGGCCAGGAAGTCATCAAGAAAGAGGCGTAAGTCTCTTGCGTGGGGAGGGCGATGCCTTCCCCATTTTTTATTGATTTTACAAGGAGTGTGAGTCATGGCCCTTTACGTTACAGCAGTGGACGAAAATTCCCCGGCAGAAAAAGCCGGTATCACCGTGGACTGTGCACTGCTGGCCATTGACGGCCACCCCTTGAACGATGCACTGGATTACCAGTTCTATACAACACCGGCTGCCTTCACGCTGGAAATCTGCGAGAAGGAGCAACCCCGCACGGTGCAGATTGCAAAAGGGGAATATGAGCCCCTTGGCTGCAACTTCAAGACCTATCTGGGCGATGAAAAGCATAGCTGTGCCAACCACTGTATGTTCTGCTTCATCGATCAGCTGCCTCCCGGTATGCGCGAGCCGTTGTATTTTAAGGATGATGATGAACGCCTGAGCTTCCTGTTCGGCAACTATATCACCTTAACCAACCTGACGGAGCACGAAATCGACCGCATCATTCAGATGCACATCAGCCCCATCTTTGTTTCGGTGCACACCACCAATCCGGCGCTGCGCGTGCGGATGCTGGCCAACAAGCGCGGTGGGGAGGTGTTGCAGTACCTTCCCAAGCTGGCACAGGGCGGCATTGAACTGAACTGTCAGCTTGTGCTCTGCCGCGGCATCAACGATGGCGAGGAGCTGCGCCGCACCCTGACCGATTTGCTGGCGCTGCGCCCGCAGGTGGGCAGTATTGCCGCCGTGCCTGCCGGTGTGACCGATTACCGCAAGGGCCTGTTCAAGTTGACGCCCTACGATAAGGAAAGCGCCGCTGTCACGCTGGATATTTTAGAGGAGTTTGCCTACAAATGCCGCGATGAATACGGCCGTAGCATTGTCTATCCCAGCGATGAATGGTATCTGACAGCAGAGCGCCCGCTGCCCCCGGCTGAATTCTACGATGAATTTGCCCAGCTGGAGGACGGCGTCGGAATGTGGCGGCTCTACCATGATACTTTCTTGGAGGAGCTGGAAAATTATTCCGGTCTGGTTCTGCCCCACAGCGTGGACGCCGTGACCGGTACGTTGGCAGGGCCGCTGATTCAGGACTGCGCCAACGCGCTGATGCAGAAATACCCGCAGGTAAAAATCACGGTACACCAGATAAAAAATGAGTACTTCGGCGGCAATGTCAGCGTGGCCGGGCTGATCACCGGCACAGACATCATCAAGCAGTGTACAGGCCGCCTGCACAGCGATTTGCTGACCGTGCCCGAGGTTATGGTGCGGGATGAAAAGGGCCAGTTTCTCGATGATATCACCTTGAAGGAGCTCGGCAAAGCGCTCAGCTGCCGGGCTGTCAGTATCCCCACCGATGGCGGCGGCTGCTGCAAGGCGTGGCTGAGCACCCATAAGCGAAAAATCAAGCTGAAACGATAATCTTTGATAATCTGAACGAACAGAGGGAGGAAGGCAGATATGGCAAAACCCATCGTAGCTATCGTGGGCCGCCCCAACGTGGGCAAATCCACCATTTTCAATAAGCTGACCGGCCAGCGCCTCGCCATTGTGGAGGACACGCCGGGCGTTACCCGCGACCGCATCTTCTGCGATTGCGAATGGTCCGGCCACAAGTTCCTGCTGGTGGACACCGGCGGTATTGAACCGCGCATTGATGACGGCCTGCTGGCCCATATGCGGGAGCAGGCCCAGCTGGCCATTGACTCCGCAGACTGCATCGTTATGGTGACTGAGCTGTCCGCAGGCGTTACGCCGCAGGACCAGGACGTTGCCGGTATGCTTATGCGCAGCGGCAAGCCGGTTGTGCTGGCCGTCAACAAGTGTGACAAGGTCGGCGAGCCGCCGATGGAGCTGTATGATTTTTACAGCCTCGGTCTGGGCGAGCTCATCCCGGTTTCCGGCGTGCACGGCCACGGCACCGGCGATTTGCTGGATGCCGTCTGTGCGCATCTGAACTTCGAGGAGGAAGAGGAGGACACCGATGACCGCATTTCGGTTGCTGTCATCGGCCGCCCCAATGTCGGCAAGTCCAGCCTGATTAACCACATCCTCGGCGAGAACCGCCTGATTGTTGCCAACGAGGCCGGTACCACCCGCGATGCCATCGACACGATGGTGGAGAACAAATTCGGCAAGTTTATCTTTACCGATACCGCCGGTCTGCGCAAGCGCGGCAAGGTGGAAAGCGGTGTTGAGCGCTACAGCGTCCTGCGCAGCCTGGCCGCTGTGGAGCGCAGCCGCGTCTGCGTTATTATGATTGACGCCACGGTCGGCTTCACCGAGCAGGACTCCAAGGTGGCGGGCTACGCCCATGAGCAGGGCAAGGCCTGCATCATTGCGGTCAACAAGTGGGACGCCGTTGAGAAGGACAGCTACACGATGGATGCTATGCGCAAGAAGCTGGAGGACGATTTCAGCTTTATGTCCTACGCGCCGATTGTCTTTATCAGCGCCAAGACTGGCCAGCGCGTAGACAAGCTGTTTGAGACCATCCACTTTGTGGACGTCCAGAACGGCACCCGCGTGCCCACCGGTGCATTGAACGAGATGCTGGCCCGCGCCACCGCCAAGGTACAGCCGCCGTCTGACAAGGGCAAGCGCCTGAAGGTGTTCTATATCACCCAGATTTCTACCCGCCCGCCGACGTTCGTCTGCTTTGTCAACCAGAAGGCATTGTTCCATTTCTCGTACCAGCGCTATCTGGAAAACCAGATTCGGGAGACCTTCGGCCTGACCGCAACCCCCATCAGGATGATTACCCGTGAGCACGGTGACGGCGCGGTCAAGGCAGGAAAGGTGTAACTATGTTTCTTCACATTGTAGAGGCCTGCCTGCTGACGGCGGGCAGTGCCTATCTGCTGGGCAGCCTCCTGTTCGGCGTGCTGGTTTCCAAAATCATGTACAAGGATGATGTGCGCCAGCACGGCAGCGGCAATGCCGGTATGACGAATGTCCTGCGCACCTACGGCAAGCTGCCCGCGGCGCTGACCACCATCGGCGATGTGGGCAAAAGCGTGGTGGCTGTCAATCTGGGCCGCTTCTTCTTTGATGCCCTGCTTTCCGGCACGGGGGCAGGCTGGCAGAACCCGCTGGACCCGGTTTGCGGTGCGTATCTGGCCGCCATCTTCTGTATGATTGGCCACAGCCGTCCCCTTTTCTTTGGCTTCAAGGGCGGCAAGGGCGTTCTGGTCGGTGCGGGCGCAGCCCTTGCCACCGAGCCGCTGGTCTGCCTGGTACTGCTGGTTATCTTCCTTATTGAGGTTGCTGTTACCCGCATTGTCTCGCTGGGCAGCATCATCATTGCCGCACTGTACCCGGTGGGCACTTTGCTTCATCTGATTGCAAAGGGCGCCAATCTGCCCACCATTCTGTTCAGCACAATTTGTTGTGTCATTATGGCCGCTATGGTCATCTGGCTGCATCGTTCCAACATCGAGCGCCTGAAAAACGGCACCGAATATCGTTTTGGACAAAAGAAATAACCTGTCCCATTTACACCGTATGATTTTGGTCATGCGGTGTTTTTTGTACATTGAGTCTTACTCTGTTTATACGATATACTAAGTAGGTGATGTGAATTGACTATTTCCATCGAAAACGTCTGGGCGCTTCTGCAACAGCATCAGCAGGAGACCTTCTACACGGCCAAGGGCCTGCCCTTCACCTACACCATTCGCGGTGGGGAGCTCTTTGTTGACCGGCGGCAGAAATCCATCACAATTTCCACGGTGGAGAAAGCGCTGGAAAAAATTGGTCGGCTGCAGGCGGACGGTATTGCCATCACGGGCCCAAAGAAAATCGGCTGCTATGGGGCAAGCTATCTCTATCCGGTGCTGCTGGCATTGGGAATTTTCAGCCTTCCCACGCCGGAGGAAGCAGGCCAGCTCCACTTTTAAAACACAGCATATAGCACTCAATCTGTACAAAAACGGCCACATACGTGAAAAATAACTGTTGAATTTTTGTGCAAACTGTTGTATACTGTGAACATACGGCAAAGGCAGGGGAGGCAGAAGATGAAGGGTATTTATGACGTTGCCCGGCATCTTGTCTGGCTTACCCAGTTCGGGCTCAGCGTGGTCATTCCGCCGGTGCTCTGCATACTGGGTGCTGTCTGGCTGAAAAGGCAGTTCGCGCTGGGCGGCTGGGTTGTGGCGGTCGGCGTGGCCGCTGGTGTGCTGGCGGCCATAAGCTGTCTGCACGGCTCCCTGCAGGCATTGAACCGGCAGGGGAAGGGCTTTGAAAAAAAGCAGCCGCCGCCCGTCAGCTTTAACCAACATTGAGAAAGGAGAGACCTTATGCAGAAGCATCGTGATGTTTTTGCGCAGGCCAGCCGTCTGGCTGTGGCTGTGGCGCTCTGCATTGCTGCCATGCTGGCCGTCTATGCACTGGCCGGGCACTTCACCAATGCGGTGCTGCTCGGTGCGATGATCGGCTTTGTGCTCTCGATGGGAAATTTCCTCTCTCTGAGCATCACGGTCTCCAACGCATTGGACCGCGCCGCCAACGGCGGCAGCCCGCAGAAGGCACAGCAGGAGATACAGACCTCCAGCGTTGTCCGCCCGGTTGTGCTCGTTATTATCTACATCCTGATTTTCCGGGCTAAGCTGTGCGACCCGCTGGCGGCAATTCTGCCGCTGCTTTTCGCGCAGGTATGCCTGAAGCTGATTGATTTTTTCCGCAAAGATGATTCTTCAAAGCCTGAAAAGGATGGTGATACACCCCGATGAATGGCCCTAAGATTTACTTTACCATTCCCTTGTTCGGCGGCATTGACATTACGCAGACGACAGTCTCGTCCTTCGTGGTTATGGTGCTGCTCTGCGTGGCCGCCATTGTGCTGGGACGTGATTTGCAAAAGCGCCCCGGCCGCCGTCAAGTCCTTGTCGAAAAGGCCGTGACCATGCTCTATGATATGGTGGAAAGCACGATGGGCAAGCATAACAGCTATTGGACGCCCTACATCGGCGCGCTGTTCCTCAGCTCAATGTGCGGTTCCTTTATCGGTATGACCGGCATTTTCCGTTCGGCCACGGCCGATTTGTCCACTACCGTGACATGGGCGCTGATGACCAGCTTCCTCTGCTGGGGCTGCTCCATCAAGCGCAACGGCGTCGGCGGCTGGCTGAAAGGCTTTACCGAGCCGATTGTGGTTATGACCCCGATGAACCTTGTCTCCGAGATTGCCCAGCCGATTTCGATGGCGTTCCGTCACTTCGGCAACATTGCGGGCGGCAGCGTGCTGACCAGCCTTGTGTATTCTGCGCTGGCCACCGTTTCTGCCGCTGTGCTGGGCCTTGTAGGCAAGAGCTTTGTGGTGGGCATCCTTATCCTTGTCATCGGTGCGGCGCTGCTCTACAGCGGCGTAAAAAGCAAAAAGATGGCGCGCAAGATTTTCGGCGTTGTCTTTGTGGCAACCGGTGCACTCTCTCTTTTGGGGCTGACAGGCGTACCTTATCTGGAGGTCGGTGTTCCCGGCATCCTGAGCCTGTATTTTGATATTTTCTCCGGCGGTGTACAAGCACTTGTTTTCAGCCTGTTGACAATGGTGTATGTGGGCAATGCCTGCCCGCCGCCGCAGGAAGCGTAACACTGTATTCATTATTTTAGGAGGATACTTTTATGGAAGCTGCAATCGTAAAAGCTGCCTGCGCCATCGGCGCCGGTATCGCAATGGGCTTTGGTGCTATCGGCCCGGCTATCGGTGAAGGCAACGCCGTTGGCAAGGCACTGGAGGGCATGGCCCGCCAGCCCGAAATGGCCAATGACCTGCGTACCAATATGATTCTGGGCTGCGCCATCACCGAATCTACCGGTATTTACTCGCTGGTTATCGCGCTGCTGCTGCTCTTCGTGGTCAGATGAAACTGCTGGAAATGGAGGAATAGCTCATGACGGGCTTTGAAAGTTTTGTAGGCATCAACCCGTGGACTGCGCTGTTTACCTTCTGCAATATGCTCATCACCTTTTCGGTTCTGAAGCATTTCCTTTTCAAGCCGGTCAAAAAGATGATTGACGATCGCCAGCAGGAGATTGATACGATGTACGCCGATGCCGATGCCGCCAAGCAGAAGGCCGCTGCCCTTGAAAAGGAGTACGCGGACCATCTGCAGAGCATCAAGGATGAGCGCGACAGTATGCTGCGTGAAGCCACCGCCCGCGCCCAGAAGCGTGAGGAGGAAATCCTCAACGAGGCAAAGAATGAGGCAGCCTCCATCCGCGCGGCGGCAGAGGCTGACATCGCACAGGAACGCAAGAAGGCTGTCAACGATCTGAAAAACGAGATTGGCGGTATGGCCGTTGAAATCGCCGGTAAGGTTGTGGAGCGCGAAATCAATGAGTCCGACCATCAGGCGCTGATTGATGAATTTATCCGGAATGTGGGGGATGCCTCATGACCGAGCTTGCGAAGCGTTACGGCGGCAGCCTGTATGAGCTGGCGGCAGAGGAAAACCTTGCCGATGAGCTTTTGCAGCAGCTGCAGACCGCAGTGGACAGCATTCAGGCTGAGCCGCAGTATCTGCGGCTGCTGGCAACGCCCAGCGTCCCCAAAAAGGAGCGCTGTGCACTGCTGGCACAGGCCTTTGAGGGCGCACATCCGTATCTTGTCAACTTCCTCAGGCTTCTGTGTGAGGAGGATTTGATTGCAGAGCTCCCGGGCTGCCTGCGGGCATTCCGCGACCGCTACAACGCGGACCATGACATTCTTGAGGTCACAGCGGTGTCGGCGGTTGCCCTGACCGTGCCCGCCCGTGAAAAGCTGCTGGCAAAATTGCAGACAATGACAGGCAAGAATATCGTTCTGACCGAGACCGTGGACCCGTCCGTTATTGGCGGTATGCGGCTGGATATGGGCGGTACCCGTCTGGACGGCACCGTGCAGCGCCATTTGGAGCATCTGCGGGAAGAAATCGACGGTGCAACCCTTTAACATTGCACTCATTCTATAGATTGTGTGGTGAACCAAACAGTGCAACTGAAACCCGAACAAATCTCCCGCATCATCCGTTCCCAGATTAAGTATTATGAAAACGCCATTGAGCAGACGGAAACCGGAACGGTAACGATGGTGGGCGACGGTATTGCGCGTGCGGCAGGACTTGACAACTGTATGGCCGGTGAGCTGGTGCAGTTTGAAAGCGGTACCTACGGCATGGCACAAAACCTGGAAGAAAACAGCATCTCCATCGTCCTGCTTGGTGACGATGAAGGCATCAAAGAGGGCAGTACCATCAAGCGCACCGGCAAGGTTGTCTCCGTGCCGGTCGGCGAGGGTATGATTGGCCGCGTTGTCAACGCGCTGGGCCAGCCTATTGACGGCAAGGGCCCCATCGAGGCCTCCGACTACCGCGCCATTGAGTCCCCGGCGCCCGGTATTCTGGAGCGCCAGCCGGTCAAGCAGCCGCTGCAGACCGGTATCAAGGCCATTGACTCGATGATTCCCATCGGCCGCGGCCAGCGTGAGCTGATCATCGGCGACCGTCAGACCGGCAAGACCGTTATCGCTACCGATACCATCATCAACCAGAAGGGCAAGGATGTCCTTTGCATTTATGTTGCCATCGGTCAGAAACGCTCTACGGTGGCAACGCTGGTCGAAAACCTGGAAAAGAACGGTGCTATGGCCTATACAACTGTTGTATGCGCCACAGCGTCCGAGCTTTCTCCCTTGCAGTATATTGCACCCTATGCGGGCTGTGCAATGGGCGAATACTTCATGAACAAGGGCAAGCACGTCCTTATCATCTATGATGATTTGTCCAAGCACGCTGTTGCCTACCGTGCACTTTCTCTGCTGATTCGCCGTCCCCCGGGACGCGAGGCTTACCCCGGTGACGTTTTCTATCTGCACAGCCGCCTGCTGGAGCGTGCGGCCAAGCTCAGCGATGCCAAGGGCGGCGGCTCTCTGACCGCACTGCCCATCATTGAGACACAGGCCGGTGACGTTTCCGCGTATATCCCGACAAACGTCATTTCCATCACCGACGGCCAGATTTTCCTGGAAACCGAGCTGTTCCATGCGGGCATCCGTCCCGCTGTCAACCCCGGTATCTCGGTCTCTCGTGTCGGCGGCAACGCCCAGATTAAGGCGATGAAAAAGGTTGCCGGTACGCTCAAGCTGATTTACTCCCAGTATCGTGAGTTGCAGGGCTTTGCCCAGTTCGGCTCTGATCTGGACGCCGATACCAAGGCACGTCTGGCACAGGGCGAGCGCATTGTGGAGGTCCTCAAGCAGAACCGCAACAGCCCGGTTGCCGTCGAAAAGCAGGTGGCCATCCTCTATGCAACGATTCACAGCTATCTGAAGGATGTGGCCGTTGCGGATATTGCCGAGTATGAGCAGCGTCTCTATGAGTATCTGGACGAGAACGTCACCGCCGCAGGCGTGATGGAAACCATCCGTACTACCGGTGATTTGAAGCCCGAAACCGAGGAACAGCTCAAGCAGGTGCTGGCTGATTTCACAGCCCAGTTCCTCAAAGAAAAATAAACTGCAAAGGAGGTGCCGCCGATGGCCGGTTCCATGAAGGAAATCAAGCTGCGTATCCGAAGCGTCGAAAGCACCATGCAGATTACCAAGGCAATGGAGCTTGTGGCGTCCAGCAAGCTGCGCCGCGCCAAGGAGCGCGTGGAAGGCAGCCGCCCTTATTTTGAGACGCTGTACCAGACGCTGTATGACATTGTCAGCACGGACTCTGCCTTTGACAGCCCCTATCTGGAAAAGAGGGAGAGCAAGTGCCGCCTGTATATCGTTATCGCGGGTGACCGCGGTCTGGCGGGCGGTTACAACTCCAATATCCTGAAGGCTGTGGAGGCGGACGCCGCAGGCAGTGACTACTGTGTTCTGCCCATCGGCAAGAAGGCAGTCGAGTTTTTTGAACGCCGCAAGGCCAATGTCCTGACTACTGCTTTTGCGGAGGCGGGGGACTTGTCCGTCAGCGACTGTTTTGAGATTTCCCGCCTTGTCTGCCAGAAATTTCTGGCAGGGGAGATTGACGAAATCCGCCTTGGTTTTACGCAATTTGTCTCTATGCTGACCCAGACGGCTACCGTGCTGCCGGTTTTGCCCTTTGACGCTGCACCGCCCGCACCGGGCCATGAGCGCGAAAGCCTGATGCTCTATGAGCCGGACAGCAAGTCTGTCTTTGAGGCCATCATTCCGGAGTATCTGGCCGGTGTTGTCTATGGTGCGCTGTGTGAGAGCGTTGCCAGTGAGCAGGGGGCACGCCGTATGGCAATGGATGCCGCCACAAAGAACGCAGGCGAGATTATTGACCATCTGAACCTGTACTACAACCGCGCCCGTCAGGCTGCTATCACGCAGGAAATTACCGAGATTGTGGCTGGTGCTAACGCGGAAAGCTGAGGCAACACCGCACAATTCGCGCCTGACGGCTTAAGCACCGCTGCTGCGGCTACGAAGCACAATCTGCGTTGCAAAAATGCTCGATAATACATCCAGTATTATCTGCGCTTTTTGCTTAGCAGCTTGCACTTCTCGCTCGCCGCATCGGCACTTAGAATTATGCGGTATTGCCCTGAGTAAAAGAAGCCCACTAAAGGAGTGTGTGCTATGCCAGAAAAACACATCGGAAAGGTAGTACAGGTCATGGGACCTGTGCTGGACATCCGATTCAAGGACGGTGAATTACCCGCCCTGCTGAATGCCATCGAGCTGGAAAACAACGGCAAAAAGCTGATTGTCGAGGTTGCCCAGCACATTGGTGACAATGTGGTTCGCTGCATTGCAATGGCAGCCACGGACGGTCTTGTCCGCGGCGCTGACGCCGTTGATTTGGGTGAGCCCATCAAGGTCCCCGTTGGTGACGAGTGCCTTGGCCGCGTGTTCAACCTATTGGGTGAACCTGTGGACGAGCAGCCCGCCCCCGAAACAACCGAGCGCTGGCCCATTCACCGCGCTGCCCCTAGCTTCGACGAGCAGGAGTCTGCCACTGAGATTCTGGAAACAGGCATCAAGGTTGTTGACCTGATTTGTCCCTATGCCAAGGGCGGCAAGATTGGCCTGTTCGGCGGTGCCGGTGTCGGTAAGACCGTTCTGATTCAGGAGCTTATCTATAACATCGCCACCGCCCACAACGGCTATTCCGTTTTTACCGGTGTCGGCGAGCGCACCCGTGAGGGCAATGACCTGTACGGCGAAATGCGCGAAAGCGGCGTTCTGAACAAAACGGCGCTGGTCTACGGCCAGATGAACGAGCCGCCAGGAGCACGTATGCGCGTGGCACTGTCCGGCCTGACGATGGCGGAGTATTTCCGTGACGTCAAGCATCAGGATGTGCTGCTGTTCATTGACAACATCTTCCGTTTCACGCAGGCAGGCTCTGAGGTTTCGGCCCTGCTGGGCCGTATGCCCTCTGCCGTTGGCTACCAGCCCACGCTGGCCACCGAGATGGGCGCTCTGCAGGAGCGCATCACCTCCACCCGCAAGGGCTCCATCACGTCTGTGCAGGCCGTTTACGTGCCCGCCGATGACCTGACCGACCCCGCGCCCGCTACCACCTTCACCCACCTGGACGCCACTACCGTTCTGAGCCGTGACATTGCCTCGCAGGGCATTTACCCGGCTGTTGACCCGCTGGATTCCACCTCCCGCATTCTTTCGCCGGAGGTTGTCGGTCAGGAGCACTATGAGGTAGCCCGCGCCGTGCAGCAGGTGCTGCAGCGCTATAAGGAGCTGCAGGACATCATTGCCATTATGGGTATGGATGAGCTGTCCGAAGAGGACAAGATTACGGTTGCCCGCGCCCGCAAGGTGCAGCGCTTCCTGTCGCAGTCCTTCCACGTGGCAGAGCAGTTTACCGGTATGCCCGGCCAGTATGTGCCGCTGAAGGAGACCCTGCGCGGCTTCAAGATGATTCTGAACGGCGAATGTGACAGCATTCCCGAAAGCTGCTTCCTGTTCGCCGGTACGATTGACGATGTTCTGGCCAAGGCCAAGCAGCAGTAAGGCGGTGGGAATATGGCAACTTTCCCGCTGAAAATTATGACGCCGGACGGTGTAGCGTTTGACGGCGAGGTTGTCTCGCTGTCCTGCCGCACCATCAACGGCCAGATTCAGCTGCTTGCTAAGCACATTGACCTGTGTACCGCACTGGGTATGGGCGAGGCCCGCATCAAGCTGGAGGACGGCACAACCCGCCGCGCCGCCTGTATGGGCGGTATGCTCAGCGTGCTGAAGGGGGAGTGCCACCTGCTGGCAACCACCTTTGAGTGGGCTGATGCCATTGATGCAGAGCGCGCCGCCCGCAGCAAGGCACGCGCCGAGGAAATCCTTGCCCAGAAAAATCTGGACAAGCGTGATTTGGAGCTTGCCGAAGCCCGCCTAAAGCGTGCGCTGGTGCGCAGCAGTGTGGTAGCCCGCAAGGATATCTGATTCTGATTCAGCCCCCGCCTGGCGGGGGCTTTTTCGTGGTTTTACAAGAGGGCAGGAGCGTATACAGAATTTATGAATACAGCTGTGATTTATCTTATTTTTATGAACCTTATCGGCTTTGGTCTGATGGGCATTGACAAGCAGCGCGCCCGCCGCAGGGACTGGCGCATCCCGGAAAAAGTCCTGTTTGGTGCTGCACTGCTGGGCGGCAGCGTAGGCGCTTGGGCCGGAATGTATCTGTTTCACCACAAGACAAGGCACTGGTATTTTGTGGTGGGTATGCCGCTGATTCTGGCCGTACAGGCGGCGCTTGTGTGGTATTTTCGGCCGATGCTGTTCGGTCACATTTGATAAATAATCTACAATCCCACCTTGACATTTTATTAACTTTGTGAGATATTTTGCCTTGCACCTGCTTTCCGCACATATGTTGCCCAGATTCGCCGCAAAGCGCACAATTTCTTTGCAAAGGGTAAAATGGGTGCTATAATAGCAGTGTAAGTGTTATGCAGCCGTGTGCTGCTGGAATTATGGAGGTTATCAGAGTATGTCCATTTTCGAGGATTTTGAGAAAAAGCTGCAGGCTGAGCCGAAGTCTATCGTCTTTACCGAGGGTACCGATGCCCGCATCCTGTCCGCTGCAAGCCGCCTGCTGGCTGGTAAGACGTTGAAGGTCATCCTGCTGGGTGAGGTTGAGGCCGTCAAGAAGGCCGCAGCAGAGGGCAGCTTTGATATCACCGGTGCCGAGATTATCGACCCGACCAACTACGAGGGCTTCGATGAGATGGTTGCCAAGATGGTTGAGCTGCGCAAGGGAAAGATGACCGATGAGCAGTGCCGTGCCGCCCTGTCCAAGGGCAACTACTTCGGCACCATGCTGGTCAAGATGGGCAAGGCCGACTGCCTGCTGGGCGGCGCTACCTACTCCACCGCTGACACTGTCCGCCCCGCACTGCAGCTCATCAAGTGCAAGCCCGGCATCAAGTCTGTCAGCTCCTGCTTCATTCTGATGCGCGGCGATGAGAGCATTGCTATGGGTGACTGCGCCATCAACATCGACCCCTCCGAGGACGAGATTGTGGAGTCCACCGTTGAGACTGCCCACACTGCTGAGATTTTTGGCATTGACCCCCGCGTTGCACTGCTGTCCTATTCCACCAAGGGCTCCGGCAAGGGCGAGACCGTGGACAAGATGCGCAACGCCACCCTGCGTGTGCAGGAGGCTCACCCCGAGCTGAAGGTTGACGGCGAGCTGCAGTTTGACGCTGCCGTTGCCCCCGAGGTCGGCCAGCTGAAAGCTCCCGGCTCCAAGGTTGCCGGTTACGCCAACACCTTCATCTTCCCCAACATCAACGCTGGTAACATTGGCTACAAGATTGCCCAGCGTCTGGGCGGCTTTGAGGCCTACGGCCCCATTCTGCAGGGCCTGAACGCCCCCATCAATGACCTGTCCCGCGGCTGCAACGCCGAGGAGGTCTACAAGATGGCCCTGATTACCGCCGCACTCATCTGATTGCATAAACAGCCTACATAAAAACAAAATCGGCCGCCTGCCGTGAGAAATCACAGCAGGCGGCCGATTTATTTGATAGCGCTGTAGGGGCCCGGGCACGCCCGGCCCGCAAGTTCCCCGTAAATAGCATTTGTCGGGAAACTTCACCCTCATCCGGCCCTGCGGGGCCACCTTCTCCCATGGGGAGAAGGCTTTTCGGAGGGGGATTATATCTTAATAGTGCAGCTGTTCTGCGGTCAGCTTTTCCAGCACCGGCAACATAGCGGCGGCTTCGGCGCGGGCGGCGATGGGATCCATCATCAGATAGTTGCCGCACTCCACCGCGGAAGCGCCGGGAATTTCGCCGGTGTATCCGGCCATCCACGCAAAGGCACTGCGGGTCAGCTCCAGCGCTTCAGCAGGGGTCAGCCCGGTGGTCAGCAGATAGAATCCGGTCAGGCAGCCCATCGGGCCGACATAGACAACACCCTTGCTGTACTTGCTGTTGCGGGCATAGGTTGCAAACAGGTGCTCCAGCGTGTGGGCGGCGGCGGGGGAAAGATAGCTGCCCTTGTTGGGCTGTTTCATACGGATATCCCACGTCAGAATTTCGCCGTTTGCGCCGTCCTGCCGGGACAGATACATACCTGGCAGCAGCTTTGTGTGGTCAACGCAAAAACTTGCAATTCGCTCCATTGTGCTGCCTCACTTTGCCATAGCCTGCACAACACCGCGGGCGCAGTCCATCGAAATCAGCATACCATCTTTCAGGGTGCGGGTGGCGTTGGTGGCACCAACAATGACCGCCTTACCCAGCGTCAGGCCGACAATGGCGGAATGGCTGTTCGTACCGGCTTCCTCGGTGATGATACCAGCCGACTCGCGCATAAAGGGCAGCATATCATTCGTGGTGAAGGGAACCACCAGAATCTGGCCGGGCTTGAACTTTTTGGCGGCCTCGGCGGCACTGCGGCAGACACAGACCTCGCCCTTGGCGTTGTACTTGCCGATACCGACACCGGCGAGCAGGGAATCGCCCACCATATGCACCTTAATCATATTTGTGGTGCCAGAGACGCCCACCGGGACACCGGCGGTAACAACAACCAGGTCACCATCCTGCACGAGACCTGCATTGCGGGCCTTCTCTACAGATTTGCTGATCAGTTCATCGGTGGAGGTGGCATAGTCCATCAGCAGCGGGGTCACACCGCGGTACACGTTCAGCTGGCGGCGGGTCGTCTCGTCGAGCACGCAGGCAATAATCTGGGTATCGGGGCGGAAGCGGCTCAGCAGGCGGGCCGTCTCACCACTCTTGGAGGCCGTGATAATCGCGGAAGCACCAATGTCTGCAGCGGTGGTGCAGGCGGCATGGCCCACGGCAGCGCTGACGTTCAGGCGGGAGGAATCCGCACGGCTGTGGTGAACCAGACTGTCAAAGTTGGAGTCAGCCTCGGTGGTCTCGGCAATCGTAGCCATTGCCTTCAGGGCCTCCACCGGATACTTGCCCGCAGCGGTCTCACCAGAAAGCATAACCGCGCCGGTGCCGTCATAGATGGCATTGGCAACGTCGGTAATCTCGGCACGGGTGGGGCGGGGGTTGACAATCATAGAGTCCAGCATCTGGGTGGCGGTAATACAGATTTTGCCGGCGCTCATGGCACGGTCAATCAGATGCTTCTGGATAGCAGGAATCTCGGCAAAGTCAATTTCAACGCCCATATCGCCGCGGGCCACCATAATACCGTCGGCAACGGTCAGGATTTCATCAATGTTGTCGATGCCTTCCTGGTTCTCGATCTTGGCGATAATACGAATCTTGGAGTTGTGCTCATCCAGAACGTGGCGGATTTCCATAATGTCCTGCGCATTCCGGGCAAAGCTGGCGGAAATCAAATCAAAGCCCTGCTCAACGCCAAAGAGAATATCACTGGTGTCGCGCTGGCTCATATACGGCATGGACAGGTGCACGCCGGGAACGTTGACGCCCTTCTTGGTCTTGATGGTGCCATCGTTGCAGACCGTGCAGCTGATGTCGGTATCGCCGACCTCGTCAATGCGCAGCTCAATCAGGCCGTCGTCCAGCATAATGCGGCCGCCAGGCTTGACATCGTGGGGCAAATCCTTATAGGTGACAGAGCAGATTTCATTCGTGCCCTCCACATCGCGGGAGGTCAGGGTGAATTTCTGGCCGGTAACCAGCTTCTCAACGCCGTTCTTGAACTCGCCCAGACGGATTTCGGGGCCCTTGGTGTCCAGCATACAGGCGATGGGCAGATCCAGCTCCTTGGACAGCGCACGCACCTTGTCAAAGCGACCCTTGTGCTCCTCATAGTCGCCGTGAGAGAAGTTGAAGCGGGCAACATTCATTCCATTTTCCATCAGCTGGCGCAGGATGCCCGGCTTGTCGGTGGAAGGACCCATAGTGCAGACGATTTTGGTTTTACGCATAAAAACATTTCCTCCGTTTGATTGCTCTACCTATTTATATATACTTTATAGAAAACCACAGCGATATTATACTACAGGTTCCCCGGGATAAACAAGTAGGTACAGAAATTTGACAGAAATTATACCGTACATATCTTGCTGTATTTGCCTATGTTATTTTTTGGACAAATGCGCCGCGTCCCGGTATGGATTTTATGTTTACTTTTTTAATGGTTTACGGTATAATAAGTACAAAAAGATTTCTTTACTATAAATCATACAGGAGAATCATTATGGCAAAACGTGTATTTTTGATTGTGCTGGACAGCTTCGGCATCGGTGCAGAGCCGGACGCCGCTCTTTTCGGTGATGCCGGTACCAATACGCTGGGCGCGATTGCCGGTCACCCCAGCTTCAAAGGGGACAACCTGGCCAAGCTGGGTATGTTCAATCTGGACGGCGTGACCTGCGGTACCCCGGTTGCACAGCCCCTCGGCAGCTTTGCCCGCCTGCGCGAGGCCAGCGCTGGCAAGGATACCACCATCGGCCACTGGGAGATTGCCGGTCTGCTCAGCGCAGAGCCGCTGCCCACCTTTCCGGACGGCTTCCCGCAGGAGCTGCTGGACGAATTTACCGCCCGTACCGGCTACAAGGTGCTGTGCAACAAGCCCTATTCCGGCACGGATGTTATCCGCGACTACGGCGAGGAGCATATGAAAACCGGCGCGCTCATCGTCTACACCTCCGCGGACAGCGTTTTCCAGATTGCCGCCAATGAGGCCCTTGTCCCGGTGGAGAAGCTGTATGAAATCTGCGCCACGGCCCGCGAGCTGTTGACCGGCAAGTACGGCGTCGGCCGCGTGATTGCCCGCCCGTTCGTGGGGGACTGCGCCGCCAACTTCACTCGCACGCCCCGCCGCCACGATTACAGTCTGGTGCCGCCCCGCGCTACGATGCTGGACGCCATTCAGGCCGCCGGAAAGGCAACCATCGGCGTGGGCAAAATTCATGATATCTTTGCAGGCAAGGGCGTTGGCGAGACCATCCGCACCAGCGGCAACACTGAGGGGCTGAAAGTCACGCTTGCGCTGGCAGACCGCGATTTTGAAGGCCTTGCCTTTGTCAACCTTGTGGACTTTGATATGCTCTACGGCCACCGCCGTGACGTGGCAGGCTATGCCGCTGCCGCCGCTGAGTTCAATGACTGGCTGCCCGGCTTTATGGAAAAAATGCGCCCCGGCGATATCCTGATGGTCACGGCAGACCACGGCTGTGACCCCAGCTACACCAAGACCACCGACCACACCCGCGAGTATGTGCCGTTCCTTATCTATGGTGACGAGATTCAGCCCGGTGTGAACCTGCACACCCGCTACAGCTTTGCCACGATTGCGGACACGGTCTGCAAGGCGCTGAACGTGGACTACTGCCCGGCAGGTTGCGGTGTCTATGATGAAATTTCCAAGTAAGGTGAGCCCGATTTTACTGAATATAGCAACTGTCGCGCTGGTTGTATATTCGATTTCATTGGTATTTTTGTCCAATTTCAATATGGGCAACCTTATGGTCTGGCTGCTCACGGCGTGTGTGGCCGGGTACGCGGTGTTCCGCCGCCCGGTCAACGCATGGTTTTCTGCCGGAGCGGGCCGTGCCGTATTCTGGATTCTGGCGGTGCTGGCGGGCGTTTACCTTGCGGTTATCGCATTTGTCGCGGTCAGTGGTTACACAAACCCGCCCACCGGGCAGGAAAAGGCAGTCATTGTGCTGGGTGCTGGCCTGCATAAGGATAAGCCCAGCAGGCTGCTGCAGTACCGGTTAGATAAGGCGTATGAATTTGCCGCAGCGCACCCGGATACGCTGGTCATCACCAGCGGCGGGCAGGGCCGTGATGAATGGCTGCCTGAGGGGGACGCCATGCGGGAATACCTGATTGCCAAGGGCCTTGACCCGGCGCGGGTGCTTTCGGAAGCACGTTCTACCTCCACCGAGGAAAACTTTGCCTTCTCTCTGGAAATCCTGCGTGCACAGGGCTATGACGAGACAACACCCATTGTCTATGTTTCCAACGCCTTTCATTGCTACCGCGCAGGAAAGTACGCGGCCATGGCAGGCTTTACCTCCGCTACCGCGCTGGCTGCGGGCACGCCGCTGCGCAGCGTTCTGCCGTGCTATCTGCGCGAGGCGCTGGCACTGCTTTACTACTGGGTATTCAAGACCTCTGCTGCCGGGCCGATGCACGCCATGGTCGGTTTGCTGGATATGAATAAAAAATTCTTTTACAAATAGGAGGGGACTGCCATGCAGATTCGCTATTATAAAGAGTACAGCCGGTTTCTGAACCGCTTTATGGAGTTCAAGGTCTACGGCCACGCCGGACGTCCCATCGTGATTTTTCCGTGCCAGAGTGGCCGCTTCTTCGATTGGGAGGACCGCAATATGTGCAATGCCGCCGCCAAATGGGTGGACAACGGCAAGCTGCAGATTTTTACGGTGGACAGCATTGACCCCGAAAGCTGGGATAACCACGGCCCCGAGCGCCCGCGCATTGAGATGCAGGAGCGCTGGTACAACTATATCTGTGAGGAATTTGTGCCCCGCCTGCTGGAAATCAACCGCGAGCAGGGCGAGGACCATACCGGTCGGATTCTGACCGGCGGTGCCAGCATGGGCGGCGGCCATGCCGTCAACTTCTATCTGCGCCGCCCGGATATTTTCAACGGCACGATTGCCCTCAGTGGCCTGTACTCCTCCGGGATGTTCTTCGGCAACTACATGGATGACCTCGTCTACCGCAACTCTCCCTGCGATTATATGCGCAACTTTCCCGCAGACCACCCCTATAAGGAGCTGTACGCCAAGGCCGACAAGTTCATTATGTGCTGCGGTCAGGGTGCGTGGGAGGATGATTTGCTCGCTTCCACCAAAGAGCTGCAGGCGATTCTCGAAAGCAAGGGCATCCATCCCATTGTGGATATCTGGGGCACGGATGTTTCCCACGATTGGTACTGGTGGGAAAAGCAGTGGGTCTACTTCCTGCAGATGACCCTTGGCAATTGACAGAGTACGATTGCAGAATTTGAGTAAAACTACTGCCCCTGCTTTACCGCAGGGGTTTTGCGCGGGTGCATTTCCTATTGATAAAGTAGGAAACCGCGCCCTGTACTATGAGGCAAACCTATGATTTATCTTGATTACTCTGCCAACACCCCGGCGGATCCGGAGGTCCTGGACGCCTATGTGGCAGCGGAACGCCGCTATATAGCCAACCCCAACTCCACCCATATAGCCGGGCAGGAGGCACGCGCCGAGATGGAACGCGTGACCCAGTCCATTGCGCAGCGTCTGGGTGTGCAGCCCGCCGAAATCATCTACACCTCCGGCGCCAGCGAAGCCAACAACCTTGCCATCAAGGGGATTGCGCACGCTTCGCGGCATATCGGCAAACACATCATCTCCACCCAGCTTGAACATTCCTCCGTGGGGGCCTCGCTGACGGCCCTCCAGCAGCAGGGCTATGAAATCGACCTGCTGGACATCAACCGCGACGGCAGGGTAGACCTTGACCAGCTGCGGGAGCTGATGCGCAGCGATACCATTCTGGTTGCCGTCTGCGCAGTGGACAGTGAGCTTGGCACGATACAGCCCATCCGGGAAATTGCTGAAATCGTCAAGCCGTACCCCGGTTGCCGCCTGCACGTGGACGCCACACAGGCCGTCGGCAAAACAGACCTCTGGCTGGACGGCGTGGATACCATGAGCTTCACAGCCCACAAATTCTATGGTCCCAACGGCATCGGCGCGCTGTACAAACGCCGTGGTCTGGTGATTGAGCCGCAGATTTCCGGCGGCGCCAGCACCACGATTTACCGCAGCGGCACACCCACACTGGGCTTGGCCGTCAGCCTTGAGGCTGCGCTGGCCAAGGCGCAGGACGAGCAGCCCGCCCGCACAGCCCATGTGCAAACGCTGCATGACCGCCTGCTGTCTGCCCTGCAGGGCTACAGTCTGGTGCGGGTAAACAGCCCGGCCCACGCTGTGCCGCACATTCTGAATGTCAGCGTCACCGGCGTCAAGGGCACACGGTTTCAGCAGGCCCTCAGTGAGCAGGGCGTCTGCGTTTCCGTCAAGTCGGCCTGCTCGTCGGACGGTCTGCCGTCCAAGGCGGTGTTTGCCGTCAGCCGTGACCGCCGCAACGCCCTTTCCAGCTGGCGCATCAGCCTGAGCCACCTGACCACGGAGGAGGAAATCGACGGTTTCCTGAAGGCCTTCGACCTCTGCTACAAAACTCTCACAAATAAGGAGAACTGACCCTTGGAACGTCAATTAGAAACCTATCAAAAAATTGAGCGCAGCATCATCAAAAAATTTCGCAAGCAGCTCTGGACGCCGTTCATCGTTGCCATAAAGCGCTATGAGCTGATTCAGGCCGGGGATAAAATCGCCGTCTGTATCTCCGGCGGCAAGGACTCAATGTTGATGGCCAAGCTGATGCAGGAGCTGCAGCGCCACAGCGAGGTTCCCTTTGAGCTGGTTTTTCTGGTGATGGACCCCGGCTACAACGAGGTCAACCGCCAGAAAATCGAAAGCAACGCTGCGATTCTGAATATCCCCATCACCATCTTTGAGACGAACATCTTTGACGTTGCCAACAACAGTGACAAATCGCCCTGCTATCTCTGTGCCCGGATGCGCCGCGGGCATCTCTACAAAAAAGCGCAGGAGCTGGGCTGCAACAAGATTGCACTGGGGCATCACTTCAATGACGTCATCGAGACTACCGTTATGAGTATGTTCTACGGCTCCCAGCTGCAGGCCATGCCGCCGAAGCTGCACAGCACAAACTTCCCGGGTATGAGCCTCATCCGCCCGCTGTACTGTGTGCGGGAGGCTGACATCATCGCATGGAGCCGCTACAATGAGCTGGAATTTATCCAGTGCGCCTGCCGCTTCACCGAGGCCTGCGCCATCTGTGACAATGGCGGCGGCGGTTCCAAGCGGCAGGAGGTCAAAGTTCTGCTGCGCCGTCTGATGCGGGACAACCCGAACATCGAGAACAGCATCTTCCGCAGCATCCACGCGGTCGCGCTGGACACCATGCCTGGCTACAAAACCGAAGGGGAGGAACACTCCTTCCTGGAGCGCTTTGACCGCATAGAGGATGAGCTGAAAAAGAGCCGGGAATAATCACCACTGGCGTCTGTACTCGCCCGGCGGCGTGTCGTTTTAGAAGGCCGCGTTTGTCTGCCCGGTGCGGATTTTCGGGGAAAGGCCGATGTCCCAGGCTTGACAGTGCGCGGATTCTGCGCTATACTAATCAAGTATTCGCAAAAACACATTGACGGAGAAAGTATCTGCAGGGCGTTTTAGTCCAGAGAGGGCGGCCACCGGCTGTAAGCCGCCTGTAAAGACCCTGCAGGAAAGTTCGCTCCCGAGTGGTGCGCGGGAAAGGCTCTTCCGGCCCGGTAGTGCGCAACGGCCCTGCACCGTTACCCGCAGCAAAGAGTGCCGTCGTTTCGGCGGAACACGGGTGGTACCGCGGAGAATTGTATTCACAAGGCTTCGTCCCTGATAGAACACAGGGACGGGGCCTTTTTATTTTGGTCCCGGCCCCCAGCAAACAGAGGTGTACTATGGAAGAAAAAATCAAGGAGCTGCGCGCCGCCATTGAGCAGGACTGCGCAGCGGTCACTGACAAAGCCCAGCTTTCTGACTTCTGGCAGAAATACCTGAGCAAGAACGGTGAGGTTGCAGGCCTGACCAAGAGCCTGCGCGATGTTCCCAAGGAGGACCGCCCCGCTGTCGGCAAGACCATCAACGAGTTCAAGCAGTGGGCCGAGGCCCAGTATCAGGCCCTGTCGGAGCAGGTCGAGAAGGCCGCGCTGGCTGCCCGCAACGCCGCGGAGACTGTGGACATTACGATGCCTGCCAAAATCCGCAAGACCGGCAATCTGCACCCCATTACCCTTGTCAAGAACGAGATTATCGACGTTTTCTCCGGCATGGGCTTTGAAATTTATGAAGGCCCTGAAATCGAGGATGATGACCACAACTTCACCCGCTTGAACGTGCCCAAGAATCACCCCGCCCGCGATATGCAGGACACCTTCTATGTCGCGGATGACATTGTGCTGCGCACCCAGACCAGCGGCGGCCAGATTCGTGTTATGGATATGGAAAAGCCGCCTATCAAGGTGCTGGTTCCCGGCCGCGTTTTCCGTTCCGACTCTGACGCAACCCACTCCCCGATGTTCCATCAGATGGAGGGTCTGGTTGTCGATAAGGGCATCACGCTGTGCGACCTGCAGGGTATGCTGGACAAGTTCGTGCAGGCCCTGTTCGGCCCCGAGGTCAAAACCCGCCTGCGTCCGTCCTACTTCCCGTTCACCGAGCCCAGCGTGGAGGTTGACGTCTCCTGCTTTGAGTGCGGCGGCAAGGGCTGCCCGCTTTGCAAGCACACCGGCTGGATTGAGGTTCTGGGTGCCGGTGTTGTGCATCACAGCGTGCTGGAAAACTGCGGCATTGACCCCAATGTTTACTCCGGCTTTGCCTTCGGCATTGGCATTGAGCGTATTGCCATGCTGAAATACGGCATCAACAACATCGGCCTGATGTTTGAAAACGATCTGCGCTTCTTGAAGCAGTTCGAGGATTGACGGAGGAGGAGTACGGACTATGAAAGTACCATTCAGCTGGTTAAAGCAGTATGTTGATATTGACGTGACCGCACAGGAGCTTGAGGACAAGCTCTTTGGCTGTGGCTTTGAGGTCGAGGAGCTCATCGACCTCGGCGGCGAGATTTCCAAGGTAGTTGTCGGTGTTGTGACCGAGTGTGTCCCGCAGGAGGGCACCCATCTGCACATCTGCAAGGTGGATTGCGGCGAATATGGCCACGATATCCAGATTTCCACCGGTGCCCCCAACGTCTATGCCGGTATGCACACCCCCGCCGCACTGGACGGCTCCACGCTGCCCGGCGGTGTAAAAATCAAGGCAAAGCCCCTGATGGGCATTGAGTCCAACGGTATGCTCTGCAGCGGCGAGGAGCTGGGTCTGAATGAAGACCTGTATCCCGGTGCCGAGGTGTACGGCCTGCTGGATTTGCCGAAGGACACCGTGCCCGGCACGCCCATCCAGCAGGTTGTCGGTCTGGATGACTGCATCTTTGACATTTCCATCACCGCCAACCGTGCCGACTGCCAGAGCGTGCTCGGCATTGCCCGTGAGGTTGCGGCTGTGCTGAACAAGCCCCTCAAGATGCCTGCCACCGACTACACGGCCAGCGATTATGTGGACCCCCGCCTCTCCATCAGTGTGGAGGCAGGCGACCTCTGCCCGCGCTACATCGGCCATTATGTGCGCAACATCACCCCTGGCGAGTCTCCGCGCTGGATGCGCCGCCAGCTGGCCCTGTGCGGCCTGCGCAGCATTTCCAATGTGGTGGATATCACCAACTATGTCATGCTGGAAATCGGCCAGCCCATGCACGCCTTTGATATGGACACGCTGGAAAGCTGCCAGATTCTCGTCCGCCGCGCCAAGGACGGCGAGAAGATTACCACGCTGGACGAGAAGGAGTTCACCCTGACGCCCAACAACCTCGTCATCTGCGACGGCTCCAAGCCCGTGGCTCTGGCCGGTGTTATGGGTGGTCTGAACAGTGAAATCAAGGACACCACCACCCAGCTGCTGTTTGAGAGCGCCAAGTTTGCCCGCGACAATATCCGTAAGACGGCCCGCGGCCTCGGTCAGAATACCGATGCCTCCAGCCATTACGAAAAGGGCATTTCCGAGTACACCACCGAGCTGGGGATGGCACGCGCCCTGCACCTGATTCAGGAGCTGGGCTGCGGTGAGGTTACCTCCACCCACTTCGACTGCTCCGCCGGTGCCCCCCGCGAGGGCAAGCACTTCACGGCCAGAATCAGCGGCATCAACGCAATTCTGGGCATTACCGTGCCTACCGAGGCGATTCTTGATATTCTCAGCCGCCTGCAGTTTGAGGTTACCCTCGCCGAGGATGGCGACACGATGCAGGTGGTAGCTCCCCGCTGGCGTGAGGACATTGAGGTCGGCGAGCCCGATCTGGCCGAGGAGGTTATCCGCGAGTACGGCTATGAGCACATTGTGCCCACCTTCCTGAAGGCTGCCACGGTCACCACCGGCGGTCTGACCGCCGAGCAGAAGGCAGAGGCCAAGGCCAAGCGCACCATGTGTGCACAGGGCTTCTACGAGGCCGAAACGCTGGCCTTCTATGCGGACGCCGATTTGGATATGCTGCACATTGCCGCCGATGCACCGGAGCGCAACGTTATCCGCATCCTGAACCCCATTTCCTCGCATCTGACCATTATGCGCCCGCTGCTGGCACCGTCCCTGCTGAATGTGGTGGTAGACAACCTGCGCAAGGGCAACGCCGAGGGCCGCCTGTTTGAGCTGTCCAACATCTACATTCCGAAGCAGCAGCCTGTGACCGAGCTTCCCGATGAGCGCCTGCATCTGGGCTTTGCCGCCTGGGGCAGCGAGGAGGACTTCTTTGCCGTCAAGGGCGCAGTCGAGAGCTTTGGCGCCGCGTTCGGTGTGGAGCTCACTGTTGAGCGCGCCACCGATGTGGCATGGCTGCATCCCGGCATTGCCGCCTATATCCTGTGCAAGGGGCAGCGTGTCGGCGTCTTTGGCAAACTGGCCAACGATGTGACCACCGAGCTGAAGCTGCCCAAGGACAGCCGCGCCAACCTGAACATCTATCTGGGTGAAATCGACTGGGTGGCCTTCCATGCACTGGTTCCCGCCGCCCTGCATTATCAGCCCATTCCGGAGTTTGCCCCGGTGCAGCGCGATCTGGCCCTTGTTGCGCCGGAGAGTATGGAGTGCGGCACCCTCATCACCGAGATGAAGCGTGCCTGCAAGCAGCTGACAAAGGTCGAGCTGTTTGACATCTACCGCGGCGAGAAGCTGGGCGCAGACAAGAAGAGCATGGCATTCAGCCTGTTCTTCCAGCCCGCTGACAAGCCCCTGCCCCCTGACGAGGTAGACCGCTTTGTCAAGAAGATTCTGGGCAACCTCAAGTTCAAGCTGGGCATCGAAATCCGCGAGTAATTCTCTATAGCTACAGCAGAGCCGATTTGAACCGTGCGTTCAGATTGGCTCTTTTTTGCCTTGCCTTCCAAGCCGGATGAAAGCCGCAATCCGGCAAATTCCGCTTGCTTTTTCCGGAATTTGGTCGTATAGTGAAGGAGCATACAAAACCAAGCAGGGAGGATCATTATGGCAAAAATACGTCGCAGCGATATGCCACAGCCCGCAGCCGCCGGGCTTACTGAACGCGGGCAGCAAACGCCTGCCCCCACACAGCCCGGGCACGAAGCGCCTTCCGCACCCGCACCAAAAGCGAAACGCAGGCGCAGCAGCATCGGCTACACGGTTGCTATGATTTTTTTCGGTGCGGTCTTTCTTGTCAGCGCCGGGCTGCTCGTCAAACGCTTTCTTGATGACCGCAAAACCGAGAACGAGTTTGCCAGCCTGCAAGCTATGATTGATACCACCGCCACCACCGACACTCCGGACCCGACAGGGGAGAACGTCAACCCCAACGGCGCCAAATTTGCCGCCTTGCGGGACAAAAACAGTGACTTCATCGGCTGGATTTCCATTGACGGCACAAATCTGGACTTCCCGGTCATGTACGCACCCACAAACAAGGACTTCTATCTGCGCCATGACTTCAACAAGGAATACAGCATCTACGGTGTGCCGTATCTGGACGAAAAGACAACGCTGGGAGCCAATGCCGAGAGTGACAACCTGATTATCTATGGGCACAATATGAAAACTGGCACCATCTTCGGCTGTCTTACCGGCTACAAAAAGGTGGACTATTATCAGCAGCACCCCTATATTGAGTTTGACACCGTCTATGGAGACGCGCAGTATGAGGTATTCGCCGCCTTCGCCATTGATGTGGTGAACGATACCTCGTTTGTCTATAATCAGTATGTCGATATGGACGAGGAAAGCTACAACGCTTATGTGGAGGAAGTTTGTCACCGCAGTGACGTGGATACCGGCATCCGCCCTGCCTATGGTGAGCAGCTGCTGACGCTCTCCACCTGTGAATACTCCACCGACAACGGCCGCTTTGTGGTGGTGGCCCGGCGGGTTGCGGCCTAATTATCACAGTTTAGAGGGCCGTATACTTAATTTTCTTTTGCAAATGCTGCTTTTACGCTGCAAAAATCTGTTTTGCACTTGCCAATCTTCGCCGAGTGTGCTATCCTAATAAATGCACGATAACTTTTGATACGTTACTTATATGGTGTAAGAAACGGGAAAAGGGGACTGTGCAGCGGGCAGCCGTAGCCCTTGACGGCTGCCCGTTTTGTTTTTCCGGCAACTACAAGGTCACAAATTGGGGCGAAGGTGTAGACATTTTGCGCTGGATGTCATATACTATATGAGTATTTTGTTTTAAAGCGCTAAAAAGAAACTGTATATATTACGCCAAAATAAGGGAGGAAACCTGCTATGTGTGGAATCGTAGGCTTTACCGGTGCGGCGCAGGCTGCGCCGATTCTGCTGGATGGTCTGGCCAAACTCGAATACCGCGGTTATGACTCTGCCGGCATTGCCGTACAGAACGCCGCCGGCAAGATTGAGGTTGTCAAGGCCAAAGGCCGCCTGAAGGTTTTAAGCGAAATGACCGATGGCGGCAACGCCGTGTCCGGCAGCTGCGGCATCGGCCATACCCGCTGGGCAACCCACGGTGAGCCGTCCGTTGTCAACGCGCACCCCCATTATTCTCGTGACCAGAAAATCGCAGTGGTACACAATGGCATCATTGAAAACTATCAGGAAATCAAGGAGCGCCTGCTCAACAAGGGCTTTACCTTTGTTTCCCAGACCGATACCGAGGTTGTGGCCCAGCTGCTGGACTACTACTATACCGGCGAATCCGCAGGCAATCCTCTGGATGCCATCACCCGCATGATGCTGCACGTCCGCGGCTCCTATGCGCTGGGTGTCCTCTTTGCCGATGAGCCGGGTGTCATCTATGCCGTGCGCAAGGACAGCCCTCTCATTGTCGGCAAGTGCGAGGACGGCGCCATCATCGCTTCCGATGTGCCCGCCATGCTGAAGTACACCCGCAATGTTTACTACATTGACAATCTTGAGATTGCCCGGCTGACCCCCGACTCCATCGAGTTTTTCAACGTTGACAAGGAGCCCATCACCCGGGAGCCCACCACCATCGAGTGGGACGCCGAGGCCGCAGAGAAGGGCGGTTATGAGCACTTCATGATGAAGGAAATCTACGAGCAGCCCGCCGCTGTGCGTGACACGATTTCCCCGCGCCTAAAGGATGGCAAGATTGATTTGTCGGAGCTGGCACTGGACGAGGACGCCATCAGGAGCGTGCGTCGCCTGTATATCATCGGCTGCGGTTCGGCCTACCACGTTGGTATGGCAGCGCGTTATGTCTTTGAAAGTCTGGCCCGCATCCCGGTGGAGGTCGATGTGGCCAGCGAGTTCCGCTACCGCAACCCTGTGCTGGAGCCGGACTCTCTCGCCATGGTCATCAGCCAGAGTGGCGAGACTGCCGACACGCTGGCCGCACTGCGCCTTTGCAAGGAGCGCGGCGTGCGCACCATCGGCATCGTGAACGTGGTCGGCTCCAGCATCGCCCGCGAGGCCGATGCCACCATGTACACCTGGGCCGGGCCGGAGATTTCCGTTGCCACCACCAAGGCCTACAGCACCCAGCTTGCGGCCTGCTATCTGCTTGCCACCGAGTTTGCCCGCGTGCGCGGCACGCTGGAGGATGGCCAGTATGAGCATCTGGTTTCCGAGCTGGAGGTTCTGCCCGAAAAAATCGAAAAGACGCTCTCCGACAAGGAGCGTATCCAGTGGTTTGCCAGCAAGTACGCCAACGCGAAGGACGCCTTCTTCATCGGCCGCGGTCTGGACTACGCCGTTGCGCTGGAGGGCAGCCTGAAATTCAAGGAAATCAGCTATATTCATTCCGAGGCCTTTGCCGCGGGCGAGATGAAGCACGGCCCGATTTCCCTTGTTGAGAACGGCACGCTCGTTGTCGGCATCCTCACCCAGCCCGACCTCTTTGAAAAGAGCGTCTCCAATATGGTGGAGGTCAAGAGCCGCGGTGCCTTCCTGATGGGCCTGACCACCTACGGCAACTACAGCATTGAGGACACAGCGGGCTTCACGGTCTATGTGCCCAAGACCGACCCCCATTTTGCCACCAGCCTGTCGGTCATTCCGCTGCAGCTGCTGGCCTATTATGTCAGCTGCGCCAAGGGTCTGGATGTCGATAAGCCGCGCAATCTGGCCAAGAGCGTCACGGTTGAGTAAAATTTCTTAGAAAAAATCAAGAAAATATTTCCCTTTGCCCCGCAAAATCGGGACAAAGGGATTTTTTTGTGCTATAATAGAGGAATCATATGATTATAAGTGCGGCTTTTTGAAGCCGATATGCTATATTTTGGTTAGGGGAAACAAGATGCAACAGGATTCCAAGCAACTTATCAAGGGTCTGCCGCGCCGCATTGCGCTGATGCTGCTGGACTGCGGGCTTATCGTAGTATGTTACTGGCTGGCCGTTATGCTGCGCTTTGACAGCGGCGATGCCTACCGCCGTGTGGAGATACTGCGGGCAATGGCCCCCATGCTGCTCTACGTGCTGCCCATCTATATGATTGTTTTCTGGTTCGGCGGCCTGTATGAAATTATGTGGGAATACGCCGGTATGCGGGACCTTGCCCGCCTGACCTGCCTTTCGGGTCTGGCCACCGGCCTTATTATGCTGTTTGACCTGATTTACCACAACCGCCCGATTTCCGGCGCAGTGCTGATTTTCGGCGCAGTGTTCAACACCGCAGCCATTGCAGGCGTCCGCTTCCTGTGGCGGCTGGTGCGCACGGTGCAGGATGCCAAGGCCAACAAGCCGGCCGATGATACACCGCTGCTGATTGTCGGTGCCGGCAACGCGGGCGCGTGGGCCGTCAACCTCTGCAAGAACAAAAACCAGAGCTTCGGCAACCCGGTCTGTCTGGTCGATGATGATCTGACTAAAAAGGGTCTGCGTGTGCAGGGCGTGCCGGTGTGCGGTACGATTTCCGATATTCCGGAGCTTGTGCGCAAGTACCACATTCTGGAAATTGTCATCGCCATCACCACGGTAAAGGGTGACCGCCTGAGCGAGATTATCAACCTCTGCAACTCCACCCACTGCCGTGTGCGGATGCTGAGTGACCCGCAGGCTGTGGACGAAAACGGCAACCCTGTGGCCGCAGGCTTCCGTGAGCTGAACACGGCGGATTTCCTTTCCCGCGATGAAATCCAGCTGAACAACGCCCAGATTTCCGAGTATCTGCACGATAAGGTGGTGCTGGTCACCGGCGGCGGTGGTTCCATCGGCAGTGAGCTCTGCCGCCAGATTATGCGCTACCAGCCGCGCCGCCTGCTGATTTTTGACATTTATGAAAACTGCGCCTATGAGCTGGAGACCGAGCTGAAAAACAAATACGGCCCCGAAGCGCCCATCATTACCCTCATCGGCTCTATCCGTGACAAGGCACGTCTGGACGAGGTGTTTGACACCTACCATCCGTCGGTGGTTTTCCACGCGGCGGCGCACAAGCACGTGCCGCTTATGGAAATCAGCCCCGCCGAGGCCGTCAAGAACAACGTCTTTGGCACAAAGAATCTGCTGACCTCCGCCGCCGAGCACGGGGTAGAGCGCTTTGTGCAGCTCTCCACCGATAAGGCCGTCAACCCTACCAACGTTATGGGCTGCACAAAGCGCCTGTGCGAAATGCTGATTCAGACCTTCTCCCGCGGCACCACCATGACCTGTGTGGCGGTACGCTTCGGCAACGTGCTGGGCAGCCACGGCAGTGTTATTCCACTGTTTGAGGAGCAGATTAAGCGCGGCGGTCCTGTGACCATCACCCACCCGGACATTGTGCGCTACTTTATGACGATTACCGAGGCGGCGCAGCTTGTGCTGCAGGCTGGCGGCCTTGCCAAGGGCGGCAGCATCTACGTGCTGGATATGGGTGAGCCGGTCAAGATTATGGATCTGGCCACCCGCCTGATACGCTTCTACGGCTATGAGCCGGGCGTGAATATGCAGATTAAGGTTACCGGCCTGCGCCCGGGTGAGAAGCTCTATGAGGAGCTGCTGATGGACACCGAGCAGGACAAGATGGGCAAGACTGCCCACAACAAAATTTTCATTGCCCCGCCGATGCAGATTGATCTGGAGTTCTTCTATAACGAGCTGCAGAAGCTCAAGGAGGCCTCCAAGCACAATGACGACGAGGTTGTGACTGTGCTGCAGGAGATGGTGCCTACCTACCACCCCAACCGCCGTGTACGCGCCGACCACACGGTTGTGGCCGCCACCGGCAACACCGAGATTTTCTCGAAGGAGGAAATCGAAAAGCGCCTGCAGAGTTCCGAACACAAGGAGGGCTGACCCTATGTACGAGCGTTATATCAAGCGTCTGCTGGACATTATCCTCTCGCTGACAGCCACAATTATTCTGGCTATCCCGATGGGCCTTGTAGCACTCTGGATTAAGATTGACTCCCCGGGGCCTGTTTTCTTCAAGCAGCGCCGTGTGGGCAAGGGGAAAAGCCACTTCAACATTTTGAAGTTCCGCACCATGCGCGGCGATACCCCGCACGATGTGCCCACGCACCTCTTGCAGAATCCCGACAGCTACATTACCAGAAGCGGTGCCTTCCTGCGCAAGACCAGTTTGGATGAGCTGCCGCAGATTTACAACATTCTGGCCGGGCAGATGAGCGTTATCGGCCCGCGCCCGGCGCTGTACAACCAGTATGACCTGATTGAGGCGCGGGATAAGGTGCACGCCAATGATATCCGCCCTGGCCTTACCGGTCTTGCCCAGATTAATGGGCGCGACGAGCTGCCTATTGACGTGAAGGCGCGCTATGATGGCGAGTACGCCGCAAATGTTACATTCTTACAGGATTTCAAAATCTTCTTCCACAGCATCACCTATGTGTTTGCGCGCCGCGGCGTTGTGGAGGGCGGAACCGGCGCCATGAACCAGACAAATAAAGAGAAACCGTCAAAATGACGGACGCTGTACCCGCCGCAAACCCTGCGCCGGGTACTTTTTGAGTGACAAATTGAAATATGTACAAGAAAATCTTTCTTTTTTCGTGAAAATATGTTGCAAAAGCCAAGTGAATTGTGTAAAATATACATTACAAGGTTTTGGCTTTCGGGCAGATTACCAAACGGCATTTTGCCAAAAAATATAGCCCGCACTGCACACCGGTGCAGACTGTCTAAATAACAGCTAAAGGGGAGTCACATAGTATGGCTAACAGGGTATTCCAGAACGTGGTCTACCAGATGAAGGACGCAGTGGATCGTGTTGTCGGCGTGATTGATGAGACCGGCACCGTCATTTCCTGCTCCGAACTGGGGCAGATTGGTGAGGTGCGTGAGGGTGTTGCCGCTGTACGTCAGACAGCCGGGGATGCCTTCGTGCGCGATGGCTATGCCTATCACCAGTTCTCCAACGCAAAGCACAATGACTACGCCGTCTTTGTGGAGGGCACGGACACCACGGCAGAGCAGTTTGCTGCCATGCTTTCCATCAGCCTGCAGAGCATCAAGCAGTACCACGATGAAAAGTTTGATAAGACAAACTTTATCAAGAATGTGGTGCTGGATAACATTCTGCCCGGTGACATTTACGCAAAAGCGCGGGAGCTGCATTTCGTCTCCGATGTGCAGCGCGTTGTCCTGCTGATTCGCGTTACCTCCGGCAATGATATTTCCGCCTATGACGTTGTCAGTGGCCTTTTCCCGGACAAGCAGAAGGATTTCGTTTTCAATATCAGCGAGACTGACACCGTTCTTGTCAAGGAAATCAAGCCCGAAAACAACACCCGCGATATGGAAAAGCTGGCAGCCTCCATTGTGGATACGCTGCAGGGCGACCATTATATCAAGGCGGTTGTCGGCATCGGCACGCCTATCGGCAACATCAAGGATCTGGCCTCCAGCTTCAAGGAAGCCCAGATTGCGATGGAGGTCGGCAAGGTGTTTGACACCGAGCGTCAGGTTATCAGCTATGATCATCTGGGCATTGCCCGCCTGATTTACCAGCTGCCCACCACCCTGTGCGAAGCCTTCCTGCGTGAGGTATTCAAGCAGGAGAGCATCGACAGCCTGGACGCCGAGACGCTGTTCACCATCCAGCGCTTCTTTGAGAACAACCTGAATGTCTCCGAGACCAGCCGCGGTCTGTTTGTCCACCGCAACACGCTGGTCTATCGTCTGGAAAAAATCCGCAAGCTGACCGGTCTTGACCTGCGCAACTTTGATGATGCCATCGTCTTTAAGGTAGCGCTGATGGTCAAGAAGTATCTGTCCGCCAATCCGGCCAAATATTGATTTTAATAAAACTTTCACAAATGGCGCTGCATCGCAATGTAGCGCCATTTTCCTTGTTTGGCAGTCAGAAAGCACCTTGACCGGAGCCGGGCTTCATGGTATTCTATTATATGTATGACTGTAACCTGAAACAACCAAAGCCGCACCGCGGCAGGAGCTTGCCCCTATGATTGACTTTGAACACGTCTATAAAACCTACGAAACACACAACGATGAAAACGTTGCGCTGGAGGATATCAATATTCATATTGATGAAGGTGAATTTGTCTTTATTCTGGGCCATTCCGGCGCAGGCAAGTCCACCTTCCTGAAGCTGATTCAGATGGAGGAAAAGCCCACCAAGGGCAAGGTATTCATCAACGGTCAGGATCTGACCCGCATCAAGCGCCGCAAGGTTCCGTATCTGCGCCGCCAGATGGGCGTGGTCTTTCAGGACTTCCGCCTGATTCCCACCATGACCGTCTATGAGAACGTGGCCTTCGCCATGCGCGTGACGAATATCTCCACCAAGAAAATCAAGGACCGCGTGCCCTTTGCGCTCTCCCTTGTCGGTCTGGAGGATAAGCTCGACCGCCTGCCGGACGAGCTTTCCGGCGGTGAGCAGCAGCGTGTGGCGGTCGCCCGCGCATTGGCCCACGGCCCCAAGCTCATCATTGCGGACGAGCCCACCGGTAACATCGACCCCGAAATGTCCATGGACATTATGCAGCTGTTTGAGGCTATCAACAAGGTCAACATCACCGTTGTGGTTGTAACGCATGAGCATGAGCTGGTTCACAAGCTGGCCCGCAAATACGGCAACCGCGTCATCACGCTGGCCAACGGTATGGTTGCCTCGGATACAGCCCACCCGGAGGTTGCACGCCGCTACGCCGCCGCTATGGCCGAGCGCGAGGCCGACGAATACGATGATGACGCGTACGATGACGAGGATTGATTACTGACAAAGAGGGGACACCATGCGTTTTTCCAGCTTTACTTATCTGGTCGGTCAGGGCCTGCACAATCTGCGGGCCAACCGGCTGATGACCTTTGCCTCTATGGGCGTTCTGACCGTCTGTATGCTGTTAATTGGCGCAGCGTATCTGCTGGGCGTCAACATTGATGCAATGGTTGCCTACATCGGCGACCAGAACGAGACGGTTGTCTATATGAATGACGATGCCAGCGAGGAGCAGATTGCCGCCGCCGATACCGCCATCCGCAACACCCCCCACGTGGTGGGCGTGACCTATATGTCGCCCGAGGACGTTCTGGCAACCTACGGCGATATGCTGGCAGAGTACACGAACCTGCAGCAGGTCTTTGAGAATGATAACCCCTTTACGCCGAACTACCGCGTCTCGGTGGACGGCCCGGACAACATCGGGGCTGTCTCCGCGCAGCTTCTGCAGATTGACGGCGTGGCCAGTGTCAATGCGCCGCTTGCCATGGCCGATACCTTCACCTCTCTGCAGCGGGTCATCAACTACGCCTGCTACGGCATTGTTGCGGTGCTGGCCATCGTGTCCATCGTGGTCATCAACAACACCATCAAAATCACCGTCTTTAACCGCCGCAAGGAAATCGGCATTATGAAGCTGGTCGGTGCCACCAACGGCTTCATCCGCTTTCCCTTCTTTGTCGAGGGTGTCACCTCCGGCCTGATTTCGGCCGGCATTGCCTCAGGCATTGTCTGCGGTGCCTATTATGCGCTCTGCCGCTGGTATGCCGAGAATCCGTCCAACCTTTCCCAGATGTTCGGCGGCTCTCTTGTGCCGCTGGAAAACGTCTGGTACTACATCGTCGGCGGCTTTGTACTGCTGGGCTTTGTGCTCTGCGGCCTTGGCACAGCCACCAGCATCCGCAAGCATCTGAACGTATAACAGGGGACTACGAGGAAAGTTAAACAACCATGAAACATCTATCAAAAGGGAAGAAGTTTATTTCTCTCCTGCTCAGCGTTGCGGTTGCCATGACCATGACGCTGTCCACCGTTATGACACCGCTGGCAGCCTCCTCCAGTGTCAGCGATTTGCGCCAGAAGCTGCAGGAGCAGCAGGCCGAATTGGAAAAGGTCAACCAGCAGCTGAAGGAAACCCAGAGCACCAAGGCGGACGCGCAGGCCCTCAAGCAGCAGCTTGAGCAGCAGAAATCCCTGCTGCTTGGTCAGATTGCGAACCTGACGGAGCAGATTGGCAAGCTGGACAATGACATTGTGAACAAGCAGGATGAAATCGCCCAGAAGCAGCAGGAGGTTGACCAGAAACAGGCCGAATATGACCAGCGCTGGGAGGACTTCAAGGGCCGTATGAAGGCCATGCAGCGGCTGAATGACGGCGGTTCGATTGCGTTGCTTTCCAGCGCAACCAACCTGTATCAACTGCTGACCTTTGCCACCACGCTGGAGCAGATTGTCAGCAAGGATGAGCAGATTTGCCAGCAGCTGGAGGACGAGCACACCCAGCTGGAACAGCAGAAGGCAGAGCTTGAGCAGGCCAAGGCCGATTTGGAAGCCACCAAGGCCGACTATGAATCCCAGAAGGCCGCGCTGGACAGTAAAACCAGCGAGCTTGCCCAGAACATTTCCCAGACCAATGCCAGCATTTCCGAGGCTGAGGCCGAGGAGCAGGCTCTGAAGGAAGCCCAGATCGAGGCCAACAAGCGAGTCGATGAAGCCGCCAAAGAGCTGGACGCCGCGCTGAACGCTGCCAACCAGGCCTACGGCAATGCGTCCATCCAGTGCTCGCTGGACTTCGGCCGCCCGCTGGCCACCTACAAGTATGTTTCCTGCTACTTTGGCGGCAACGGCCACCGCGGCACCGACTACGCCGCACCGGGCGGCACCTCGATTTACGCCGTCACCGGCGGCGTTGTCACCGCCGCCGCTTACCACTACAGCTGGGGCTACTATGTGCAGGTCTACCACGGCAAGGATGATAAGGGCAACAGCTATTCCACACTGTACGCGCATATGAACAGTGCCCCCATTGTCAGTGTGGGAGATAGCGTTTCCAAGGGCCAGACCCTCGGCTATGTCGGCTCCACCGGCAACTCCACCGGCAACCATCTGCACCTGGAGATGAAGGTCAACAACGTTCTGGTCAATGTTATGAACTACCTCTCATAATCGGAAAGGGGAGCTTTGTATGAAACCGCAGAAGCATAAAACCGCCGTGCGCATTTTCTGCCTGGTGGTTGCCGTTCTGATGGTGCTGAGCCTTTTCTCTACGGTATTTTTCTCGCTTACCTACGGGGTATAAACGCAAAACAGTAAGGAGCCATCAGATTCATGAGCAAAAAAATCAGTCTTGGCGTGGCCGCTACCATCGCCATTATTGCTATGGCCGTAACCTTTTCGCTGACTATGGTTGTTTCTATGCAGATGTTCAACACCACCGTGTCCAGCGTCAAAAACAAGGAACGTCAGTATAATAAGCTGTCCGAAATCGACCGCTTTGTCCGTTCGGGAGAGTACTTTTCCATCGACGAGGACACACTGAATGACCGTCTGGCCGCTGGCTATATGAACGGCATCGGCGATAAATACGCCGTCTACTATACCGCTAAGGAGTACAGCGAAAAGCAGGCTGTCGAAAAGGGCACCCTGACCGGCATCGGTGTGGCGGTTGTCAACGATTCTTCCTCCGGCTACGCCCGGGTTATCCGCGTGTATGACAACTCCCCGGCCAGCGAGGCGGGGATTCAGGTCGGTTGTTTCATCACCGCCATTGACGATGAGCCCACCCGGAATATCACCTCCAGCGCCCGGCTTACCTCCAAGCTGCTGGGCGAGGAGGGCACCACCACGAACATCACCTACCTGACGCCCGACCGTCAGGAGCAGCAGCTCAGTCTGGTGCACTCCAACTATCGCACGCCTTCCATCTCCACCGCACAGCTGACGGCCGAGACCTGCGGCTATATCCGCATTGACGCCTTCTCAACCGGTACGGCCAGCGAGTTCAAGACCGCAGTTGATAACCTGCTGCAGCAGGGCGCTGCCTGCCTTGTCTTTGACCTGCGCGACAACACCGGCGAGAATCTGAACGCGGGCCTGGTTGCCGCTGACTACTGCGTGCCTTCCGGCGAGATTGCCAAGGAGCAGGACAAGGACGGCAACATAACCGTGTTGCGTATGTCTGACGAGAACGAAATCAACGTCCCGATGGTCTGCCTTGTCAATGGCTCCACCGCAGGCAGCGCCGAGTTGTTTGCCAACGCACTGCGCAAGATGGGCGGTGCCACGATTGTCGGCACCAAAACCGCCGGTAAGGGTGTTGTGCTGAGCGATGCACAGAGCTTCTCTGACGGCTCTGCCGCGTATATTACAACCGGTCTGCTGCTGGACAACGAGGACCAGACCTGGGACGGAACCGGCCTGACGCCGGATATTGACGCTACGCTCTCTGTCGATGAGCAGAACGCCTACTACGATTACACCATCAACACCGACCCCCAGATCAGCAAGGCTGTCAATGCAGCCATGTCACTGACGGGCCAGAACTGACACCCGGAAAGGAAGTCCACCGTGCCCACATTGACCGATTTGTCTACCATCCGTGACCTGTGTGCACGGTACGATTTTGAGCTGTCCAAGGGCTTCGGCCAGAATTTTATCATCAACCCCGGCATCTGCCCCCGCATTGCGGATGCCGCCGGCATAGGCCCCGGCTGGGGCGCGCTGGAGGTCGGTCCCGGCATCGGCGTACTGACCGAGCAGCTTTGCAAGCGTGCGGATAAGGTTGTTTCCATTGAGGTTGACAAGCGTCTGCCCCCGCTGCTGGAGGAGACGATGGCCGACTACGATAACTTCAAGCTCGTTTTGAATGACGTGCTGAAGGTCGATTTGAAGGCTCTGCTGGCGCAGGAATTTGGCGATAAGCCCGTGGCGGTCTGCGCCAACCTTCCGTACTACATTACCAGTCCGATCCTGATGCGTCTGCTGGAGGAAAAGCTGCCCATCCGCAACATTACCGTTATGGTGCAAAAGGAGGCCGCACAGCGCCTTTGCGCCGCCCCCGGCACGCGTGACGCCGGTGCCATCAGCTATGCGGTTTCGTATTACGCCGAGCCAAAACTCCTGTTCAGCGTGCAGCCCGGCAGCTTCTATCCGGCCCCCAAGGTGACCAGCGCTGTTATCCGTCTGGATGTCCGCGAGAAGCCGTCTGTGGAGGTTCCGAACGGTGATGAGGCCACGTTCTTTGCCCTCATCCGTGCCGCCTTCTCCCAGCGCCGCAAGACCGCCGCCAACGCGATTGCCAACGGTCTGCACCTGCCCAAGGCGCAGGTTCTTGCCGCCCTGCAAACCGCCGGTCTTGACGAGCGCAGCCGCCCCGAACAGCTGACATTGCAAGACTACTGCGCCCTGCAGACTGCATTGTCCAATACATGATACCCCACGTTCCCGGTAAGTTTTCTGCTTACCGGGAATGTTTGCGTGTAGAACATACCACAAAAAAATCACCCCATAGATTTTTACGCAAGATAACATACTTACGTAATTCTCTATGGGGTAATTCTATGGGTGAAGAGTTTTTCTTCACAATCGCGTGGGAGTATATAGAGTAAGGTGCAATAAGGAAATTCTATTCAAAACATTCCTTACATACGCACTTTTTTGCTGTTTCTATATTGCGCTCTTTCCGTTAAAGAGAGCGTTGAATGTTTATACAAACAAAAGCAGCCGTCTTTATTATACCAACATCAGCTAACAAGGCAACCGTCCTCGCATAGAGGGCGGCTGCAATCTAAAGATTTCGTTGTAACTGGATATCGATTAGCGTTACTTGACTATGTAGAATCACTCACAAGTGCTGAAGATTACCATTCCTCAATTACCGAAGCCATACTTTTCTTCCAGCGACTTTTCCTTTTCAGCATCAATGTCGCAGGAATTTTTTATGACCCCAGTAAGAGAATCTGTCAAGTCAATGCGTGCTGACTTATCAGCGATTACCACAGAATCAGGTTCCACACACTTTGAATTGGTGTGTTCTGCGCAAATCTGCTGCTGTTTGCCTTCATCAGCAACCATACCGTATCTCCAATAGTTCCAATCCAACAAAAGAAAACATAGCGTCAACTATGAATTGTGCGCTGTTGTATCCGACCTTGCCCGCATTTTCAAATAATCGCCCCTGTATATCGCACAACTACGACTGCCACAGTCCTAGCATTTTACCACAACTCTTCAATTTCGATATTGGGGGTCGCCCCATATTTTCCAAGAAGGTATCCTTTGCGGATATTTTCTGTTGTTTGAGCCGAGAAATCACGGATACCATATAGTTCCGACACGCCCTCGCTATTCTTGTCCACGAAATAGAGTTGTTCTTTTCGGAGCAATTCCATGTCCAGCAATTCGGTGTTGTGCGTTGTAAAAACAATCTGTGCGCCATTGGGGTTAGTCTTTTTGCTCTGGAACTTAGCAATGACAAATTCGACTAAGGCCGGATGCAGTTCTTTTTCTATACCATCTACCAGCAAAAGCCCACCTTTGGTCAATACAGATTCAATCGCGGGAGCAAGCGCCATCAGTTTTCTGGTGCCGTCCGATTCATCGGCAAGTTCCATCGTATAAACACTGGGTTTTCCGATTTTATCTTTGCCTTGGTGTATTGATATTGCCTTTAGATTCGTTTCCGAATCATTGGAAGTCTCTGAAAGCAATCGCATAAATTGCACCAGCTCAGCTCTGATTTCTTCCGAGGAAGCAGCTTCTTCATCAATTTGTTTACCGTTGATTTCGAATCGCATATCTTCGATACCAACATCCGCAGCCTTCGCATAATTAGAAATGGCTCTCAAAATATTGGCATCATTGGGGTATTCAAGTAACTGCCGTGGAATATCCGAGTAATCTCTTGAGAAATAAATCATTTCCCGGAACCACATCATAGCCTTAGCGCAATCCACATCATTCATTGTACAAGCAACCGAGAAGAATAACTGATTTTCTGCTACGACTTGACTAATCAGTTTTCTGCGGGCTTTCCCTTCTGTGAACGAAAATTCTTGTCCCTCTCTGGCAAAAACCAGCGTTTTTCGTCCTTTTGGCGCATGATACAATAATTCGGTATACACTTTTTCCCTTGTAGCTGAAAACGAATACCAGTATCTGATTCCATCCAGCGTATATAGGAAGGAAAATTTAGTCGGCTCAGATGCAGAATAATCATTTAGTGCAAAGGGAGTCACAGGTATCGAAGCTTTTTCGTGCTGTGTTCTCTGCGCATTTCTAATGAACTGAACAGCAAGCCAAAAAGCTCGAATTACGTTACTTTTTCCTCCACCGTTTTTTCCATAAATGGCAGTGCTTGGCAAAATAGGCGTTCCGCCAAATGGAATAAGGACGCTCTTTAGTGTGCTTGACTTGGTTGCTTCCAGAGAAAGAATGGCTTCATCACGAAAAGACCTATAGTTCTTTACACTAAATTCAATCAGCATATTCTCACCTCTTGCGACACCTTATTTCAGAGCATTGCATACTTTTAGCATTCTATTAAAAGAGGCCCTATCAGCACGATAGAGCCTCTGTATGTGTTGTCTGCCTTTACCAGTATTATACTAAGGGCAAAAAAGACTGTCAACCGTATATTACCCAAACAATTCGTCCAGCTTCTCGCTCAGCGTGCCATCCTTTGCATAGGGCAGCGCATCGCACCTACGGAAGTTATACTGCTTTCCGCTATGCTCCTCAGAGAATCCAAGAATATAATTTGTCGCAATGCGATAGATAATTTCGGACGGGGCCAGACCATAGACCTGCTTTTCAAAGATATGTTCCAGCCGCTCCTTGGGGTCAGGGAACGCGGCTTTCATACCCTCGCTTTGGTACAGGCGCTTCACGATTTCGGTAATGTACAGACCCGATTTCATGTATAGGTCAATAAAGGTCTTGTTCGGGTCGTCAAAGCAGCCGGGATTTTCTTCTTCCAAAAGCGATACCATCTTTGCCACGGTTGCTTTCGGGGTAAAGATTTGGTTCGTGCGCTGCGGCGGGATGTAGTCGAAGATGTCCTTTTCGTTTGCCGGGTCAAAATAGTTTGCCAATTCACGCTTTAACCGCAGGAACTCTTTGATGGAATCATCAAACACGACTTCATCGAACAGCTTTCCATCAAAATGCTTTGTCTCTCCTGTAGCGGTATCCTTGTAATCGCCGCCATCGCGCAGGAACCGGAACTGCTCCAGCGTGATGCTGGTGACCTCTTGGAAAACTTCATCGGGAACGATTTGGTCGAAGTTAGCAAGGGTGGTATCCCCTGTACCGTAGGCCATCAGGAACGATGGAATCGTGCGGGCAAACCCGCGCAGATGGTCGCGGATGGTATCCTCCACATCGTTCTTTTTGCGCTCCTCAATTTGCGTCTCATAGCTGCGGACAGTCTCTTTGGCGGCATCCTCCACAAAACTGCTGACTGTATCATTCAAAGCAGCTTTCAGCTTTTCAGTAGCCTCTGCCTTTTTCTGGTCGAACTCCTGATTGATTTTTTCCTGCTCGTGGGGCGCAGCAGCGGCCAACTGTTCATGGCGCTCTTTTTCGATTTGGTTGGTTTCGATACGGTAGTCACCGTAAGTCCGCGCCACCAGACGGTCCGCATCCTCGCCCAGCTTCTTTTCTACGCGCTTGGCATCCGAAGCCTTGATTTCCGTGCCATAATTGGAGGTAGCAGCGGCAACGATAGGTTTAACTGCCTGCGCCTTGAAAGCCTCCTGCAACGCTTCCAGCGCCTTATCCTTGGGCTGGTTGTCAACGGCGACTTTATCAATAGCCTGCGTAACCTGTTCACCGACAGTATCATAGATTTTATCGCCAAAAATGTCATCAGCCAGACCGATAACATAGCCCTCATCTACTTTGACATCGCCGTTTTCATCCACATGGACGCGGTCCAAGTCTTCTTTCTTAACTTCCTGCTTTTTCGGTTCATCCACGGGGGTGAACTTTGTAATAATGTCCACAACCGCCTGCGGAGCACCGAAGATGTTGGAAATGTTTTGGAACAGATAATTGGACATAAATCCGCGATTCACAACTTCTGTGGAGCGAATCTTTCGCGGAATAGAAAGCACCTTTTCGGCATCCAGCTCCACCATCTCGCCGTCTTCATCCTCACCGATGACCGGGAAGAAGTTCAGCAGTTCCTTGATGTGCTTTTTGCGGGTTTCGGTATCTCCGCGCCCGTCGGATGTGCTGGTATACAGGTCATTTGCGAACTCCTCAAAAATCATAAGGGTTCGCGCAGGGTCGAAGTCGAAGATATATGCATTCTCCTTGCGGTAGAACTTGCCTTTGTCGCGGAACAAGCACGGATTCTGCGCACGGAACGCCGCCTGCATATACAGGGATGCGCTCTTGATACTGCTCAGCATCAGCACCGCAGTCCATTCCGGAATCGTAACGCCTGTGGTAAGCTGACCGACAGACAACGTAATCGTCTTGTCGTTCTGGGCAATAGCCTCGGTCACGCTGTCAAACGCTTTCTTGGCAGAATCATCATCATTCAGCCTGCCGTCACCCACTGCCGCGACGACCTTGTAATCCTTGAAAACAGGATGGTTGTTCAGCTTGCGGGCCAGAGCCTTGGCGCTGTCCACACGGTTCAGCAGCCAAAGCGTATGCTTTAATTCATCGCGCAGTTCCGGGGTAGAAAATGGGAACTTGGTCTGCGTTGTCAGTGCATCAAGGAACTTGTCCACCGCGCTGTCATGCACAAAGTTTCCGGCCTGATTAACTGCAAAAAACTCATTCAGGTCAAACGCCCATTCTTCTGTCTCGCCGTTGATTTCAATGCCCTGCTTTAGTTCATCCCGAACGACCTCGGACATCTGATAGGTGAACATATTAAGCTGCGGCAGATTCGCGTAGGGATTCTGCTCGCTCTGGTCGCCCTGCCAATCGCGTTTTTTCTTCTGCTCGTCTGCATAGGTCCAGTTATAGATGGCGTCCTCTTTGAATTTTTCGCTGGCAATGGCCTTAAACGGCGTGCCGGACAGATGCAGCGTAAAGTTGCGGTCAATATGGTCGAACGCCACATCCGTCTTGTAGGTGTCTACGCCCTCGTGGGCTTCGTCAATAATCAGAACATCCCAGTGAATGTCGTTGACCTCTTTCAGCTTTTCAAATTCACCGCCAAAGTAAATGGAGCCTTTGAGGTCCTGCAAGCTGACGAACTCGATGCACTTGTAGTCGCCGTTGTTCAGCATATCCAGATACTGATTG
The DNA here is from genome assembly GCF_024462815.1 of Gemmiger formicilis. Lineage (GTDB taxonomy): Bacteria > Bacillota > Clostridia > Oscillospirales > Ruminococcaceae > Gemmiger. Next base: position 208,838 of record NZ_JANGCG010000001.1, read on the forward strand.
CGGCTCACAACAAAAGGCTTCCCCTGCAGGGAGCTGGTATCGCTCACAAACAGATACCCGGAATCGGGACCGAGAAACTTCTCGTAGTCGGAATACCACGAGTTTGCAATCGCGGGGCGGTTCGTCACGATAAGGACCGTGTCCGCGTTCATCTGCTTACACAGTTCATAGGCTGTCAGCGTTTTGCCAAAGCGCGGCTTAGCGTTCCAGAGATATTCGCCCTGTGTATGTAGACGGCTATAATCCAGCGTTTTCTCTACGGCTTCTTCCTGCTCCTCGCGCAGATTATACGGGGTTGCGGCGGTCAGCGATTGCAAAATACCGCGATTCGCACGGAAATCATAGAAGTGGTTGCGGGAAACAGGTCCCGTCACATGGAACCATTCGTTCTTGGGGTCGTTCTCAATGTTCAGCTTGCGCAGGTAACGGTGGAAATCCTTATCGGTAAATGTATCACCGGAGCCGTCCTCGAATGTAGCATTGCCGCGCCATTCTTCCTTGTATTCCACATCGGCAGTATGGGTTTGCTGACTCAGACGCTTGTCTACGTCCTGCTCGGTGTAGCCGATTTTCGTCCAACCGTTGTGGCGGGCAATCTCAGGAGTGGTATAGGCATAAATCATCGGAACAACGCGGTCCGTTGTTTTGATGACGATTTTGGTGCTCATATTATGCCATCTCCTTTACATGAGATTCGATGAAGTCGATTTCCTGCTGGGAAAGACCGTATTTCTTGTAGAGCTGCTTGTCGACGTCACGGATGGAGGCTGACCAGTTAATGTCAGAGTTGGGGGTGAAATTTTGGATGGGTATTGTACTCCATACAGATTTTGGTGTATGCTGTGTAGCTTTTTTTATGCCAAGAAGTGCTCTAAATAGCTTTGTTTTTATATATTTAGCTTCGGAAACCGCCTCGTCTTCTGTCAAAAATTTTCCTACACTCATAAAGGTATCCGTTGACCCTTCATTTGGCTTTCCAATTTCTGGCAATGTCAATGTTTCTCCAAATTGTCCGTTGCCATTTGCTTCAGGAAAGAATACTTTGTATTTATCAAGATAGTCATTATTTATGACATATTCGGTCTTTACATACTTATATACTCGACTACCTTTTGTCCTCCCCAAAACTGTGTAATATGGAGAACCGTCTTGTGGTGGATTCTCTGTAAAAGCTTCCGGCAATTTGTCAAAGATATTTGAAACAATCATATTTCCTGTACCTTTGCCAACCTTAGATGCCGCGTCTGGAAAGGCATTAAAAAAGGCATCTGTCAAGCGATACATACCTCTTGGTGAAACAATGCTATCCATAAAGCCAAAATTTGCCATGTGCTTTACCTTGCCATAGATATGATTTAATTCATCATAAGGAGAAAAGACACCAATTTTTTCGAAGATTTTATTTTTATCCCGCAGCGTAATTGCTACACCGCCCTTTATTTCAGTAGATGGAAAAATTGTCGAGGCATCTTTTTCATACAGCAGAACTTTAAAGTGTTCATCGTTGAGCATTTTTTCATTCCACTCTTTTGGTGTTTGTCCAGCATCGAAAAGGAATCTCGCTGGAGTAATAAGCTCGACAGTATTAGCAATTTTATAGGCTTCATCCATGAAAAGGTTATATACTGGGTTGGAGCGCCCATTATTTTTTACAGGTTCTTGGTAGGCCGGATTGCCTATAGAATAATCAAACTTCATATTGCTTATTTCTCTCCTTTCATTTTATTGTAAGTGATTGCCCGCATTGCACGCCAATCACGGATTTTACATTCGTACTTTTTATTCTGCTTAGCCGCCTCATCGAACAGCGTTTCCTGTTCAAAGTCACTTGCAAACAGGGATAGCTGCTCGTAGTCGTCTGATATGTACAGCTCTTTGCCCGGAATCGTCCCTTTTAGGCCGTCCATCTGCCATATATTCCAGCAGATTACATTGGCAATCTGGTTCAGTTCCTTGGCATTCGGCTCCCGCCGCCATCGCTCCTGCATATAGTCCACAAAGGTCATCAGCAGGTTGATACGGGCCACCAGCAGGTTGTCACCCTGATATTCGTAGCCGTAGGTGCTTTCAAACGCCCGCCGCGTCCATTTCAGCCAGTCAGCCTCATTGTCGGTGTTCTCGTTCACGACCCGCAACTTTCTGTCGAGAATTCCGATTCTGCTTTCAATCGGCAGTTCTTCGCCAGTAGCGGCATCATAGCGGGACACCAGATAAGGGGCCTCGCCGCAGGTGATTTCCAGCCGCCGAGAATCAACATACCGCTGCCAATCCCGTTCTTTCTCAAAGTAAACAGGTTCTTTCGTTGGCTCCCAGTGTTCACCGTTCAGAGTATTAAATACATTTTCGCGTCCAAACCAATCGTCATCGCATTTATTGTTCATGTAGCAGACGACCCAAGAGGGCGTAAAGACCTCGGCTTTGGATTTCGTTCTTGCCGCCTGTTCTTCTTCCGCTTTCAAAATGCGTGGCTGGATAAGATTGGCATATACCCCGGAAATCAGCTCCGGCGTGATTTGATTATCCTGCCGATAACCATCGCCATATCGTTCATAAGTGTTTGTTGCCCAGATTATATTTTCACCTGTCGTCTTATCTGCCAGCAGAAACCGCATTGCCGTTCTGACCGGATAAGAATACAGGTCAATCAGTTTGCCCAGATGTGCCACCCCCGCGTCCCGGACGCAGAGAAAGGCAAACGAAACTTATCATTGCATGACCTAGGTCATGCAATGGGAAAGGCGCCTTTCCGCGCCGCTTTATTCTTTTGTGCAAATTATACCATATTGGCAGAAATTTCGCTATCCTTTGTGGAATTATTTTGCCCCTTCATCCCCTTCATAAAAGGAGTTTTTTTACTAAAAAAATGATTTTTTGTTCTCTTAACTCCATTCTACCATTTTGCGATACCTATAAATCGGACTTCTGGCGTTTTGGGCATTGGAATAATTACCAAAGATTTCATCTCAAAATGTCGTTGTTGCACAAAAACAGATTAAAAACACCGATTTTTGAATTTTTTTGTAAAAGAAACTCCTTTTGAATATAAAAATAGCCGCCCTCGCAAGGAGAGCGGCCATCCTAAATGTTTACTTTACAGTGGCTAATAGTTTTGTTGTCCATTGTGGGTGATAATCACCAACAGACTCTATATGCCCATCAACCTTTCTCGCAATAAGAGCAAATCCATTATAGTTGTCGTAGAAATCGGCGCAATCACAGTAAGGAAGAACCACAGTTAAATCATCCATTCGGTGAGCATACTGGTTCTGTACCTCTTGGCAAACAGCATTTGCCCCACTGTTCTTTGCGCGATTCTTGATGCGAAGGAGATTTTCATCAACAGGGTCCAAGCCAACATAATATAGACGAACCGTGTATCCAGCATCCTTGGCTCTACGGCACAGTTCCTTGGAAAACTCTCCGTGCAATGTAGCCTCATAACTAAAGCTGATTCCATCTTTCAAAGCAGTCTCAATGCGCTCTGAGGCTGCTTTTTCCTTTTCGTCGACAACCAATCCCAAATCCGTTCGCACGGCTCTGAGAACTCCGAGCAGGCTGGATTTTCCTACGCCGTCAATGCCGCCAATAATCGTGCAAATCTTCATGTTCTGACACCCAATTTTAGTTTATGGCGCACCTTTATTTCCTAGCTGATTCATTAACATCTTTACGATTTCCTCGGCCTGTTGTTTCTTAACTTCTTCAATTCGTTTTCGATAATATTTGGCATTTGGACCACGATGCACATCGCAGTACATTCTTGTGACATGATTGCTAAGTTGGAAATATCGGTTGCAAAGCAAACATTTACGGTAACGGACATTATTGGTCTGTTCGTTGACAATGGCTGCATAGAGCATCGCATCAAGAGTCGGTGACATCAGGCGTTTCTTTTTGCCTCTGCTGTCGTAATTATAGGTGATGTCCTTCATGTGCAGATTTATATAATCATCTAAGGCGAGTTTCATATATTTGCTTGGGTATGAAGTGATATTTAAAAGCATTTCATCCGCTGTTTCCCAGCGAGGTCCGGCATTGGCAGATTCATAGGTGGAAATCACCTCTCTCCAAGCGCCGGGATATGTATAGATTTTGTGGTTTCCATCAACCCCTTTACGTCGGTAATACTTTAGACCATTAAGAATATCTTTTGCGAATTTTACCAACGCATTGGCTGCGTAATGTTGTCCTAAGAAATTATCGTACCACGGGATATGTACCGATATGTTATCGCCTTGTTGCTTTCTTTTCTCAGATTTGTATGCACGGCTCGAAAACTCCGCCGTCTTTACAACTTCATCAGGTACATTGGCTTCTACATCGGCCCAAATGCAAGACAATACATAACCCGCAGCCAGATAATTGCTTTGCCGGGAGAAATGCCCACAGAGCATAGAGATGGCTTCATCCTTATATCCGTAATATTCGGCAATACCAAGTGGCATATCCGGACAGAGGTTCCGCAAACGCCACACGTGCTGCTCTTTGGTTTCTTCTGGAACAAATAGTTCCCGGAACTCATGCAGCGCAGGTATCGCGTTGGATAATACAAGCGGATAAAGTTTTTCCTGCTCATCATCCCCCTCATCCCTCAATAGCGAATAGGCCCGCGTGACTGCTCGTGCATCTGCCGTTGATTTCGTCATTTCTGCCAATGCGTCATCTGAAATCGTTCCGTCATAGGGAGATGTATAGCCATCAGGAGGAACGTGATTTTCCTCCAGCCATTGGCGCACGTTATCTTCCGTGATTCCATGTTCGCGTAAATCCACCAGTGCATCGTTGCTGATGGCAGTATATTGCGTTCTGCCTCGGTCCTGCTTTAATTGCGAATCGTCCGCCTTGTACCATCGCAGGACCATGTCCGTTGAATAGTAAAGTCCCATAATTACGTCCTCTCAGCATTTTTTACAGCCTCATAATAACAGTATATTTGCTGTCAGACACATCTGCAATAGGTTCAAAAGGCAAATTGAGCGGAAAATTTTCAAAAAAAGTAAATGTTATCCCTATGTTATCACTTTTTGTAGGAACAATTACACGCTACAATGTAAACAGAATCAACCAGATTCATTATCCAAATGCCATCTATGAAAGGGGAAAAATAAAATGACCGATTTTCTTAACACCTATAAAACACAACCCGCCGAGCTTTCGGTTAACGAGGTTGCCAAAATCCTGCGTTGCTCAAATCAAATGGTTTTCAAGCTCTGCCTTCAGTATAAGGACCTATCATACTACAAGGTTGGAAATCGCTATTGGATACCCAAAAAGAGCGTACGGGATTACATTCTTCGGAACCGTGGCGGGCGCAAAGAAAAGGAGCATGACAATAAATGCGATTCAAAGTAAAGAAATTTTTATACCCCTGTGGGGCAAATGATGAACGGAAAGAAATGAACCTTATTATTGACGAGCATTTTGCTGATGCAGAAATAAATCGTCATCTTGTTTTAGCACAAATGGACAAAGGAAAACCTATATCTACTCCGATTTACTATTTGTGCATCTATTTAAATTATCTTGACGAACATGGTCTTGAAGCGGTGGATGTCAAAATGTCAGACATTCAGGATTTCTTGCAGGAAATTTATATTGATGGACTTCCGTATGCAGGAAAAGGAAAACCTTGCAGCTACGCGGTGATTCAAGACTATATTGAAGCTTTGTCAAAACTGTATGATAATCTTACCCTTAGAGGGTACAAAATGGATGAAAGCCTTTATACTCGTTCACAGATGATGATACTTGCACCAACGAAAACACACAAAAAGGCTCACATTTTAGGAAGAAACGAACATCTTACGATGGTTCATTATCTCACCTATATGTTCAGCCCCAATCAAAATGATGTACCAAAATCCGCCTATGTAAAATGGTATAGCGCAGAGCAAATCAATGCTATCGCAGACGCACTTCCATTAGTCTACCGTTGCATATTTCTCGACACTGTCTACGTAGGGCATCGTGTTGGCGGAGCATTATCGCTTACGCTGGACTCTGTTGACCTTTACAACGGCACAGTAACACCCACAAAAAGCAAAACAGGAAAAATCCACACATCTTATATTCCTGCACCGCTGATTGAAGATATGAGACAGTATCTAATTGAAGTTCGTAGAAATATTGCAACGGACAGTAATGCTTTTTTCATTGGAAGAAATGGAAAATCTGTAACATACCAAGCATATCGTATGGCGCTCGAATCTGCAAGAATAGCGGTAAATAAAAAATATGGTTGGAACATTGAAGCGCTTCATACCCATGCAGGTCGGAGTACCTTTGCAGCAGCACTTCGGACGTATCAACTTGATTGCAGACGAAACGGAGTTCCAACATTCAGTGATGTTGATTTTTGCAACTTAATGGACTGGAAATCGCTCGATTCCTTAAAGCACTACGACCTTATCAATCGCATACACGAAATATCTCCGCTGATAAAAGAGCTCTATTCTAATTTTGATTCAGTCGTTGAGGAAAATGGAAGCCTTATTAACGCAGATATGGAGCGTGTATGAGCAGAGCGATAAAAATCATTGATACCAGTGGATTCTATTGGACGGTTTCTATTGACGGGAAAGTTATCCAACTTGGAAAGCGTTTATGCCGAGTTGATTTTGGAAATGCTGATAATTTGAATTCTGTGCTTAAGGACATTGAGGATATTTTCATCTGGCGACATACGTTTAGCGATGTTCAATCAAGAACCAACACCTTTAATTTACTTATACTTCTTGATTCCATATATTACGAAAGTACGCTAGAATTGTTTCAGTACCATTGTGCAGAAATAATGAAGCAGTGCGATACGCCGTTTGCAGAAACATTCACGAAAGTGTTTGGCTCCTGCCCTGAGAAGAAATATCGTCGTCTTTCTATTGTATCTGAAATATCAAAAATCTATAAGGATATCCATTTTCAGTTCTACGGCCCGCAAAAGTTAAAGCGGTCTAAGTACGCATCAAATAGCCAATTTTGCGTAAAATATTTCTCAGCTACATGGAACGTAATTTCTTACAAAATAAATGATGAACCCTTGGATATTTGTCTTAGTGGTAAAACTCATTTGGCCGAAGCCACGAATGTATTATCTGTAATTGAAAACTTACAGGAGGCATTAGCATCGGAAGACAAAACTACCATTATTTCTATATTCGAAGAAGTCGGTTATCTTAATGCGCTCGACATCATTCGAATTTGCTATCCTGAACTTGCTGTACGCTTTTTCACAAAAATTGCTGAAAGAATGGTTCGCACACGTCAACGAGTGCATCCGTTTTTGCTTCTTAAAAATTATATAAAAACCGTTCCATATCAAGGAAGTGCAAGGCGCTTTTTCTATACATTATTGGAGCATCTCGAAGACCAAGTTCCTTATTATGATGAGCAGTTGATAGCAGGCAATGAACAAGAGCTACTTTCAGACAAGGGCACATATACTCTTTATTTTCGAAATGCAAATGCTATTTATTCCACAGAACTCGTCTTTCTCGGAGACTTCCAACTGCGAAAAGAGTGTAAAGAATTTTGTTTAAGCTATGCTAAATTCGGAAATAAAAATTTAAATATAGAAAAAGCATCCCATGTCAGTGGAATTTTTCGGCAACTTTTTTCGATTATGTTCAATGACTTAGATATTTATATTGAATCCATCGTATCCTTGACCTCCTCCGATGTAAAAATTCTACTTTCATATCTGATTCAGTCCTCTGAATTTGCTTACACAACAATAAAGAAGCGGATTCTCCTTCTCGGAAAATTTTATGCATATATCACAGGCATGGAACCAACAAACCCTGCATCTGCTTTTTATAAACTAAAGCTCCCCATAGGGGAGTCCATTCACACCACGCCAATTTCAAAAGATGCTAAGGAATGTATTATCCGAGAAATTTCTACTGCACCTCCGGTTTATTCCGTTGGAATCAAAATCGCTTTTGCAACCGGGATGAGAGATGGAACATTTGATACGTTAACAACGGATTCGTTGGTCTACACGCAAGGGCATTATGTCATACGCTATTTTTTGAAAAAGACCTACAAATACCGCATTGCGAATGGCTTACCCGTTTATAATGAATGCCAGATTCCGAATGAGCTTGCAATGGAAATCAAGGAATTTATCAATCAAACAAAGGACCTGCGTTCTCAACTTGATAAGCCATATCTTCTTGTTTATCAAGACCTGCATAGAAGAGCAGGAACACATCTGCTGCCAAGAGTTCTTAACGGTAAATGTCTACAATACTTTATCTGTAACATTCTTTCAAAAGCAAATATTCGGGATGCAGACGGTGTCATTGATAGAGAGTCCCTTAGAAGTATCCGTGCCGAAGTAGGCAGAGCACTCTTTGCAAGCGGAAAGAATGCTGATGAGGTATCTTCCTTTTTAGGTAACTCCCCGGTGGTTGCGAGTCAGTCTTACAACAAGTGTTATCCTACGGATGAGGCACGCAAGTACAATTCATTTTATAAGGAAACCTTGGAGAAATCCGCGTTTTCTTCAAACAATATAGAACCAAAAAAACAAAATCGAACGGTAATGTTTGGGACTTGTTCTTCCAGTAAAGTCTGTAATGGAAAAGACTGTCGAACCTGTCCCGAACGAATTGTTCGAAAAGGAGGTGCAACTACATGAGTTCTGCGGCTTTGAAAGAAATCAAGCCCATTAAAATTCCAGATGAGATTCCATACGAAGAAAAACAATCCTGCAAAAAGTTACTTGCTCTATATACAAGCGATACTTTTGATAATAATAGTTGGGATGTTGTCTTGGCTTCTTCCGGAAAAAAGGGGACACTACATTTTCCAAATTTGAATCAATATCCATTGCTAGAAATTGAAATTTTGAAGGCTACGATTCTTAGTATGCTTTCTGCTGGCGCAACACTGTCGACCTGTTCAAGCAGAATTCATGATTCCTGCTTTGTGTTCGATTACTTTGAGAATAAAGGACTTTCGATTGCACAGCTTAACCAAGAACTCTTTTATAACTTTTATAATTATCTCGGTATAATAAAACTTGAAAACTGGCATCGCAATCGATATCTCCAAACATTACAGGCGCTTGCTGAAACAGGCGAACGACTTGGAGTGCTGAACATACTATCAATCGTTCCTGTTGGCAGACGCTTTAAAAATTCAGCAAGTCCGAAACGGGCTCCAGAAGTTCAAGTCATTGCTCAAGTGGACAGCCTATTCTTCAACCTAAGTAATGATATTCCGCTAGGATATCGAGTAATGTACTTTACACTTCGTTTGCGAACCCATCGGATTTCCGAGGTTATTGCAATGTCGCTAGATTGCATCTCATATCCAGAAGAAAATGTATTTGCTATTTCCGTTCCAACAGCTAAAGAAACAGCATATCATGTGCCCGTATTCCATCAATATAGTTTTCTTGCAGATGGCGTATGTGAAAGCATTTACTATAAGCTACTAATACAACAACACGACTACGCATTGTCAATGCAGGGACAATTAAAACCTCAATATCAAGGATACTTATTTGTACATCCGAAATTGCAACGTATTATTACCACTAATGACTTTAATAGCTATCTTGTCAAACTCTGTGCTGATAATAATGTTGTTGATTCAGATGGAAATGCAGCAAAAATCACCTCACATGACCTACGCCACATAAATGTGTGTGAACGCTTACAAGGAAACGTGATTTCCGCAACAGAAACAATGGTAGAATGCAATCACTCTTCAATGGACCAAACTTTGGGGTATGGTTATCCATCGAAGAAAGATGAAGCCAAACATCTTGCCAAAATCACAAAACAAATACCCTTGTTCGGAGAGCAGAAAGAAGTACAATGTCTGCAAGTTCCATCATTCAAATATGACCGCCTTCTGGATGAACCTACGACCCGTATGATACCCGGTTACGGTATCTGTTGCAATCAAACCTGTAAACCACAATTTGAAAAATGCCTTGCTTGTGAGTCGTTCTTGCCTGACCCTGCGTATCGAGACTACTTTTCTGCTGCAATTGATTTGCTATTGAAACGTAATCAGCGAATCGTCCAAAAGCATGGCGACAATACTATTGTCCAGCATAATGAAGAACTAATCCGTCTATACCAAGTATGTATTAAAACTATTGATAGTGAAAGCATACATAGAAGTTGAGGTTAACATGAAAACACAAAATGAAGGTATTCGCACATACCAAGAGAGCAAGCGACAGGAAAAATTATCGAAAATCGATGAGGCATATCAATACCTAAAGGAATCACACCTGTCAATCACAAAGAAAGCATTAAGCGACGCAAGCGGTATCCCACTAAGAACAATCCATCAGCCTTATGTACAGCAACATCTGTTACAATATCCTGAGTTCAATCCTGACTCTGTGTCATGTGATTCTACTGGTACTATTACAGCGTTAGAAAATGAAGTAAAACGTCTGAAGTGTTTGCTCTCGAAATCAAGAAATGATAACAACCGATTGAAAGCAGAGAACCTTTCATTGAAAGAAGAGTGTCGGAAGCTGAACTATGAATACGCATGCGTCTTGGGTGATAACCAAAAGCTGCGTGAGAATAAACTGATTCGACTGTAAAGAATAGCCCCTATGGCTCAACCATAGGGGCTATTATAAACAAAAGCGCTCCTTGCATATTTATACAAGGAGCGCTCTGGATTGCGTGAAAAACTCTTATGGAATGTGTGCAACATAGAGCCTTATACATGAACAGCGTCACAATAAGGTTTGTTCTATATTGCACTGTACATTGCATCTTTATTTTTCACAATCGTTTGGAGCTAGTAATAGGACTCGAACCTACAACCTGCTGATTACAAATCAGCTGCACTGCCAATTGTGCTATACTAGCGGGTACTTTTATATAATACCACAATCGGCAGTAATTTGTCAAGTATTAAAGCAGCTCTACGCCTGCGGCCTTGCAGGCCTGCACGGTGGATTCATCCCACAGGCTGACCTGAACCTCGCCGACGTGAACCTTGCCCAACAGCAGCATACACAGGCGGCTCTGGCCAATGCCGCCGCCCATTGTCAAGGGAAGTGTGCCGTCCAGCAGCATCTTGTGGAAGGGCAGCTCCTTGCGCTGCGGGCAGCCGGCAGCCTCCAGTTGGCGGCGCAGGGCATCGGCATCCACGCGGATACCCATGCTGGAAAGCTCCAGCGCACAGCCCAGCGGCTTATGCCAGAACAGAATATCGCAGTTCAAGGCCCAATCATCGTAGTCGGGGGCGCGGCCATCGTGGGGTTTGCCACTCTTGAGCTTGCCGCCTATCTGCATAATGCAGATGGTACCGTGCTCCTTGGCAAAGGCATTTTCTCGCTGTTTCGGGGTCAGGTCAGGGTAGGCGTCCTCCAGCTCCTGCGTGGTGATGAAGGTCACCTCACGGCCCAGACTGATTGCGTTTTTCAGCTCCGGGAACTTCCAGCGCAGCTCGTCAGAGGTTGCACAAACAGCATCCACAATGTCGCGCACCGTCTCCTTGAGAAATTCCAGCGTGCGCTGGTCGGCAGTGATAACACGCTCCCAGTCCCACTGGTCCACATAAATGCTGTGCAGATTGTCCAGCTCCTCATCGCGGCGGACGGCGTTCATATCCGTCACAATGCCCTGACCGGGGCGGAAGCCGTACTTGTACAGCGCGTAGCGCTTCCATTTGGCAAGGCTGTGGACGATTTCGGCCTGCTCGTTCAGGCTGGGCACATCAAAGGCAACCGGGCGCTCTACACCGTTCAGATCATCGTTCAGGCCGCTGCCCTGCATAACAAACAGGGGCGCGGTGACGCGCTTGAGGTGCAGTGCCATACAGAGCTTTTCCTGAAAAATCGTCTTGATTAGGCCGATGGCCTTCTGGGTGTCATAAAGCCCCAGCAGGCTTTGGTAGCCTTCGGGAATCGTAATGTTGCTCATACTTACATTCTCCTTTTTGTTTTGTACTTTCCCTATATGCTTACGCCTTGGCAAACTGGCTTTCGTACAGCTGCTTATAGAAGCCGCCCTGCGCCAGCAGTTCCTCATGCGTACCGCGCTCAATGATGTTGCCGGCCTTCATCACCAGAATCTGGTCAGCGTTTTTGATGGTGGACAGACGGTGGGCCACAATAAAGCTCGTGCGGCCCTTCATCAGCTCCTCAAAGGCGTCCTGCACCAGAACCTCGGTGCGGGTATCAATGCTGGAGGTTGCCTCATCCAGAATCAGAATCGGCGGGCGGCGCAACATCACACGCGCAATGCAGAGCAGCTGCCGCTGGCCCTGACTGATGTTGCCGCCGTCCTCCGCCACCTGCGTATCATAGCCATTGGGCATACGGCAGATAAAGCTGTGGGCGCGGGCCTTTTTGGCGGCCTCGATGATTTCCTCGCGGGTGGCGTCCGGCTTACCGTAGGCGATATTTTCGGCAATCGTACCGGCCTTCAGCCACGTTTCCTGCAGCACCATGCCCAGATTGGCGCGCAGGCTGTCGCGGGTCACCTCGTCAATGGGATGGCCGTCCACCCGCAGTGTGCCGCCGTTGATTTCATAGAACCGCATCAGCAGATTGACCAGCGTGGTCTTACCACAGCCGGTGGGGCCAACCAACGCAATCCGCTGGCCCGGCATAACCTTCAGATTCATATCCTCAATCAGTGGCACATCGTCCATGTAGCGGAATTTCACATGGTCAAACTCCACGCTGCCGGCACCATGGGGCAGGGCAATAGCCCCCGGGGCATCGGGTGTAATGGGGGTCTCGTCAATCAGGTCAAACACCCGCTGTGCGCAGGCCAGCGCGTTCTGCAGCTCGGTCATAACGCCGGAAATATCATTGAAGGGCTTTGTATACTGGTTGGCATAGTTCAGAAAGACCGACAGCTGACCAACCGTAATGCCGCCCGCAATCGCAACAAAGGCGCCCAGCACGCCCACCGCGGCATAGACCAATGCATTCACAAAGCGGGTGCAGGGGTTTGTCAGGGAAGAAAAGAAAATGGCACGAACGCCACATTTCTGCAAATCAAGATTGATTTTGTCAAAGCGCTCTTCGGCTCGGCGCTCATAGCCGAAGGCGCGGACAAGGTGTTCGTTGCCGACCAGTTCCTCCACAAGGCTGGTCATTTCGGCACGGGTCTCGCTCTGCACCTTGAACATCGAATAGGTGTGTGTCGCAATGAAACGCGCCACAAAGATGGACAGCGGGGTGAGTGCAACAACCACCAGTGCAATGCGCCAATCAATGGCTAGCATAACGCCAAGTGTGCCTAAAATCGTCAGCACGCCGGTGAACAGCTGGGTAAAGCCCATCAGCAGGCCGTCACTGAACTGCTCCACATCGGTGGTAATACGGCTGATGGCGTCACCGGGGCGGTGCGCGTCCATATACTTCAGCGGCAGAAGCTCCAGCTGCTCAAAGGCCCTGACGCGCATATCCCGCACCACCTGAAAGGTAATGCGGTTGTTTACCACATTCATAAGCCACTGGGCCACGGCAGTGCAGAGAATCGTGCCAGCAATCTCCAGTGCCAGCTTGCCAAGCCCTGCAAAGTCCACTGCACCGGGGCCGAGAATCATATCCACGGCATCGCCGGTCAGCACAGGAGCCAGCAGGGTAGTCACCACGGTAATCAGTGCCAGAATCAGCGTCAGGATGACTAGTGGCGTGTACGGGCGTATCAGCTGCAAAACGCGGCGGATGGTATTCTGATTGCTTTTCTTGTTTTGCTTGCTCATAGCGTTTTTGCCACCTCCTCCTTGCTCAGCTGACTCAGGCAGATTTCCTTATAGACCTCACAGCTGTGCAGCAGCTCGGCGTGGGGTGCATCACCCACCAGACGGCCGTCGTCCAACACCAAAATGTGGTCTGCACGCTGCACACTGGCTGCACGCTGGGAGACGATGAACACTGTCATACCCTGCGTTTTTTCCTTGATGGCTTTGCGCAGGGCGGCATCTGTTGCGAAATCCAGCGCCGAGGCGCTGTCATCGAGAATCAGTATCCGCGGCTTGGGCACAAGTGCGCGGGCAATCGTCAGACGCTGGCGCTGACCGCCGGAGAAGTTGCGCCCTGCGGTTTCGACCGGGGCGTCCAGCATACCCGGCTTCCCGCGGACGAACTCTGCCGCCTGTGCAATTTCCAGAGCCTGCCAGATTTCCTCATCCGTGGCGCCGGGGGCGGCCCACTGCATATTATCGCGAATCGTCCCAGTGAACAGCACTGCCTGCTGTGGTACAATGCCGACCAGCCCACGCAGCTGTGCAAAGCTGTACTGCTTTACATCATGGTCAAACAGCGTAACGCCGCCGTTGTCGGCATCATAAAAGCGGCAGATCAAATCAATCAGCGTTGACTTGCCGCTGCCTGTGCCGCCGATAATGCCGATGGTCTCGCCGGTTCTGGCCGTAAAGCTGATATCCGTCAGGCTGGGTGCGGCGGCGCCGCGGTAGGTGAAGGTTACGTTGTCAAAGCAAACGGCATTTTCCGCGTCTGCTGCGAGCTCTGCTGTGCCGGGGTCTGTCATGGTGGAATGGGTGTTCAGAATTTCATTGACACGCATACCGCTGGCCAGTGCGCGTGTGACAGAGACCACAAGGTCTGCCAGACGAAGCAGGTTGACAAGAATCTGGCTCATATAATTGATGAGCGCGATAATCTCGCCCTGCGTCAGCGTACCGTTATTGACCTCACTGCCGCCGCGCAGCAGCAGGGCAATAACGCCCAGATTGACAACCAGATAGGTCAGGGGATTCATCAGGGCCGAGATACGCCCGGCGGAAATCTGAATCTTTTTCAGGTGGTCATTCGTCTCCACAAAGGCCGCCAGCTCATCCGCCTGACGGGCGAAGGCACGCACCACGCGGGCACCCACGTAGTTTTCGCGGGTCAGCAGGGTCACACGGTCCATGCCGTTCTGGGCCTCATGGTAGATGGGCACGGTCAGACGCATAATGCCCCAGATGATGAGCGATATCACAACCGTCACCAGCACAAAGAGCAGCGTCAGCTTCGGGCTGATGGAGAACGCCATGATGAGCGCACCCAGCACAATGAATGGGCTGCGCAGCAGCAGACGTAGCGTCAGGTTTACGCCGTTCTGCACCTGATTGATGTCACTGGTCATACGCGTAACCAGCGTCGGGGTGCCGATACCGTCCAGCTCGCTGTAGCTCAGCGTATCGATATGGCGGTACAAATCCTTTCGCAAGGCCGTGCCGAAGCCCAGCGCCGCCGTGGCCGAGAACCACTGTGCTGTCAGGCTGCTGGCCAGACCGACTGCCGCCAGCAGCACCAGCAGGCCGCATCGCGTCCAGATGAAGGTCGCATCACCGTTTTTGATTCCGGTGTCGATGATACTGGCAATGACCAGCGGCACGAACAGCTCAAAACAGGCTTCCAGCATTTTGAACAGCGGTGCAAGAAGGGCTTGCTTTTCGTAACCCTTGATGTAGCGCATCAATTTGTGCATTGAAACCACCTCTGAAAGAGAAAATTGTGTAACTGGTTTATTATACCACCATTTTACTGATTTGTCATTGCAGAATCCGCCCGATTTCGATGATTATTTATCTGCCTGGCGTCTATACTTTCATTGGGCACTTCACAGAGGAGGAAATGCGGATGTTCTGGTTCTATCAATATAAAGGTTTTTCCCATACGGCGGCGCATACCGTACACACAGCGCTCGTGTTGGCGGGGCAGCAGGGCTGCAGTCAGGCCGACACCGGCCACCTGTTGCTGGCGCTGGTACAGACAGCGCGGGGCACTGCGGCGGATTTTCTGCGCCGCAAGCGGGTGACCGCCGCCTCGCTGGCAGACTGCCGGGCCGAGCGCCCGGTGGGCAGTCCACGAAGGCTGCACCGGCAGGATATTGCCCCGGAGCTGTGTAAGGCAATGGAATTTGCGGTACTGGGCGCGCACGCCGCCAGCGCGGCCAGGGCTGAAAATGAGCATCTGCTCTGCGCCATATTGGAGGATTCTGCCTGCACGGCAAGCCGCTGGATGGCGTCCCTTGGCGTGGAGCTGCCGCAGGCAGCGCGGGAGTGCCGCCAGCTTTCGGGCCAACAGGTGCTGCCCGCACAGCCGCGTATGTCGACCAGCCGCAGCGGCCGCCCCAGCGAAAAATACGGCCGTGACCTCACCCGCCTTGCGCAGGAGGGGCGGCTGGACCCGGTGCTCTGCCGGGAGGAGGAGCTGGAACGCATGGTGGAAATCCTGTGCCGCCGCCAGAAGAACAACCCCTGCCTGCTGGGGGAGCCGGGTGTCGGCAAATCCGCCCTTGCCGAAGCGCTGGCGCAGCGGATAGCCTCCGGGCAGATAACGCCCGCCCTGCGCGGCAAGCGGGTGCTGGCGCTGGATATGGCCTCTATGGTGGCGGGCACCAAGTACCGCGGCGATTTTGAGGAGCGCTTCAAGAATCTGTTGGAGGAGCTCTACCGGGACCGTTCGACGATTCTGTTCATTGATGAAATTCATATCATTACCGGGGCCGGTGCGGCAGAGGGGGCCATTGACGCCGCCAGCATCCTGAAGCCGATGCTGGCCCGTGGGGAAATCCAGCTTATCGGCGCAACCACGCCGGAGGAGTACCGCAAGACCATCCAGAAGGATTCTGCACTGGAACGCCGCTTCGGCAAGGTGATGGTGGAGGAGCCGACCCCGGCGAATACCGAGGCTATCCTGAACGGCCTGATGCCGCGCTATGAGCGCTACCACGGTGTTTCGATTCCGCCGCAGGCCATCCATGCCGCTGTGGAGCTCAGTGTGCGGTATCTGCCGGGGCGCTATCTGCCCGACAAGGCCATTGACCTGCTGGATGAAGCCGCCGCGGCCTGCCGCATTGCCGAAAAAGGCAGTGAGAAAAAGGCATTGACCCCTGCCGATATCGCCCACGTTGTCAGCAAGGCCAGCGGCGTGCCCGCAGAACGTGTGGGGGAGGCCGAGCGCGAACGGTTGGCGCAGCTGGAGGAACGTCTCAGTGCGGAGGTTATCGGTCAGCCGCGGGCGGTGGCCGCTGTGGCGTCTGCCATCCGCCGCAGCCGTACCGGCCTGCGGGAAACCGGGCGACCCATCGGGGCCATGCTCTTTCTGGGGCCTACCGGCGTAGGCAAAACCCAGCTGGCCCGCACACTGGCAAAATGCTGGTTCGGCAGCGAGAAGGCCCTGCTGCGGTTTGATATGTCCGAATATATGGAGCGCCACACCGTGGCACGGCTTATCGGTGCGCCGCCGGGGTATGTGGGCCATGACGAGGGCGGCCAGCTTACCGAGGCCGTGCGCCGCCGCCCCTACAGCGTTGTGCTGTTTGACGAAATCGAGAAGGCGCACGGGGACATCCAGAATCTGCTTCTGCAGATTTTAGAGGACGGCAGCCTGACCGATGCACAGGGGCGCAGGGCAGACTTTTCCAACACCATCATCCTGCTTACCTCCAATCTGGGGGCACGGTGTCTCGCCGGGCAGACAGCGCCGCTGGGCTTCGGTGCTGTTGCGGCCGAAAACAAGCGCCGCGGCCAGCAGGCCATACAAGAGGCAAAGGAGTTTTTCCGTCCCGAGCTGATGGGCCGCCTTGATGAGGTTGTCCTGTTTGATCCGCTGGGCCCGGCACAGCTTACCGGCATTGCCGACCGTCTGCTGTGTGAGCTGGAGGAGCGCGCCGCACGGCAGGGCTACACACTGCGCCATACCCCCGCCGCCGCCAAAGCGCTTGCGGGGGAGAAGGTGCCGCCATACGGTGCACGGGAGCTGCGGCGCACGGTCAGCCGCGCCGTAGAACAGGCCCTTGCTGACCGTATTGCAGCCGGGACAGCTCATCCCGGTACAGCCTACACTGCCGATGCCGCGCCCGACGGCAGTATCATACTGACGCAGGATACGTTGGCTGCCTGCGTATAAAAAACAGGGCGTTCACCCAATGGCGAACGCCCTGTTCTTGTTGTTGTTCAG
Organism: Gemmiger formicilis; assembly: GCF_024462815.1. Classification (GTDB taxonomy): domain Bacteria; phylum Bacillota; class Clostridia; order Oscillospirales; family Ruminococcaceae; genus Gemmiger. Next base: position 226,752 of record NZ_JANGCG010000001.1, read on the forward strand.
TCCTTCACGTACAGACCGCAATGGCAGGGGCCGTGATAGTCAGGGTCGGCCAGCTGCTCCTTGAACTCCTTGCAGATGCAGATATTTTCCGGAATATGCTGCAGACGACAGGGGCAATAGCCGCCTGTGCGCTTGAGCCCCTCACGGATGTTCCGGACGATTTCTTCATCGGGGTTCAGGTGAAATTTCGGCTTGTCCATAGTGTTTACCTCGTTTACGGCTTGACGCGGAACTCCTGCTCGCAGTAAATGCAGCGATAGCGGCCGCTGTGCGTCAGAGCAAAGATGTGGTCGCAGCCCTCCTCAATGGAGGTGATGCAGCGCGGGTTGGTGCACTTGATAACGTTGACCAGGCGTTTGGGCTGGTCCGGGTGCTTCTTTTCTGCCACCTTGCCGTCCTTGATGACGGTGATGGAGATTTTGGGGTCAACGTAGGCAAGAATGTCAAAGCTCAGTCCGCTTACGTCGCCCTCAATCTTTATTATGTCCTTTTTTCCGTCCTTCTGGCTGCGGACGTTCTGCAAAAGGGCCACGCTGGCGTTGGAAAGCTTTTCCAGCTCCATCATATGGTAAAGCGCCAGACCGGTGCCTGCGGTGATATGGTCAATGACCACGCCGTTCTGAATCTCATCAACCTTCAACATTGAACGCTACCTCCCCGGTCTTGGGGTCCTTCAGACCCAGCAAAGTCATAATCAGTGCCATACGCATATAAACGCCGTTCTGCACCTGATCAAAATAGGCGGCACGCGGGTCATCATCCACGTCCAGCGTGATTTCGTTCACACGCGGCAGGGGATGCAGCACCGGCATATCGGCGGGGGCCAGTGCCAGCTTTTCCTTGGTCAGCACGTAGCTGTTCTTCAGGCGGATGTAGTCCTCCTCATTGAAGAAGCGCTCCTGCTGCACGCGGGTCATATACAGCACATCCAGCTCCGGCAGAGCCTCCTCCATGCTGCGGGTCTCCACGTAGGGAATGTTGTTGGGCTCAAGGATTTCCTTGATGATGTAATCCGGCACACGCAGCTCCTCGGGTGAGATAAGCACGAACTTCATACCGGGCAGGCGGGACAGGCTCTTGATAAGGCTGTGCACCGTGCGGCCGAATTTCAAATCGCCGCAGAAGCCAATGGTCAGGTGATCCAGATGCCCCTTGCGCTGGCGGATGGTCATCATATCCAGCAGCGTCTGGGAGGGGTGGCTGTGACCGCCGTCACCGGCGTTGATAACCGGAATCCGGCTGTAGCGGGACGCACGCAGCGGGGCACCCTCCTTGGGGTGACGCATAGCGGCAATGTCCGCCACACAGCTGATTACGCGGATTGTATCAGCAACGGTCTCGCCCTTTGACGCGCTGGAAACGCCCGCATCGGGAAATCCCAGCACCTGACCGCCCAGGTTCAGCATAGCGGCCTCAAAGGAAAGGCGGGTGCGGGTGCTTGGTTCATAGAACAGTGTTGCCAGCCGTTTGCGGGCGGCAACATCCTTGTAGGCGGCCGGGTCATCGTGGATACGGTCGGCAAGGTCCATCAGGCTGAGCGTTTCTTCCAGCGTAAAGTCCGCCGGATCAATCAAATGTCTCATACACAATCCCCTTTGTTTAACACTCTATATTTCAAACAGCCATAGGCCGTTCAAAATCAAAACAATTTGCGCACCATCGTAAAGTCAAAGAAATCCGTGTAGCAGGTCTGGCAGCAAAGCACCGGCTTGCAGGTGCGGGAATAGCAGATTTCATCCAGCTGCAAAAGCGCCTGTTCCGGCTTCAGCCCCAGCTGCCGCCGGATGGCCGGGGTGCCCTGCACCGCGTGGACGGTTGTGAGCGTCTCGGTCACTTCCACATGGCAATACTGCTCTGCAATCTCAAAAATCGGGCGGGTAAAGTCGATGCTGTCAAGCCGCCTGCCGCCGAGCAAATCCAGCGGCAGAATATCGGTGCAGAAGAGCACCGGCGTTTCATCCGCCAGCACGCGGCGACGGATTACGGCCAGCGTGTGCTCCTTTGCAGGGTCAAGGCCCAGCCTTTCCACCAGCTCCGGCGTTGCGGTCTCCCGCGTGACCATCAAGTTATCGCTGTGGGGCACACGGCCCGCCGCACGGATCATGCGGTTGAATTCCAGCTTCTGGTCCATGCGGTTCTCGACCTTGAGCACATCGCGGTTGACCAGCGTGCCGATGCCACGCACGCGCTCCAGATAGCCGTCGCGCTCCAGCTCGCTCAGGGCATCGCGCACCACGGTGCGGCTAACGCCCAGCACCTCGGTCAGCTCCAGCTCACTGGGCAGCTGCGCCGCCCTTGCATACAGGCCGGTGCGCAGCTCCTCCAGAAGGCGCTGTGCGGTCTGCTGGCTGCGCAGCTCGCCGCCAAGGCGGTTTTCCGTCGTTTTATTCATTGCAAAAATCCTTTCGTGCCCGGCAGACATCGGCCAGACAGCATTTGTCGCAGTAGGGCTTTGTGCGGGCTGTGCAGACGGCCCGGCCGTGGTCCACCAGCCGGTGGCAGAAGCCGTTGCCTTCCTCCGGCGGAATAATTTTCCGCAGCTCCTTCTCAACCTTGGCGGGCTCCTTGATGTTGTCCACAAGCCCGATACGGTTGCACAGCCGGATGCAGTGGGTGTCCGTGACGATGGCAGGCTTGCCGAACACATCGCCCATAATCAGGTTTGCGCTCTTGCGGCCTACGCCGGGCAGTGCCAGCAGCGCATTAAAATCATCGGGCACACGGCAGTCATATTGGTCACGCAGGGTGCGCATACAGGCAGAAATGTCCCGCGCCTTGCTGTGGCCCAACCCGCACGGCCTTACGATGGCCTCAATCTCCTCTGGCTCTGCCGCGGCCAGCTCCCTGACACCGGGGTATCTGGCAAACAAATCCTGCACCACCACGTTCACACGGGCATCGGTGCACTGGGCGGCCAGCCGTACCGAAACCAGCAGCTGCCATGCGTGGTCATAGTCCAGCGTGCAGTCCGAGGCCGGATATTCCGCCTTGAGCCGTTCTATGCAGATTTTTGCAAGTTCCTTTTTTGTCACCGCTTTGTCTCCGTTTCTAATCTTTTCACTTGATTCTACCACGTACGTGCTTTATAATCAAGAGTAGACAAGAGATGTTTTTTGTACATTACCACAAATCTATTTATAAAAGGAAACAAGACATGGAGCCATTGGCACAGCGTCTGCGCCCCCGCACTCTGGATGAGGTCTGCGGCCAGCAGCATTTACTCGGCAAGAATCAGGTTTTCCGCCGCACCGTCGAAAGCGGCAAAATTCCCAATATGATTTTCTATGGCCCCTCCGGCGTGGGCAAAACCACCGTGGCCAGCATCATTGCAGCGGGCAGCGGTATGCAGCTACACAAGCTTAACGGCACCACGGCCTCCACCAGTGATATCAAGTCGGTGCTGGCGGATATCGGCACACTTGGCGCGGCAGGCGGTATCCTTTTGTATCTGGACGAGATTCAATACTTTAACAAGCGCCAGCAGCAAAGCCTTCTGGAATGTGTGGAGCAGGGAACCGTCACCCTCATTGCTTCCACTACCGAGAACCCCTACTTTTATGTATATAACGCCCTGTTGTCGCGCTGCACGGTGTTTGAGTTCAAGTCCCTGACGGCGGAGGACATCCGCACCGGCATCCACAACGCCGCCGCACGGCTTGGGGCGGAGGACAAGACCCCCATTTTTATCCCCGATGACGCGCTGGATTATCTGGCGCAGAGCGCGGGCGGCGATATGCGCAAGGCGCTGGGCAATCTGGAATTTGCCGTCACCGCCGCGCCTGTGGAAAACGGCAGCCGCACCATCACGCTGGATATGGTGCAGCAGGTGGCAGCCCGCACCGCCATGCGGTATGACAAACTCGGGGATGACCACTATGATATTGTTTCTGCCTATCAGAAGTCGATGCGCGGCTCTGACCCCGATGCGGCACTCCACTATCTGGGCCGTCTGCTGGAAGCCGGTGACTTGCCCAGCGCCTGCCGCCGCCTGATGGTCTGCGCGTGTGAGGATGTGGGCCTTGCCTGGCCGCAGATTATCCCCATCGTTAAGGCGGCAGTGGACATTGCCAACGCGGTCGGCCTGCCGGAGGCCCGCCTGCCGCTGGCGGATGCGGTTGTTCTGGTGGCCACCGCGCCCAAGTCAAATTCGGCCCACAATGGCATCATTGCCGCGATGGAGGATATTCAGGCCGGGCGCACCGGCCCTATCCCGCGTCAGCTCCAGAACAAGCACTATGACGGCGCTGATGCAAAGGTGAAGGGTCAGCACTACCTCTACCCGCATGATTATCCCAACCATTGGACGCCCCAGCAGTATCTGCCTGATGCCATCAAGGACAAACAGTATTACATCCCCGGCGACAACAAAAACGAGCAGGCCTTTGCCCAATACTGGAAAAAAATCAAAGGAGAATAACCGAACACACAACTTATAAAGAAGGAGAACGCTTATGTCCAACCTCCACTGCGAAACGATTACCTTTCCCTCCTCCGATGGCAGCCACACCTCCTCCGCTATGTTGTACACCTGCCCGGATACGCCAATCCGGGCGGTCATTCAGCTCAGCCACGGTATGTGCGAGTATGTGCGCCGCTATCAGCCGATGGCAGAGTTTTACGCCGCCCACGGCATTGCGCTGGCCGGAAACGACCATCTGGGGCACGGTGACACCGCCCGGGAGGGCGAGCACGGCCACTATGGCGAGCCGGAAGGCCGGTTCCATCTGCTGAACGATTTGCACACAATGAACGGCATCCTGCACCAGCGCTTTCCCGATGTGCCCATCATCCTCTACGGGCACAGCATGGGCAGCTTTTACGCACGCTGGTATGCAGAAAAGTGGCCGGAAAGCATTACGGCGCTGGTGATTTCCGGCACGGCAGGCCCCAGCTTTATGAACGTCATTGGTCAAAATCTGGCCGGGCTGATTGCTAAGGTCAAGGGTCCGCGCTATGTCTCGCCGCTGATGGTCAAGCTGAATTTCGGCAGCTACTGCAAGAAGATTGAAAACGCCCAGTCCGCGAATGCGTGGCTTTCCCGCGACGAAAACGTTGTCAAAGCCTATGACGCGGATGGGCTGTGTACCTTCCAGTTCACCGCCGCAACCTACCGCGAAATGCTGGCCACGCTGAACCACGTCAGCACCAAGGCATGGGCAGAAGCGATAGACAAGAATCTGCCCATTCTGCTGATTGCCGGTGACGCCGACCCTGTGGGCGATTACGGCAACGGCGTGCGCAAAGTCTGGGCCATGCTGGGGGATGCCGGTGTGCGCGACCTGACCTGCCAGATTTATGAGGGCGGCCGTCACGAGCTGCACAACGAGACAAACCGGGATGAGGTGTTCGATTACGTCCTGACATGGATTGAGGACCATATTTAAACTCGCCCTGTTAGCGACCGGGCTGCCTTGTAGGGGCCGGGTGTGGCCGCCCCTCCGCCTTCCGGCCGTCAGCCTTTGCCGGGCAATACAAAATCCCATCATTTTCCTCTGCCATTGCGGCAGAGGAATTTTTTGTTTTCCCTATTGACAAACACCCTGCACGTGTGTATTATTGTATTAAGCTCTTAACACAATAACACAAGCAAGGAGCATAGCCCTATGAATTGGAATATCACAGCCGGACGCCCGGTGTATGTGCAGCTGATTGAACAGCTGGAGCTTGCACTGGTGGCCGGGGAGTTCCCACCCGGAAGCCGCATCCCGCCCGTGCGCGAGCTGGCGGCGGACGCGGGTGTCAACCCAAACACCATGCAACGCGCCCTGCAGGAGCTGGAAGGCCGCGGACTTTTGCAGGCCCAGCGCACGGCGGGACGCACCGTTACCGCAGACGATGCCGCCCTGCGTGCCCTGCGCCGCCGCCGCGCCAAGGCTCTGGCAGAGGAATTTCTGCATCAGATGCAGGCACTTGGCATGGAGGGATCCGAAATCGAAGCATTGCTGCGCGAAAGCGCACCCCCAACACAAGAAAAGGAGTAACCAATGGATGCAGTCTATGAGGTACACGGCCTCACCAAACGCTATGGCCGCAGCGCCGCGCTGAACGGCGTTGATTTTGCCGTTATGCCCGGCAGGCTGGTTGGTCTGCTGGGGCCAAACGGCAGCGGCAAGACCACCCTTTTAAAAATCTCCGCCGGGCTTTTACAGCCCACGGCGGGCAGTGTCCTGATTAACCAGACGCCGGTCGGCGTATACACCAAGGCAATCACAAGCTATCTGCCGGACCGTATGGCCCTGCCCACAGAATTCACAGCCGGTGACGCCGTAAGCCTGTACAATGATTTCTTTGCCGACTTTGACAAGGCCAAGGCGTTGGCTATGCTTTCGGATTTGGGCATCAACAGCCGGGACAAAATTGACGCCATGAGCAAGGGCACACAGGAAAAAATGCAGCTCTGCCTGACGATGAGCCGCGCCGCTAAGCTCTATCTGCTGGATGAGCCTCTGGGCGGCGTTGACCCCGCCGCGCGTGACTATATTTTAAGCACCATTCTGCACAACTACAGTGAAGATGCCGCGCTGGTTCTCTCCACCCACCTGATTGGCGATATTGAAAAGGTTCTGGACGAGGTCATTCTACTGCAGGAGGGTAAGGTTTTGCGCCAGGCCGCCGTTGACGAGCTGCGTGAGGAAACAGGGGAGAGCGTAGACGCTTATTTCCGGGAGGTTTACAAATGCTGACAAAGCTCTTACATTACGAATTCCGAGCAACAGGCCGCATTGTGCTGCCCATCGCAGCCGGCGTGCTGGTGCTGAACGTGCTTGCCGCCGTTCTGGGCTATTTTATTCAGAATACCGCTGACTCCATGCCGCTTGCCGGCGTTGCGATGGCACTGCTGACTTTTGCAGCCTATATCAGCCGGTTGGTGTTTTTTGTAATTTGCTATTTTGTGGAGGTTCGGCAGTTTTACCGTCTGCTGGGCGACAGTGGCTACCTGATGCTGGCCCTGCCGGTGCAGCCGTGGAAGCATATTGCTACCAAGGTTATCTGCGGCACAGTCTGGACGCTTTTCGGCGCGTTGTTCGTTTCGCTCTGCGCTGCTATCTCTGCATTGTCCTACAATGCAGCCGAGTTCAGCCCTGTCAATCCCGGAGATTTTTGGTTCTGTGCCTTGCTGCTTCTGATTCTTGTTGTCTGTATTGCGGGTGCATTGCTGCATATGTATCTGGCCTGTGCCTTTGCAGCGCAGTTCACCCAGCAGCGGCTGCTAATCAGCATAGCTGCCTACTTCGTCATCGGCTTTGCCGGGCAGATGGCGGCGCTTGTGGCGGTGGCAATTTTTGCATTCCGCGGGTACAAATACTTTAACAGTGTTGACTTGACCGCAACAGCCGCTTCCCTTGGCAGCGACAATATTGTTTTTCTCATCCTGCTGGCAGTGCTTGTTCTTGTCGTTCTGGTTGACGCCCTTCTGTGGGCACTTACCCAGTGGTTTATGACCAAGCGGCTGAATCTTGCCTAAGCTTTTTGCTTAGCAGCTTGTACTTCTCGCTCGCCGCATCGGCACTTAGAATTATGCGGCATTGCCCTAAATAAACAAAACCGGAGCAGAACACCGTACTCTTGCGGTGCTCTGCTCCGGCTCTTATTTTATAAAATCTGCGATTGCCTCTGCATCGTGCAGGCCCTTGCTGTACAGCTTATTCAGGGCCTCCGGGTCGCGGGTCAGTGTTTTGACGCCGCAGACATCGTCCGGCGCTATAATCAGCACCTTGCCCTCTGCAGCCAGCCTTTGTGCCAGAACAATGCCCTCATTATAATGCTGCGCCCGCAGGGCAAGCTGTTCCGCCGCCCTCGGGTACCGGCGTCGGATAACCCGCGCCAGCCTGCGGTCTGTGCCGTCGGCGCGGATGGAGCCCACAGGCTTTGTCAGCACCAGCACAACTTTGTCGCAGCCATCCGCAAAAGCCTTTTGCAGCGGTATCGTATCGCCCAGTGCGCCGTCATAGTAGGGCACACCGTCAATTTCTATCGGCTTACAGGCCACCGGAATGCAGCAGGACGCCATCAGTGCGCGGTAATCATCCGGGTGCATATCGCCGCGTGTAAAGTATTTTGGCTTGCCAGTTATGGCATCGGTGGCAATCATATACCATTCCATCGGGTTGGCGTTCATTTTTGCAAAATCCAGCGGATTTTCCCCGCCTGCGTTGCTCAAGGTACCGTAGATATAGTGCAGATTCAAAAAGGACCCGCCGTGCAGCATATTGCCTGCGCCCATATACTGGCTGCGCAGGGAGTATTCCGCATAAAACGTGTAGTTGCGCCCGCGCTGGCCACTCATATAGGACGCCAGATTGGCGCTGCCCGCCGAGATGCCGATACCGTAATCAAACCGCACATTATGTGCCATGCACCAGTCAAAAACGCCTGCCGCATAAATGCCGCGCAGTCCGCCGCCCACATCTACCACGCCGATTTTTGCCATACTGTTACCCCTCTCTTGCCAGACTATTATACCATCACCACAGCCGCGGCGCACTGTACAATCCCGGTAAAATGTCTTGACTTTCCGTGCGCAGGAATGATTCTTTGCAAGAATATTACCAAATTATTAAAAAGTTTATATTGACAAACATTCCCTTTGCCGTATAATGTATCTTGTGTGTGCATCTATAGGGTAAATCTTTTTCTATACCCTGACACATTGGCGTTGTATGTGCTGCTTGCAGCGGTGTCCCGGGGCAGGGGCTTACCGTGTAACAAACCTTTGCGGGGCGGCATAATTGGCGCTGACTCGTTAAGGACTCTGTGCCGACCTAAGGAAGAAACGGTGCGTAAAGAGGGTTCTGTAACGGGAAATTCCGCAAAGGGGGATGCAATAAAAATGAATGAAAATCTGATCGTATCTCTGAAAGACATTGTTGTCGATTTCGATGGGCAGAAGGTTCTGGACGGACTTTCGCTGGACATCCACGACAAGGAGTTTGTCACCTTCCTCGGCCCTTCCGGCTGCGGCAAGACGACCACCCTGCGTGTGATTGCCGGCTTCGTGACCCCGAAATCGGGCAATGTCTTTTTTGATGGCAAGGACATCGCCAATATGCCGCCCTATAAGCGGCCTGTCAACACGGTGTTTCAGAAGTACGCGCTGTTCCCGCACTTGAATGTGTTTGAGAACGTTGCCTTCGGCCTGCGCCTGAAAAAAATGACGGAGGACGAAATCCGCCCCAAGGTTCTGGAAATGCTGGAAACCGTTGGTCTGAAGGGCTTTGAGCGCCGCAGCATCTACCAGCTTTCCGGCGGCCAGCAGCAGCGTGTTGCCATTGCCCGCAGTCTGGTGAACCAGCCCCGCGTTCTGCTGCTGGACGAGCCTCTGGGCGCGCTTGACCTCAAGCTGCGCAAGGAAATGCAGCTGGAGCTGAAGCGCCTGCAGCGCGAGATGAACATCACCTTCGTCTACGTCACCCACGATCAGGAGGAAGCCCTGACGATGTCGGACACCGTTGTGGTTATGTCCGGCGGCAAAATCCAGCAGATTGGCTCCCCGCAGGATATTTATAACGAACCCAAGAACGCCTTTGTTGCCCGCTTCATCGGTGACTCCAACATCGTGGACGGCGTTATGCTGCGCGACTTCTTTGTCAACTTCGGCGGGCATGACTTCACCTGTGTGGACCGCGGCTTCAAGCCCAATGAGCCGGTGCAGGTGGTTATCCGCCCGGAGGATGTGCAGATTGTGCCGCCCTCTGTGGGTATGCTGACCGGCCTTGTGCGCGAGGTCATTTTCAAGGGCGTTCACTTTGAAATGCACGTCGATGTGGAGGGCTATGAGTGGATTATCCATTCCACGCAGGCCAGCCAGCCCGGCGAGCTCATCGGCATGAACATCGGCCCGGACGAAATTCATATCATGAAGCGTTCGGAGGTGTGAGAAATGCTCAAATCCAAAACCTCCCGCTGGCTGGCAGGGCCTTATCTGGTCTGGATGACCATTTTCACCGTTGTGCCGCTGCTCATCGTAATCTGGTACGCCATGACCAACTCCGACGGCCAGTTTACTTTTGATAACCTGACCCAGATTGGCCGCTATTCCAGCGTGTTTGCCCGCAGCCTGATTCTTGCGGCTATTTCCACGGTGGTATGCCTGATTATGGCGTTCCCGGTCGGCTATTTTCTCTCCCGCCTGCGCGCCAACAAGCAGCATATCATGCTGATGCTGATTATGCTGCCCATGTGGATGAACTTCCTGCTGCGCACCTACGCATGGATGACCCTGCTGGAGAAGAACGGCCTTATCAATAAATTTTTCGGCCTGTTCGGCCTTGGCCCCTTCAATATGATTAACACCTCCGGCGCGGTGGTGCTGGGCATGGTATATAACTATCTGCCGTTTATGATTCTGCCCATCTACACGGCCATGACCAAGATTGATGATTCCGTTGTGGAGGCCGCGCAGGACCTCGGTTGCAACGTATGGCAGATTCTGTTCCGGGTGCTGGTTCCGCTGAGTGGCCCCGGCATTGCCACCGGCATCACGCAGGTGTTTGTGCCGGCTGTCTCCACCTTTATTATCAGCCGTATGCTGGGCGGCGGCTCCAACCTGCTGATTGGTGATTTGATTGAGCTGCAGTTCCTGGGTAACTCCTACAACCTTAACCTCGGCTCCGCCATGAGCCTGGTGCTGATGATTATTGTCCTGCTCTGCATGAGCTTCACTTCGAGCTTTGACGAGTCCGAGATGGAAGGAGTGATGTGAGATGGCAAAGAGACATTCCGCGCTGCTCATGCGCACCTACGTCATTATGGTGTTCTGCTTCATGTATCTGCCCATCGCAGTCATGATTGCGTTCAGCTTCAACGAGAGCAAGTCCCGTTCCAACTTCACGGGCTTCACCCTTGGCTGGTACAAGAGCCTGTTCCACAATGAGATGATTCTGTCTGCGCTGGGGCTCAGCCTTGTGCTGGCACTGGTTTCCAGTATTATCGCCACGGTGCTGGGCACACTGGCCACCATCGGCATCAACTCCATGTCCCGCCGCAGCCAGCTTATCATCAACAACATCAGCTATGTGCCCGTTGTCAACCCCGAAATCATCACCGGCGTTTCGCTGATGCTGCTCTTTGTTATGGCGCAGAATTTCGGCATCGGCGGCGAGGGCGGCATCTTTGGCTGGACAACGCTGCTAGTGGCGCACATCACCTTCAACGTGCCGTACGTTATCTTTAATGTAGGCCCCAAACTGCGTCAGCTGGACCCCAGCCTGTACAATGCAGCGCTGGATTTAGGCTGCACGCCGCGGCAGGCCTTCTTCAAGGTCATTATGCCGCAGCTTTCCCCGGCCATTCTGTCGGCGTTCCTGATTTGCCTGACCTACTCGATTGACGATTTTATGATTTCGTATTTCAACTCCGGCACAATGCAGACGCTGCCCATCGCCATCTACTCGATGACCCGTAAGAAGGTCAGCCCGGAGATTAACGCTCTGTCGGCGGTTATCTTCTGCGTCATTCTGGCCATTATCCTGATTTCCAACGCTGCAGACTCCCGCGCTTACCGCCGCAATCAGAAGGCCATCCGCAAGGCCATGCTGGACGAAGGGGGGCATTGAGGATGAAATTCAAACAGCTTTCTGCCGCCGCGCTGGCGGTGCTGACCGTAACTATGCTGAGCGCCGCGCCGGTGTATGCCGCGGAGGATATTCAAATCAATGAAGATATCACCGTCTCCGGCGACTATGACTGGACGCGTTTTGCCAATGACCGCATCACGCTGAACGTCTACAACAACGGCCTGTACATTTCTGACGGTTCGGATGACAGCGTGAACGTGCTCACTGCCTTTGAGGAGCTGACCGGCATCAAGGTCAACTACACCACCTACGATTCCAATGAGAGCCTGTACGCCAAGCTGAAATCCGGCGGTGTTTCCTACGATGTGATTTTTCCCTCCGACTATATGGTCGGCAAGATGATTTCCGAGGGGATGCTGTCCGAGCTGGATATGGACAATATCCCGAACTTTGCCGGTATCGGCGAGGAATATCTGGGCCGCAGCTTTGACCCTGACAACGCCTACAGCGTGCCCTATATGTGGGGCACCACCGGCCTTATCTACAACACCACGATGGTGGACGAGCCGCCCACAAGCTGGGCTGATATGTGGGACGTGGAGTACACCAACAATGTGCTGATGTTCAACAACTCCCGCGATGCCTACGCTATTGCTGCAAAAACCATCGGCCTTTCGATGAATCCGCAGTCCGTGGATGAAATCACCGCCATCACAAACGCCCTGAAAGAGCAGAAGAACATCGTACAGGCTTACGTCATGGACGAAGTCTTTGACAAGATGGAGGGCGGTGAGGCCGCCATGGCGCCCTATTACGCGGGCGATGCCATCACGATGATTGACGAGAACCCGGATTTGGCCTTTGTCCACCCGGAGGAGGGCGTCAACTTCTTCATCGACAGTATGTGCATCCCGGCCAACGCCAAGCACAAGGAAGCCGCCGAGATGTTCATCAACTACCTGTGTGAGCCGGATGTGGGCCTTGCCAACTGCGACTTCATCGGCTATTCCACCCCTATCACCGCCGTGTGGGAGATGCTGGACGATGACCTGAAGTACAGCGATATTGCTTATCCAGGCGCAGACGTGCTGGACAAGGCCGAGGTCTTTGAGACCCTGCCGGAGGACATCAACGCCGCAATGGACGCCCAGTGGAGCGAAATGAAGAGCTACGAGGAGAGCGGCAGCGGCTGGATGGTACTTGTCTTACTGTTGTTGGCCATCGCCATTTCCGCCTTCAATATCTGGCGCAAGGTGCGCAAGAAAACGCGGGATAACTACTGATTTTTAAAAGCAGTGTGCCAGAGTGCGGGCACACTGCTTTTGCATTTTCGGCGACGGTATGCTATACTGTTCTTGATTCATCAAATATTGTTCTTAAGGAGGGCGCATTTATGCCCGAAAAACAAACCACCTATACAGAAAAATTCACCGTCTACCGCACGGACGGCGACCACCTCGGCAATGTCAAGCTGGGGGCGCTGCTGCGCTATGCCCAGCAGGTCGCTACCGCACACGCCGAGGCCGTCGGTCTGGATGACGCGCTATACCGTGAAACCCACACTGCCTATGTGCTGGCAAAGCTGGCCCTGCACGTTATCCGCCTGCCCCGCGTGGATGAGGAACTCACCCTTGTGACCCAGCCGGAGCGCTGCAAGCGCGCCGTAAATAAGCGCATCACTCATTTCTATGATGCCGCCGGGCAGGAGGTAGTTGTGATGGACAGCCGCTGGGTACTCATCGACACTGAGAAGCGCATCATCCTGCGCAAGCATCCGGAGCAGTTTGCCGACCAATGGGCCGAGGATGTGCCCACCGAGCTGCCCATAAAACTGCCCCGCGTTGCGCAGGAGGACTGCGAGCCTCTGGGTGAGCAGACCGCCAGCTATTCCCGCTGTGATATGAACGGTCATCTGAACAATACCCGCTATGCGGATATTGTCTGTGACGCCATTCCGTGGCAGGTCTGGGATACCGCAGAGCTGCAGGATTTCACCATCAGCTACCACAGAGAGGTTCCCCGCGGGGAGAGCTTCACCCTGCGCCGTGCACAGCTGGCAGACGGCAGCTTCTATTTTGACGGCGAACGCAGCGGAAAATCTGCCTTTGAAGCACAGATTACCTTCAAACCCTTATAATTTCTACACAAACCCCTGTTACACTGTTTACAGAAACAATGTAAAGGAGTTATTATTATGACAAAGCAAAAATTCGGCCTGACCGGCACGGCGCTCAAAACGATTGCGCTGGTACTGATGGTTATGGATCACATCCATTACTTTTTTGACTTTACCGGCATTGTGCCGGAATGGTTCAGTATGCTGGCACGGCTGTCCGCACCGCTGTTTTTGTTCTGCACTGTTGAGGGCTTCGCCCATACCCATGACCGCAGGCGCTACTTCCTGCGTATCTGGGCCATCGGCGCTGCGATGGGCACTGTGGAATTTTTTATGATCTATGCAGGGGCCTTCCGCCGCGGGGACGGCTTCTACCCGCTGAATGCCATTTTTCAGGATCTGATGCTGCTCTGCATAATCTGGCAGGGCATTGACTGGCTGCGCCAGCGCCGGTTTGTACGGGGCGCACTGGCTGTTGCCATGCCGATCCTCTGGCCGTTTTGCATCGCAGCGCTGCTGATGCTTTTTCCCAAAATTCAGGACGCACCGATCGGCTCTGCCGTGTTGGCGTGGGTCATCACCGCGCCGCTGCCTTTGTGGACATCCATCACCGACGGCGGCTGGGCTTTTCTGGCCGGGGGCGTTGTGTTGTATGCACTGTACGGCCACAAGCGCCTGCAGCTGACCGTCTGGGCGGCCATGACCTTCCTGTGCGATTTTGTGCTGGTCTATCTGCAGGTTCACAGTCTGCCGGATTTCGCCTTTTCCCAGATGTTCACAGTCAACTATGAGTGGCTCGGTGTTTTTGCCGTTATCGGCATGGCGCTGTACAACGGCCAGCGCGGCAGCGGCCACAAGCAGCTGTTTTACTGGTTCTACCCAGCACATATCTATCTGCTTTACGGCGCATCCTGTCTTGTTTACAGCTTACTGCAATAAAAGGGGCTATTATGGCAAACATTCTGGCAATCGATGATGACCGCGACCTTTGTACGCTGCTAAAAACAGCGCTGGAGCGTGACGGCCACACCGTAGAAACGCGCACCTCCGGCACACAGCTGACCGATACGCTCTGCCGGTGGGCGGACTGCATCCTGCTGGATGTGATGATGCCCGGCGAGGATGGCTTTGCCGTCTGCCGCCGCATCCGCGCCGAGACTGACGCGCCGATCTTATTTTTGACCGCGCGTACCGATGAACCGTCGGTGCTGATGGGCCTTGGCCTTGGCGCGGACGATTACCTGACCAAGCCGTTCCGCATAGCGGAGCTGCGTGCGCGGGTCGCAGCACACCTGCGGCGGCAGAACCGCACACCGACCCATAAGATTACCCGCGGCGGGGTGGCGCTGGATCTTTCCGCCAAGGAAGCCAGTGTTGGCGGCACGCCTTTGCACCTGACAAAATCCGAGTACGCCATCTGTGAGCTGCTGGCCCTCCATGCAGGGCAGACCTTTTCCAAAGAACAAATCTATGAAGCCGTGTTCGGTTATGATGGTACAGCGGATGACACGGCCATCACCCAGCACATCAAGAACATCCGCGCCAAGCTGCGCACGGCCGGGGCAGGGGAGGTGCTGCAAACAATATGGGGAGTGGGCTACCAATGGCAAAGCGAAAACTGACATCTCTGCGCAGTGTTTTGCTGCGGTATCTCCTTTTGTGCGGCGGCGGGTGCGCGCTGATTCTGGTACTCTGGTGGGGCGTTTTAATGCAGCTGATAGACATCGGTTTTCTGCTGCCTGCCGTGGCGTCCGCCCAGGCCTGCGCCGACGCGCGGGAGACTGTGGCCTCGATGACGGCTGACACATTCGATTCCCTGCAGATCAGCGACTTATGCCGCTGGGCTGTGGTACAGAAGGACGCAGTGCTGCAGACCAACATGACCGCCCGTCAGCTGAAAATTGCCCTCAACGCCTTTCACGGCGGCAGCGGCAATCTGGTGCTGATGCAGTACCAGTACGATGTTAAAATGGCGGACGGAAGCTTTTGCCTTTTGCAGTACGACTATGCCTTGCCCTACGCTGACCCGGCCCTGCGGGACACGCTGCCGGATTTCCAGACCTGCTATATTTTGCTGCTGGCGGCGCTCATCCTCGTTTGGCTGGGCTGGCAGACCCACTGCACCGTGCGCACTTTTGCCGCAGAGACTGCCCGGCTGAACGCGGCTGTAGATGCTATTGCCGCCCGGCAGCTGGAGCAAATTGACACGGATGGCGTGCGCATCCGGGAATTTTCCGCTACCTTGCAGGCCCTACAGACAATGGGCCGCGAGCTGACGGACAGCCTGCAAAGCCAGTGGCGGATGGAGCAGCAGCGCACCGAGCAGATTGCCGCACTGGCCCATGACCTGAAAACACCGCTGACCGTCATACAAGGCAACGCCGAACTTCTGGCGGAGAAGGGGGCATCTGCCGGGCAGCAGGCACAGCTGGACGCCATTCTGCGCGGTACCCAGCGCGCACAGCAGTATCTGGCGGCCTTGCGCACCGTGGGGGCACCGCCAGCGCCGCAGCGCTTGCTGGACAGCCACGTACTGACTGCCCAGCTGGCCGATGCAGCCAGCGCCCTGTGTGCCCCTGCCGGGGTAGACTTTCACTGTGAGGAGCACTGGCAGGGCCACATCAGGGCCGCAGAGGATGATTTACGCCGCGCCGTGGAGAATCTTCTGGAGAACGCCGTGAACCATACGCCCCGCGGCGGCACGGTAACACTGACCGTTGCCGCAGAAAATGACAGGTTCCTCCTGCGCGTGACCGATACCGGCCCCGGCTTCACGCCAGAAGCGCTGGCAAAAGCAGGGGAAATGCTCTATACCGACGCCGCCCGCAGCGACGCGGCCCATCAGGGATTAGGGCTGTATTTTGCGAAAAAAGTCGCACAGTTCCACGGCGGCACACTGGTTTTATCTAACCTTTCCGGCACGCATGGTGCCTGCGCTGAGCTGCGCCTGCCGATTGGCAGATAGTCCATGACGGCGATTTTGCCTTGTGCTAGAATTAGGAAAAATCTGTATGCAAGCGAAAGGAATGTACCCTGCATGGATACTCAAAAATCCTGGCAACTGGATCAGCCGCAAGGCACACCGCTTTATACGTTGGATGTACACAACACCCAAACCATGTACGTTAAGCGGATGCTTCTCATCAATCGTCTGCGCCTGTGGCAGCTTGCCGCAGACGTCGCCTTGCTGCTTTTGTATGTCAATTTTCTTTCGGTTTGGGGCTTTGTGTTGGGGATTCTTTCGATTCCCTTTGTCTTTATCATGGCACGTGCAGTGGCGGTTTCTGCGTATAAAACCACCCAAAGCGCCCGTGGCAAGCTCGTCCACTACACGTTTTACGAGGATTGCTTCACAGTGCAAAGCTCCTACTCCCAAAGCACGATTTGGTATGACGACCTTTACCGGGTCATTGTGCGGAAGCATTCCGTCTGCCTGATGGTCTCCAACCGTATCGGCTATGCCTTGTGTGAGAACGAATGTCCCGAAAGCGTGCTGGATTTTATGCGTGAGCGCTGTGCCGAAAAGCGAAAGCCGAAGGTGAAGGAAACGCTCTTTTCCGTTTTGTTTGCCCTTCTTTGTGTCCTGCTCCTCGGCTATGCCTGCATGGTCGTACTGGCCCGCTGCAGCACCTCTGCAGAAACCGTTCCCGCGCCCACGCCGCTCCCGACAGAATCGGCCATCGTCGAGGAAGAACCGACTCCGGTACCCACCGCTGCCCCCGACACAGAAGAAACCATCTCTAAAGACCCCATCAGCACCGGCTATGACGTGATCTACGAAACCTATCTGAAGGAAACCTCCACCACCTACGAGTTCGAGCTGACCGCAAAAGGGGAGGACTACATCATCCTGAACGATACCGACGACGCCGTAGAATTTTTGCAGTACGACCGTGACTCCGCAAACGGCAGCTGCGCCCTGTATGTGTATGAGCGCTGCCCCAAGGACGCAAACGGCGGTTGGTCCCGGCAGGAAGCGCAGATTTTGAACATCTACGCCTACCACTACTGGGATGGTGCCACCGCCGCCAGCGGCAAAACCAGCTGGGGCGACGCACCCACCAAGGAGTACAGCGAATTAACAGGGGAGTGAGCCGGACACAAATGTGAATAAATTGAGAAATTACAAAATAATTACATTTTGCTATTGACATTTGGTGACAAAACAGTTACAATTTAGTTGCAAGCTAAATGAACCCCAAGTCAAATAGCTTTACCCACATTTTTCATGTGTTCTTCTCCTCCTTTCTTTAAATCCCCGCCCATCCCTCAGGGCGGGGATTTATTTTTTTGTAACCGTCTGCCGCCTCAATTCGCTTTACAAGATTTTCTAATCGTGATAAAATAAAAGTCGTATGTCCTTATCAGTCTGTAACCTACAGGCTTTCCTTTTATATAATAAGCCAACTGAGAAACAAGAGAGGGAACACAGTAACATGGCACAATCTCGTTCCGGCAAAAAATCCACAAAAAGCTCCAGCAGTAAAAAGCGCTCCTCCTCCGGCAGCAGCCGCAGCAGCGGGCGTTCTTCCTCTGCGCGCAGCAGTGCATCCGCACGCAGCCGCCAGCCGTCCCGCCGCGCCCAGCGCCGTGCCGAGACTCCAAACCTTGCCCGCAGCGTCCTGCTGGTGGGCCTTGGTCTGCTCTGCGTTGCGCTTGTGCTCGTCCCCGGGCAGAACCTCTGGCGCACACTGCGCAGCTGGTACTTCGGCATTTTCGGCGTCACCACCTATCTGGTCGGCCCCTTCCTGCTGTACCTTGCCTATCTGCTGGCATCCGGCTACCGCGTTGCAATGTTTGCGGGCAAGGTGTCCCTGATGGGGGTGCTCTGCGCTAGCGTGCCGGTCATATTCTCTAATCTGAATGTGGAGGGGCTTAAGGTCGGGGAAATTATCAAGATGCTGTTCACCCGCGGCGGCACCTATTTCTGGGAGGGCGGCGTTCTGGGTGCGCCCATCGGTGCCACCCTGCTGGCGCTGTTCGGCCGCCCGGCCTCCAATATTCTCATGCTCCTTGTATTCCTGCTGGGCCTGATGTTCTTCTTTGCCATCACCCCGGCGGATGTGGTGCTGTTCGTCAATTCTCTGTACCAGAAATTCCAGCAGGCGCAGGCCAGCCGTGCCGAGGCGGAAACCGCCTATGACACCCGCCTTTTCAATGCCGAGCCGGAGGAGGAGACCGTTGAGAATCTGACTGGGGAGCTACCCGATACCGCAAACCGCCCGCACCACCCTGTGTACGATGTCATTGCGGACACCAGCCGCTTCCCGAAGCAGCAGGCCGCGCCCATCCAGCAACAGCCGGTGCAGCAGGCGGCCTATGTGCCCCCTGTGACGCCGGTTGTACCGCAGGCCCCCTTTGCGGCCCAGCCTGCCGCCCCGCAGCGCGCCGAGTTTGATGTCGACCTCGGCCCCTCTGCCTCGGACAGTGCACGCGCCAAGGCGGAGAATGATGACCCGCTGCAGCCGGTCAACATCGGCCCGGGCGGCACCTTCGGCATGGACCCGCTTTCCAACAAGAGCACCAGCCCGGTACACTACAGCACGCGTTCCTCGCAGCCTGCGCCCGCACCGGCCCCGCAGGAGAGCTTTGAGCTTGCATTGCAGCCTGCAGATGACACAGTGCCTTCCGTGGCTGCCGGGCAGTCTGCCCCGATTGACGAGCTGGATGCGCTCATCAATCGTGCCGTAAGCGGCCACGCACCCTACTACACGCCGCAGGAGGTCAGTGCGGAGACAACACTAGATTTGCCGCAGCCCTCCGAATTTGAAACGCCGCTTACCCCCGTTGCACAAAGCGCAGCACAGCCGCAGTTTGACACACCACTGGTGCCTGTCGAGCCCGAGGAGGAAATCATCCAGACTCCGGTAGAACTGCCCAAGCTCGATATGACCGGCCGCGTGCCGGGGGACACCACCGTTATTTCTCCGGAGGAACTGGCTGCCGGTATGGCCGCACAGTATCAGGGCAGTGACGTGCTGGGTGCACAGCCTGCTGTACCGTACGCAGCCGAGCCTGTGCAGCAGCCCCTGCGGCCCGCAGCCCCGGTTATCCCGACGCTGGGCGGCAGCTTCAGTGATACCGGCAGCGTGGTCAGCGCCGCATGGCAGTCCGGGCGTTCCGTCTCGGAAATGCTGGACGCCATGCAGGCAGAGCTCTCCACGCCTGCTTCGCCTGCAACACCGGCTACACCTGTTGCACCCGCAGCTTCCGTGCAGGCCGCCCCCGCCGTGGACGCCGAATTCACCCCGGCTCCCGCTGCACAGCCCGCCGCCGTACAGGGCAATTCTGCTCCGCAGGCTGCCGTACAGCCGTCCGATGCAGCCGCGCAGACCTACGCCACCATGACCAGACCCGCCGCAGAAACAACCCAGAGCAGCTTCACCGTGCCCCAGCAGGGCGAGGCCGCCCGCGTGCGGGTCAGCACCGCCGTGGGCAACTCGGCCGGTGCGCCCATCCATACGCCGCCCTGTGCGGCCAAGGCCGCGCCCGAGGCCATGCGTCTGCCCACAGCGGAGGAGCAGCCGCCGGAACCCTACTGCTATCCGTCTCTGAACCTCTTTAACGCCACGCGCCCTGACGATGAAGCCGGAGCCGCCCGCGAAATGAAGAAGAACGCCGACATTCTTGTCAACACACTGGACAGTTTCGGCGTCAAGACCACAATGCTGGACATCTGCCGCGGCCCGTCCGTCACCCGGTATGAGCTGCAGCCGCAGGCCGGTATCAAGGTCAGCCGCATCACAAGTCTGGCGGACGATATTGCGCTGAACCTTGCCACCGCCGGCGTGCGCATTGAAGCGCCCATTCCCGGCAAGCCCGCTGTCGGCATTGAGGTTCCCAACAAAATTCGTTCCACCGTCAATATCCGTGCGGTGTTCGAGTCCCAGAACTATATCAATATGCGCAGCCCGCTTACCATGGCGCTCGGCAAGGACATTGCCGGTACGGCACAGGTCGCGGACTTGTGCAAGATGCCGCACCTGTTGATTGCAGGTTCTACCGGCAGCGGTAAGTCTGTCTGCGTCAACTCCATCATCATCAGCTTTTTGTTCCGTTCCGGACCGGAGGATGTCAAGCTCATCCTCATCGACCCGAAGGTGGTTGAGCTGGCCGAGTACAATGGCATCCCTCATCTGCTGATGCCGGTTGTCACCGAGCCGCGCAAGGCCGCCGGTGCGCTGGGTGCCAGCGTGGCCGAGATGGAGCGCCGCTATAAGCTCTTTGCGGAGAACAACGTCCGCGAAATCAAGGCCTACAACAAGCTGGCTGCCCAGACCGGTTTGGAGCATCTGCCCTATATTGCCATCGTCATTGACGAGCTGGCCGACCTGATGATGGTGGCCGGTAAGGAGGTCGAGGACTACATCTGCCGCATCGCGCAGAAGGCCCGCGCCGCCGGTATTCACCTGATTGTTGCCACCCAGCGCCCCAGCGTGGACGTTATCACCGGCCTGATTAAGGCCAACATCCCCAGCCGTATTGCCTTTGCTGTTTCCAGCCAGATCGACAGCCGCACCATTCTGGACAGCGGCGGCGCTGAAAAGCTGCTGGGCAACGGTGATATGCTCTTCCTGCCGGTGGGTGCGTCCAAGCCTGTCCGTGTACAGGGCACATTCGTGACCGATGAGGAAATTGGTGCCGTGCTGAGCTTCATCAAGTCCACTTCCACCGCCCAGTATGACGAGGAAATGATTGCCGAGATGGAGCGCCGTGCTGTTGCCGAGAAGGGCAGCAAAAAGGGCAGTGACGATGACGGCGAGGCAGGCGGCGCACTGGATGCCATGTTTGAACAGGCAGTCGAGTGCGTGATTGACGCCGGGCAGGCCAGCACAAGCCTGCTGCAGCGCCGCTGTAAGCTGGGC
This sequence comes from Gemmiger formicilis, assembly GCF_024462815.1. Lineage (GTDB taxonomy): Bacteria > Bacillota > Clostridia > Oscillospirales > Ruminococcaceae > Gemmiger. The sequence goes on from NZ_JANGCG010000001.1 coordinate 248,249, forward strand.
TACGCCCGCGCCGCCCGCATTATGGACCAGATGGAGCAAGAAAAGATTATCGGCCCCTATGAGGGAGCCAAGCCCCGCACCGTGCTGGTAACCAAATCCGAGTGGGAGGAGCGAAAGCTCAACGGCCAGTATGACGGGTAAGTGTTTGCGCCGCCTTGCGGCTTGTGTTCTGGCCGGTATGCTGGTCATTGTTGCCTTTGTCATACAGTTTGCAGGCGGCAAGGGAATCGTTCCTTCCTGGCAAACATTGCGTGCCCGCCTTGGTGTGCCCCTGCAGACCGAGGAAAGCGCCCCACAGGCATCAGACGGTACCACCACCGTGTATGTACTGGATGTCGGGCAGGGGGATGCCGTGCTGCTCTGTCAGGATGGCTCCTGCTGCCTGATTGATACCGGCCCCGCCGAGGCAGAGGATGCGCTGCTCTATGATTTGCAGACCCTTAATGTGGAGACACTGGACTATCTTGTGCTGACCCATCCCCACGCGGACCACACCGGCAACGTCCGGGCGATTTTACAGAATTTCCCGGTTGCTGCCGTGCTGTTGCCGAGCTGGCAGCCCAGCGGCGAGGAAACCGCAGACTGGCCGCGCCATCTGGCAGACTACGCCGCAGACAGCGGTGCGGAGATCATCACCGCCGCCGCGGGGGACAGCTTCCCGCTGGGCAGCGGTACGCTGGACATTTTGCAGGGCGGCAGTGATGATGCTGACAACGTCAACGATGCTTCGCTCTGCACGCTGTTCACCGCCGGTGACTTCCGTTTTCTGGACACCGGCGACGCCGAAGAAGCCGCCGAACAGCGTCTTCTTGACACCTACGGAGCCACGCTGCACGCCACCCTTTTCAAGGCCGGGCATCACGGTTCCTACACCTCCAACAGCCTTGCCTTTTTGCAGGCCGTCCGGCCCGGGGCCGTGGCCGTCAGCTGCGGTCTTGATAACGATTACGGCCACCCGCACCGCGCCGCGCTGCAAAATTTTGCCGAGGTCGGTGCAGAGGTCTACCGCACCGACCTGCTGAGAAGTCTCACCTTTGTCTGGCAGAATAACGCCCTGCACGTGGAAACCACCGCAGACATCGCCGAACCCGCGGCGTAAAAATAAGGAGTACACTATGACGATTACCGAACAGTTCAAAGCCAAGCGCTGTGTCTTTTCTATTGAATGTTTTCCGCCGAAGCAGACCACCCAGATGGACAAGCTCAAGGACACCCTGCGCCAGATGCAGGCGCTGAACCCCGGCTTCATCAGCGTCACCTTCGGCGCTGGCGGCTCTGCGGGAGGCGTATCCACCGTGGAGGTGGCCGACTATCTGCAAAACGAGCTGTCCGTTCCCACGATGGCGCACCTGATTTGCATGGGTAACGATGAAACCCATGCCGCCGCCATTCTGGACCAGCTGGAGGCTGTCGGCGTGCGGGATGTGCTGGCCCTGCGCGGTGACCGCACCCCCACCCGCCCCGAAAGCCCGGATTTCAAGCACGCCAGTGACCTGACCTCCTTTATCAAGTGGAAGAAGCCGGGCTTCTCCGTGCATGGGGCCTGCTACCCGGAGGGCCACCCCGATGCAGACACGCTGCAGCACGATGTGGAAAATCTGCGCATCAAGCAGGCCGCCGGTGCCGAGCATCTTCTGACCCAGCTGTTCTTCGATAATATGCACTTTTATCGTTTTCTGAATCTGGCACGCCGCGCCGGTATCACGCTGCCGGTCTCCGCTGGCGTTATGCCCATCGTCAAGCGCAGCCAGATTGAGCGCACGGTTTCGCTGTCCTCCGCCAGCCTGCCTTCCGACTTCACCCGTATGATTTCCCGTTATCAGGATGACCCGGAGAGCCTCTACGCGGCGGGCATCGACTACGCTGTCCGCCAGCTGCGCGATTTGATTGAGGGCGGTGCGGACGGCATCCACCTGTACGCCATGAATGATGCCGCCGTAGCCGCCAAGGTCTATGACGGCATCAAGGATTTGCTGTAATGGAGCGCCGCAAGCCTGACGCAATCCGCCGCGCCACAGCCCTGCGCTATATGGGGGCCGCCGGATGGTCGCCGGATGCCGCCACCTCCGCACTGCTGGACAAGGCAGAGAAGCAGATTCTGGCCATTGCCGTGCCCCATGTGGTGTGGCGCGTGCTGCCGCTGACTGTGCTGCCTTTTGAAAACTGCGGCACAGACCTTGCCCGCCATCTGCAGGGCTGTGACAAGGCACTGCTGATGGCCGCAACGCTCGGTTCCGAAATTGACAGATTCCTGCGCCGTCTGGAGCTGACCGACATTGCTGCCGCCGCGGCCGCAGACGCGCTGGCTTCTGTGTTACTGGAACAGGTCTGCGATGAATGGGAGGCCGAGCAGCGCCCGCTGTTTGAAGAAAAGGGGCTCTACCTGACCGGGCGCTATGCCCCCGGCTATGGGGACTGCCCGCTTTCTCTCAATGATGAAATCTGCCTTGCGGTGGACAGCGTGCGGGGCTGCGGTCTGGCCGTGACACCCCAGCATCTGCTGACGCCGCGCAAGAGCACCACCGCCATTTTGGGTATGGCCGACCACCCTGTGACCGGCACCCGCGCAGGCTGTGCAACCTGCCACTTAAAGCTGACCTGTTCGTTCCGGAAGCGCGGCACAACCTGCTTTCAACAAGACTGATAGGGGAGAATCTTATGCAGATTCGTGAAGTTTTTGACCGCAAGCGGTTTGTTTTTCTGGACGGCGGCATGGGCACCCAGCTGCAGGCACGCGGCCTGCAGCCCGGGCAGAAGCCGGAGCTTGCCGCGCTGGAAATGCCCGAAACGCTGACCGCCATCCACACTGACTATATCAACGCGGGTGCGGATATTCTTCTTGCCAACACCTTTGGCGCCAACGCCAAAAAGCTGGTGGGCTGCGGCCATACTGTAGAGGAGGTTGTCACTGCCTCCATCGCCTGCGCCCGCAGGGCTGCCGACCGCACCGGTGCGCTTGTTGCGCTGGACATTGGCCCTCTGGGTGAGCTGCTGGTTCCCGCCGGCACACTGAGCTTTGAGGATGCCTACGCGGAATTTGCACAGGTCATCCGCGCCGGTGCAGCGGCCGGGGCCGACCTTGTCTTTCTCGAAACAATGACCGATTTGTATGAGCTGAAGGCCGCCATTCTGGCCACCAAGGAGAACTGCACCCTTCCGGTTTTCACCTCGATGAGCTTTGAAAGCCGCGGCCGCACCTTCACCGGTTGCACCGTTGAAAGCTATGCCGTGACCGCGGTCGGCCTCGGCGCGGACGCCGTGGGTATCAACTGCTCTCTCGGACCCAAGGAGATTCTGCCCTTTGCACAGCGGCTCTGCCGCAGTGTGCCTGCGGGCGTGCCGGTCTTTGTCAAGCCCAACGCAGGCCTGCCCAACCCGGACGGCAGCTATAATCTTGACCCGGATGGCTTTGCCGCCGAAATGAACGCCTACGCCGCCATCGGTGTTTCGATGGTGGGCGGCTGCTGCGGCACCACCCCCGCCTTTATCGCCAAGCTGCATGAGAGCTTTTGTGCTCTTACCCCGGCAGACAAAATTCCTGTCCGCCGCAGTTGCCTGTGCACGCCGGTGCGCTTTGTGGAAGTGAAGGGCATCACGGTTGTGGGTGAGCGCATCAACCCCACCGGCAAAAAACGGCTGCAGCAGGCTCTGCGGGATGGCGATATGGCCTATCCCTGCACGCAGGCCGTGGCACAGGCCGAGGCTGGTGCACAGGTGCTGGATGTCAATGCGGGCCTGCCCGGCATTGATGAAGCCGCCACGCTGGAACAGCTAGTCAAGGACATTCAGGCCGTTACCGACCTACCTCTGCAGCTGGACTCCTCCAACCCGGAGGCCTTGTCCCGCGCACTGCGCATTTATAACGGCAAACCCATCGTCAACTCGGTCAACGGTGAGCCGGAGACGCTGGAAAAGATACTGCCCTTGTGCAAAAAGTACGGCGCCGCTGTGGTGGGCCTTGCGCTGGACAAGGGCGGTATCCCGCCGACGGTGGAGGGCCGTGTTGCCATTGCCCGGCGCATCGTGGCTGCCGCCAACGCTGCGGGCATCCCGAATGAGGATATCTACATTGACTGTCTCTGCCTGACCGCCAGTGCCCAGCAGGAAGCCGCTGAGCAGACCCTGCAGGCACTGACCCGCTGCAAGCGGGAGCTGGGTGTGCGCACTGTGCTGGGTGTGTCCAACATCAGCTTCGGCCTGCCGTGCCGCGGCTACCTGAATACCACCTTCCTGACAATGGCCATGTCGGCAGGGCTGGATTTGGCCATTATGAACCCCAACACCCCGGAAATGATGGCCGCTGTGCGCGCTTACCGCGTGCTGACCTGCCAGGACCCGCAGAGCAGCGACTATGTTGCCGCCTATGCCGATGTGCAGATTCAGACCACCCAGACCAGCAAATCCGCCGTTGCCGAGATTAGCACTACCGCCCCGGGCGGTGACGCACTGTTTGAGGCGGTGCGCCGCGGCCTGAAGGCCGAAGCGCACGCCGCTGCACAAGCCGCATTGACGATGCGCGAGCCGCTGGACGTTGTCAACACCTCACTGATTCCGGCGCTGGACGCCGTGGGTGATGGCTTTGAAAAGGGAACTGTGTTCCTGCCGCAGCTGCTGCAGGCTGCCACCGCCGCGCAGGCCGCCTTTGAAGCCATCAAGGCCAAAATCGCCGCCTCGGGCCAGCAGCAGGGCAGCAAGGGCAAGATTGTGATTGCCACGGTCAAGGGTGACATTCACGACATTGGCAAGAACATTGTGCGCGTTATTCTGGAAAACTACGGCTATGATGTGCTGGATCTGGGCCGTGATGTGGACCCGGAGCGTGTTGTGGAGGCCGTGCGCCAGACCGGCGCAAAACTGGTGGGTCTGTCTGCCTTGATGACCACCACCGTGCCAAGTATGCAGGCCACCATTGAGGCCCTGCACGCTGCCGGGCTTGACTGTAAGGTTATGGTGGGCGGTGCCGTGCTTACCCCCGACTATGCCCGGGATATCGGTGCCGACTACTATTGTAAGGACGCCAAGGCCAGCGCCGATTTGGCCAAGCAGCTGCTGGGCTGATTTGCAAGCCATAAGCCGCTATTTTCCGCAGGATTGCACCCTTGCAGGAAGATTGACGGAAAACGCTTGCATTTATCCCGGACTTATTGTATAATACTAAAAGCGGACAGGGCTGAATTGCGCTGTTTCGCGTACAGATGCAGGTCCCGCGCGTGGACAGCCTGTGAACCATGTCAGGCGGGGAACCGAGCAGCATTAAGCAGCGCTTGCCCAGTGCCGCGGTCAAGCCTGCATCTGTACGCCAAGCAGCGCAGCCGCGTGCTCTGCCCGCTGTTTTTGTATATTCTCGGGAGGTGGGCAGATGTACCGCGCATTATACCGCAAATGGCGTCCCCAGCGCTTTGCTGACGTTGTGGGGCAGACCGCCATCGTCACGGCGCTGCAGAACCAGATTGCCGCCGGGCGCATTGGCCACGCCTACCTGTTTACCGGCACCCGCGGCACCGGCAAGACAACCTGTGCCAAAATCTTTGCCAAGGCGGTCAACTGTCTGGACACTTCCAGCCCCGACCCTTGCGGCGAGTGCGAAATCTGCAAGGGCATTGACTCCGGCGCAATTATGGATATCATTGAGATGGACGCCGCCTCCAATAACGGCGTTGACGATATCCGCGACCTGCGCGATGAGGTTGCCTATCTGCCCTCCGTCTGCAAATACAAGGTCTACATCATTGACGAGGTGCATATGCTCTCCACCGCGGCGTTCAATGCGCTGCTGAAAACGATGGAGGAGCCGCCCGAGCACGTCATCTTCATTCTGGCTACCACCGAGGTACAGAAGGTTCCCGTCACGATTTTAAGCCGTTGCCAGCGGTATGATTTTACCCGCATCACGGCGGACGATATTGCAAAACGTCTGCTGTATGTGGCCGAGCAGGAAAAAATCGAGCTCGATGAGAACGCCGCGCAGCTCATCGGCCGTCTGGCTGATGGTGCCATGCGTGATGCATTGTCCATTCTGGACACCTGCGCCGGTGTTGACAACAAGGTTGATGAAGCTCTTGTCCGCCGTATGGCAGGCGTCACAGACAGGGGATACCTGTTTGAAATCAGTGATGCCATTGCCGCCGGAGATTCTGTCACTGCGCTGGAAAAAATAGCCGAGCTGCGCCAGCAGAGCGTGGATATGCGCCGCCTGTGCATGGAGCTTGCCAGCCATTACCGCAACCTGATGCTTTGCACTCTGCCGGGCGGAACCGCTTTGCTGACCGGCATTTCCCCAGAGGAGGAGGCTGCCTACACCCAGCGCCGGGATTTTCCCCAGCGGGAGGCCATCCGCGCTATCAACGCCTTTGGTGCCGCGCTTGAAAAGATGAGCCGCGGCACAGACCAGCGCATCGAGCTGGAGCTGGCTGTCTTTTCGCTCACCCAGCCGGAGGCGGCCACCGCGCCGGTTGTGGTGCAGGCCGCACCGGCAGCCGCTGCCCCGCAGGCCTTTGCGTCTGCACCGGCTGCCTTTGTCTCTGCACCACCGGTGCAGACCACGCCGAGCGTTGTGCCTCCTACGGTTTCCGGCACGCAGCCTATCCCTGCGCCGCCGGTCTCTGATGCACCGGACGATTTGCCACCGCCCATTGATGATGACCCACCGTTCCTGCAGCCGGAGCTGAAGCCAGCACCGAAACCGGCCGTACAGCCTGCACCGCAGGCGGCGCCCCGCCCGGCTGTGCGCAAGGCCGAGCCGCCGCGGCCTGTCGGCCCGCTGGAGCCTTTTGGCTTCTGGCCCGCCGTGCTGGCCGATTTGGAAGAGAATGATGCCATGCTGATTTCCTTCCTGCGCGGTACCAAAGCCTATTGTGACGGCAGGCGCGTTCTGTTTGAGTGCAGCGATGCCTTCCGCGATTATATCCGCAACAACAACGAAGTCAAAAAGCAGTTGCGGGAAGCCATCTACCGCGTATCCAGAATCAAATACAACATCGGCCCCTATGAGGAGCCCAAGGATACATCCGCCAGCACGTCTGCTGTCAGCCTTGACGAAACCCTGCACACCATGCAGGAGCTGGGTGTGGATTTAAAAATTGTTGATAAATAATCTTTTTTTGGAGGAATACCCATGAAAGCAAGAATGCCCAAAGGCTACGGCCGTCCCGACCCCAACGCCATGATGCGTCAGGTTCAGAAAATGCAGGAGAGCATCCGCGCCAAGCAGGAGGAGCTTGAGGCCAAGGAGTACACCGGCACGGCCAGCGGCGAGATGGTCACCGTCACGATGAACGGCAAGCATGAGATTACCGCCGTCAAGCTCAAGCCCGAGGCTGTTGACCCGGAGGATATCGAAATGCTCGAGGACCTCATCGCTGCTGCCGTCAACAGCGCAGTTGCTGCCGTCGACAAGGACTCCGAGGAGGAAATGTCCAAGATGACCGGCGGTCTGAATATCCCCGGTCTGGGCTGAGAGGCACACTATGTTTCAAAAAGTTGAGCCGCTGGAAAATCTGGTGGATCAGTTTGCCCGCTTTCCCGGCATCGGCCGCAAAAGTGCCGTGCGCATGGCCTATCAGGTTATGTCCATGCCGCCGGAGCAGGCCATGGAGCTGGCGCAGGCTATTGAGCACGCCAAGAAGGATTTGCACCGTTGCCGTATCTGTCAGGACTACACCGCCAGTGAGGTCTGCAAAATCTGTGCTTCCCAGAAGCGCGACCGTAGCGTAATCTGCGTGGTGGAAAGCCCACGGGATATCAAATCCATTGAGCGCACTCATGAATACAACGGTCTCTACCACGTGCTGCACGGCGCCATTTCCCCGATGGACGGCATTGGCGCGGACCAGCTCTGCATCAAAGAGCTACTGGCCCGGCTGAATGACACCGTCAAGGAGGTCATTATGGCCACCAGCCCCACGGTGGAAGGTGAGGCTACCGCTATGTACGTTGCCAAGCTCATCAAGCCTCTGGGCATCAAGACGACCCGCCTTGCCTACGGCCTGCCGGTGGGCTCCAGCCTTGAATACGCTGATGAGACCACCCTGTACCGCGCCATGGCGGGCCGCGGCGAGATGTGACAGAAATTTCTTGACTTTTGCGCACAGGTGCGCTATAATCAATATCCTGCCAATGCAAAGGAGGTGCACCGATGGCGGAGGACAAAAGCGGAAAGAAAATGATTGCCGTCAACCGTGAGGTGCGCCATGAATACTTTGTGATTGAGGCGCTTGAAACCGGCATTGAGCTGGTGGGCACCGAGGTCAAAAGTCTGCGTGCTGGCGGGGTAAATCTGAAGGACTCCTGGGCCGATATTGACGATGGCGAGCTCATTGCCAAGGGGATTCACATCAGCCCCTATGAACAGGGCAACATTTTCAATAAAGACCCGCGCCGCCCGCGGCGGCTGCTGGCGCACAAGGCAGAGATACGCCGTCTGGGCCAGCAAATTAAGCTGCAAGGCTATACACTGGTTCCGCTGTCGCTCTACTTCAAAAAAGGGCGCGTCAAGCTGGAGCTAGGCCTGTGCAAGGGCAAAAAACTATATGACAAGCGTGCATCCGCTGCGGCACGCGATGCCAAGCGCGACATTGACCGCGCACTGAAAACGCAGCGATAAAAGTTGTTTTCACTTCACTTTCCCGGTGGGGGATTTCTCCACCGAATCTGCGGGGCTGTAATGGTTTCGACGGGGAGAGAGAGGCGTGAGCAGCGGGCCGTGGCGGTGACCCACGATAAAAGCGCCAACTTAAATTAACTGACAACAATTATCCTGTTGCCGTAGCTGCCTAATTAGGCGCTACCGTCCTGCCTGCGTTAGTACCGCGTGGGGTCAGGGCGTCGATTAGGTACTGAACGTGAACGGGCTTAAGCTTTGCGGCCCGGCATGAACTTATGAAGCTACCGCGGTGTAGTGCGCGTGTGTTCGCCCGCACCAAGGGAATTTCAATAAGCACACTGCGCCCGGAGATACTCTAACCGATTTCTTTTCGGACACGGGTTCGACTCCCGTCAGCTCCACCATTTCCCCCTTGCCAACCATCTGGCAGGGGGCTTTTTTGTAGCACTGAAAGGGGAAACGCCCATGCAATACCAAAAGACAATCACGCTGCGCGACGGCACGCCCTGCATCCTGCGGGGCACAAATAGCGCTGATGCCGCACAGGTACTGTCTATATTTAACCTTACGCACGCGCAGACAGACTTTCTTCTGACATATCCGGATGAGAGCAGAATGACCGTAGAAGAGGAGCAGCAGTACCTTGCCAAATCCGCCGACAGTGCTGACAGCATTGAGATATGTGCCATTCTTGATGGCAGGATTGTCGGCACGGCAGGCATAAGCGCGGTAGGTCACTTGGAAAAGCTGCGCCATCGTGCAGAATTCGGTATCTCCATTGATAAAGACTACTGGGGCCGGGGCATAGGGCGTGCCCTCACACTGGCCTGTATTGACTGTGCCCGCACCGCCGGGTATTCTCAGCTGGAGCTTGATGTTGTGGCCGAAAATACCGCCGCGCAGGCGCTTTACCAGAGTGTTGGCTTTGCCGAGTATGGCCGCAATCCCCGCGGCTTTCGCACCCGCAGCGGCCAGTGGCAGGAGCTTATCCTGATGAGAATGGAGCTTAACTGACTTTTTGTAAAAAAATGCCGCTTTTCTCCCGGAAAGGTATTGACATTTCTTTCCGGGTCAGCTATAATATACAAGCTGATTCGAGGCAGCTCGGTTCGACCGGGTGTAGCGCAGTTTGGTAGCGCGCTTGAATGGGGTTCAAGAGGCCGTGAGTTCGACTCTCGCCACTCGGACCAAACATTGGGCTGTCGGAATCAGCAAAACCGCCAAATCCAAAAGGGTTTGGCGGTTTTCTTTTTTCACTGGCTGTGCGCCGCTTACCTCCGCATCAGACCATAGTCCCGCAGGCAATGCACAAGGCCGGTCTGTGTATCCGAAAAGCCACAGCCAGCCGCTGTGCGCAGCTTTCGGCCGTCCATCAGCAGGCTGCGCGGCCAGTCCTGCCTTTCCAGCGCAGGGCTGATGCCCAGTATTTCGCAGGCGCGCAGCGCTGTTGTATACATATCACAGTCATTTTCGCTGCCGAAGTTATACACTCCACCGGGCAGCTCGATAGCTCGGGGCAGCAGCTCCACCGCCTCACGCACATAGGTGATACCCCGGTAATCGTTGACAGAGAAGCGCAGTGTCTGTCCATGCAGCGCTGCAGTATAAAGATTCAGCAGGAAGTTGCCGCGCACCGGCAGACCGTACCCGGGCAAATCGTACATCCATGTAGCGCGCAGCAGCACGGCATCGGGCAGAATATCCAGCACCCGCTGCTCGGCCTCCCACTTATGCCGGCCATAGACATTGGCAGAGGAAAGCGGCATTTTTTCATTAAACGGTCCGTGCTCCTTCAGGCCTGCATATACCTGGTCAGAGCTGAAGGCAACCAGTCCGGCACCGGTTTCTTTCGCAGCCTTGGCCATCCAGCACGGCAGTTCCACATTGGCGCGGTAGGATTCCTCCGGGTGCTGCTCACTGTAGGCGGTGTCGGAAATCGCCGCCGTGTGCAGAATGACATCCGGCTGTTCCCGGTGCACCAGCTCTTCCACAGCAGCTTTATCCGCTGCGGCCAGCATCCCTTTGGGAAAGGCGCACAGCGTGTATCTTCCGGCCAGCTGGCTCATAACGCGTGCACCGACAAAGCCGCCCGCGCCGGAGACAAGAATCTTTTTCATACAAGTACCTCACAGCACATAGATTGCCTTTATTGTACCGTTTTTGCGCAGTCTGCGCAAGCCGCTTGACAAAATCCGCATGGGTCTGTATAATGTAAGCACCTAAAACAAGGTGTGGATTTTTACAGTTCTGATACTACTTTTCGCCACACAGCGCTCCGAAAGCGGAGCGTTGTGTGGCTTTTTGCTGTGTCAAAAGGAGGAAACACGTGAACGATACCTTTATGAAAGAAAAGCCGATTTTTCCGCTGCTGACCAGTATGGCACTGCCTATGGTCATTTCCATGCTGGTCAGCTCGCTGTATAACATCGTAGACAGCCTGTTTGTGGCCCGCATCAGCGAGGAGGCCATGACCGCGCTCTCTCTGGTCTATCCGGTGCAGAATCTTATCAATGCCATTGCCATCGGCTTCAGCATCGGCATCAGCTCGATGATTTCCCTGCATCTGGGCGCAGGCAACCGCGACCGGGCCGACACTGCCGCCACCCTCGGTATGGCAATGTCCATTCTCCATGGCATCATTGCCTCGATTGTCAGCATTGCCATTATGCCGTCCTTTCTGGCGCGCTTCACAACGGATGAAACTGTCATTGCCATGGGCGTGACCTATTCCCGCGTGGCCTTTATGTTCGCCGTTATCATTATGGCGGCCATGTCCTTTGAGAAAATTTTTCAGGCCGTAGGCCGGATGAAAATCACCATGATTGGTCTTATGGCCGGTTCTGTCTGTAACATCATTCTGGACCCGCTGCTGATTTTCGGCATCGGCCCCTTCCCGGAGATGGGCATTGCAGGCGCTGCGCTGGCCACCGGCATCGGCCAGCTGGTCCCGGTCGTGTTCTATATCATCGTTTATTTTGTCAGCCCCATCCCGGTCAAGCTGCGCCGCAGCTGCCTGCGCCCCGACGGCAAAATGGCTTTGCAGCTGTACTCCATCGGTGTGCCTGCCGCTCTGAATCTGGCGCTGCCCTCGGTGCTGATTACCTTCCTGAATTCGCTGCTGGCTTCCTTCTCGCAGAGCTACGTGGTGGTGCTTGGCATCTACTACAAGCTGCAGACCTTCCTGTATCTGCCCGCCAATGGCATTGTGCAGGGCCTGCGCCCGGTCATTGGCTACAACTACGGCGCACGGGAGTATGACCGCGTCCGCAAAATCTACCGCACCGCTATGGGGATGTGCGCCGCCATCATGGTGGCGGGCACCGTGCTCTGTCTGGCACTTTCCGGCCAGCTTATCGGGCTGTTCAGCTCCAATGCCGAGACCATCGCTATCGGCACCACGGCCCTGCGTATCATCTGCATTGGCTTTATCGTGTCCACAATTTCGGTGGTTGTCTCCGGCTCTCTGGAGGGGCTGGGCATGGGTGTGCAATCCCTTATCATTTCACTGTGCCGCTATGTTGTCATCATTATGCCTCTGGCATGGCTGTTCTGCCATTTCATCGGCTCGGACGGCATCTGGAATGCCTTCTGGGTCACCGAGTTCATCACCGCCGGTATCTCTCTGGTGGTGTATCACAAGAGCGTAAAGATGGCGTAAACAAAAAACGCATAGACGCCCGATAGGGGAACGTCTATGCGTTTTTCTGTATCCGTTGTTTTACGCCTGCTCCTGCACGTAGTGGATGAATGCGTCACGCTCTGTGCTGGTGCGCACCACGGCGGTGTACATCCAGTCACCCATATCCAGACGCAGTGCCTGCGGGATGCGCTCATACATCCGCATACGGCTGCCATACTTTGCCATAATCTGTGCATGGGTGTGCTTGTACTGGTGGCAGTCGCGGCGTCCGGCGTAGACGCAGAAACACTTCTGCCCATTCAGGTCGGCGTTGCGCACCTCATCATAGCAGACCATATCGGCCCAGATCTGGTAGCAGTCCACCGAGTTTGCGTAGTTGATCATATCCGGCGTGTAGCCGCCGGCCGGGCGCATATTGACCTCCAGTGCCACATAGTCGCCCTTCTTGCCAAGGCCGGGCTTGTCCTCGTTCAGCTGGAAGAACTCGCAGTGAAAGAAGCGGCTTTTGGCCCCAAACGCCTTGATGGTGCGGAAACCCACGTTCTTCAGCGCGGCGGGCACTGACTTCTGGGTCCAGTAGCTCAAATCACCCTGCTGGCTGACAATATCCAGCATCGGGGTGGGGAACACATTGGAGGTATAGAACAGTGGCACACAGTGGCTGTCGGCCACACCGTCAAAGCTGACGATGGTACCGTTGATATACTCCTCCATGATATACGGTACCGAGTGCTCCTCGGCATAGAACTTTTTCAGCTCGGTAAAGTTGCGCAGCTTGTAGGTAGCCTCCGCACCGCAGCCGTTGTCCGGCTTGACGATGACAGGGTAGCCGACCTCCTTGATAAAGGCACGCGCCGCGGCCAGCGTGCTGACCATATGGTGGCGCGCCACAGGAACGCCCGCTGCGATGTAGCTTTCCTTCATCTTGCTCTTGTATTTGATGCGCTCGATGAAGTCATTTTTGGCGCCGGTGTTGATGTTGAAATCAGTGCGCAGCTGGGCATCCATTTCCAGCCAGTATTCGTTGTTGGACTCAATCCAGTCAATCTTGCCATAGTGGAAGGTGAAGTAAGCGACGGCACGCAGCATCTCGTCATAGTTGCCAAGATTGTCCACGCGGTAATACTCGGTCAGGCACTGCTTGAGCTCTGCCGGAATTTCATCAAACGGTGCATCGCCGATGCCCAGCACATTGACGCCGTTGCGGTGCAGTCGGTCGCAGAAATTCCAGTAGGTTTTGGGGAAATGCGGGCTGACAAAGATAAAATTCATCGAGTTCTTCAACTTCCTCTCTCAAAATTCACACAAAGCGGTTCTGTTCAGCGTTGTATTCGTAGCCAATCTCAGCCAGCGCCGCACAAATTGTCTGGCTGTCCGCACCCTCGCGGCCGCAGAAGGCCTCCAGAGAAGCATCGCGGTCACGCAGCTGGGTATTTACATAGCTCAACAGCATTACAGGGTCATGGGGGAGCATAGGCCCACCTCCTAAAAAAGCAAAATAAAAGAGAAAAAGCCGGTCACACGATGTGACCGGCATTTTTTCCTTCCAATCAGACCGCGCGGGTAACTTTACCAGAGCGCAGGCAGCGGGTGCAGGCGTAGATATACTTCGGGGAACCGTCCACGATCGCCTTCACGCGCTTGACATTGGGGTTCCAGGTACGGTTGCTCCGACGATGAGAGTGAGAAACCTTGATACCGAACGTGACACCCTTGCCACAGCAAGAACATTTGGCCATAATTGCTTGCACCTCCTTTTCAATAGCTTTAACAGTATAGCGTATACTGCGCGAAATTGCAAGAGTTTTTTGAGAAAAAATTTCGATTTTTTTCATAATTTTGCGCTTTTGTCTGATTTCAGCGCTAAATATTGTGTTTTGCGGCCCTGTAGGGCTTGTTTTGCCGCCGTTTCTACGATATAATAGACTAAGTTTAAATGGGGTGGTGTGTACTTTTGAATGGATTGTTGTCTCCGGCAATGATTGTGCAGTATCTGCTGCGCGCCGTTGTTGTGCTGATTGCCATTCCTTTTCATGAATCCGCCCATGCGCTGGCCAGCCATCTGCTGGGCGACGATACCGCTGTGCGGGCCGGGCGGCTCTCGATGAACCCGCTGCGCCACTTTGACCCGCTGGGTGCGCTGTGTATGCTGGTGGGCGGTGTCGGCTGGGCCAAGCCTGTCTCCATCAATCCGTACAACTACCGCAATCCCAAGGTCGGTATGGCGCTTTCCGCCGCAGCCGGGCCCGCCAGCAATCTGCTTCTGGCGTGGGTGTCGATGATTTTTTACAAGCTGTGCTGGTACAGTGGGGTGGGGCAGACCGTGCCCGCGCTGTCCATGTTCCTGTATTATATGGTGGCCATGAATCTGAGTCTGGCCGTATTCAATCTGCTGCCTGTACCGCCGTTTGACGGCAGCCGCATTGCCCTGCTGTTTCTGCCGCAGCGACTGTACTTCAAGGCAATGAAGTATGAACGGTACATTATGCTGGCTGTGCTGGCGCTGGTCTTTCTGGGGCTTTTGAACACGCCGCTTTCGTGGCTTGTCAACGCCATGTGGGGCGTTATGCTGCGCCTGACCGGCTTTGTGGAATTGTTGTGGGGGTATTGAGTTTTTGCCGGAAGTTCTGACATTTAAAATAGAAGATTTTGAGGGCCCGCTTGACTTGCTGCTCTATCTGGTGGGCAAGAATAAAATGAACCTCTATGACATCAACATCATGGAGCTGATTGAACAGTACACTGCCGCCATCCGTGAAATGCAGCAGAACCGCATGGAGGTTTCCAGCGAATTCATTGATATGGCCGCCCATCTGGTTCAGATGAAAAGCGCCCTGCTGCTGCCCCGCAGCCCAGAGGCGGAACGGATGAAGGCCGAGCTGACCGGACGCCTGATTGAGTACAGCGCCTGCAAGGAGGTTGCCGCCCAGCTGGGCAGCCGTGCCCGGGATTTGTACACGGTTGCGCGTGAGCCCATGCCCCTGATTGGCGCGGCCGAGTACACACGCCGCCATGACCCCAACTGGCTGGTGCAGGCGTGGTTCAACCTGATGGGTCGCAGTACCCGCAAGAAAAAGCCCACACAGGAAAAGTTCGAGCCTCTGGTCACCGCGCCCTTTGTCTCGGTGGCAAGCCGCGTTTCTCATATGCTGCGCGGTCTGCTCAAGGGCAGCCTGCAGAAAATGGGGGAGCTGTTCAGCCATGAGGAGAGCCGCAGTACGAACGTTGCAACCTTCCTCGCACTGCTTGAGTTGATACGCGCAGGCCGCGTGAAGGTTGATGACAGCGGCGCTCTGCAGCTTGACCGCACACACCGCAGAAGAAAGGACAAAACGCAATGACAGAACGACAGGAGCTGGGCTCGCTGGAAGCCATGCTGTTTGCCCACGCCGAGCCGGTGGAAGCCGCCCGTCTGGCGGATGCCCTGCGGCTTGACACCGAGGAGACCACCGAGCTTCTGCAAAAGCTGCAGAAGCTCTACGATGAACGCGAAAGCGGTATGGTTATCCTTTACTTTGAGCCCGACCGCTGGCAGATGACCACGCGCCCCTACTACGGCGAAATGGTCAAGCGGATTCTGGACACACGCCGCAATGCGCCGCTTTCGCCCGCTGCGCTGGAGGTGCTGGCGGTCATTGCATACAACCAGCCTGTTTCCCGCAGTTTCATTGAGCAGGTTCGCGGGGTGGATTCCTCGTCCACCGTCACAAAGCTGTTGGACAAGGGCCTTATTGAAGAAGCGGGCCGTCTGGATTTGCCCGGCAAACCTGTGGCCTTTCAGGTCACTGATACGTTTTTACGTGTATTTGGACTGGGCAGCCTCAATGACCTTCCGCCGCTTCACGGCGAGACACAGGACAACGCCGAGCCAGAGGAGGCCGAGGGCGATGACGGCCAGCTGGAATGGAAGTGATGCCCTATGGCAATTCTGCTGTTTATCCTGCGGCTGATTGGCTGGGTGCTGCTGGCGGTGCTGGTGCTGGTTCTTATCGCACTGTTTTTGCCGCTGGGGCTGCAGCTGTCCTATCAGCCCGACTCACTCCGGGTCGCAGCCCGCTATGGCCCGCTGCATTTCACCCTCTGGCCACACAGCGGCACGCGGGCCAAGCCTGCTGACAAGCCCGCAAAGCCTGCTGCACAGAGCCTGCCGCCCGCGGTCAGCAAAACTGTGGAGGGGGACAAAGCCTCTGTTACCGTGCGGGTGGAGCCAGAACAGCCCGCCGCAAGATGTGCACCGCAACCGACGACTGCCGGCACAAACGCAGCCCATTCAGCAGCGACTGCGCCAAAGCCAGAGCAAAAGGAAAAGGAAGAAAAGTCCACCGGCGGTTTGCCCCTTGGCATTTCGGCCCGCATTGACGCCGCCATGCAGTTGCTAACGGATGACCCGATGGCGTTTGCCCGCTGTATGCTGGGCCACACCGGCTGGCTGGGCAGGCAGCTGCTGCGCGCTGTCCGGATACGCCATCTGGACATATTCTGGACCGCGCACACGGAGGAGGCTTCCTCCACCGCCGAGCTGTACGGTGCGGAGCTGGCGCTTTTCAATAATCTGCTGGCCTTTGCCCAGCAGCGCATCTCGCTGCAAAGCGACCGTCTCTGGCTGGAGCCTGACTTTACCGGCCAGCGGGCGGGGGAGCGCACTGTCTCCTTTGAGCTGATTTCCTGCGCTGCGGTACTGCTCTGGCTGGTACTGCGGCTGCTGCATCGGCTGTGGGTTGACCCGCAGCTGAAGCCCGCTGCATCCCAATCGTAAACACATGGTTTTTATAAATAAGGAGGAAATTCCTATGGCTGAGCATCCTATTCAGGGCCTGATGGGCGTTACCATCGAAAAAATCCGTGATATGGTCAATGCCGAGACCATCATCGGCGACCCCATCCACATTGATGACACCACCATCATTCCCGTCTCCCGCGTAACCTTCGGGTTTGCGTCCGGCGGCTCTGACGTCGGGCCTAGCTCCAGCAAGCAGATGTTCGGCGGCGGCAGCGGCGCGGGCGTCTCTGTCACACCGGTGGCGTTCCTTGTTGTCTCCAACGGCAATGTGCGCACGGTTCAGCTGGTCGAGAAGGTCTCCGCGGTGGACAACGTCATTGCCTCTCTGCCCGAGTTGGTGGACAAGGTTGCCGCACTCATCAAAAAGGAAAAGCCGGACGCTAGCACGCCCGCTGAATAAGGAGTAACAATTCAATGGCAGAACAACGTATCCAGAAAGTCCTGGCCGACCAGGGCATTTGCTCCCGCCGTGAGGCAGAGCGTCTGATTGCCGCAGGCAAGGTCAAGGTCAACGGCCATCCTGTCACCTTGGGTGACAAGATGGACCCCGACTATGACAAGGTCATGATTGACGGCCAGACGCAGCGCATTGTCCGCAAGCGCCAGTACACCTATATTATGCTGCACAAGCCCCGCGGCTACCTGACAACACGTTCCGATGACCGCGGCCGCAAGACCGTCATGGATCTGGTCTCTGACGTGCCCGCCATGCTGCGCCCCGTCGGCCGGCTGGACAAGGACAGTGAGGGCCTTCTGCTCATGACCGATGACGGCGCGTTCATCAATATGCTGACCCATCCGTCCGGCGGTGTGGGCAAGCTGTACCGCGTCACCGTCAACCCCCGCGCCACCGAGCAGCAGATTATTGAAATGTCCTCCGGCGTTGTGCTGGACGATGGCGTCAAGACCAAGCCCTGTGTTATCCACGTTGTTGTGGACGAGCCCGGTCGCAGCGTTCTGGAAATCACCCTGCATGAGGGGCGCAACCGCCAGATTCGTCGTATGTGCTCTGCCGTAGGCTTGCAGGTTGTGCGCCTGCGCCGCAGTGCGGAGGGGCCGGTCAAGCTCGGTATGCTGCAGCCCGGTGAATACCGTGAGCTGAAGAAGAGCGAAATCAATGCCCTGCGCAACGCGGCCATGAAATCCTCCGGAAATGCGGAGAAGCGCCCCGCCGCCCCCGCACGGCGGCCCGGCCCGCTGAAAAAGCGCACAAATTCCGACTAAAATTGCAGAAAATTCTGAAAAACGTGCAAATTTCCACTTGTGAAACGGCAATCTTTGTAGTATACTTTACTTTAAATGGCGGATTTTTTGTAAAAATATTTTTATAAAAAACAGTCAGCTTTACCATAGGAGGAAACTGTATGGCAGCAAATAAGCCCGGCAAGGCAGAGATCCTTGCAGCATTTTTTGATGACGGCACCAGCACGCCGCTGTTTACCGACGGCGCTGTCAGTGCCGCTTACGGCTGTGCAAACGGCCAGAACACCTACGTTGTGTTTGAGGACGGCTCTCCCGTCAGCGTACAGGATATTGAAAAGAATATCCGTGTGCTGGAGATGGCCGCTGAGACCGGTGCACCGGTCGTTACGTTCTATGATTCCACCGGCGCCAAGCTGGAGGGCGGTCTGGCACTGCTCAACGCCAACGCCCGCCTGACCGCGGAGATTGCCCGCGTTTCCGGTGTTGTGCCTCAGGTTGCCGTTGTCATCGGCACCTGCGCAGGCAGCAACGCTATCAACGCCGCCGCCGCGGACGTCTGCGTCATGGCTGAGGACGCCGAGCTGTTCCTGAACGCTCCGTTCAACGCCGAGGACAAGGTTGCCAATGCCGGCTCTGCAGAGTTTGCAGCCAAGGCCGGTGTTGCCGCTGTCACCGCAAAGGACGCCGTGGAGGCTGCCAAGCAGGCCGCTTCCATTGTCGCCCTGCTGCCCGCCAACAATCTGGCCGGCCCCGCACTGTTCGACTTTGCCGCCCCTGCCAAGGCTCTGGATTTGGTGAAGTACACCGCCGCTGGTGCTGTGGAAGCTCTGGCTGACGAGGGCAGCGCCGTGGAGCTGTACGCTGGCTACGGCAAGAACATCGTCACCGCGCTGGCTACCATCAACGGCAGCGCCGTCGGCATTGTTGCCACCGAGAAGAAGGCTCTGTGCCACAAGTGCACCGCCAAGGCTGCCCGCTTTGTCCGCCTGTGCGACGCCTACAGCATCCCGGTTGTCACCGTTGTGAACACCGAGGGCTTCGGCCGGAGCGAGGGTGATGACGAGGCTGGCGGCATCCGTCAGGCTGCCCGTATGGCCGGTGTCTACGCCGAGGCTACCACCGTCAAGGTTGCCATTCTGGCTGGCGAGGCCGTCGGCCCTGCCTACACCGTCTTTGCTGCCTCTGCTGACTGGCGCGTGGCTGTCAAGGGCTGCACCGTGGCTCCGTTGGCCCCCGAGGCTGCCGTCACGGTTCTGTACAAGGACGAAATCTTTGCTTCTGACAACATCGTCAACGCTACCAAGGCCAAGGCTGCTGCCTACGCCAAGGAAGTCTGCAGTGCTGAAGCCGCTGTGGCAAACGGTGCCGCTGACGCAGTTGCCGATGCTGCCACCGCCCGCGCCGCTGCTGCTCAGGCTCTGGATATGCTGGCCAGCAAGCGCGCTGTTCGTCTGGCCAAGAAGCACGGCAATATCACGCTGTAATCATCAACCTTGAAATAGGGAGGATATTTCTATGAAAAACCTGATTGTTACCGTTAACGGCGTTGCCTATAATGTCACCGTTGAGGAGGGCACCGGTGCTCCTGTTGCCGCCGCTGCTCCCGTTGCTGCTGCCCCCGCAGCCGCCCCGGCTCCTGCCGCTGCTCCTGCACCCGCTGCAGCTCCCGCTGGTGCTGCCGGTGCCGTCTCTGTCACCGCTCCCATGCCCGGCAACATTCTGGATGTCAAGGTCAAGGCGGGTGACTCCGTCAAGGCCGGCGACACCCTGCTGATTCTGGAAGCCATGAAGATGGAGAATGAGATCAGCGCCCCGCAGGATGGCACCATTGCCAGCGTCAACGTGCGCAAGGGTGACGTTGTCAACTCCGGCGATCTGCTCATCACCATGAACTAATAGAAAGGCCGGGTGAATCACATTGGCTAAGAAACCCATTAAGATTACTGAGGTTGTCCTGCGTGACGCCCATCAGTCTCTGCTGGCCACCCGTATGACGATGGACGAAATGCGCCCCATCCTGCCCGAAATGGACAAGATTCCGTATTTCTCCGTTGAGTGCTGGGGCGGTGCTACGTTCGATTCCTGCATCCGTTTCCTGGATGAGGATCCGTGGGAGCGTCTGCGCATCCTGCGCAAGGAGCTGCCCCACCAGAAGCTGCAGATGCTGTTCCGCGGCCAGAATATGCTGGGCTACCGCCCCTACGCCGATGACGCTGTCGAGTATTTCGTACAGAAGTCCGTTGCAAACGGTATCGACGTCATCCGTATTTTTGATGCTCTGAACGACCCTCGCAATCTGCGGACTGCCATCAAGGCAGCCAACAAGGAGGGTGCTCATGTACAGGCCTGCATCAGCTACACCCTGAGTCCTGTGCATAACAACGAGTATTTTGCCAACTACGCCAAGACTCTGGAGGAGATGGGCGCTGACTCCATCTGCATCAAGGATATGGCCGGTCTGCTCAAGCCCTACACCTGCTATGATCTGGTGTCCGAGCTGAAAAAGACCGTTAAGATTCCTGTGGACATCCACAGCCACTATACCGCCGGTCTGGCTTCCATGTCCATCCTGAAGGGCATCGAGGCTGGCGCTGACATTGTGGATACCGCTATGAGCCCGCTGGCTCTGGGCACCTCTCATATGCCCACCGAGAGCTTGGTTGCTGCCCTGCAGGGCACTGACTATGACACCGGTCTGGATCTGAACCAGCTGAATGTTGTCCGCGCTTACTTCAACAAGCTGCGCGAGAAGTACATTGCCAACGGCCAGATTAACCAGAAGTCTCTGGGTGTTGACGCCAACACGCTGCTGTATCAGGTTCCGGGTGGTATGTTCTCCAACATGCTCAAGCAGCTGAAGGACGCCGGTAAGGAGGACAAGCTTCAGGAGGTTCTGGAGGAGATTCCTCGCGTCCGTGAGGATGCCGGTTACCCGCCGCTGGTCACCCCGACCAGCCAGATTGTTGGCACGCAGGCCGTCTTTAACGTCATCATGGGTGAGCGCTACAAGATGGTCACCAAAGAGTTCAAGGGTCTGGTTCACGGCGATTATGGCAAGACCCCTGCCCCCATCAAGAAGGAGTTCAGCGACTTCATTCTGAAGGGCGATGAGCCGATTACCTGCCGCTTTGCCGACACCCTCGAGCCTGAGATGGAGAAGCTGAAGGCTGAGGCCTCCAAGTACGCCATCCAGGAGGAGGACGTCCTGACCTACGCAATGTTCCCGCAGGTTGCGCCCAAGTTCTTTGAAAAGCGCAACGCCCGCCTGCAGGGTGTGGATGCTCTGCACGCCGACTACGAGAACAAGTCTCATCCCGTCTGATTGTACCTTCGCCGTTCCCGCTTTGCTGCGGGGACGGCTTTTTGTTTTCTATGTTTTTTGAGAAATTTTCCGCGTGAAATTTCTCAAATCGCCGTTGTCAGCCTTGCATCTAGCGCCCAAAAATAGTACAATATACAATATATGTTGTTTTACGAGGTGTAGGTTATGGTTTTGAGCATGACAGGATATGGCCGCGCCGGTGCGCTGCTGCATGGCCGTGACATCAAGGTCGAGCTGCGCAGCGTCAATGCGCGTTTTTTTGAGTATTCCTCGCGTCTGCCGCGCTCCTGCGGATTTCTGGAGGATAAGCTGAAAAAGCTCGTTGCCTCCAAAGTCAGCCGCGGCAAGGTCGAACTCAGCCTTTCCATCCAGACTGTCACAGCCGCAGACACCGTTGTCACCGTAAACTGGCAGCTGGCGGAAGGCTATCGCGCCGCGCTCCATGCAATGGCCGAGCGCATGGACCTGAAAAATGATATTTCTGTCGGGATGCTCTCCCGCTTTCCCGATGTCCTGACCCAGACCGCCGCCCCCACGAACGAGGACGAGCTGTGGGAGGATGTGAAGTCTGTGGCCGAGCAGGCGGTGGATGCCTTTGTTGCCATGCGTGCCGTTGAGGGCGAGAAGATGAAGGCCGATGTAGCAGGCCGCCTGACAACGATTGAAACGCTGGTCGGCCAGATTGAGGAGAACAGCGCCGGTCGCGTGCAGGCCTACAGTGACAAGCTCTACGCCCGCCTGCAGGAGCTGCTGGGCGACCGCAATATTGACGAAGGCCGCCTTGTGACGGAGGCCGCCATTTTTGCCGACAAGACCGCCATTGATGAGGAAACCGTCCGCCTGCACAGCCACGTTGCACAGTACCGCCAGATTCTGGAGCTGGATGAGCCCATCGGCCGCAAGCTGGATTTCCTGACGCAGGAGCTGAACCGCGAGTCCAACACCATCGGCTCCAAATGTCAGGACGTTGCCATCACCCGGCTGGTTGTGGAGCTGAAATCCGAAATCGAAAAGATTCGTGAGCAGATTCAGAACATCGAGTAACAGGGGAGGTGCGCTGTGAAGCTGCTGAACATTGGCTTTGGCAATATGGTCAACGCTGACCGCATCATCGGCATTGTCAGCCCGGACTCCGCCCCTATCAAGCGTCTGGTGCAGGACGCCCGCGAAAAGGGTGCCCTGATTGATGCCAGCTATGGGCGGCGTACGCAGGCCGTGCTTATTATGGACTCCGACCATGTGATTTTGTCCGGCATCCCCTTGGAAAGCATCACCGGGCGTGCCGCTGAAGAAAACGAAGAAAAGAGGAAGTAACGATGAAAGGCGAAAAATATCTGTTTGTTGTCTCCGGCCCTTCCGGCACCGGCAAGGACACCGTTGTGGCCGCACTGCTGAAAAAGCACCCGGAAATCCAGCACACTGTTTCCGCCACCACCCGCGCCCCGCGTGATGGTGAGAAGGACGGCATCAACTACCACTTTATGTCGGTGGCAGATTTTGAGAATCATCTGGCAAACGACCAGATTGTAGAGCACACAAAATACTGCGAGAACTACTACGGCACCCTGCGCAGCGAGATTGAGGGCCGCATGAAGCTGGGTATCCCGGTCATTCTGGTCATTGAGGTTGAGGGCGCGGGTAACATCAAAAAGATGTATCCCGGTGCCACCACCATCTTTGTGCTGCCCCCGGATATGCAGGAGCTGGAGCGCCGCCTGCGCTGCCGCGGTACCGAGGATGAAGCCACCATCCAGCGCCGCCTGAAGCGCGCCGAAACCGAGATTGCCAATTCCGTCAACTATGACGAGCACGTGGTCAATGTCGAGGTGGATTCCTGCGCTGAGAGTCTGTACTCCATCATCCAGTTCAAGCTGCAGCACGGCAGCGACGAATGAGTCTGCTGCTCGCGCAGGCCGCTGTCAACGATGCCAACATCCACTTTGACCGGCTCTACTCCTACCTGATACCGGCACCGCTGTGCGGCAGGGTATTTCCCGGCAGCATGGTGCTGGTGCCCTTCGGTCGCGGCAACAAGGCCCGCATGGCTGTTGTGCTCAGTGTGGACGAGGTGGCAGAGACAGACGCCCCGGCACAACTGAAGTCCCTCTACGATGCCGCGCCCGAGGATGCCCGCCTGACGCCCGATCTGCTGGAACTTGTGCGTTTTTTGAAAGAGCGCACCTTCTGCACATGGTTCGAGGCCGTCAAGGCGGTCATCCCATACGGTGCGCAGTACCGCCCCGCCGTGGTAAACGGAAGGCACGTAATGCAGGGCAGACTGAGCCGTTCGACCGAGCGCCTGTATACCCTGACCGGCCCCCTGCCGGAAAAGCTGAAGCCCGGCCCGCGCCAGCTGGCCGCTGTACAGGCCCTGCAGAAGGGTCCGCTGACAGCGCGGCAGCTGGACGAGGTGGGGATTTCCCGGGCAACGCTGGACAGCCTTGTCAAGCGTGGGGTGCTCACCGCGTCCGAGCAGGACAAGGCCATCGATTTGTTTGCAGCCATTCCGTTTGACCCGCAGCCGTTGGAGCTTTCTGCTGAACAGCAGCACGTTTTTGACGAGCTGCTGCCAAATCTGGAGGACAGCAGGCCCCACGCGGCCCTGCTGCACGGTGTGACCGGCAGCGGCAAAACCATCGTTTTTCTGCGCCTGATTCAGCGCACGCTGGAGCTGGGGCGTAAGGCGCTGGTGCTGGTGCCGGAAATCAGCCTGACACCCCAGATGATACAGCGGCTGAAATCCACCTTCGGCAGCCGTCTGGCGGTGCAGCACTCCGCGCTCAACAACACAGAGCGTCTGTTGCAATGGCGGATGATTCAGCAGGGGAATGCAGATATCGTTGTAGGCACGCGCAGCGCCGTCTTTGCGCCGCTGCAAAATCTTGGCCTTATCATTATGGATGAGGAGCAGGAGCACACCTACCAGAGTGAATCTGCGCCACGCTATGATGCCCACGATGTGGCAAAAAAGCGTGCAGTGATGGAAAACGCATTGCTGCTCTTTGCCTCCGCCACGCCGCTTACTGAAACCTACCATGCCGCCCAAAGCGGCAAGCTGCAGCTGGTTGAGCTGAAGCACCGGTACGGCGGGCGGCCGCTGCCCAGTGTGGATTTCATTGATATGCGCGCCGAGCTGGCTGCAGGCAATCCGCGGGAGGTCAGCGTGCGTCTGGCACGGGAGCTGCAGGAAAACCTGAACAACGGTGAGCAGAGTATTCTGCTTTTAAACCGCCGCGGCTACCGCACCATCGGTATGTGCGGTACCTGCGGGCACGTGCTCAAATGCCCGAACTGCAGCGTGCCGCTGGTCTACCACAAGCCCCAGCAGGCGCTTCTGTGCCACCATTGCGGGCACACAGTGCATCCGCTGCCCCAGCTTTGCCCGGAGTGCGGCGGCAAAATCATCTACAGTGGCTTCGGCACCCAGCGGGTGGAGGAGGAGCTGGCCGAGCTCCTGCCCGACGCACGCATTCTGCGTATGGATCAGGATTCCACCTCACGTAAGGACGCCCATGAGACAATGCTGGCCCAGTTTGCCCGGCATGACTATGACATTCTGCTCGGCACCCAGATGGTTGCCAAGGGCCTTGATTTTGAAAAGGTTTCCCTGGTTGGGGTTCTCGGCATTGACTCGCTGCTGTTCGGGCATGGATTCCGCGCCTATGAAAGCGTGTTCAGCCTGATTACACAGGTTGTGGGGCGCAGCGGCCGTGCAGAGCTGCCCGGCCGGGCGCTAATCCAGACCTCGGTGCCGAATCATCCTATTCTGCAGCTGGCCGCCGCGCAGGACTACGAGGGCTTCTACCGGGAGGAAATCACCTTCCGCAAATTCGGCCTGTACCCGCCGTTCTGCTCCTTTGTGGTGGTCGGTTTCGTCGGAAGTCAGGAGGGAGCCGTCTTTATCGCGGCACAGCGCTTCGGCGCACTGCTGGCACAGCACGCAGCGCAGAAGCCAAGCATCCCGCTGCGCATCCTTGGGCCTGCCCCCATGAACATCACAATGCTCAACAACAAATACCGCTACAAGCTGACGCTGAAATGCCGCAACGATGCAGCCTTCCGGGCGCTTTTGCAGGAGACGCTGCACGCCTACGATGCGGAAAAGCTGCCGCAGAAGGCGTCCGTCATACTCGATTTCAATTCTGATGGTGATTTATAACATTTGGAGGTTATTTTTATGGCACTGCGTACTATCGTTCAGGACGGCGATCCGATTCTGAAAAAGGTCTGCCGCCCCGTTACCAAGTTTGATGACCGTCTGGGCACGCTGCTCGACGATATGAAGGAGACCCTGCTGGACGCAAACGGTCTGGGGCTGGCCGGTCCGCAGGTGGGCATGATGCGCCGCCTGTTCATCTGCCTGGATGACCGTGACCTTCCCAAGGAGGTCCCCGAAAACTACGAATACAAGTTCATTGAGTTCATCAACCCGGAAATTCTTGAGCTGAGTGACGAACAGGTCGAGCTGTATGAGGGCTGCCTGTCCTTCCCGGGCCATAATGGTGCCATCAAGCGTTCCAAGCACGTCAAGGTCAAGGCACAGGACCGCCACGGTGAGTGGTTTGAGATGGAGGCCGATGATATGTTGGCCCGCTGCATCCAGCATGAAAACAACCATCTGGATGGCATTACCATTATGGATCTGGCCGAGCATTTCTATGAGGACGATTACCCCGAGGAAGAAGAGGACTAAAGTTTATGCGCATCCTGTTCATGGGCACCCCCGATATTGCCGCGGAAAGTCTGGCCGCCCTGCTGGCTGCCGGGCATGAGGTCTGCGGCGTATTCACCCGCCGTGACAAGCCGGTGGGCCGCAAGCAGATTCTGACGGCACCGCCGGTCAAGCAGCTGGCTGTGGAGCACGGTCTGCCGGTCTACCAGCCCCGCACCCTGCGGGACGGCTCCTCCGATGACCTCATCAAGGAGCTTGCCCCGGATATCATCGTTGTGGTGGCCTACGGCTGCATCATCCCGCCGCAGCTGCTGCACGTTGCCAAATACGGCTGCATCAATCTGCACGTATCCATGCTGCCGAAATACCGCGGCTCCGCGCCCATTCAGTGGGCCGTTCTCAACGGTGATGCCGGTACCGGCGTGACCATTATGCAGCTGGACGAGGGACTGGACACCGGCGACATCCTGATGGTGGAGCCGGTTGCCATTGACCCGGAGGAGACCAGTGGTTCCCTGTTTGACCGCGTCAGCGCCGTGGGTGCCAGGACACTGGTAACTGCATTGGAAAAAATCGAGGCAAGGGAGTTCGTTCCGCAGAAGCAGGACGATGCCGCCGCCACGCTGGCCCCGCCGCTGACGAAAGATATGGCCCGGTTTGATTTCACGCAGGATGCTGCCCACATCCACAACTGGGTGCGCGGTATGAACCCGTGGCCCATGGCGTGGTTTGAGCAGGACGGCAAGCGCATCAAGGTGCTGGAATGTCATCTTGCTCCCAACGAGCAGAACGCTGTGCCCGGCACGGTGCTTTCACTCAAGCCTCTGACGATTGCCGCCGCAGGCGGCGCGGTTTCGCTGCTGACCGTCACGCCGGAGGGCGGTAAGCCGATGGCAGGCACAGCATGGGCGGCAGGCCGCCGCCTGAAAGTGGGGGACAGCCTGTGACGCCGCGCCGTCTTGCCGTCAAGGCACTGATTCATCAGGAGCAGGCCGGCTACTCCAATCTGGTGCTGGATGCCGAGCTGAAAAAGTGTGCTCCGCCGCTGGACAGCCGCGATGCCGCCTTTGCCGCACGCATCTTTTATACCACGCTGGAGCGTCTGCCGCTGCTGGATTATCTCTTGAACCAATTCACAAAAAAGCCGGTTGCCAAATTGGACGCACCTGTCCGCGCCGTGCTGCGGGCAGGGCTTGCGCAGGCAAGATATATGAATGTGCCGCTGCCCGCCGCCGTGAATGAGTCGGTCAAGCTGACCCGTGCACTGGGCAAATCCAGCGCCGCAGGCATGGTCAATGCCGTGCTGCGCCGCGCCGCCGCGTCCAGCGTCTGTGAGGACGATTTTACCGACCCGCTGGAGCGTCTGGCAACCTATTACTGCCTTTCACGTCCGGTGGCCGAGCTCTTCTATGCGCAGTTCGGGGAGGAAGCCTTCTCTTTGGCGGCTTCGTTTTACAACAAGCCCAGAACCACCATTCGCGTGAACACACTGCGCACAAGTGACGCCGCCCTGACCGCCCTTCTGCAAAGCGAGGGGCATACGGTAACGCCCGCGCCCCTGCCGCACGCGCTGACGGTGGAATTTTCCGGTTCGCCCGCCGCAAGTGCCGCCTTTCAGGAAGGTTTTTTCCATGTACAGGGTCTGGCCAGCCAGTTTGCCGCGCTTTGTGTGGATGCACAGCCCGGCCAGCAGGTACTGGATTTGTGTGCAGCGCCGGGCGGCAAAAGCCTGACCCTTGCCGAAGCGATGCAGAACAAGGGCCAGCTTGTCAGCGGCGAATTTGTACCCGCCCGCGTGCCGCTGCTGCAGAAGGCGTTTGACCGTTGTGGCATCACCTGTGCCGTGGCCGTTGAAAATGACGCCGCCCTGCACAATACGGATTGGCCGAGATTCGACCGCGTCCTCTGCGACGTACCCTGTTCAGGCTTGGGCGTTATTGCCAAAAAGCCGGATATTCGTTACAAGGATTTGGACGGGATAGAGAATCTGCTCGCCACGCAGCAAAAAATTCTGCAAAACGGCGCGGATTCTCTTGCCGAAAACGGCCGTTTGGTGTATTCTACCTGTACAGTGAATGTGCAGGAAAATCAAGCACAGGTGCAAAAATTTCTTTCCGCGAACCCGGATTTTCGTGTTGTGACACCGGAAATAACCTTGTCTGGCGTAGATGTCACACCGCTGGGCACGGTATTTCTGCCCCACAAAACCGGAACAGATGGTTTTTTTGCCGCCATTCTGGAACGAAAGTAAAGTAAAACTCGTTATTATATAAGGGAGGTTCCCCCGCATGGGTGAAAGAATCTGTATCTCGGATATGACGCTGGACACCCTGACGGCGTACATCGTCGGGCTGGGCCAGCCGAAGTTCCGTGCCAAGCAGATTTTCAAGTGGCTGCATCAGAAGCTCGTGACGGAGTTTTCCCAGATGACCGACCAGCCCAAAACCCTGCTGGCGGCTCTTTCGGAGCAGTGTACGATTGCAGCGCCATCCATCCGCCGCCGCCAGCAGTCCAAGGATGGCACCGTCAAATATCTGTTGGAGCTTGCCGACGGAAACTGTATTGAAACCGTTCTGATGCGCTACAAATACGGCAATACTGTCTGTGTGTCTACGCAGGTGGGCTGTGCGATGGGCTGCCGTTTCTGTGCGTCCACGCAGGCCGGGCGGGTGCGCGACCTGACAGCGGGGGAGATTGCCTCGGAAATTTATACCGCCCAGAAAGACTCCGGGGAGCGCGTCTCGCACATTGTCCTGATGGGCATCGGGGAGCCGCTGCACAACTTCAACAATGTGATGGACTTTCTGGAAATCATCTCCTGCCCGGAGGGCGTCAACATCGGTATGCGCAACATCAGCCTGTCCACCTGCGGCCTTGTACCGAAAATAGACGAGCTGGCCAAGCGCCATCTGCAGCTGACGCTGTCGGTGTCTCTGCACGCACCGGACAACGCAACACGCTCCGGTATGATGCCGGTCAACGATGCGTTCCCGCTGGAGCAGCTGATTCCGGCCTGCCGCCGTTACCAGAAGGAGACCGGACGCCGCATCAGCTTTGAGTATTCGATGGTGCGCGGCGTCAATGACAGCAGCGAGATGGCGCACAAACTGGCCGACCTTATCAGGGGCATGGGTGCGCACGTGAATCTGATTCCTATCAACCCGGTGGATGGCAGCCCCTACTCCGCCACGGATGACGCGAATGTGCACCGCTTCCAGAAAGAGCTGGAGGCCCTTGGCGTCAACGCCACAGTGCGCCGCCGTCTGGGTACGGATATCAGCGCCGCCTGTGGCCAGCTGCGCCGCGAGGATGCACAGGGGAAATGAGTGTAACGGAAAGGAACCAACCTGAATGAAGATTGCCGCAATCACGGATATCGGCAGCTGCCGCCAGGAAAACCAGGATAACTACTGTGCGCAGCAGCTGGCAGGCGGCACCGCCTGGGGCATCGTCTGCGATGGCATGGGCGGTGTCAACGGCGGGCGCATTGCTGCCCGCATTGCCACGGACACCATGCAGCAGTATTTTGCCCGCCACCGCAAGGATTTGCAGCCGGGGCTGGAAAAGAGCTTCATCATGCGCGGCTTTGATATCACCAACCGCGCCGTGTATGAAAAGTCCACCTCCGACCCGGAAATGCAGGGCATGGGCACCACCGGCGTCTGCGCCTACGCAAGTAACGGACTTGCCCATGTAGTGCATGCCGGAGATTCCCGCGCTTATCTGTTCCACGCAGGGGAGCTGCGGCAGATTACCCGCGACCACTCGATGGTGCAGCAGCTGGTGGACAGCGGCCAGATTACCCGCGAGCAGGCCGCCGTCCACCCGCAGAAAAACCTCATCACCCGCGCACTGGGGGTATCGGCCAACATCGTGCCCGAATACAACCGCTGCGAGATTGAGGCCGGAGATACCCTGCTGCTGTGCACAGACGGCCTGACCAATATGGTCCCGGACGCCGATATTGCGCAGGTTCTGCGGGAGGTACCTTTCTTTGAGGCGACAAGTATTCTGGTGGACCGCGCCCTGCAGGCGGGCGGTCAGGATAACATTACGGTCCTGCTGATGGGCGTGGAAACTACGGAGGTCAACAATGGATAATCTGATTGGCAAACGGCTGGACGGCCGATATTCGATTGAAGGTCTGGTGGGCGTGGGCGGCATGGCCAACGTCTACCGCGGTACCGATTTAAAAACCGGCAACGCCATCGCCGTCAAGGTTTTAAAGGAAGAATTTCTGGATAATGAGGAGCTGGTTCGCCGCTTCAAAAACGAGTCCAAGGCCATCTCCATCCTCAACCACCCGAATATTGTCAGGGTCTATGACGTCTCTGTCACCGACAAGCTGCAGTACATCGTCATGGAGTACGTGGACGGCATCACGCTGAAGGAGTACCTCAAGCAGCGCGGCGGTGCGTTGACGTGGAAGGAGACCGTGCACTTTGCCACGCAGATTCTCAGTGCGCTGCAGCACGCCCATTCCAAGGGTATCATCCACCGCGATGTCAAGCCGCAGAACATTATGCTGCTGGCTGACGGCTCCATCAAGATGATGGATTTCGGCATTGCCCGCTTCTCCCGCGCACAGAGCCAGACCGTCAGCGATAAGGCCATCGGCTCGGTGCATTACATCAGCCCGGAGCAGGCCAAGGGCGAGCGCACCGATGCCCGCACCGATATTTACTCCGTGGGCGTTATGCTGTATGAGATGCTGTCCGGCCGCCTGCCCTTTGATGGTGACGGTGCGGTTTCCATCGCTATCATGCAAATTTCCGAAAAGCCGAAGCCGCTGGCTGAAATTGCCCCCAACACCCCGGAGGGGTTACGCCAGATTGCCGAGAAGGCCATGGAAAAGGATCCGGACAAGCGCTACCAGAGTGCGCAGGAAATGCTGGACGCCATCGAGGAGTTCAAGCGCAATCCCTCTATCCGCTTCGAGTACGAATACCGTGCCTCGGAGGACAACCCCGAAAGGAATATCAATCGCGTGGTAAACAGTTCTAAGCCGGGCGCAAAGTCCGCAAGCATCCGCACCGGGGATGCCCGCCGTGTGGGCACCTCCAACCCGGGCCGCAGCAACTCCGGCAAGAAGAAGAAAAAGAAGGCCGCCAAAGGCTTCTCTCTGCTGCCGATTTTCTTTGGTATGGCCGTGGCGTTTGTCATCGGCGCAGCCATCCTGATTTATCTGATTTTCACAAATTCCAGCAACCTTTTGTTCTCCAACCGCGCCGATGTGCAGATTATCAGCTTTGTGGGCATGACGAAGGACGAGTTCATTGCCTCCGACTACAACAACCTTCTGCGTGCAGAGTTTCCGGAGGAGTATTCCAGTGAGCCCGCGGGCACCATCATCCGCCAGACCCCCAAGGCCGGGCGTACCGTCAAGGAAAAGCAGCGCATTGTGCTGACCGTAAGCCTCGGCACCCAGTACGTAACAATTCCCGAAATGAAAAATATGGTGGCCGAGGACGCCGAGCAGACGCTGAAGGATATGGGGCTGCGTGTGACCAAGAAGCCGATGGTGGACAACTCCGTCGCAAACGGCGCGGTTATCTATTCTCAGCCCGCCGCCGGAGAGACTGTGGAGGGTGATACCACCGTCATCCTCTACGTCAGTCGTTCGGAAATCTCCAATCAGAGCTCGGTACCCAGCCTGACAGGCAAGACCATAGAGGAGGCCCGCAACGAGGTCAAGGGCCTGAACCTCTCCATCCGCACGGTGGAGCAGGCCAGTGAGCAGCCTGCCGGCACCGTTCTGGCGCAGTCGCCCGAGGCCGGCGCCAGCGTGCGCAAATCCAGCTCCATCACGCTGGTGGTCTCCACCGGTGTGCCGGAGGTTGTGGAGACGCCCACACCCAACCCGACTGCCATTATATATGAGGACGGTACCATCTACGTGCCGGAGAGTTCCTGGACGAGCCTGGACGGCAAACACGAAATCACCCAGCACACTGACGGCACAATGTGGAACGAGTTGGGTCAGCAGTGCGACTCTCAGGGCAACCCCCTCGGTTGATAGGTGAGGGACGCAATGGCCTATATTACAAAAGGCATCGGTGGCTTTTACTATGTAAAAACGCCGGACGGCATTGTGGAATGTAAAGCCCGCGGCATCTTCCGCAAGCGCGGCATCACGCCGGTGGCGGGGGATAACGTTGTCCTTTCCGCCGATGGTACGATGATTGACGAGATTCTGCCGCGCAAAAATGTCTTTATCCGCCCGCCGATTGCCAATCTGGATATTCTGTTTATCGTTACCAGCACAACCCAGCCTGTGCCCAGCACACTGGTGCTGGATCAGCTGGCCGCCGCCGCTATCTACAAGGATGTGCAGCCTGTGCTGGTTGTGACCAAGGCTGATCTGGCCGCTGCTGATATGCTGCGCACCGCCTACGCGGGCAGCGGGATACCGCTGGTGCAGCTGAACTATGAGACCGGCGAAGGACTGGACGAGGTGCGCCGCCATATTGCGGGTCATCTCTGCGCCTTCTGCGGCAACTCTGGCGTGGGCAAGTCCACGCTGCTCAATGCACTGGCCCCGGAGCTCAAGCGCGAGACCGGGCAAATCAGCCAGAAGCTGGGTCGCGGCCGCCATACCACCCGCGAGGTCGAGATTTTTGAAATCTGCGGCGGCCGTCTGGCCGACACCCCGGGCTTTGCCAGTCTGGAGGCGCAGAAGCTCTGCCGCATCCCGAAGGAGGATTTGCAGCACACTTTCCCGGAATTTGCCCCTTATTTCGGGCAATGCCGGTTTACCGGCTGCTCGCACCGCAGCGAAACCGGCTGCGCTGTGCGGGAGGCTGTGGAGGCCGGAACCATCAGCAAAACACGCTACGCCAGCTACCTTGCCATGTATGAGGAAGCCAGCGCCCGGAAGGAGTGGGAAAAATGAGCAAGCGTGCCGTCCTGCTTTCAGCCGTGCCTGTATCCACCGCTATGGTACGGTATGTTCAGCCGGAAGATTTTGTGGTGGCCTGTGACGCTGGCTACCGCAACGCCGAACGGCTGGATCTGACAGCAGATTTGATTGTGGGCGATTTTGACTCCGCCCCGCAGCCCCACACCGAGCGCGACACCATCGTGCTGCCCCATGTGAAGGACGATACCGATACCCAATACGCCGCCCGCTGGCTGCTGGAGCATGGCTATGACGAAATCACCATGCTGGGTGCTCTGGGCGGTGCACGACTGGAGCACACACTGGCCAATCTGGCCACCGGACTGTATCTGGCCAAAAACGGTGTGAATGTCCTGCTGGCCGATGAGCGCAGCGAAATCCGCTTCCTTGTGCCGGGGCGTGAGCTGGTTCTTCATCAGGGAAGCTGGAAGTATCTTTCCGTATTCCCGATGGAGGGCACGCTGACCGGTGTCTGCATCCGCGGCGCGTACTACCCGTTGGAGGGTGCCAACCTGACCGCGGATTATCCCTTAGGCGTCAGCAATGAGTTCACCTCCGAAGCCGCACAGCTTTCCTGCACAGGCGGCTGCGGTGTGGTGGTGCTGACATGCGATGATGTGTAACACACAGCCCCGCCGCCGCATAATATGGCCTACACAGAAAGTGAGGTGTACGCCATGCACATTGTTGTGGTTCGCTGTCCGCGCGTCTTTCGCTGGCTTCTTCGCACAGCCTTCAAGGTTTGAAATTTACCCCTGCCTTACCCGGGCAGGGGCTATTTTTTTGCTCTGGCGCATATACTGCCCCAAGAACGTAATCGGAAAGGGGCAAGCAATATGGAACTCAAGGTGTTCAAGGACACCATCGCATCGTATGGCGGCCGCTGGGAAACGCGGTTGGAGCTGCCGGTGGAGACCGAGATACTGATACCCGACTATCTGCCTGCAGTGTTCAAAATTGTCAAATGCCTGATAACGCCTGTTGTGCTGCAGAACCGCGTTTCGGGCGGGCGCTGGCAGAGCGAGGGCTATCTGCGCTGCACGGTCTACTACCAGAGCGAGGAGCCCGGCGCAAGGTTGCAGCGCACCGAGCAGAAATTTGCCTTTGAAAAATCTGTTGAGCTGCCCGCCGGGCAGTATGCCGAGGGCCCTGCGCAGGTCTGGGGTGAACCGGAATACTGCAACTGCCGTGCCGTCAGCGAGCACCGCATTGATTTGCGCGGCGCGTACATTCTCTGTGCCGCGGTAGCCGTGCGCAGAGAGCTCGAGCTGCTCACCTCGCTGGCTGACTGCGGCGTCGAGCAGTACACCCGCATTATGCAGGGCCTGCAGTGTGCCGTGACCGAGGAAAGAACTCTGACTGCCGAGACCTCCGCCACGCTGCCCGGCGCAGGGGAGACTGTGCTGGATATCACCGGCAGCTTTGTTCCGGGCGGGGGCACCGCCGCCACCGGTCAGGCCAGCGTGCAGGGCACCCTGCAGCTTCAGCTTTGCAGCCAGAACGCCGACAATGGTGAGCTGACGGTCCGCAGCCGGGAAATTCCGGTTCAGCAGACCTTTGAGCTGCCCGGCGCGGCCGAGGAGGACACCGCCCTTGTCCGTGGCGAGGTACTGGCCTGCACCCTGAGCGCTGCGGACGGCGCAGGGGAGGCGCAGCTTTCGGTGACATGGCGATTGCGCATTGAGCTCTGGCGTGAGGTTCAGTACAGCGTGGTGGCAGATGCCTACTCCACGCTCTGTAAGCTGCAAACCGTACAGACCGCCTGCCGTCTGCTGCAAAAGACCGCGTCGCTGGCAGGGCGTATCCCGGTGAGCATTGAGGACGATTTGCCGGATGCGGAGGGAACGGTCATGGGCTGCTTTGTGACGCTGGGTGCGCCTTGCGTTCTGCCCGCCGACGGCGACGCAGCCGAAACGCATCTGAAGCTGCAGGGCAAAGGCACCGCCCATGTGTTCCTGAGCGACGCACGCGGTGAGCTGACATGCTATGACAAGCCCTTCACGTGGCAGCCCGATGCCGTATGGCCCGGCACACCGGACAGCGCATGGCCCAGTGTTGGTGCCGCGGTGGTGCGGGTTGCCAGTAGCAAAAACGGTGCACGGCTGCGGGTGGATTTAGAAATCGAGCTGACCGGCGCACTTTTGCAGGCGCACAGTTGTGATGCCCTGTGCGGTGTGGAGCTTGGCGAGGAGTACGATGACAGTGATGAACCCGCACTGTACATTTATTATGCACAGCAGGGGGAGCGCATCTTTGACATTGCCAAGCGCTACCACGCCCGCGCCCGGGATCTGGCTGCGGCCAATCACCTCGATGCCAACGGCGCACCGCCGGAGACCACCGCCGAGACTGCCTGCCTGCTGATTCCCGCAGCGCTGTAAAGGAGGGGACATCCGTGACACAGGATCAAATCTACCAGAACATTGCCCAGCGCACCGGCGGGGACATTTATTTGGGGGTTGTCGGCCCGGTGCGCAGCGGCAAAAGCACCTTCATCAAGCGCTTTGCCGAGCTGATGTTACTGCCGCGCATCAAAAACGAGGCCCGCCGCGCCCGCGCCCGGGATGAGCTGCCCCAGTCTGCCGCCGGGCGCACCATTATGACCACAGAGCCGAAGTTTATCCCGGAAAAAGCTGTCAAAATTGAGCTTTCGGGCGGCGGCAGCTTCCGGGCACGGCTTATCGACTGCGTTGGCTATATGGTGGACGGCGCTCTCGGGCATGAGGAGAACGAGGCTCCGCGGCTGGTCAAAAGCCCCTGGTTCGCGCAGGAGGTTCCCTTTGACCTTGCCGCCGAAACCGGCACGCGTCAGGTTATCCGGGAGCACGCCACCGTCGGGCTGGTTGTGACAACCGACGGTTCCGTGGCCGATTTGCCGCGCTCCGCCTATGTGGATGCAGAGCAGCGCATTATTGCCGAGCTCAATGACATTGGCAAGCCCTACATCATCCTGTTGAACTGTGCCGACCCCGACAGCGAGGACGCCCGACGCCTTGCCGCCGAGCTTACCGAGCAGTACGGCCGCGCCGTTCTGCCGCTGAATTGCACAACCATGACAGTGGAAACGCTCGACAAGCTCCTGCAAACGCTTTTGTATGAGTTTCCCATCCGGGAGATTGCCGTGCGGATGCCCGGCTGGGTCACTATGCTGGAAAGCGGCCACTGGTTGCAAAGCGCCGTCTACACAGCCATGCTGGACTTTGCCGCTTCGGTGCGCCGCATGGCTGACCTTGCGGGCAGGCGGCCGCAGCTGGGGTGTGAATATATCACATCCGCCTCGCTTACCGGTATGGATTTGGCCAGCGGCAGTGTCGGTATCAGTGTAGTGGTAGCCCCGGATATCTTCTATAAAATTCTGGGTGAGCAGGCCGGGCTGGATATTGTGGATGAAGCCAGCCTGCTGCCCTGCGTTGTCAGCCTTGCCCGCGCCAAGCGCGCCTACGATAAAATCAAGTCGGCACTTGAGCAGGTGGAGGCTACCGGCTACGGCATTGTTATGCCGGGCATTGACGAACTGACGCTGGAGGAGCCGGAGATTGTGCGTCAGGGCGGGCAGTACGGCGTGCGGCTGTCTGCCAGCGCCCCCAGCCTGCACATTATGCGCGCCAACATCCACACCGAGCTCTCGCCCACAGTCGGCAGTGAGCAGCAGGGTGAGGAGCTCATCAAAAGTCTGCTTTCTGATTTTGAGACCGACCCCGGCAAGCTGTGGAGCACCAACATCTTCGGCAAGAGTCTCAATGAGCTGGTCAGCGAGGGCGTTCAGGCAAAGCTGCTGCATATGCCGCAGGAGGCCCGCAGCCGCCTGCAGCAGACGCTGGAGCGCATCATCAACGAGGGCTGCGATGGGCTGATTTGCATCCTGCTGTGACGGAGGGACCTTATGTTCAGACGCATTTCCACACAGGAGCGTGAGCGCCGCGCCGCCAAGGCGGAGCTGGAGGTCACGATGCGGGCGCTCCGCGCCAATGACAGTGCCTTCCGGGAGGCGCAGGACCCCTTTTATATTGAGCAGCTGACCTACCAGCACGCAGCGCTTATGTGCCGGTGCCGCGCCCTGCTGCGTCTGCTGCGGGCAGACAGGGAGGACGTATGACCGGGTATCTGCCGTATCTGCTCGCTCTCGGCTGTGCTCTGCTTGTGGTGCGCAGCGCGGCGGCACAGCGGCACGGTGTGCGCAGCCTGCTGGCAGGGGCAGTATGCGGGCTGGGACTGGTTGCACTGCTGGGTCTGCTGGCCCCGATGACCGGCATCACCCTGCCGCTGAACCGCTTTACCGGCTTCTGTGCCGGGGTTCTGGGCCTTCCCGGCGTGACCATGCTGCTGCTTTTGCGGCTGCTTTTATAAAATTTCTTGCCAAAGGCGCGGAAATATGCTATACTCTTTTAGAAAACGAGTGGAACATACGGCGGCGGGACAGCCCGCAAGGGCTGCCTGAGGAAAGTCCGGGCTTCACAGAGACAGAGTAACTGCTAACGGCAGCCGGGGGTGACCCCAGGGATAGTGCAACAGAAAGAAACCGCCGCGCAAGCGGTAAGGATGGAAAGGCGAGGTAAGAGCTCACCAGCGCACTGGCGACTTTGCGGCTATGTAAACCCTGCTCGAAGCAACATCCGTATGGGACATTATGCGGAGTCTCGCGCGTCCCGGTGATGGCGTGAGCCTTGCGGTGACGCAAGGACAAGATAGATCGTCGTTTGATACAGAACCCGGCTTACGGTCCAGTCGTTTTTCTTTGGATTTTCGCAAAAGCGCATCTGTTTTTGGGGCAGATGTGCTTTTTTATGTTTTTCTGCATAAAAAAACGCAAATTGAGCCAAAAAGCGCTTGTTTATTTCGGATAAATCGTATATAATGTAGTGTACGCCTGTGATTGTGCCAAGATAGAGGATGGCACAGCCACAGATGGTAGGGAAAAGTATACTATATTATGGGGGATCGTATTATGGCTGATTACTTTGCAATGAATCACGACGAACTCACCGCAGAAAAGGCCGCGCTGGAGGCCCAGTACAAAAAGTTTCAGGATATGAACCTGAAGCTGAACATGGCCCGCGGCAAACCCGGCCCGCACCAGATGGATCTGGCCATGGACCTGCTCAAGATGGACAACTACATCACTGACAACGGCTTTGACACCCGCAACTACGGCGAGCTGGAGGGCCTGCCGGAGGCACGCGCCCTGTTTGCCGATGTGTTTGGCGTCAAAGCGGACGAGGTTTTTGTGGGCGGTAACTCCAGCCTGCAGCTGATGTACAATCTGGTTGCCATCGGTATGATGTTCGGCTTTCAGGATTCCCCCAAGCCTTGGGGTCAGGTCGAGCACCGCAAATTTCTCTGCCCGGTTCCCGGTTATGACCGCCACTTTGCCATCACCGAGGAGATGGGCTTTGAACTGATTAGCATCCCCATGAGCCCCGACGGCCCCGATATGGACAAAATCGAGGAGCTTGTCGCCAATGATGACACCATCAAGGGCATCTGGTGCGTGCCGCAGTATTCCAACCCGGACGGCTACACCTACAGCGATGAGACCATCCGCCGCTTTGCCGCGCTGAAAACGGCAGCACCCGATTTCAAGATTTTCTGGGACGAGGCTTACATCGTTCACCACCTGACCGATGAAATCATCGAGACCCCGGTTCTTCTGAATGAAGCCAAGAAGTATGGCAACGAGGACCGCGTCTTTATGTTCACCTCCACCAGCAAAATCACCTTCCCGGGCGCTGGTATCTCCGCCATTGCCTGCAGCGAGAACTCGATGAAGTATATGTGCAAGCGGTTCTCGACCATGATTATCAGCTATGACAAGATGAACCAGCTGCGCCACGTCCGCTTCCTCAAGAACAAAGCCGGTGTTCTGGCCCATATGGCCAAGCATCGCCGCCGTCTGGTGCCCTGCTTTGACGCTGTCAAGACCACCTTTGCCGAGGAGCTGACCCCCTGCGGCGATATTGCCCACTGGACGAACCCCAAGGGCGGTTATTTCATCAGCCTGTATGTTATGCCCGGCTGCGCCAAGCGCGTGGCCCAGCTCTGCAAGGATTGTGGCCTGACCCTGACGGGTGCAGGCTCCGCCTATCCGTACCACAAGGACCCCGATGACTCGCATCTGCGCATTGCGCCCACCTATCCGAGCCTGACCGAGGTTGAAACAGCTTCTGCACTGCTCTGCGTCTGTGTGCGTCTGGCAGTTGTTGAAAGACTGCTTGCTGACAAGCAGTAAAATAATCCCGCCCACCGGTGTGGGCAGTTTTTTGGAGGTTTCTATGAACAGAAAAGGGAAGTCATGGCCGTTGTTTGTCGTGGCAATTTTGATTGTGCTGTTCTCCCTGACGACCATTTTTGGTGTGAGCTATACCTACGGTGACACCAAAAATGTCTACATCAAGGGTGCATCCGACATCCGCTTCGGCATTGATATCCGCGGCGGTGTGGACGTTACGTTCATGCCGGCAGACGATGTGGATGCCACCGATGAGCAGCTTGCTGCAGCCAAAACGGTTATCGAGGATCGCCTTGTCGGCCTCGGCATCACCGACTACGAGAGCTACGTTGACAACAACAAGGATCGTATCATCGTGCGTTTCCCGTGGAAGAGCGATGAAGCGGACTTCAACCCGCAGACCGCCATCGACGAGATTGGCACCACCGCCAAGATGGTGTTCCGCAAGGGCTCCTCTGCCACCGGCGAGGAGATTCTGAGTGGTGATGATGTGGCTTCCGCCAGCGCCGCCTACAACGAGACCGAAGGCTGGGTTGTCCAGCTGAAGTTCAACTCCACCGGTGCATCTGCCTTTGCCGATGCGACCACCGAGCTGGCTGCCAGCAACGGCACCATCTCCATCTGGCTGGATGACAACAATATCTCCACAGCCACCGTCAATGAGGCCATCACCGGCGGTGAGGCCATCATCAAGGGCAAGTTTGATCAGGATAGCGCCTCCACGCTGGCCAACCAGATCAACTCCGGTTCTCTGCCCTTTGCTCTGTCTGCCGAGAGCTACTCCACCATCAGCCCGACGCTGGGTGCCAAGAGCCTTGACGTTATGGTGCAGGCCGGTATTATCGCCTTCCTGCTGGTTGCCGTCATGATGATTGTGCGCTATCGCCTGCCTGGCACGATTGCCGTTATCTCTCTGATGGGTCAGGTTGCCGCTACGCTGGCCGTTGTTTCCGGCTACTTCACGGTGTTCCCTGGCTCTACGCTGACCCTGCCCGGTATCGCCGGTATCATTCTGGGCATTGGTATGGGCGTTGACGCCAACGTTATCACCGCCGAGCGTATCAAGGAGGAGCTGTCCAAGAACAAGACCCTAGAGGGCGCTGTCAAGAGCGGCTTCAAGATGGGTCTTACCCCCATCATCGACGGCAACGTTACCATCGTGATTGTCGCAGCCATCCTGATGGGTGCCTTCGGCCCCACGGACGGCTTCTGGGCTAAGGTGTTCAACCCGATTTTCTTCTGGTTCGGACCCTCCACCGCCGGCACGATTTATTCCTTCGGCTTCACCCTGTTGACCAGTGTTCTGCTGAATTTCGTCTTTGGCGTCTGGGCTACCCGCGTTATGATTCGCGGCGCGGTTCACTTCAAGCCTCTGCGCAAGGCGTGGCTGTTCGGCGGCAAGAAGGAGGGCGGTGCCGACTTCAAAACGCCTTCCATCAACTTCATTGGCAACCGTAAGAAGTTCTACACCTTCTCCTGCGCACTGATTGCTATTGTGCTGGTGTTCTGCGGCATCTTCGGTGTCAAGATGGACGTCGAGTTCAAGGGCGGCTCCATGGTTACGCTGTCCTATGAGGGCGAGGCCGATCTGAACGCTTTGAAGTCCACCATCAGCACCGAGCTGAACAAGTCCAATCTGACCCTGCAGACCGGCTCCGATATTTCCGGCAGCCAGACCTTGACCGTCACCCTGCCCGGCAGCGAAACGCTGACCACCGAGCAGATGAACAGCCTGCTGACTACCTTGAACGAGCAGTATCCCGCCAACAACTTCGTGCAGAACGAGGTCAACAACGTGGATGCCACCATCGGCAAGGAGTTCCTACTCAAGAGTATTGTGGCTCTAATTGCCGCCTGCGTGCTGATTCTGCTCTACGTGGCCTACCGTTTCCGCAAGATTGGCGGTCTGAAGGCCGGTTCCACCGCTATTGTTGCCCTGCTGCACGATATGTTCGTGGTCTTTGGCGTTTTCGTCATCCTGCGTATTCCTCTGAACGGCAACTTCATTGCCGCTCTACTTACGATTCTGGGTTATTCCATCAACGATACCGTTGTCATCTATGACCGTATCCGTGAGAACAGCGCCCTGTACAGCAAAAAACAGATGGGTCTGGCCGAGTTGGTCAACCTGTCCATCAACCAGAGCTTTGCGCGTTCTCTGATGACCTCCATCACCACCTGTCTGGCGCTGGGCGTTGTCTGCGTGATTTCCGTCATCTATCGTCTGGACAGCATCTACTCCTTCGCGTTCCCGCTACTGTTCGGTATGGTCAGCGGTGTCTACAGCACCATCTGCATTGCCACGCCGCTGTGGGTTGACTGGAAGAGCAAGAAAAAGGCTGCCAAGAAGGCTTGAAGTCCACGATAAAGGAGGGTAACCGATATGAAATGTCCCTATTGCGGCGAGGTTGATTCCAAGGTCATTGATTCCCGCCCGACGGAGGACGGCGAAAAGATTCGCCGCCGCCGTGAGTGCCTGAACTGCAAGAAGCGCTTTACCACCTATGAGATTGTGGAGACCGTCCCGCTGATGGTGGTAAAGAAGGATCGCTCCCGCGAAGTCTTTGACCGCCAGAAGCTGCTGAACGGTATGCTGCGCGCCTGTGAAAAGCGCCCTGTCAGCTACACCCAGTTGGATGCTGCCGTCGACCGCATTGAGCAGCAGCTGCTCAACTCCTATGACCGCGAGGTTTCCTCCATCCATATCGGCGATTTGGCGATGCAGGAGCTCAAGAAGATGGACGATGTTGCCTATGTGCGTTTTGCCTCCGTCTATCGTCAATTTAGTGATGTGAACACCTTCATGGAAGAACTGAAGGATATGCTGGACAGCCGTTCAAAGCCCGCCGAAAAATGACTGCCGCAGCTGACTGATTTGCGTGCGGGCACGCTGTGTCTCCATCTCTAAATCTGCCAGGCTGTCAGCCTCCGCGCAGGGTGGCAGCACCGCCAGCGTCTGGTTCAGCTGGTCAAGCAGATTGCGGCGCACCAGCAGGCTCAAAACCCAGCCGCCCTTCCGGGCCTGTGCAGCTGCCTGCTCATAGGTCTGGCGTGCGGCAGGGTAATCCCCCTGTACCGCCAGTGCGTAGGCAGCTTCTATCCTGTTCTGCAATATGCCGGTTGTGTGCTCCACATATCGCCCGGCCTCTGCCAGCAGCAGGGTAAGCACCAGCAGAATTGCCACGGCATACCAGTTCCGTTTCATAAGCATCCTTTCAGACCGTCCCTTCGGGGGCGGTCTTTTTTGGTATCAGCACGGTTTTTTCGCCGTTATAGAGTAAAAGCAGCACATCCCTGCGGCTTGTATTCTGCGTTTCCAGCATCCTGTCCAGCGCGGTCTCATCCAGCCCAAAAAAGGCAAGATTATCCCGGTAGACGGTCCTGTCAATCAGTAGCGGCAGCAGAGGAGTATCCTCATCGCCCGCGGGCATCACTGCGGTGGTAATACTGCCGTTCGGCTCCACCACGCCCCAGTAAACCTCCTGCGGGGAGAATATGTTCCTGCCGCGCAGTGCCTCCGCCAGATCTGCCGCGGTAATGCGCAGCCGGGCCAGCTCTTTCTGCAGAATTTCTCCGTTGCGGATGATGGTCACCGGCTTTCCCAACAGCAGCTGCGCATAGCGCGGGCAAAACCAAACCAGCGTGGAGTTCAGGATTTCCAAAGCGGTTATCAGAAAAATCGGCACAAGGCTGGCGGAAAGCGGCAAATCCGGTTCATCAATGCAGATGGACGCCACATTGGAAATCAGCAGCGTGGTCACCAGCTCGGCGGGCTGCAGCTCGCCCAACTGGCGCTTGCCCATCAGCCGCATGGCCACCACCACCGCCAGATACACCAGCACGGTGCGCACCACCGAGGAAATCATCCCGCCACCTCCTCATAAATTCCGGCAAAAGCGGCCACACTATTCTGCGTGAGAGGGGGAGACACCGATGACACAAAAGCCGCTGTACCGCACGCTGAACGGAAATCTTGCTTTTCTGGAAAAGAGCTTTGGCCGTTCCGATGACTTTTATACCAAGCACCTGATGATTGCAGGGATTCCCTGTGCCATTGCCATGTTCACAGGGCTTTCCTCGCCGGAAAAGCTCTGCCATATGGCACTGGATATGCTCGACCGTGACCCGGCCATGCTGGGCGGTGGGGAAGGCCTTTGCGATTACCTACTGACCCAAAGCCGTATTCCGGCCGAGCCGGACGCCGTTGAGGACCTCACCGCACTGGTGGAAGCGCTCTCCAACGGTCTGTCCGTGCTGCTGATTGACGGCGTTCGCAGGGCGGTAGCCTTCTCCACGCAGGAAATGCCCCAGCGCTCCATTTCAACGCCGACCGGGGAGGGCAATCTGCGCGGTCCGCAGGAGGCCTTCACCGAGCTTCTGCGCAATAATATTTCCCTGCTGCGGCGGCAGTTCCGCACCGGCACGCTGACAGTGGAAATCTGCACCGCGCACACCCGCACTAAGACAGAATACTGCCTGTGCTATGACAGCGCCCTTGCCCCGCAGGAGACCATTGACGCCCTGCGGCAGCGGCTGGAAGCGGTAGAAATCCCGGTTTTGCTGGACAGTGCCTATTTTGCCTCCTTC
The DNA here is from genome assembly GCF_024462815.1 of Gemmiger formicilis. Lineage (GTDB taxonomy): Bacteria > Bacillota > Clostridia > Oscillospirales > Ruminococcaceae > Gemmiger. The sequence continues at coordinate 292,179 of NZ_JANGCG010000001.1, forward strand.
CTCAAGCAGGACAAGCTGAATCTGTTTCCGGCCGCCGCCTATACCGAACGCCCCGCCACAGCCTGCGCCCGCCTGTGTGAAGGCAAGGCGGTCGTGCTGGTGGCAGGCAGCCCCTATGCGCTGATTGTACCCAGCTTTTTTGCCGAGCATTTTGAGTGTCTGGATGACTACGCCTCCGGGGCTGTGTTCGCCGGGCTCATCCGCATTTTAAAATATCTGGCCTTTCTGCTCTCGGTCTTTGGACCGGGGCTGTATGTTATGGCGGTTGCTTTTGCGCCGGAAATCATCCCGATACAACTCCTGACCAAACTGGCCCACGGGGAGGCCGCAACACCGCTGCCGCCGATGCTGGAAATGCTGGCCGTCTCACTTCTGCTGGAAATCGTGCGGGAGGCCGGGCTGCGCGCACCCCAGTCCATCAGCCACACTGTCAGTCTGGTGGGGGCACTCATCATCGGAGAAACCGCAGTCAGCGCAGGTATTGTCAGCGTGCCGGTGCTGACGATGGCCGCCGCTGCCACCATCGCCACACTGGCCGTGCCCTCGCTGTATGAGCAGTCGATTTTGTTCCGCTTTGCCGTCATCCTTCTGGCCGGGTGCTTCGGTGTGCCGGGGCTGGCCTGTGCCGCGCTCACCATTCTGGCAATGGCCTGCGGCAGCGAGCCCTTTGGGTATGACTATCTTTACCCGCTGCTGCCACTGAGCCGCGCCAGCCTGCGGGACGGCTTTGTGCGCAGTATATGGAGCCGTCTTGCCCAATCCGGGGAGGTGATTGGCCGCCATGAAGCGTGAATGTCCCAGCCTGTTTGCAGCGCTGCTGCTCAGCCTGTTGGTCAATGTGCTGCTGCGCAGCCAGACTGCCTACCACCCGCGGGCCGGAATGGCGGCCATGGTGCTCTGCGTGCCCGGGCTGGCTGGTGTCGGCTGGCTGTTTGCCCGCTGCTGGCGGCTGACCGCCGACCCGGTTTTAAAGCTCCTGTTCGGTGCCCTACTGCTCTACACCTCAGTGCTGGAATTGCTGCGCCTGTGGCAGCTAGCCGACCGGCTGTACCCCGGCGCGGTGACACTGACCTCCATCTGCCTACTGGTTGTGCTGCCGGTGGTGTACCTGCGGCGGGTATCCGCCTTATCCCAAACGGCGCACGCCGTGCTCGGGCTGCTGATTGCGGCAACGGTCTTTATGCTGCTTACGGTTTTTCCGCGCCTGCACGTCACGAATCTGCAAATCACAGCTCTTGGGCAGGAGGATTTGCTTGCCGCTGCCCGCAGTCATCTGACGCTCTATCCGGAGTATCTTCTGCCCGCCCTCTGGCCGGAGCAGGACAAATGCGGCCGCCATACGCTGCTGCGGCTGGCCGGGTGGGCACTGGGGTTTGATGTGGGCATCCACCTGGTGCTGGAGCTGTTCTATGGTGCGGCCATGCCACTGCGGGTAGACCCCTTGCACGCCGCCGCCCGGTGTGGGGCACTGTCCATCTTCAATCGGCTGGAGTGGCTGCAATTTATTTTGTGGGTTATGGCCGTCACAGTCAAACTGGCGCTGTATCTCTACGCCCTTGTGCGGCTGCTGGGCGGGCAGAGCCGGGCCGAGAACAGCGCCGCCGGGTTGGATTCCTTTCCATTGTACGTGGGCGGCATCTGGCTTTTGTGCTCCGTTTTGCGCAAGCTCAACCTTGACGCTGCCTTGCCGCTGCGCAGTGCGCTGACATGGGGCTTTGTCCTGCTGACTTGGATAGGAGGTGCTGCCGCGTGTCTTTACAAAAGGCTAAGGCGTTTGTGATTGTGCTGGCCGCACTGCTTCTCAGCGGCTGCGGGCAGGCACTTTCGGAACGGGAAATCGTCCGCGCCGTATTCTTTGTACAGCAGCAGGGAAGCTATTCCGCCTGCCTGCTGCTGGCAGACCAGAACGCTGGCGAGGATGGTACACACTATAAAACGGCCTCCGCCTTGGGCGTAACACCCGCTCAGGCTCTGCACCGCGCTGAGATGGCGCTGCCCGGTCAGCTTTACTACGGGCTTCTCGAGCTGGCCGCCCTGCCGCCGGGCTGTGACTGGGCTACCGCGCAGGAGCTTGGTGAGCTGCTGTATGACAAAGCCCAGCCTGCGCCGGAGCTTTCAGTCTTTGTACTGGACAGTGCCGACCACAGCTGGGCGCAGGACGCTGCCGCCCTGTATGAGGATATGAAGGCAGTAGAGCGTGAATATGCCCTGCACTGCGGTCTGCAGCAGCTCTTTACGCAGGCAGACGGCTGTGCTGTACCGGGCTACCGCGCCGACAGCGGGTACAATTTCTATCTGATGCCGCGGAATGCGGACATGCTTTTCCTTGCGGGCATGCCCGCACAGCTTGCCGCCGTACTTTGCGGGCAGACAAATCGTTTTTGTACCAGTTATGCGGACGGTACCGCGCTCTGTGAAGCCGAGGCCGGTGTCACCGTGGAGGGGAGCGACGTACAACTTCATCTGCGGGATGCAAAATGGGAGACCCTGTCCGCAGCCGCCAATGAGCCGCAGGTACTCCTCTGTGCCGAGCTGCAGCAGGGCTTTTCTCTGCTCACCGCAAAGCAGACCACCGATTTTTTCCATTTCCATTTCTTTTATGAAAACCTGTACGGCCCCGCCGCCGCGCCGCCCGCACCCACGTTGGAAATATTGTTTGAATAATAAAAACGCCGGAGTGAGCAGATGCGCACTCCGGCATTTTTACAGCACTTATAGCGTTGACGGTCGGGAAATATAAATCAGGTTCGTATCGGCGATAAAGGTCTGGAAGTTGTAGAGCACCAGCACCTCATCATAGCCCTCTTTTTCAATCGTGGAATCCAGACCATACTTGAAATTGCGGAAATCCACCACACCGATTTTCGCGTAGTTTTCCGTCAGGTAGGGCACAAAGCTGTTGGCGTAGCTGTCCTTCACAACCAGAATACTGCCTGTGCCGCGGCCCTCGATGGTGGAATAGCCGTTGTTTCCGTCCAGAAAAGCAGCATATTTATCGCGGGTTGCGAATTTATCGGCATTTACCAGATTTTCGGTTTTCTCCGGCTCATACTGTGCCTCGCCAGTGATTTTGTAAACCGTCATCAGGCTGTCCAGCGGGTAATAGGTGATGGTATCCTTTGCCACATTCCACAGCCGCGTTGCTGAGTAATGCGTACCCTCAAAATCCATCACATCTGCGCTCTCATGGGCGTCGCGGTCAAAGGGCGTCAGCCCCTTCAGGGCGCAGAACTGCTCATACGCACGGTAGGCACCGTTGGTTGTCCAGTGGTGATCCGTCTTGAAGTAGAGGTACTCGTCCTTCCGGTTTGCAAAGTCCTCCCGCAAGTCAATCACAGCGGCGGTCTGGCCGACCTTGGCAAAAATATCATCCAGCATCGCGTTTTCATCCACCATCGGGGCCCCCGCGGGCAGCTCCTCCGGGTAGATGACGCTGGCGGACGGTGCCAGCAGGAAGGTGACCTTGCCCGGGTGGTTGGCGGCAAAATCACTGACCGCCTGCACGTTTTTGTCCAGCTGCTTCTGGGTGGCATCCTCCACCGTAAAGAGCTTTGTGAACATCCAGCGGTCCTTGCCCAGCAGGATACCGCCTTCCTCCACCTTGCGGAACAGCACCTCATCCACAGCGCGCTCGGCGTTGACCGCCGCATCGCGGAAGGAGAACTGGTCCTGCATCCAGCGGGCAAAGCCACTCTGCCAGCTGCCGTCCAGCAGCGCCTGCACACTGAACGCCGGGAGCTGGGCAGCCTTGCGGTTTTCCAGCTCCAGCTGGCTGCGCTTGGGCCACAGGATATTCACCAGCGAGAAGCCGAACAGCAGCACCGCGCAGAGGAGCAGCAGCGGATAGCCCGCACGGCGCTTGCCGCCATTTTTGCGGTACACGACCTTTTTTTCCATACAAGCACGCCCCCTCTCAGAAATTGGCATACAGTGCCGTTGCGTTGGTGGCTGCCACCACATAGCAGACAGAGATTACTATTGTGCCAGCGAATACTATCAGTTTTGCTGCGGTATTACGGTTGATTTTTTCCCACAGCCAGCGCGGCAGGGCGGACGAGCAGACACAGCCCAGCACCAGCAGAACGCCGTAGTTGCGCAGATAATACAGCGGCGAGATACCGCCCTGCAGTACAAACAGCTTTTGCAGCAAAAGCCCCAGCGGTGCGCCGGGCTGGTTTGCCGTGAAAATGCCCCAGCCCAGCACCACAAAGAACAGCGTATACAGATGCGGCCAGACCTTGCCCTTCTTTAGGTACTTCATCAGGAAGTTTTTCTCAATCGTGAGCAGCACAAAGTAGTAAAGCCCCCACGCGATGAAGTTCCAGCTGGCACCGTGCCAGATACCGGTAGCCGCCCAGACCAGAAACATATTGAACAGCTGGCGTGCAGGGCCCTTGCGGTTGCCGCCCATTGGGATATAAATATAGTCCCGGAACCAGCCGGAGAGCGTCATATGCCAGCGCCGCCAGAATTCTGTAATGCTGGCAGAAATATACGGCAGATTAAAGTTGGCCGGGCAGTCAAAGCCAAGCATGGCCGCCAGACCGTTGCTCATCTCACTGTAGCCGGCAAAGTCAAAGTAGAGCTGTAGGCTGTATGCGATAATGCCCAGCCACGCCAGCGGGGTAGAGGCGTTGACCAGCCCTACGCCGCCCGCACCGATGATATCCGTCCACAGTGCGCCGATGGAATCCGCCAATATGACCTTTTTGGCCAGACCGAACACAAACATTTCTGCGCCGCGCTCGGCCCTTGCCAGCGTGCAGCGGTTTGCCGCATCATGCAGCTGGTCGGCCATTTCACGGTATTTGACAATAGGACCCACAATCAGCTGCGGGAAGAAAAGGACATACACCGCAAAGGTCACAAAGTTTTTCTCCGGCGCAATTTTGCCGGTGTACACATCGACCTCATAGCTGATGATTTTAAAGATGTAGTAGCTTATTCCCAGCGGCAGCACCGTGCCAAGGCTCAGCGATGCGATGCCGAAATGTCCAATCTGGTTCAGCGTGTCAATCAGGAAGTTGGCGTACTTGAAATACACCAGCACCCCCAGATTGACCACCACAGACACCACCGGAAGCAGCCCGCGCAGTCTGCCCCTAGCCATTGCCGTCACCAGTGCGCACAGATAGTTAAAGACTATCAGCACCGCAATCAGCGGCAGGAATTCTATGCCTGTCCAGCAGTAAAAGGCGAGGCTTTCTGCCAGCAGCACTGCATTTTTGGCGCGGCCGGGCACCAGATAATACAGCAACAGGGATAGCGGCAGGAAGCAGAACAGGAACACCACGCTGTTAAAAACCATTGCGGACTCCCTTTCTTTGAAATTTTATCAAAAAAGGCCGTTGCCGAACGGCAGCGGCCTGCTAGTACAGGGAAAATCAGAAGTTCAGCGCCGTCTCCAGAGCCGTGTCGATGGCAGAGTAGTCGGGGTTGGCGATACCGGCAATGACAATAGCAACGTAGTTGCCGTTGGTCACGATGCGGGCATCCTTTGCCAGCGCGACCTTGTCTGCAAACTCAGCATACAGGTCATTGGCGGACAAGCTCTCCTTGTAGGCCTCCAGCTCTGCCTTCACAGCGTCAACCTGACCGTCCTTGGCCTGTGCCACAAACACAAGGCCGCAGTCCGCCTGATCGTTGGTGACATCGCCCTTGTAGCCGACAAGGTTGTCCATCGTCAGCATCAGCTCATTCTCAACCGAGAAATCATCCAGTGCACGCGGGTTGGCAATGGGGTTCACGGCCTCGATTGCGGAAACAGCTGCATCCAGATTGGCGGTGTTGGCTTCCTCAGCGCTGTCGCTGATGACGATATCGGTCGTGCCGTCCGCACCGCCGATGGCCTCAGCTTCCGATGCGGAGGAGCTCTCGGAGGCTGCGGTGCTTTCGCTTGCAGCCGTAGAGCTGCTGTTGGAGGAACCGCAGGCGGCCAGCAGCAGAGCGCAGCTCAAAATAACAGGAATCAGTTTTTTCATGGTTGATGTTCTCCTTATTATATATTCTTACATGAATCGTACTTATCCTCACGCACGGGCATAGTTTTCCCTCTTGCCTGATACAGTATTAGAATACACTATTTTGCCCGCTTTTTCAAGTCGGCGGCGTGTATTTTCCGCTTGGAAATATGTTAATTTTTTATGCCTTGACAAACCCCGCCCCGGTAGGTACACTCAAAGCAATCCATTCAAAGGGGAGGAGTTCATCCATGCGCAGTAAAAAGGCGCGGGAAACCGCCTTGACCGGGATGCTTTTTGCGCTGGCCATTGCGTTTAGCTATCTCGAATCGCTGGTATCGCCCTTGCTGGGGCTTATGCCCGCCATAAAGCTGGGGCTTTCCAATATTGTTGTCATGTACGCGCTGCTGTTCCTGCGCACCCGCACAGCCGTGCTGCTGGTGGTGCTTAAGGCGCTGTTCGCCTTTCTGACCCGCGGCGCGACCGCAGGCTTTCTCTCGCTGTGTGGCGGTGCGCTTTCACTGGCCGTTATGCTGGTGCTGCTCCATCTGCCGGTCAGCAGCTATATCTTCTGTGCCTGCTCTGCACTGGCACACAACCTTGGCCAGCTGGCCGGGGCGGCGGTTATCCTGTCCAGCAGAATGGCTTTGGCCTATGCGCCCATTCTGCTGGCCGCCGGGCTGCTTGTGGGCGGGATCAGCTGTACGCTGGCGAAAGCACTGTTTGCAGCCCTACCGGGCACAGCAGGAGAGCAGTGCCCGGGCAGTCCTTTCAAAAAATAAGATTCTTTCTTAAAAATTTTATTTTCCCTATTGACATTTGCATTTGTATGCCGTATAATATAGCCATCGACACAGGAATGTGTCCTAGGAGCAATTACAAAATAACAGGAGGCAATTCTTATGACTAAGTATGTTTGCACCGTTTGTGGTTATATCGCAGAGGGTTCCATCCCTGAGTTCTGCCCGGTCTGCAAGGCCCCGGCATCCAAGTTCATTGAGAAGAAGGACAACACCTACGTGACTGAGCACGTTGTCGGCATCGCAAAGGACGTTCCCGAGGAAATCAAGCAGGGCCTGCGCGAGAACTTCAACGGCGAGTGCAGCGAGGTCGGTATGTATCTGGCCATGAGCCGCGTTGCTGACCGCGAGGGCTATCCCGAAATCGCCGAGGCATGGAAGCGCTACGCATTTGAGGAGGCCGAGCACGCTTCCAAGTTTGCAGAGCTGCTGGGCGAGGTTCTGACCGACAGCACCAAGAAGAACCTGCAGATGCGTGTTGACGCCGAGTGCGGCGCCTGCGCCGGCAAGATGGATCTGGCCAAGAAGGCCAAGGAGCTGAACCTCGATGCTATCCATGACACCGTACATGAGATGGCTAAGGACGAGGCCCGCCACGGCCGCGGTATGCAGGGCCTGCTCGACCGCTACTTCAAATAATTACACCTAAAGCCATCACCGCCCCGGAGCTTAACGCTCCGGGGCGGTTTTGCATAGTATGCGCCGGGGGTGGTTGTATGCGGCGCTGTACAGTTGCGGGCAGGCACCGGGCCCGGCTGCGCGCCCTTGCGCTGCTGCTGGCCGCGGCGGTGCTGGCGGGCGGTCTTGCACTGAACCGCTATGTCAACACCACGGTCAAGCCCACACTGCACCAGCTGGCAGAGTACGAAGCGCGTGCCGCCACCGTGCAGGCCGTCAATCAGGCTGTAGCGGCAGAGCTTCAGCGTTCGCCATCCCTCTGCGCGGAGCTGTTCGTTCAGACTGACCAGCTTGTCAGCCTGAACGCCGCAGCCGCCGGGGCTGTGCAGACACAGCTTGTCAGTGCCGTGCAGGCACAGATGAACGCCCTGCCGGAGACTGCCTACCGTGTGCCCTTCGGCAGCCTGACAAACAACTCTCTGCTCAGCGGTCTGGGCCCCGGCTGGAGGGTTTCAATCCAACCACGCGGGTATGTACAGGGAAGTATCCGCGAATACACAGAGTCACTCTCCATCAACACAACCCGCTACAGCGCCGTTTTACAGCTTTCGGTCACAGTCAATATGATTCTGGACGGCAGCACCGCTACGCTGACCGTTGAAACCGAGTACCCGCTGGCCAGCCTTTTCATCCGCGGCGGCACGCCGAACGCCTACGCTGCGGATTTTGATTGAATTTTTACCCCCGAGTGTGGTATACTGAAATGAATCCAATAAACGGAGTGGACCAAAATGGAATTAGAGCAGGCACGCAAGCGCGCAGAGGAGCTGCGCGTCATCATAGAGAAAAACAACCGCCTTTATTACGACCAGGACGCCCCCGAGCTGGAGGATTTCGAGTATGACGCCCTAAACCGTGAGCTGAAGGCCATCGAAGCCGAATACCCCGAGCTGGTCACGGCATCTTCGCCCACACAGCACGTTGGCGGCACGGCCAGCAGCAAATTCAGCAAGGTCACCCATGCTGTCAAGATGGAAAGCCTGCAGGACGCCTTCTCCTTTGAGGAGCTGCGGGAATTTGATGCACGTGTGCGGGAGGCAGGCATCAAACCGGAATATGTGGTGGAGGCAAAAATTGACGGCCTGTCGGTCAGCCTTGAATACCGCATGGGCCAGCTTGTGCGCGGCTCCACCCGCGGTGACGGCGTTGTGGGTGAGGACGTGACCGAGAACATTATGACCATCAAGGACATCCCGCATGAACTGCCCGATGCACCGGATTTTCTGGAGGTTCGCGGTGAGGTCTATATGCCGCACTCTGCCTTTTTCAAGCTGAAGGAGCAGCAGGAGTTGGAGGACAAAACGCCCTTCAAGAACCCCCGCAATGCTGCGGCGGGCTCTCTGCGCCAGAAGGACGCCCGCATCACCGCCGGGCGCGGGCTCTCCATCTTTGTGTTCAATCTGCAGCAGTGTGAGGGTCGTACCTTCAAGACCCACCACGAGACACTGGACTACATCAAGTCACTGGGCTTCCCGGTCTCGCCGCGGTACAGCGTGTTTGAGAACATTGAGGACGCCATTCAGGAGATTCAAGCCATCGGCGAGGCACGCGGCACGCTGGAATTTGACATTGACGGCGCTGTTATCAAGGTCAACGATCTGGCCGCGCGCCGGACGCTGGGCAGCACCAACAAGTTTCCGCGCTGGGCCATCGCCTTCAAATACCCGCCCGAGGTCAAAGAGAGCGTCGTCCGCAATATTGAGGTCACGGTGGGCCGCACCGGCGTGCTGACGCCGACCGCCGTATTTGACCCGATTTTTCTGGCAGGCACCAGCGTTGCCCGCGCCAGCCTGCACAACGGCGATATCATTGCCAGCTTAGGCGTCGGTATCGGCGATACCATCAAGGTGCGCAAGGCGGGGGACATCATCCCGGAGGTTATCGGCGTGTCGGCCCATCTGCCGGGCAGCAAGCCCTTTACCATGCCCACCGTCTGCCCCAGCTGCGGTGCGCCGGTGGTGCATTTGCAGGACGAGACCGCCCTGCGCTGCGTCAACCCCGAGTGCCCGGCGCAGAGCCTGCGCAACCTTATCCATTTTGCCTCCCGCAATGCAATGGCCATCGACGGACTGGGCGAGGCCGTGGCTGTGCAGCTCATCGACAAGGGGCTTGTCAGCACGGTGGCCGACCTGTACACCCTGACCGAGGAGCAGCTGCTGACGCTGGATAAATTCAAAAAGAAGAGCGCCCAGAATCTGCTCAACGCCATCGAGAGCTCCAAGCGCAACAACCTCGACAAGCTGATTTTCGGCCTTGGCATCCGCAACATCGGCGATAAGGCCGCCGCACTGCTGGGCGAGCACTTCGGCAGTATGGACGCCCTGCGCAACGCCACCGCAGAGCAGATGTGTGAGATTGACGGCTTTGGCGAGGTTATGGCGCAGAGCGTGCTTGAATTTTTTGCCAAGGACGGCACCACTGACCTACTGCACCGGCTGGAGCGTGACGGTGTGAATATGCAGTGGACCGGCGAGAAAAAGGGCACGGCGCTAGCCGGTATGACGCTGGTTGTGACCGGGACGTTGCCGACGCTTTCCCGTCAGGAGGCCGAGGCGCTTATCACCCAGAACGGCGGCAAGGCGGCAGGATCTGTCAGCAAAAAGACAAGCTATGTGGTGGCCGGTGAGGCTGCCGGCTCCAAGCTGACCAAGGCGCAGACCCTCGGCATCCCTGTGCTGGACGAGGCCGGACTGTATAAGCTGATTGCGGACAACAACGCACAAGGCTGATAGTATGCTTTCAACAGGAACACCCTTTCACCGGGGTGTTCCTGTTTTTTTTGTTCTACCCGCCATACTGACGGCATACAGTTGCAGTGTGAGGTGACAAACGATGGACGAGTATTACCACATTCTGGATAGTCTGCCGCCCGCCCTGCGCACGCCGCTGGCAAAGCTGAATGCGCACTATGCGCCGCACGTTCAGGAAATACGCCTGCGGCTGGGCCAGCCGGTGCAGTTTACGGTTGGCGGGCGGCTGTGCCCCGCCGCAAAGTTACTGCCCGGCGCGGGGCTACCCACCGTTGTTGACAGCGAAGCGCTGCGCAGCTGCTTTTTGCAGCTCTGCCGCCGTTCGGTCTATGCCTATGAGGAGGAACTGAAGCAGGGCTACTTTACCATACAGGGCGGCTGCCGCGTTGGGGTGGCGGGCTGCCGCGGGCCGGGCGGCTTTGCGGCAGTTACCTCGCTGAATCTGCGCGTTGCCCGCTGGCTGACCTGCCCGCTGCCGCCCGAATTGGAAAGCGCACTACATACCTCCGCGGGCGGTCTTTTGCTGGCAGGCCCGCCGGGCAGCGGCAAGACCACCTTACTGCGTTCGATGATACAACACCTGTGCGAGAGTGATGCACTCGTCAGCGTCATAGACGAGCGTGGGGAGCTGATGGCCTGCGAAACCGGCAGCCTGCCCCGCGCTGCGCAGATACGCTGCGACATCTACGCCCGCTGCACCAAGGCGGAGGGCATCGCCATGGCCCTGCGCTGTATGAACCCGCAGTATATTTTCTGTGACGAGCTGGGCACCCCCGGTGATGCGCAAGCTGTGGCCCGTGGGCTAGCCTCGGGGGTTGTCTTTTTTGCCACAGCACACTGTGACACCCCGGCGGGGCTACGCAAAAAGCCGCAGTTGGCGGCTCTGCTGGACACCGGTGCCTTTGGCAGAGCAGCGTTCCTTGCCGGGCGTGCCCAGCCGGGCAAGGTAGCCGAGTGGGTAGCGCTGTGATGCTGCGTGCGATTGGCAGCCTTCTTCTGGCGCTGGCCGGAGCCGGCGGTGGCTGGGCGGCAGCAGCCCGGCTTGCCAAAAGGCAGCAGCAGACGCATAGCTTTGCGCGGCTGCTCGGCTATCTGGCCGACCTGCTGGAAGCGCAGGCATTGGCCGGGCCGGAGCTACTGTACCGGGCGGCACGCTGCACAGCCTTTGCGCCGTTCTGCCCGGCGGGGGCGGAGGCACTCTCCCAGCTGGCACTGCCGCCCAGTCTGCCGCGCACACTGCAGGGCGAGCTTTGCGCTGCGCTGGCTGCGGCAGAGGAATCCCCGCGCCAGACCGCCTGTGCCGCCCTGCGCCGCCTGTCCGCCCTGTGTGAGGAGGAAGCAGCCGTTCAGGCCGCGCACTGCCGCAAAGCCCGCCAGCTGTGGCCGCGGCTGGGCGGCTGCCTAGGCGCAATGGCCGCCATTCTGCTGTGGTAAGGAGTGCCGCATGGACATCGACCTTGTTTTTAAAATTGCCGCCACCGGCATCATTGTGGCTGTTCTGAACCAGCTGCTCATCCGTTCCGGCCGGGAGGATCAGGCCATGATGACCACCCTTGCCGGGCTGATTGTAGTGCTGACAATGCTTGTGCGGCAGATCAGTGACCTGTTTGTGCTTATCAAAGCGCTGTTTGAGCTATGAGCCATGATTTTGCTGTGCAAGCTCGCGGCGGCGGTGTTTGTGGCCGCCGTGCTGATTCTGATTTTAAAAAAGGACCAGCCCGCTTTCGCATTTTTGGTTTCCGTCTGCACCGCGGCCGGGCTGCTGGCTGTGGTGGTGCGCCAGCTGCAGCCCCTGCTGGACTGGCTGCGCACGCTGGACGGCTATTTTCAAGGGCAGAGCCCGGCGGCTCTGCTGCAGGCGCTGGGCATTGCACTGGTGGCCCAGTTTGCCGCCGACACCTGCAAGGAGGCCGGGCTGACCGCCGCGGCCGGTGCGGTAGAGCTCTGCGGCCGGGTGCTGGCACTGCTGCAGGCGTTGCCGCTGCTGCAAAGCCTGCTAAGCTCCTTTGCGGACTACTTGCAGTGATGCTTCTGGTAGCGCTGCCGCCGCCCGCCCTTGCGGACGAGCTTCCCAAGGCCGCGCAGGAGCTCATCGACGAAAGTGGCGTTTCTGCCGCCGATGCCGCCGATGCCGCCGGGTGGACGCTGACTGACGTGCTGGACAGGCTGGGGGAGTGGGCCGTCAGCGGTTTCCGGCCCGCGCTGCACTTTGCGGCACAGTCCGCCGGGTATCTGCTGTTGGCCGGGCTGCTGGGGCTGCTGGCAGGCAGACCCTACAGCGCCTACGCCGAAATTCTGTCTGTGCTGGGCTTCGGCTCGCTCAGTCTTTCCACTGCCATGCAGCTGACCACCCTTGTGGGCAGCACGGCGCAGGACTGCCGCACCTATCTGACCAGCTTTGTGCCGGTGTTCAGCGGCCTTGCCGCGGCAGGCGGGCAGACCTCCGGGGCGCTTGTCTACAGCGGAATGTTCTTTGCCATGTCCGGCTTTCTGGCAGCGCTGGCACAAAACATCCTTCTGCCCATTTTACAGATTTACTTTTGCATTTCCGTCTGTGCGTGTCTGTGGGGCGGTGCAGGGCTTTCGGACGCCGCGTCCTTGTTTGCCCGCTGTATAAGCTGGCTGTTAAAGCTCTGTGCCGCGCTGTTCAGCCTTGTGCTGGGGCTGCAGAACGCACTGGCCGCCACTGTGGATAATGCCGCCCTGCGCACTGGGAAAAGCCTTCTGCAGGGGGCTATCCCGGTGGTGGGGGATGCTGCCGCAGCCGCCCTGACCGGCGCCGCGGCAGCCCTGCAGCTGCTGAAGGGCTCCCTTGCGCTGGCGGCACTGCTGGCGCTGGCGGCTATGTTTGTCCCGGTGTTTGTGCAGAGCATGGCCTATGCGCTCTGCTTTGCGGCGGCGGGGCTGCTGGCCGCGGCGGTGGGGCAGACGCCCTGCGCACGGCTCTGCCGCCTCTATTTTGAGGGCACGCGGCTCTGCGGGTCGGTGCTGGCGCTCTATTTTTTCATCACCTTTCTGTCCACGGCGCTGCTGCTGTTGGCAGGAAACGGAGGCTTTGCATGACTTCACTGCGTCATCTGGCACTGGGGTGCTGTGTTCTGTCAGCTCTGGCGGGCATGGTGCGACTTTTCTGGCCAGACAACAGCTTCAAGCCTGTCATAAATGCGGTGCTGGCGCTGTATATTATAACAGCAGGTGTGCAGATGGTGCGCGGCCTTGACTGGGCCGGTGTAGCACAGGAGCTGCGCAGTCTGCCCACCGATGCACAAGACCTCCCGGATTATTCTTCCTACCGCCGCGAGCTGGCGCTGACGGCCTCGGTGGAGGCGGTGCGCGAGGTTCTGCAGAGCGCCGGTATAAACGCCGCTGTCAGCTGGCAGGATGGCGTATGTGTCATCACGCCGGTGGATATCCGCGACAAATCTGCCATCGAAGCCCTGCTTGCCGTCAATGCGGGCACTCTGCCGTGGTGCTTTGCAGGAGAAATCCCATGACCGGCCGGGCGTTCTGGACCCCGCTGGCGGCAAGGCTGCGCGCTGTGCTGGCGGATGAGCAAAAGCGGGTAAAGCTGCTTGTTCTGATGGGGCTGGCCGGGCTGGCTCTGCTGGCTGTCTCCGCGTGGCTTCCGGCGGAAAGCACCGCGCCACCCGCCGTACAGGGCGAGAGCACCGCCGACTACGCCGCACAGCTCGAGCAGCGCCTCACCGCGCTGATTTCCCGCGTGGAGGGGGCAGGCAAAGCCGTGGTCATGGTCACGCTGGAATCCGGCAGCGAGAGCGTCTACGCCACCGATACCGACAGTGACGGTTCCTCCACCCATGTGTTGCTGGGCAGTGGCAGGGCGGACGGCCTTGTGGAGACTGTGCAGACGCCCCGCATCTTAGGCGTAGCGGTTGTCTGTGAGGGTGGCGGAAGCGCCGCTGTGCAAGGCCGGGTGACCGCCTTGCTGGAAGCGCTGACCGGTCTGGGCGCCAGCCACATTACCGTTGCAAAAATGGCATCGACCAATTAAGAGGAGGAACACCCAATGAAGCAAGTCTCTGCCCATCTGAAAAGCCGCGGCGCGACTGCCGCCGTTCTGACACTGGCGCTGGGGGCCGCCATCTGCCTGAACTGGTCTTTTTCCCGCAATGCCCCGGCGGAGCTGACGATGCCGGACACGGTGGAAACCTCCGCCGGAGCTGCCGTTCCCATCACCGACCCGCTGGCCGTGGAGACCGTTGCCGAAGCGGACGATGCGGAGGCTGCCGCCGACGACACCGCCGACAAGAACTACGGCGAAGCGCAGCTTGTCAGCGTGAACAAGGACTCCGGCACAGAGTTTTTTGAGGCCGCCCGCTTGACGCGCAGCAAGGCCCGGGACGAGGCACTGGACACATTGAAGAAATCCCTGAAGGATGCAAAGCTGACCGCCGAGGAGAAAACCCAGCTGACGGAGGAGCTCAGCACCCGCATCAATAACATCACACTGGAAACAAAACTGGAAACGCTCATCAAGGCCAAGGGCTTTGCAGACTGTGTGGTCAATCTGGAGGACAGCAAGGCCAACGTGACCGTTATGACCGAGAGCGACGCCCTGACCGCCGAGGAGGTCACCCGGATACGCGATGTCCTTTTGGGCCAGTGCAAGGGGCTGACCGCGCAGGGGATTACCATTGTAGAGGTAAAATAACTGAACATTCTGTTGCAAACAGTGCCGTTTTGTGGTACACTAAAGCATATTGGTAGAACTATGGCCATATGGCCGTTTGCAACGGGAGGGTACACACTATGGATGTACACAATACCATCGGCGGCAGCTTACAGATCTCGACTGAGGTCATTGCAAAAATTGCGCGGCTGGCCGCGCTGGAGGTTGACGGTGTTGCTGATGTAGCCACCGGCACCAGCCAGAATGTCCGTTCGCTTCTGGGCCGCACCGGCCTGCAGAAGCCGGTTACCGTTGTCATGGAGGATGGCATTGCCACCGTCACGGTGCATATCACCGTTGTGTACGGCAGCAAGGTTATGCCCCTGTGCGAGAAGGTGCAGGAGAACGTAAAGCAGGCAATCCAGAATATGACCGGCATTACCGTAGCCCGCGTGGATGTGCTGGTTGTCGGCCTGACCGAAGCCACCGCTGAGAAGGAATAAACCCAAGAGAATCAAGGAAAGACAGGAACAGAACGTATGGAGAAAAAGCTGACCCGCCGCGAGTCCCGCGAGACGGCCTTTCTGACGGCCTTTGCCGCCACCTTTGAGCCCGAGGAGCCGACCGTGCCCGTTGAGGAGCACGCCGCCCCCGATGCCTTTGCCAACCAGCTGCTGGCCGCTATGAACGACCACGCCGCCGAGCTGGACGAAATTATCACCGCCCACCTGAAGGGCTGGACTCTGCCCCGCGTGCCCCGCGTGAGCCTTGTGGCCCTGCGCCTGGCACTGGCTGAGATGCTGTACGGCGAGGAGAAAAAAACCGGCGTTGCCATCAACGAGGCTGTGGAGCTTGTGAAAAAATACGGCGCTGACGAGGATTACCAGTTCGTCAACGGCCTGCTGGGCGCTGTCGCACGTGAGCGCGGCGAGAACGCCGAACCCCAATGCTGACGCTGGGCATTGACACCAGCAATTACGCAACCTCTCTGGCAGTGTTTGACACAGACGCCGGAGAGGTTGTTTGCGATTGCAAAAAGTTTTTGCCCGTCAAGGAAGGGCAGCTCGGCCTGCGGCAGAGCGATGCGCTCTTTCACCACACGGCTGCTCTGCCCGCTATGCTGGAGGAGCTGAGCGGCAAGGCAGACCTGACAAAGGTGGCGGCGGTCGGTGTTTCCGCTAAGCCGCGCCCGGTGGAGGGCTCCTATATGCCGTGTTTTCTGGCGGGCGTCAGCGCTGCCACCGCGTTTGCGCTGTCCCGCGGACTGCCACTTGTCCAGCTGACCCACCAACAAGGGCACATTGCCGCCGCGCTGTACGCCACCGGGAGGCCGGAATTTTTCGCGCAGGAAACACTGGTTTTTCATGTTTCCGGCGGCACAACCGATTTGCTGTTATGCCGCGGTGCCAAAAGCATCACGCCGCTGGGCACCAGCAGCGACTTATATGCCGGGCAGGCTGTGGACAGACTGGGTGTAAAGCTCGGCTATTCCTTCCCGGCGGGCGTCTATGTCAGTGAGCAGGCGGCGCTCTGTACCGAGAAGGTTCACCCCAAGGTCAGCGTGCGCGGCCTGACCTGCAGCCTGTCCGGGCTGGAGAACCAGTGCACGAAGCTGCTGGCCGAGGGAAAATCCGCCGCCTATGTCTGCAAATATTGCCTGCTCTGCGTAGGCGAAACGCTGGTGCGGATGGCAAACAACGCCCTGACCGAGCACCCCGGTCTACCCGTAGTCTTTGCGGGCGGCGTTATGAGCAGTGATTTAATCCGCACCTATGTGACGAACCGTGTACCCGGTGCCCACTTTGTGCCGGGCAAATTTGCCAGCGACAACGCCATTGGCATTTCGATTCTGGCGGCAGAGGAGTGTGGCGCATGGCCGACTACATCAATGTAACCAGCCTGAACCGACTGGCCAGGCAGGTGCTGGCGCAGTGCGACCCGCTGAATGATCTGATTGTCTGCGGCGAGATTTCCGGCTTCACCCGCCATTACAAAAGCGGCCATCTGTATTTTACGCTCAAGGATGAAAACGCATCCATCAAGACCGTTATGTTCCGTTCCCAGGCGCAGCTTTTGAACTTTGCACCTCAGAACGGTATGTTGGTGCTTGTCTATGGCCGCGCCACGATTTACGAGCGCGACGGCGCGTTCCAGCTGTATGCCGATTATATGAAGCCGTTTGGCGCCGGTGCGGCGCAGATGGCTTTTGACGCACTGTATAAAAAGCTGGACGCCGAAGGGCTGTTTGCGCCGGAGCGCAAGCGCCCGCTGCCTGCCGTGCCGCGGTGCATCGGTGTTGTTACCAGCAAGACAGGTGCCGCATGGCAGGATGTGCAGAATGTCATTGCCCGCCGCTGGCCGATGGTGCGCCTGCTGCTGGCCCCGGTGAACGTGCAGGGCATTGAAGCCGAGCAGAGCATTACCGAGGGCATCCGTCGACTTGACCGTGACCCCCGGCCCGACCTGATTCTCATCACCCGCGGCGGCGGCAGCAAGGAGGATTTGTGGGTCTTTAACTCCGAGCGCATCGCCCGCGCTGCAGCAGCCTGCCGCAAGCCGGTGGTTTCTGCCGTCGGGCATGAGATTGACACCTCAATTCTCGACTATGTGGCCGACCTGCGTGCTCCTACGCCGTCCGCCGCAGCCGAGCTGTGCGTGCCGGATCAGGCAGAGCTCCGGCAGAAAATATTCATTTTACAGCAAAATATTCAAAAAAATATACAGAACCGCTGCAGTTTATGCTATAATAGGTTTAACCAGCTGGCCGCTGTGGAAATTTTGCAACGCCAGCACCAGCAGATGGCCCGCCGGGAGCAGGAGCTCGCCCGGATGCAGGAGGCCGTCTGCCGTGCGGCACAGCAGCGCGTGCAGGATGCCGAGCGCAGCCTGCAGCACGCAGCGTCTGTGGCGGACTCGCTGAGTCCCTACGCGGTTCTGGCCCGCGGCTATACGCTGGCGGAAAAGGGCGGCGTGCCCTGCGCGGTGGAGACACTGTGCCCCGGCGAAGCCGTCACTCTGCGCGGTGCAAGGGCCACCGCCGACTGCCGCATAGAAGCGGTGCACATTCCGGAAAATCAAACAGGGGAGTGATACCCGATGAAGCAGCCTAAATCCTTTGAGGAGGGCATGAACCGCCTGCAGGGCCTGTTGAGTCAGCTGCAGGATGAGACCACGCCGCTGGCGGATTCCGTCAAGCTGTATGCGGAAGCCGCCGGGCTGATACACTATTGTAATACGACACTGGACAAGGCTAAGCTGCAGATTGAGGAGATTGACGCCAGCCTTGCCCCGGATGCGGAGGTTTCCCATGAAGCCTGAGGACTATAAGCATCAATTTTCTGCCTGGGCACAGCTGACAGAGCAGCGCTTGGCCGAGCTGTGCGACGCCTATCTGCCCGCGCAGTCCGAGCTGGGGCAGGCAGCCCGTTACAGCCTGCTGGGCGGCGGCAAGCGCGTGCGCGCCGTGCTGACGCTGGCTGCCTGCGCCCTCTGCGGGGCAGACGCCGCCGATGCGCTGGACTATGCCTGTGCGCTGGAAATGCTGCACTGCTACTCTCTGATTCACGATGACCTACCCTGCATGGACAACGATGATTTCCGCCGCGGCCGCCCCAGCTGCCACAAGCAGTTTGGCGAGGCCACCGCGCTGCTGGCTGCCGATGCCCTTGTCACGGCGGCTTTTGAGACGATTGCCAACGCTACCTGCAGCGCCGAGAGCCGGGTGGAGGCTGTACAGCTGCTGGCCAAGGGCGGCGGTGACCGCGGTATGCTCTACGGGCAGGAGCTGGATAAGCATTTTGAGACTGTGCGCGCCAACGAGCAGGAGCTTCTGGCGCTGCACGCCCACAAGACCGGTGCGCTCATCATTGCCGCCGTGGAGCTTGGTTGTGCCGCCGCGGGTGTTCGCCCCGATGATGAAGCACGCCGGGCACTGGTGCGCTATGCGGCCGAGGTAGGTCTGGTTTTCCAGATTGTGGATGACATTCTGGATGTCACCTCCACCACGGAAGAGTTGGGCAAGCCTGTGGGCAGCGATGCCGACAATGACAAAACCACCTTTATCACGCTGTACGGCCTGCAGGGTGCACACGAAAAAGCCGAGCACCACAACGCCGCAGCGCTGGCCGCGCTGGATGCGCTTGGCCCCCGGGCAGATTTTCTGCGCCTGATGGCTGCAGAGCTGCTGGAACGTAAGAAATAAGGATGTGATTCCTATGCCACTGCTGCGCGCTGCGCTGAGTTGGAATTTCGTGCTGGTCACGGCGGTCTGTGCATCGCTGCTGGCCCAGCTTATCAAGGTACTGCTGAATCTTTTCATCTTCCATCGCTTTATTGCAGAGCGTATGTGGGGCGCAGGCGGTATGCCCAGCTCTCACTCTGCCACCGTCTGTGCGATGGTGGTTGCCACCGGGCGTTACTGCGGCGTCAGTTCCCCGACCTTTGCCATTGCGGCTGTGCTGTCCATCATTGTCATGTACGATGCCATGGGCGTGCGGTACGAAACCGGCGAGCAGGCCAAGCTGCTGAACCGTATGTTCAACGAGTGGGTGGATCAGGGCTTTGCACAGTTCCCCCACGGCAAAAAGCTGAAGGAAATGGTCGGCCATACGCCGATTGAAGTCTTGACCGGCGCGGCGCTCGGCACTTTGCTGGGCTTCGTTATGCCGATGGTATAAAACGAGGTGCATATATGAGCTATCCCTTGCTGGAGCGTATCAATGCGCCCGGAGAAATAAAAAATCTGCCTATGTCCGATATGCCCGCCCTGTGCGAGGAAATCCGGCAGTTCCTTATCAAGAGCGTTTCCGAGACCGGCGGCCATCTGTCCTCCAATCTCGGTGTTGTGGAACTGACGGTTGCCTTGCACCGCGTGCTGGATTTTCCGCAGGACAAGCTGCTGTTTGATGTCGGCCACCAGTGCTATACCCACAAGCTCCTGACCGGCCGCAGGGAGGGCTTTGCCCAGTTGCGCCGCAAGGGCGGTATTTCGGGCTTTCCCAGCCCGAAGGAGAGCGACTGCGACGCCTTCATTGCCGGTCACGGCAGCGCGGCGCTGTCTACCGCTATCGGCGTGGCCCGCGCCAAAAAGCTCAAGAATGAGCCGGGCAAGGTTGTGGTCATCATCGGTGACGGTGCCTTCACAGGCGGTATGGTCTATGAGGGCATGAACAACGTCAGCAAGTTGAACAACCTCATTGTCATACTGAATGACAACAAGATGTCCATTTCCAAAAATGTCGGCCAGATGGCAAACTATCTGACCAAGCTGCGCACCGACCCGAAATATTCCCACGCCAAGGCCCATATGGAAACAACGCTGGAGCGGATTCCCGTGGCGGGTGATGCGCTGGTGAAGGTGCTGCAGGGCGGCAAGCAACTGATTCGCCGCGGCATCTACAAATCCACCATGTTTGAGGAGATGGGCTTCCAGTACATCGGCCCGGTGGACGGCCACGATGTGGATATGCTGACCCATACGCTCACGAACCTCCGGGAGCAGTATGCCCCTGTGTTCCTGCACATTGTAACCCAGAAGGGCCGCGGCCTGAAGCCGGCCGAGGAAAACCCCGGCGAGTTCCACGCGGTTTCCTCCATCGACCTGAACCACCTGACTGACCCAGAGCTTTCCCCGAAGGATTCCTTCTCCTCCACATTCGGCTGTGCACTGGCTGATTTGGGCGATGATGAACCGCGTCTGTGCGGCATTACCGCCGCCATGAAATACGGCACCGGGCTGAATTTCTTCAAGCACCGCCACCCCGGCCGCTTCTTTGATGTCGGTATGGCGGAGGAACACGCTGTCACCTTTGCGGCAGGTCTTGCCAGCCAGGGCCTTTTGCCGGTTGTTGCTATCTATTCCACATTTTTCCAGCGTGCCTATGATCAGATTATCCACGATGTCAACCTGATGCAGCTGGATGTTCTGTTTGCTGTGGATCGTGCGGGCCTTGTGCCCGGTGACGGTGCAACCCATCAGGGCATCTATGATGTAGCCTTCTTCTCCAACGTCAACATTCCGGTTTTTGCACCGTCCAACTATGCAGAACTGCGCTACTGGCTGACCTATCTTGTACGCGAGGCTCGCGGCCCCCGCGCCATCCGCTATGCACGCGGCGAGGAAAAGCCTGCCCTTGCGGCGCTGCCCTGTACCGGTGCACGCTATGACGTTCTGGAGCCTGCAGGGGGTGCCAGAATTGCCCTTGTCAGCTATGGTGCCGAGACGGAGGAGATTATTGCCGCCAAGGATTTGCTGGCCCAGCGCGGCCTGCAGTCTGACTGCATCAAGCTGACCCAGATTTATCCGCTGCCGGAGGGGCTGTGCGATACGCTGAAGGCGTACGACACGATTCTCTTTGCGGAGGATTCCGTGCGCACCGGCAGCATCGGTGAGCAGCTCGGCTTTGCCATGCAGCAGTGCGGCTGGCAGGGCAAGTATCTGCTCCACGCAGTGGACAACTCCCATCTGCTCCACGCCAATGTGCCGGAGCTGCGCAAGGACCAGCAGCTGGATGCAGCGGCCCTCTGCGGGGATATTCTGAACTATTTAAAGGAGAAACAGGCATGAGCAAGATTCGCCTGGATCAGTACCTGTGCCAGAATGGTCTGGTGCAGAGCCGGGAGCGCGCCAAGGCGCTGATTATGTCCGGTATTGTCTTTGTGAACGAGCAGAAGGTGGACAAGGCCGGTGAGATGATTGCCCCCGATGCCAAAGTTGAGGTACGCGGACATGACATCGGCTATGTCAGCCGCGGCGGTCTGAAGCTGGAAAAGGCCATGCAGGTCTTTCCGATGCGCCCGGACGGCAAGGTCTGTATGGATATCGGCGCGTCGACCGGCGGTTTTACCGACTGTATGCTGCAAAACGGTGCGGTCAAGGTCTACGCGGTGGATGTCGGCTATGGCCAGCTGGCGTGGAGCCTGCGCACCGACGAGCGCGTTATCAATATGGAGAGAACGAACATCCGCAATGTAAATCCTGAGGACTTGTCAGAGCCGGTGGCGTTTTTCAGCGTCGATGTTTCCTTTATCTCTCTCAAGCATATTTTCCCGGTGGCAGATGCCATCACCACGCCGGACGCCGTCGGCGTCTGCCTTGTCAAGCCGCAGTTTGAGGCCGGGCGCGAAAAAGTAGGCAAAAAAGGCGTTGTGCGTGACCCCGCCACTCACCGCGAGGTGCTGCAAATGGCCGAAGGCTACGCAATGGCCAACCACTTTACCCCCGCGGGTCTGGATTTTTCGCCCATCAAGGGCCCCGAGGGCAACATTGAATATCTGATGTACGTGCAGCACTGCGAGGAACCGCAGCCGCTGCCGGAGGGCCTGATTGAAAAGGTTGTGGCCGCCTCCCATGAGACGCTGGACAAGGCACCGAATCTGCATTGAGAAAGGACTCTTGCTGCCGATGGCCGTTTTACTGATTCCCAACCCGACCAAAGACACCGGGCTTGCCGTGACGCGGCAGGCTGCTGCCGTGCTGGCCGGACTGGGTGTGTCCGTCCTTATGCCGCAGAGCTTTGCGGGTGAGGCCGGTTTTGCAGGGGTGCGTTTTCTGCCGGAGGCAGAGGCGTACCGCGAAGCCGATCAGGTTGTCACCATCGGCGGTGACGGCACGCTGCTGCGCTCCGGGCTTTCCTGCATGGCAAACGGCAAGCCTGTTCTGGGCGTAAATCTGGGCCGTATGGGCTTTCTGGCCACCTGTGAGGTAGGCGAGTTGACCGCCAAGCTGACCCGACTGGCGGCGGGGGACTTCACCCTGACCAGCCGCGGCCTGCTCCATGCCGGGATTCCCGCGCACGGCTGGCAGGCGGATGCCATCAATGATGTGGTGGTGTTCGGCCAGACGCGGCTGCACCCGATGGACTACAAGGTCTATTGTGACGGCGCGTTTGTGGGCAGCTACCGCAGCGATGGTATGATTCTGGCCACTCCGACAGGCTCGACCGCCTATTCCTTCTCGGCTGGCGGGCCCATTCTGGACGCCTGTGCCGAGGTGATGGTCTTGACGCCGGTCTGCGCCCACAACCTGCAGGTAGCGCCGCTGGTGTTTGCGGCAGGGCGCCAGCTGGAAATCATTGCGGACGCAGAGAACCGCGACGCCAGCTTTGCCTGCGCCGACAGCAGTAACCAATGCGACCTGCTGCCCGGAGATAGCCTGCAGATTACCGGCGGCCGGCAGCGCCTGCAGCTGATTACATTTGATGACGCGGAGCAATTCCACGCGATAGAGAACAAATTGATGAGGAGATGATTCCTGTGAAAAGTGCACGCCATCAGGCAATTCTGGATTTGATTGAGCAGCACCCTATTGACCGGCAGGAGGATCTGCTGGCCCATCTGCGGGAAGAGGGCTTTGACGTGACCCAGGCCACCGTGTCCCGCGATATCCGCGAGCTGCAGCTGGTCAAGACGGCCACGGCAGACGGCCGTTACCGTTATGTGCCGGCTTCCGCCTCCGGCAAAGTCACTCATTCGCCCAGCCGGTTTGAAATGCTGTTCCGTGAGTCTGTCCTGAAGGTGGACTACGCGGGCAACACCGTGCTGGTCAAGTGCTTCTCCGGCATGGCCAATGCCGCCTGTGAGGTGTTCGACGCCAAGCAGTGGGATAATGTGGTTGGCACACTTTCTGGCGATGACACGTTCTTTATTTTGATGCGCACCCCGGAGGCTGCCGCCGAAATCTGCAAGCAGCTGCAGCAGTACACCCGCCGCGGGTAAAAAAGTAAATGACAGGGAGGAGCCACCTCTATGCTGGCAAGCCTGAAAATTGAAAATGTGGCCGTTATTGAAAAAGCCGAGGTGAATTTCACCTCCGGTTTTAACGTGCTGACAGGTGAGACCGGTGCCGGTAAGTCCATCCTGATTGATTCCATCAACGCCATTCTCGGCAACCGCACCTCCCGGGAGCTGGTGCGCAGCGGTGCGCAGAAGGCCTGCATCTGGGCAACATTTGAGAATATTCCTGATTCCGTAAAGGCTCAGCTGGAAAAATGCGGCTATGAGGTCAGCGATGATTTGCTTCTCTACCGCGAAATCAATGCCGAGGGAAAGGGCAGCTGCCGCGTGAACGGTATGCCCGCCACGGCAGCGGTTGTGCGGGATATCTCCGCTGGGCTGCTTTCCATCCACGGCCAGCATGACAGCCAGGGCCTGACAAACCCAGCGCTGCATCTGGGCCTTCTTGACCAGTACGCCCAGAACCGCAGCCTGTTTGCGGAATACTACCGCCGTTACCGTGAGCTGGTTGCCGTCAAACGGCAGCTGGACACGCTGAATGCCAGCGAGGCCGACAAGCAGCGCCGGATTGAAGCGCTGACCGCGGAGATAGACGCCATTGATGCCGCAGCGCTGCAGCCAGGCGAGGAAAAGACCCTGCAGGAGCGCAAGAATGTCATCACCCACGCACAGACCATTCTGGAGGGCATTACAGCCGCCCATCTGGCGCTGGCGGGTGATGAGGACGGCGAGCAGTCCGGCGCGGCGGACCTGCTGGGCAGCGCCGTAGACGGCCTTCAGAACAGTGCACGGCTGGATGATTCGCTGTCCGCCATGAGTGAGCGTCTGAACGAGCTGTACTATACTGCCCGCGACCTTGCCACCGATTTAGCCGACCGGCTGGACGCCTACGGCTTTGACGCCGGGGAGCTGGACCAGATTGAATCTCGTCTTGATACAATTTACCGCATCAAGCAGAAGTTTGGCATGGAGGTGGACGAGCTGCTGGCCCGACGCGAGACTGCCGCCGCAGAGCTGGAGAGCTTCCAGTCATCGGGTCAGAAAATTGCCGAGCTGAAGGCTCAGATGCAGACGCTGTACGCCGCCGCCAAGGAGGCTGCCGAAAAGCTGACCCAGAGCCGCCTTAAAGGCTTTGCCTCCATGAACAAAGAAATGAAGGCAGCGCTGGAATTTCTGAATATGCCCGGCATCCGCTTCGCGCTCAAACATTCGCGGGGGCCGCTGTCCTCCCATGGGCAGGATACCGTGGAATTTTTAATCTCCACAAACCCCGGCGAGGAGCCCAAGCCACTTGCCAAGATTGCCTCCGGCGGTGAACTTTCCCGCATTATGCTGGCCTTCAAGAGCGCGCTGGCCGACCGGGATGCACTTCCCACCGTCATTTATGACGAGATTGATACCGGCGTTTCCGGTCTTGCTGCCGGGCGTATCGGCCAGCTGCTGCACCAGACTGCCAAGGGGCATCAGGTGCTCTGCATCACCCACACGCCACAGGTAGCCGCCTTTGCCGACAATCAGCTGCTCATTCAGAAGAATGTCCGCAGCGGCCGCACCTTCACCGAGATTCACACCCTTGATATGGACGGCCGCGTGCAGGTGCTGGCCCGGATGATTTCCGGCGACAAGGTCAGCGAGCTGAGCCTTGCCAGTGCACGTGAGCTGATTGAAAAATCCCGGTGACAGCCGCAAAAAAGCGCAATAAGACCCGCGCCGCCCTTGACAACCGGCGCGGGATATGATACAGTTACTTTTGTTAAATGCAGTGATGGGAATCAGTACCCGTCTGCCACGCTACAGAGAAGCCCCGGTTGGTGCAAGGGGTCAGCAGCGGCAGGCGGCGAATACAGCCCGGAGCAGCAGGCTGAAAGCGTAACAGCAAGTAGGCTGTGCCGTGTGCGCACGTTACAGCGTTTGGGTGTCGCAGTCTTACCCTTTGGTCTGCCGCACCCGCGAAGGCCCGCCGCCGTGAGGGACGGGCAAACAGAGGTGGTACCGCGAATTTTCGCCCTCTGCCAAATTCACATTTGGCAGGGGCTTTTTCTTTTGCCCTTGCCGCAACAAACGGAGGTAAAACCCTATGACAATTTATGACGAGCTGAAGGCCCGCGGCCTGATTGCACAGGTGACGGACGAGGAGGAAATCAAAGAGCTGATTAACAACGGCAAGGCCACCTTCTACATTGGCTTTGACTGCACAGCTGACAGCCTGACTGCCGGCCACTTTATGGCTCTTACGCTGATGAAGCGCCTGCAGCAGGCCGGCAACCGCCCCATTGCCCTGATTGGCGGTGGCACAACGATGATTGGCGACCCCTCCGGCCGTACCGATATGCGCAAGATGCTGACCAAAGAGGACATTGACCACAACGCCGAGTGCTTCAAGCGCCAGATGGAGCGCTTCATCGACTTTGGCGAGGGCAAGGCCATGATGCTGAACAACGCCGATTGGCTGCTCAACCTCAACTATGTTGATTTGCTGCGCGAGGTCGGTGCCTGCTTCAGCGTGAACAATATGCTGCGCGCCGAGTGCTACAAGCAGCGTATGGAAAAGGGCCTGTCCTTCCTTGAGTTCAACTACATGATTATGCAGAGCTATGACTTCTACCATATGTTCCAGGAGTACGGCTGCAACATGGAGTTCGGCGGCGATGACCAGTGGAGCAATATGCTGGGCGGCACCGAGCTTATCCGCCGCAAGCTGGGCAAGGATGCCTACGCCATGACCATCACGCTGCTGACCGACTCTCAGGGCAAGAAGATGGGTAAGACCGCAGGCAACGCCGTCTGGCTTGACGCCAACAAGACCAGCCCGTTTGAGTTCTACCAGTACTGGCGCAACATCGGCGATGCGGATGTCCTCAAGTGCATCCGTATGCTGACCTTCCTGCCGCTGGAGCAGATTGACGAGATGGACCACTGGGAGGGTGAGCAGCTGAACAAGGCCAAGGAAATTCTGGCCTACGAGCTGACGAAGATGGTGCACGGCGAAGATGAGGCCGAGAAGGCACAGGCTACCGCACGCGGCCTGTTCAGCGGCGCCGCCGACCATGAGAATATGCCTGCCACCACCCTGAGCGCCGACCTTGTCAAGGACGGTGCTGTCGGCCTGCTGGCTGCAATGGTTGCCGCCGGTCTGTGCGGCTCCAACCGCGAGGCACGCCAGCTGGTCCAGCAGGGCGGTGTCCTTGTTGACGGTGAGAAGGTCACCGACCCGAAGGCAGTTCTGACCGTTGACGCGCTGAACAATGGCGTTGTCATCAAGAAGGGCAAGAAAGTTTATCACAAGGTCACACTGTAAAGCAGAATTGCTTCACAGTTGTTTTCGGCACATACCATAATCGAAAGCCCCCTGTCCGCACGGCAAACGGTGCTGGACAGGGGGCTTTTTGGTGTAGTATAATGGAGCAAATCGGGATTCGAGGTGGAAATATGGCATCAAGCAAGGAATACTTAGCATTTATTTTAGGGCAGCTATCTGAATTAGAAGAAATCGCTTATCGTTCTATGATGGGGGAATTTATTATTTATTATCGCGGCAAGATTGTAGGCGGTATCTATGATGATAGATTCCTTGTAAAACCAGTAAAAGCAGCAATTCGTTATATGCCAACGGCTCCGTATGAATTACCCTATGAGGGAGCAAAAGAGATGTTGTTGGTAGAGGAAGTTGAAAATAAAGAATTTATGACCGGCTTGTTTCATGCAATGTATGAAGAACTGCCAACCCCAAAACCGAAAAAGAAGAAATAAACAACGAATGTAGCGTCACTTCGTTCCGTTGAAGTGTCTACACACCCCCTTGCGCCGCTAAAGCGGCTATCCCTTGTGGACTTGCCGTCCACAAACGGTTTTGACAAACCGTCCGCCGCCAGCAAGCTTGAAAGTAAACAAATCGGAAGTTTTAAAGGAGAAATACTATGGGATTATTTGGTAAAAGCAAAAAAGAACGAGAAAAAGAATACATGAACAAATTAGATGTTCCATCGTGTTTAAAAGAAAATTTTGAATTGATTATTGATGATGTATTTACAATTATGGGGGTTGGAACAGTTGCCACAGGAAACATATTAATAGGGATGTGCAGAGAAGGGGAAAATGCGTGTATTTATAAAGCAAATGGAGATATCTTAGAATCCAGAATTACTACTGTCGATGTACATACAAAAGAACGAAAAGCAAATGGTTGTGGATATAAAACAGAGCATGTTGGACTTGGGTTACGAGGAATTTCCAAGGAACAATTAGAAAAAGGCGATAAAGTAATTGTAAAAAATGCCAATATGTATGGAATGTAATTACAACTTCCAATTTGTATGATTGAGCATCGAGAATGCCACCCTCTATAATTTCGGGATATAAACAGTAAAAGGTGCAGCACTTCAAACGAGCTGCACCTCTTTGTATGCTTACTTTCTCAGCACTGACGCATCAGGCGGACATAAAACTCCACCGCACGGCCAACGGTCTCAACGCAGATGCGTTCGTTGTTTCCATGCAGGGTGCCGCGCTCCTCGGCGGTCAGATCCATGGCCGAGAAACGGTACACATAGTCGCTGATACGACCGTAGTGGCGGCTGTCCGAGCATTGCACCATCAGATACGGTGCTAACATCGCACCTTCCCAATTTCATACTTTAACGCGATAAATTAAAGTATTTTCCTAACTTTAACACAATGTTCAAAAAAAAGCAATAGAAAAAGTCGTTTTTGTAGCTACAAATGTTTTTCTGCAGCGCATACTTGCCCCCACGGCCATTTTGGGCTATAATAGAGAAAGTATAGCTTTGTCAGGGAGGCATCCATGCCCAAAGATAAACTGAAAACCATCTACGTCTGCACCCAATGCGGTGAGACAAGCCCCCGCTGGCTGGGGCGGTGTCCGTCCTGCGGCGCGTGGAATACTATGACCGAGGATGTTGTGGCTGAGCCCACCAAAACCACCGGTGGCAAGGCCGGTGCCGTGCAGCGCGTTACCGGGCAGACAAGCCTAGTGCCGCAGAAGCTGAAGGCCATCAGCACCACCGAGGAAAAGAGCCGCATCGTCACCGGTATCAGTGAGTTGGACCGGGTGCTGGGCGGCGGCATCGTCATTGGCAGTGTGATATTGATTGGCGGCGAACCAGGCATCGGAAAATCCACCATTTTGCTGCAGCTCTGCGGCGAGGTCAGCAAAACCCGGAATGTCCTATACGTTACGGGTGAGGAATCCGCACGCCAGATTAAGCTGCGGGCGGTTCGTCTGGACGTACCGCAGGATAACATTTCTCTGGTTGCGGAAAGCGATGTTGACGAGATATGCGGCCTGATAGAGTCCATGAAGCCGGATCTGGTGGTCATCGATTCCATTCAGACCATGCGCTGCACCGACATTTCTTCCTCCTCCGGCACGGTCAGTCAGGTCAAGGAGAGCGCCGCACGCTTTTTAAATGTGGCTAAAACACTGGAAATCCCGACCTTCATCGTCGGCCATGTCAACAAGGACGGCGCGATTGCCGGCCCTAAGGTCATGGAGCACATTGTGGACACCGTGCTGTATTTTGAGGGCGACAAAACCCTGCCGTACCGCGTGTTGCGGGCCGTGAAAAACCGCTACGGCTCCACGAATGAAATCGGTATGTTCGATATGACCGGCAGGGGACTTGCCCAGATTGAAAACCCCTCTCAGGTTATGCTGGAGGGGCGGCCCATCGGCATCAGCGGCACCTGCGTGGCCTGTGTTATGGAGGGTACCCGCCCGGTGCTCAGCGAAATACAGGCGCTGGCCACCAAGACGAGCTTTCCCAGCCCGCGGCGCACCGCAAGCGGCTTTGACTACAACCGTATGTACCTGCTGCTGGCCGTGCTGGAAAAGCGCGCCGGATACGCCTTTTACAATCAGGACGTCTATGTCAACATCATCGGCGGCCTGAAGCTGGACGAAACCGCCTGTGATTTACCAGTCTGCATTGCGCTTGCTTCCAGCCTGCTGGATTTGCCGGTAAGCGAGAAAACCCTCGCCATCGGCGAGGTTGGCCTCGGCGGCGAAGTGCGCAGCGTGACCCATCTGGAAACGCGCCTGCGGGAAGCCCAGCGCGTCGGCTTTGACACAGCCATTGTACCCAAGCACAATCTGAAAATGATTGACAGCTCGCAATTTCCCGGCCTGAAGCTGGTAGGTGTGTCCTATCTGCGGGAAGCCATCAATGCAATAAAATTAAAGTGAGGAACGAACCCATGCCCGAACAGAATGAGAAAAAAATGCCCCAAGCACCTCAATTCAACCCGAAGCTCAAGGAGACGATTGCGGTCTTCAAAGAGGAAAACAGCCCCAAAAATCTGAACGATATCCTGAATGAGCTTGTGCGCTCGCCGCTGCTGGCTCCCGCCGTGTTTGATCTGCAGGGTCAGCCCGCGCCTACGCCCGAGGCGGATGGCCGCGTGCAGCTGCCCAAGGACACCAAAATCAGCCTTGTTTTGGTCAACAGCCCGGAGGGCAAGCACTATTATCTGGGCTTCAGCGATTGGGACGCTGTGCATGAATGGCAGGCCAAGCAGCCCAAGGCTGCCCAGCAGATTGTGCTGCTGCGCTTTGATGACTACGCCAATATGCTGGCCAAGAACGAGAGTGCGTCTGGTCTGGTCATCAATCCCGGTGACAACAGCCTGCGTCTGGAGCGCCCGCTGATTGAGTCTGTCAAGAAGCAGAAGGACGAGGTCGCCCACAAAATCGCCGATGCCATGGCCCAGCGCGAAGCACACCGCATCCATCCCGGTGATAAGGTCACGCTGGTTGAGCCGAGCATCCTGCCCGATGCCATGATTGACCCCATCTGTGAGCTTCTGGCCGGTGCCCCCGGCGTGGGCTCCGCGTACCTTTCCGTGATGATTGTCAACGGCGAGGCCCGCAGCTACTTGCTGGTTCTGGACGGTCCCAAGGATGATAAGCTGTTTGCCGCGGTGGCGCAGGCTGCCCGGCCGTATCTGCTCAGCCGCGAGAAAAAGATGGATTTGAACATTACCACCTCGGTTACCCCGATGGGCCAGCAGGGTATGCGCGGCAGTGAGCCGTTCTACCGCAAGGGCATTGGCCGCGTTATCGAGGAGGATGATGACGAATGAGCGTAAAACGCCTGTTGGACTGCGCCCCCAGTGATTTGGCCGCTTACAGCAAGGCCGATTTACTGGCCGCTATTGCAGGCAGCGAGGGCCGCGTTCTTGCCTGTGAGACCATTGGCCTGACGCCGCCTCTGCTGGTGGACGTGACCAACGCCGAGTACGCAGCCTCCCTCAGCGCCGACATTCTGCTGCTGAATATGTTTGACGTTCAGCACCCGGTTATCAACGCTCTGCCGAAGGTTCCCGAGGAAGAGACTGTTCGGGAAATCAAGCGCCTGGCGGGCCGTGTTGTGGGCATCAATCTGGAGCCATGCGACCCGGAATCTGCAAAAAGCAACGATGGTACGTTGTGGAAAATGAGCAGTGGCCGCCTTGCCACGGTAGAAAATGCACGTCGTGCCGCCGATATGGGCGTAGATTTGATTGTGCTGACCGGCAATCCCGGAAACGGTGTCAGCAATGAGCTTATTGTGGAATCCTTACGGCAGATTTCGGACGCCGTCGGTGACCGTGTCATTCTGGCCGCCGGAAAGATGCATGCTTCTGGCGTAGCAGGGGAAGGCGGGGAGAATATTATGACACCCGCCGACGCCGAAGCATTTATGGCCGCCGGTGCAGATATCATTCTGCTGCCCGCGCCCGGCACTGTGCCCGGCATTACGCAGGAGTACGCGCACAGCCTGATTAAAGTCATTCACAGCCATGGCAAGCTGGCCCTGACCGCCATTGGCACTTCTCAGGAAGGCGCTGACACCGCAACCATCCGCCAGATTGCACTGATGTGCAAAATGGCAGGTGCGGACATTCACCACATTGGTGATACCGGCGTGCCCGGCATGGCACTGCCGCAGAATATTATGGCATATTCCATTGCTATCCGCGGCGAGCGCCATACCTACCACAAAATGGCACAATCGGTCAATCGATAAGTTTTAATGCAGCATCCACCCGCAAAGGCTTCTGCAGCTTTTGCGGGTGGTTTTTATTTGGAGAAAAACAAAGGTAAAATCCACCAGCAGCAAGCGCCAGTGCAGTTACATTACACTCTTCACGCCATTCGCGGCGGAGCGCTGAGCAGCGAGACCAAATAACAGCGTCATAACAGCATCAGCGCGGCGGAAGGCTGAAACCTCTTAGCCCGCGTACCCTCGTTTTTTGCTCCCTATATTTCGCTAAATTTACATTTAGCGAAATAGTATATAATCCTTTTCAGCGCCTCCCCCGGGGCCACTTCAGCCTGTTCGCCTTCGTTTGTATGGATATACACACTTATACAGAAATACTACACCTTGTATTGTTTTAAACCGTTCGCGTTTCTTATAATCTTGTGAAATTGACGCGTGCTTGCCTGCTGTGGTACAATAAAAAAGCAGAAACGCTGTTTATGTGCGCTTCTGCAATATGATTGATAAGTCGAGGGTTGATTGTGAGCAGTTATATTGATGTGGCCCATCCGGAGCGTCACGCACCGTATCTGGACATTCCTGATGACGTAATTGAATATCTGCATTATCTGGATTTTGTAAAGCTGCGTTCCCCGCGCACAGTCAACGGCTATTATCTGGATTTGCGCGGGTTCTTCCGCTATATGATGCAGCAGCGCTGGCAGCGTGTGGACGATGCCACACCACCCGAGGAAATCAGCCTGACCGGCATCACCACCGATGACATCAAGACTGTCACCAAGAAAGACATCTTTGATTATCTGGACTATGCCCGCAATGCTGATAACGGTCCCAAAGCGCGTGCCCGCAAGCTCAGCGCCCTGAAAGGCTTCTTTCATTATATGTGCACGCAGGTCAACAAGCTGACGGTGAATCCTACGGAAAACATCAGCCTGGGCACGCCGCAAAAAGCGTTGCCGAAATACCTGACCGTAAACGAAGCTGTAGACTTGTTAAATAATATACAAAGTGATTTTTACGAGCGTGATTATTGCATTATAACGTTGTTTTTGAACTGTGGTATGCGTCTGGCGGAGCTGGTCACCATTGATTTGGGCGATTTTCGCGATGATACCATCCGCATTATCGGCAAGGGCAACAAAGAGCGCCTTGTCTACCTGAACACGGCCTGTCTGGACGCACTGCAGCGCTACAAAAAAGCCCGCGCTTCCCTACCGAACCTTGTTGATAAGGATGCTTTGTTTGTCTCCAAACGCACCGGAAAGCGCCTTACGGCACGCCGGGTCGAGCAGATTGTCGCACGCTGTCTGCAAAGTGCAGGCCTGAGTGGTCGCGGCTTTTCACCCCACAAGCTGCGCCACACAGCCGCCACGCTTATGTATCAGGGCGGCGTGGATATGCTGGCGCTCAAAGAAATTCTAGGGCACGAAAACGTCTCCACAACGCAGATTTACACACACATCAACCGTGAGCAGCTGCGGCGGGCCGTCGCGGCTTCCCCGCTGGCGGAGCAGAGTTATATCGAGGAAAAGCCGTCAGTGCCCAAGCCGGAGGATGACGAGACGTAAAAACGTTTCTGTCGCCGTCAGCACCGCCGCTGTCACCAGCGCTGCGGCAAAACGCACTGTCAGCCGCCGCACGGTTCCGGGTGTTTCCCGCGTGGCGCGTCCCTGCACAGTACGGAACAACTCCCGTGCCAAGCGTACCGACCATCCCGCCAGCCACAGGCACAAAAAGAGTGTTGCCACGTCCGAAACCACCGTTCCGGTCCTGTACTGCACCAGCCCCGCCGCGCCGTTTGCAGCTGCTACCGAGGCCGCGCAGTACCCCAAAAAGGTGCCGCGTGCCGCAAACAAGAGCGCCAGCAGACCAGCACCCCACACACAGAAGCCGCACAAAAACACCGCCGTCAGCTGCAAAAAATCAATCGCAAGCTGCGCCCGAAGGAGCTGCACAAAGGCCGCTTCCTCCGGGCCTTTTTCGTAGTAGGCCGCCAGCTGCTGCCCCAGCGCCGAGGTACTGCCCCTGCCCAGCCATACGCCCGGCAGATAACCAGCCAGAAACAACATTCCCAGCAGCCAGGCAACGTCAAACGTTTTCTCGCCGGACTCTTTCCGCGGGCGTTCTGCTGCCTGTCTGCGCGGCAGCATAGGCCGTCGCAGTGCCGTCTGTGCCGCCCGCATCAGCGACCCTCCTGCAGAGCCGCCGCAGCACCGCCCAGCAGCCCCCCAAGCATCAGCGCCAACGGCAGCATTGCGTTGCCCCCCTGCCAGTCCGGCATACCGCCCGCCAGCAGTGTAGCCGCCAACAGGCAGACCGTGTAAAATGCGCCGCACCCCAGACCACACAGCAGCAGCTTTTCCTTTAGGCGTCTTGCTAGCACAAAGCCAGAGACCGCCACCCCGATGGAGGCCGCCATACAGGCCATTGGACGCACCGCAGAAAGTGGCAGATTGGTGCGGGTCAGCAGCAACGCCGCCAGTGCCAGCAGCAGCATACACACTCCCACACCGCAGCCGAAGGCCAGCAGCAGCGCCACAGCCGCCGGATTTCCCGCCTTGATTTTGGTTTTGCGCAGATTCTTTCCTGACATAACAAAACGCCCCCTTGCACAGTCAACACTATGCAGGAGGGCGTGTGTTTTATGTCAATTACTTCTTGACAGGGGTAGCCTTGCTGTCCTTGCCGGTGTCCAGCTTCTCCACAGCGGAGATAGCGGAACGGCGGAAGCGAATCTTCGTGCGGTCGCTGCCGGTCTCGATAACGAGGGTGTCATCCTTGTCCGCAATGGCGCAGACGATGCCGACAATACCGCCGATGGTGGTAACCTTATCACCAATCTCGATGGAGCCGCGCATTGCCGCGTCCTTCTTGTCCTGACGCTTCTGCGGCAGATAAATCAGAACAACCATAAATACGAGGATGAGAATCATCGGCAGGAAGCTGAGCAGCATTTCGGTGGTGCTGGCCGTGCCGGAAGCGGCATTCAGAAACTGAATCATAATACGTATACTCCTTAAAAACAACGATTTCTTTTATTATATCGAATAAAAGCACATTATGCAAGCATTTTGTACAAAAAATCAGATACGAGTATCCAGCTTGTGCACATAGGTATCGTGGAACTGCTGGAAGGTGCCGTTATCCAGTGCCTCGCGGATGCACTCCATCAGGTGGTTGTAGAAATACAGGTTGTGCATAACCGCCAGACGCATACCCAGAAGCTCATCTGCCTTCTGCAGATGGCGGATGTAGGCGCGGGAGAAATTGCGGCAGACCGGGCAGTCGCAGTGCGGGTCAATGGGCGATTCATCGCGCTCATACTTGAGGTTTTTGATGTTGATGATGCCGTCCCACGTGAAAAGGTGTCCGTGGCGGGCGTTTCGGCTGGGCATAACACAGTCGAACAGGTCAACACCGCGGTAAACGCCCTCGATGATGTTGCCCGGCGTGCCGACACCCATCAGGTAGCGGATTTTGTCCTTGGGTGCAAACGGCTCCACAGCCGAGATTATGTCATACATAACCTCTGCGGGCTCACCCACGGCCAGTCCACCAATGGCGTAGCCGTCCAGATCATACTCAGCAATCTGCTTCATATGCTCCACGCGCAAATCAGCAAAAGTGCAGCCCTGATTGATGCCGAACAGGAGCTGATCCGGGTTGACCGCCTTTTCCTCGTGCTTCAGGCGGTTCATCTCGTTCTTGCAGCGCAGCAGCCAGCGAGCTGTACGGGCGCAGCTGTTCTTGGCATATTCATAGGTTGCGGGGTTTTCCACGCACTCATCAAAGGCCATTGCAATGGTCGAGCCAAGGTTTGCCTGAATCTGCATACTCTGCTCCGGGCCCATAAAAATCCGGTGCCCATCCAGATGAGAGTTAAAGGTCACGCCCTCCTCGGTAATGTGGCGCAGCTTGGCAAGGCTGAACACCTGAAAGCCGCCGCTGTCCGTCAGGATGGGGCCGTCCCACTTGGTGAACTTGTGCAGGCCCCCCATCTCTGCCACCAGCTTGTCACCCGGGCGCAGATGCAGATGGTAGGTATTGCACAGCATAACCTGTGCGCGGATGTCCTTGAGGTCCAGCGCCGACAGCCCACCCTTGATGGCGGCGGCCGTAGCAACATTCTGGAAAGCCGGGGTCTGCACCGTACCGTGCACCGTGGTAAACTCACCACGGCGGGCAGTCCCCTCCTGTTTGATAAGGCGGTAAGGCATAGATTCTATCTCCATTTTAAAAGTTATCCCAAAAAGCGGCGCAGGGGCTTTTCCCTGCACCGCCCAATAAGCTATTATAAAAGATTTTTATCGTTTCGTCAATGTTTTTTATCGAATAAACATAGCATCGCCAAAACTGAAAAATCTATACCGTTCCTCAACCGCGACCTTGTAGGCGGCCATGGTCTTATCGTAACCGTAGAAGGCGGCAATCAGCATAATGAGGGTGCTCTCCGGCAGGTGGAAGTTTGTAATCAGGCCGTCAATGGCGTGCAGCTCAATGCCGGGGTAGATAAAGATGCTGGTATTGCCGCTGCACGGCACAATTTTTCCGTACTTGGCCCAGACGGATTCCAGCGTGCGGCAGCTGGTCGTGCCAACGGCAATCACGCGGTGCCCGGCAGCGCGGGTCTCGTTAATAAGTCTGGCAGTTTCCTCGCTGACGGAATACCACTCGCTGTGCATCTGGTGGTCCTCAATGGATTCTTCATTCACAGGGCGGAAGGTACCCAGACCCACGTGCAGCGTAACCTCCGCAATATTGACGCCGCGGGAACGGATAGTGTCCATCAGCTGCGGCGTGAAGTGCAGGCCCGCGGTGGGCGCTGCGGCGCTGCCCAGTTCCTTTGCGTAAACTGTCTGGTACTGGCTCTGATCCTCCAGCTGCTTGGTGATATAGGGCGGCAGCGGCATTTTACCGAACTCGTCCAGCTTTTCGTACAGCGTCTCGGTGTCATAGGTGAAGGTCACATACTTGTTGCCGTCAGGCAGTGTCTCATCCACCACTGCGGTCAGGCTTCCGTCGCCAAATTCCACCTTTGTGCCGGGCTGCATCCGCTTGCCGGGGCGGGCCAGACACTCCCACGTGTCCCCCTTGACCTGACGCAGCAGCAGCAGCTCACAGACCGCACCGGTGGGAACCTTTGTGCCCATCAGGCGGGCGGGCAGCACCTTGGAGTTGTTGACCACCAGCAAATCGCCCTTTTCCAGATAATGCGGTAGTTCATGAAAGACCGAGTGCAGAATCTTATCGCTCTTGCGGTCCAGCACCATCAGGCGGGCAGCATCGCGGGGGTCGGCAGGCTCCTGAGCAATCAGCTCCTTGGGCAGGTCATACCAGAAATCTTTTTTCAGCATCTTGTATCATCCTTTTTCACTTTAAAGTGATATTATCTTGACATTCTTACGCAGGAATACTATAATGAATCCAAACACAGAGGCGCGAAGCGCATCAGTACCGGCTTCCTTATTCCCCGCCAAGGGCGGAGGCCGGGAAAGGGTTCTTCGCCGAAGGGGATGCGCGGCACGCATCTGCCTGGGTCCGCAGCCGAACAGGTGCGGGACTGTCACACTGTAAACCAGTGTGTTGCGCTGTGTTATATGCAATATGATATTATATTGCATTTTGTGCCGGTTTTCAAGCCGGTTTTTTTATTATCTGTGCAAATTTCTGCCAAAGTCGCATAGATATGAGGAAGGGTATCGTGAAAGGAAGGTCTTAGTCAGGATGAAACAGTACAATGTTGGTGTCATCGGTGCAACCGGTATGGTCGGCCAGCGCTTTATCACGCTGCTGGAAAATCACCCCTGGTTCAATCTGGTTGCCCTTGCAGCCAGCGCACGCAGTGCAGGCAAAACCTATGAGGAGGCCATCGGCAGCCGCTGGCTGATGAAAACCCCCATGCCCGAGAGCGTCAAGAAAATGGTTGTGCTGGATGCCGCCAACGTGGAGGAGGTTGCCGCCAAGGTTGATTTCGTTTTCTG
Source organism: Gemmiger formicilis (assembly GCF_024462815.1). Classification (GTDB taxonomy): domain Bacteria; phylum Bacillota; class Clostridia; order Oscillospirales; family Ruminococcaceae; genus Gemmiger. The sequence goes on from NZ_JANGCG010000001.1 coordinate 329,711, forward strand.
CGCAGTCAATATGAAGAAGGACGAAATCAAGGCTCTGGAGGAGGCCTACGCCAAGGCCGAGTGCCCGGTTGTCTCCAACAACAGCGCCCACCGCTTCACTCCTGACGTGCCGATGGTTGTGCCCGAAATCAACGCCGACCATATTGAGATCATCCCCGCACAGCGCAAGCGTCTGGGCACCAAGCGCGGCTTTGTGGCCGTCAAGTCCAACTGCAGCCTGCAGAGCTATGTGCCCGCCCTGCATCCCCTGCGCAAGTACGGCATCTCCGACGTGCTGGTCTGCACCTATCAGGCCATTTCCGGCGCCGGTAAGACGTTTGAAACCTTCCCCGACATTCTGGATAACGTCATTCCCTACATCGGCGGCGAGGAAGAAAAGAGTGAACAGGAGCCTCTGAAGCTGTGGGGCCACATTGAGGGCGACAAGATTGTTTCCGCCAACTCCCCTCGTTTTACGGCGCAGTGCCTGCGTGTGCCTGTCTCGGACGGTCATATGGGCGCCGTCTTTGTGCGGTTTGAGCATAAACCCAGCAAAGAGGAAATTCTGCAGGCGTGGAAGGAGTTCCACGGCCCCGCGCAGGATCTGAACCTGCCCAGCGCCCCGAAGCAGTTCCTGCACTATTTTGAGGAGAACGACCGCCCGCAGCCCAAGCTGGACCGTATGCTGGAAAACGGTATGGCCGTCAGCATCGGCCGCCTGCGTGAGGATACCCAGTACGATTACAAGTTCGTCTGCCTGTCCCACAACACGCTGCGCGGTGCCGCCGGCGGTGCCGTTCTGCTTGCAGAGCTGCTGGCCGCGAAGGGCTATTTTGACTGATTTGCTGCAAAGTGCAGCTTGGTGTAAGGAGAATTTCTTATGAAGAAGCCTGTATTTACCGGCGCCGCCGTGGCCATCATTACCCCCATGAACGCGGACGGCAGTGTCAATTTTGACGAGCTGGGCCGCATCATTGAGGACCAGATTGCCCACAGCACCGATGCCATTGTCATCTGCGGCACCACCGGCGAGTCCCCGACATTGACGGACGAGGAGCACACCGCGTGCATCCGCTACGCAGTCGAAAAAACAGCGGGGCGCGTTCCTGTCATTGCAGGCACTGGCTCCAACGATACCAAGTATGCCATCTGGCTGTCCCAGCAGGCCGAGGCTGACGGTGCTGACGCGCTGTTGCTGGTGACGCCCTACTACAACAAAACCAGTCAGGCGGGCCTGATTGCCCATTACACGGCCATTGCGGACGCGGTGCATCTGCCCTGCATCCTCTACAATGTGCCCAGCCGCACCGGCTGCAACCTGACCCCCGCCTCTCTGGCAGAGCTTGCCAAGCATCCGAACATCAACGCCGTCAAGGAGGCCAGCGGCAACATCAGTCAGGTGGCCGAGATTGCCGCCGCCTGCGGTGACAGCCTGAACATCTACTCCGGCAACGATGACCAGATTGTTCCCCTGCTGGCGCTGGGCGGCAAGGGTGTTATCAGCGTACTTTCCAACGTAGCGCCGCAGTATACCCATGACATCTGCGCCAAGTGGTTTGCCGGTGAGACCGCCGAGAGCCTGTCCATGCAGCTCCGGGCGCTCAAGCTCATCAAGGCCCTGTTTGCCGATGTGAACCCCATCCCTGTCAAGTGGGCAATGAACCGTTTGGGCTGGCAGGCTGGCGACTGCCGCCTGCCGCTGGTAGCACCGTCTGCCGCTGTGCAGGCACAGTTGGAGAATGCAATGCAGGAATTCGGCCTGCTGAAATAATTTCACAGCCGACCCACTGCAACCGGCGGGTCGGCTTTTGCTTTTTGACACGAAAGGAACTGTAACAATGACGGATATCATCATTCAGGGCATTTATGGCCGTATGGGCCGTGCTCTGCTGGAAAAAATCGCCGTGCGCAACGATTGCCGCATTGTCGCGGGTGTGGACCGTGAAGCCGGAAAGATTGGCGAAATCCCTGTCTACGCCGGGTTTGACGCACTGCCCTGCAAGGGCGTAATCATTGATTTTTCCTCTCCCGCCGGGGCGGTCACAGCCGCGCAGTACGGTGCTGAGCACGGTCTGCCCTGCGTCATCTGCTCCACCGGTCTTTCCAAGGAGGATGAGGCCGTGCTGGAAGCCGCCAGCGCAAAAACGCCGGTTTTCCGCAGCGCCAATATGTCGGTGGGTGTGAATGTGCTGATTGAGCTGGCACGCCAGGCTACAAAGATTCTGGGCGGCGAGTTCGACATTGAAATCGTTGAGAAGCACCACCACAACAAGCTGGACGCCCCCAGCGGCACGGCACTGATGATTGCCGATGCCATCAACGCCGAGGCGGGCGGCCGCTATGAATACGTCTATGACCGCACGCAGGTGCGCCAGAAGCGCGGTGCGCAGGAGCTGGGCATCAGCTCTATCCGCGGCGGCGGCATCGTCGGCGAGCACGATGTGCTGTTCTGCGGACCGGACGAGGTTGTGACCCTGAGCCACAGCGCGGGCAGCCGCGGCGTATTCGCCGATGGTGCCGTGCAGGCGGCGCTCTACATTGCCGCCCTGACCCCCGGCTACTACACCATGACTGATTTGCTGCGAGGTAAGCTCGTATGCGAATGAGAGGCAACGATATTGCCGCCTGTCTGGTAATTGCGCTGGGCGTTGGCGGTGTTCTGGCGGGTTCACTGCTTGGCGGGCCATCCTTCACCACACTGCCCGCCGTTGACCCGCAGCCGGTCTCCGTAGACGTGCCTATGCCTACCGCCGAGCCTGAACCCACACCGGAGCCTACCCCCACGGTCGAAACCGTGCGTTTTTCCGCCACCGGTGACGATTTGATTCATGACGGCATCTTTCTGCAGGCAAGGGAGCGCGGCGGCGACCACTATGACTTTGATTTTGCCTATGAGGAGATGCGGGACTTCTACACCCAGTTTGACGTGAACTGGCTCAATCAGGAAACCCTTGTCAATGACCAGTTTGACGCCAGCGGCTACCCGATGTTCTCCACCCCCGGTGCCATCACCGACACGCTGTACAATCTCGGCTTCCGGGTGTTCAGCCTGTCCAACAATCACAGCTATGACAAGGGTGCTGCGGGCATTGAGGCTTCGCTGGAGCACTGGGCCTCGATGCCGGAGGACGTTGCCTACATGGGCTTCTACAATCTGGACACCTATGACGATTATGTCTATCAGACCGTCAACGGCATCACTTTCGGCTATCTTTCCTACACCGAGCACACCAACGGCCTGCCCACGCCCTCCGGCGCTGTGCACGGCGTTGTTTATCTGGATGACCACGAGACGATTGCCAAGCAGATTGCCGCTATGCGCCCCAACTGTGATGTGCTTGTAGTCAGCGCCCATATGGGCACCGAAGGCTCGCACGAGGTCAACGATTTCCAGAAATCGACCGCCCAGTGGCTGGCCGATCAGGGCGTTGACCTGATTATCGGCACCCATCCCCACGTGGTGCAGAACGCCGAATGGTTGACCGGCGCAAACGGCAACACCACCTTTGTGGTCTACAGCCTTGGCAACTTCATCAACGCGCAGTCCTCCCGGGATAACGTGATTGGTGCCATTCTGGACATAACCTTCCAGAAAACCACCCAGCCCGACGGCAGCACCAGCCTTGCCATGCTGGACCCCAAGCTGCACTGCGTCATCAGCCAGTACGAGGCCGGGTATAAAAACATCCGCGTTATCCCCTACAGCCAATATACCGATGAGCTGGGCGCGGCGCACGGGGAATTTACCCTCTCCCGCGAGTACATCGAGAGCGTGCTCCGCAATTCTATTGACGAGCAGTTTATAACGTTAGAGTAACAGAAAGGAAGCCTGTTTATGTACGGTGTCAGCAAAATCAGCAGCGAGCAGAACATTATGCTCACCACCTTTCCCGGTGCGCAGTACAGCGCGCAAAGTCTGGCCGAGCACCTGAATGTATTTGCACAGGCGGGCATTGTGGTGGATATGATTTGCCAGAGTGCGCCCCGCGGTGCGGCGGTGGATTTCAGCTTCACCACCAGCTACGATAACTTTGCCGCGGTTATGAAGGCCCTGCCTGCCGCCGCCAAGACCAATCCTCCGCTTGTTTCCGGCGGGTACAGCAAGATCAACCTGTTCGGTGAGGAGATGGTCACCAGCTGCGGCGTTGCCGCCCGCGCACTGGCTGCGCTGGCCGGGGCCAACATTGAAATTGTGCTTATCACAACCAGTGACCTTGATATTTCCCTGCTGATTCGCCAGCAGGACGAGGATTCCGCACTGGAAGTACTGCACAAGGCGTTTGAGGTCTGATTTTTTTCAGCTACTACAAAAAACTGCCGCCGGGGCACCCTGTTATGGGTAGCCCCGGCGGCTTTATTTATGCAGGCTCGTTTTCCTTGCGGAAACATTTTGCGGCCAGGAACGGCAGGAACACCACACCGTACAGCACAACCGTTGTGACCACATCACCCCAGCCAATAACCTGATTGCTGATGTCTGCCGAGCCAGTCCAGACAAGAATCATATTGTTGTTCAGGTAATGCAGCAGCACCGGAATCCAGATATTCTTCCCGCACTTCTCATACGCGAACGAGAAAAACACACCTAGCGTCACACAGGCAACCAGCTGCGTGGCAATGCTCTGCAAAGAGGTCTCCGGGCTGTAAAAGAACAGGTTCAGCGGCAGATGCCACAGCCCCCACAGCACGCCCACTGCCAGTGCGCCGCGCCGTGCGCCGAAGCGGCTTTGCAGCGCGGGCGTCAGGTAATAGCGCCAGCCGTATTCCTCGCCAAAAAACGGCAGGAACGATAAAAAGAAGTTCGGAATCAGCACCAGCGCCATAACCCACGGCGTATAGCTTTTCCAATAGGCCAGATACTCCGTCCATGCACTTCCGCCCTGCAGCGCCACGCCCAGAAAGACCATTCCGGTTTTTACCACAAGGAAATACACACAGATGGCCAGTGCCGTTCCAAAGCGGCCATGCAAACGCAGACCGTAGCGCTCCCGCTTGTCCTTACGCTCCGTCAGCAGGAGTATCCACCCCAGCACCGAGGCAATGACGATAACCAGGTTGGCAATGCCCATCCATTCTGCCTGCGGCATAGCGGCGGACAGCAGCCCCATAAGAAGCATCCCGGCCGTAACAACCAGATGCAGCACGAAAAAGCGCAGTGGCATTTCCTTCCGCCGGGCCATCAGGAATTCCAGCATAACGCCCGCTGCCGGGTAAAACATCTGGGCATTGGCATAGATAGAGGTGTCCTGCCCGTTCTGCAGGCAGTGATGCAACAGCGGCATCATCAGGAACGGAACAGCAAAGGCACAGAGAATAAAAATCGTAAGCTCCTTCTTATTCGTTTTCATGGTTGTCAGTTTCCTCCTTCGGGTTTTCAAGCTCGGTATGGCGTTTTTTGTACATTGCAGCGCAAAGCTGCAGGAGCGCGAAGCAGAGTAGAATTGTGGTGACGGCAGTGATGCCCGCCATCAGCAGGCCGGATTTCCAGCCAAATTCGCTGAACTTGACGTATGACCAAATCGCTATCACAGCGCCGCCAGCCAGCGAAAGCAGAAAGTTTGTTTTCTTATCCGCGGTGAAGTGTCTGTCCCAAATACCCGCACGGATGCAGGCTCCTACCGTGTACACACATCCCACCATAAAGACAATCCATTCCGCAGCCATTTCCCGCATTGTAAAGCCGCAAAGGCTCTGAATAATCAACGCCGCCAGCAGCATTCCCCACAGCAGCCAAAAGGAGCGCGCCTCAATATTTAACAGCGTCTGCTGCTGCATTTCATCCAGATTGTTGCGGCTCCAAAATTCCTTCAACTTCATCGTTCATTCCTCCCAGAACAATTCATCCAAAGTTTTGCCCAGTACCTTGCAGATACTGCGGCAAAGGTTGATCGTAGGGTTATACTCCCCTTTTTCGATGGCGTTGATGGTCTGGCGGGACACGCCTACCGCCGCCGCCAGATCCGCCTGTGTCATATCGCGCACGGCGCGGGCGGCTTTCAGCTTCAAGTTTTTTGCCATGTCGCTTATCCTTTCTTCTTACGGTGACTATACTATATCATATGCCTTACATTATGTCAAGTATATATTACTTTATGAATGATATTTTATGCTTTCAAAAGCAGCACTTGCGGCCCGGCGCGCGCTGTGCTATGATAATTTTATATACTGTGATAAAGGAAGTTTGGCTATGAAGTACAGCTTTCCCGCTTTTGAAAATGGTTTTATCCGTGCCGCTGCGGCAAGCCCTGCCCTGCGTGTGGCAGACTGCACCTATAATGCCGAGCAGATTATCGGCGTTATGCGCGAATACGCGGCCAAAAACGTCCAGCTGCTCTGCCTGCCGGAGTTTGCGCTGACCGGCTACACCTGCAGTGACCTCTTTCTGCAGGACACCCTGCTGCGCGGCGCAGAGGAGGCCCTTGCCGCCATCCTTGAGGCCAGCAAGGGGTTGAACATCGTTGTGCTGGTCGGCCTGCCTGTGCGCCATAACGGCAAGCTGTACAACTGTGCAGCCGTGCTCTGCAATGGCGAGCTGCTCGGTCTTGTACCCAAAACTCATCTGCCCAACTATGGCGAGTTCTATGAGAAGCGCCACTTCATCCCGGGTATGCGCGAGCCGGAGTGCATCACGCTGGCCGGGCAGGAAACCCTGCTGGGCACCAATCTGCTGTTCGCCTGCAAGCAGCTGCCCGCCTTTGTGCTGGCGGCCGAGGTGTGCGAGGATTTGTGGGCGCCGATTCCGCCCAGCTGCGCCCATGCGCTGGCCGGTACCACTGTGGTGGCAAACCTCTCCGCCAGTGATGAGACCGTCGGCAAGGCGGGCTACCGCCGTGAGCTGGTTCGCGGGCAGAGCGCCCGCCTGCTGTGTGCCTATCTGTATGCCGATGCAGGCCACGGCGAGAGCACAACCGATATGACCTTTGCCGGGCACAATCTGATTGCCGAAAACGGCAGCCTGCTGGCGGACGCCGCCCCCTTTGCGCAGGAGGACGCCGTGACTGAGCTGGATTTGGGCCGCATGGTGCAGGAGCGTCAGCGGAACACCACCTTTATGCCGGAAACAACCGGCTATACCACGGTAGAATTTGATCTGCCGCCGATCAGCCTTGCCCTGACACGCCCTGTCTCCTGCACACCCTTTGTGCCGCAGGACGCCGCCACCCGCGCCGAACGGTGCGAGCTTATCCTGCGGATTCAGGCCGAGGGTCTGGCCAAGCGGATGGAGCACACCCACGCCAAGTGCGGCGTGCTGGGCATCTCCGGCGGACTGGACAGCTGCCTGGCCCTGCTGGTGGCTGTGCGCGCCTGCAAGGTGCTGGGCCGCGATGCCAAGGACATTATTGCGCTGACGATGCCCTGCTTTGGCACAACCAAGCGCACGCGCTCCAACGCAGAGATTCTGTGCGAGGCGCTGGGCGTAACCTTTGGGGAAATCAACATCACGCAGACTGTGCAGAGCCACTTTGCGGACATCGGCCAGCCCGCAGACAAGTACGATGTCACCTTTGAAAACTGTCAGGCCCGCGTGCGCACGCTGGAGCTGATGGACTACGCCAACAAGAATGGCGGCTTCGTTATCGGCACCGGCGATTTGAGCGAGCTTGCACTGGGCTGGGCCACCTACAACGGCGACCATATGAGTATGTACGGCGTGAATACCGGCGTACCCAAAACGCTGGTGCGCCACATTGTGCAGTATGTGGCCGACACCTGCGGCAACGCCACCCTGCGGGATGTGCTGGTGGATATTCTGGATACCCCGGTCAGCCCCGAGCTGCTGCCCACCGCCGCCGACGGCACCATTGCCCAGCAGACGGAAAAGCTGGTCGGCCCCTATGAGCTGCACGACTTCTATCTCTACTACGTGCTGCGCTTCGGCTTCAGCCCGACAAAAATCTACCATCTGGCCCGTACCGCCTTTGACGGCAAGTATGAGCCGGAGGTTCTGCTGGCATGGCTGAAGAACTTCTACCGCCGTTTCTTTGCACAGCAGTTCAAGCGCAGCTGCCTGCCAGACGGCCCCAAGGTGGGCTCGGTCACGCTGTCCCCCCGCGGTGATTGGCGTATGCCCAGTGACGCCTGCAATACCCTGTGGATGGCAGAGCTTGACAAGCTGGAAGTGTAATCCTGACAATAAAAAGCCGGCCCGGAACCGTTTCTCGCGGTTCCGGGCCGGCTTTTTACAGCTTTTCAATTTCAGCGTTCAGCGAATCATAGGTATACAGGGTGTTCAGCACCTGCAGCAGTTCCTTCTTGCTCAACCGCGGCGGCAGGCCCAGACGGCGCAGCAGTCTGCGGCGTGTCTCGGCGCTGTTGGCCGTGCCGGAGACGCCCCAGTCATACAGGTCGGTGTAGGTTATCGGGCGTGTCTGGGCTGTTTCCTTCCGGTCTGTGGCGCTGCTCTCCAGCGCCGTCTGCAGCCCCTGCAGAATCAACTCGTCCGGCACGCCCTCCACACCCAGCAGGCCCTCCTTGCCGGGCTCGGCCTTGCGGGACTCCTTGCCGGGAATAGCCGGGACATAGGCCTGCAGGACGTTTTCTGCTCCCACCAGCCCGGTGACAAAGTGGCGTATCTTAAAGCCCGCCGCATCGGAATCCGTCAGGATGATAAGCCCCTGCGCGGCGGCCATACGCTTGAGCAGCTTTTGTAGGGCACCATCCTTGAATACGCGGAAGCCGTCGGTGGTCAGTATTGTGCCATCCACCAGATTGCCCAGGCGGGCGGCATCATATTTGCCCTCCACCAGAAGGGCCTGTTCCAGCTTCAGCATTTAGCTCCTCCCTGCCAGCGCCAGTTCACACAGTGCCTTCTGCATCAGTAAATCCGCATCCAGCCTGCTGCTCTTTAAATCTGTATCCAGCCTTTGCAGGATGTGCAGGCACTCCTCCAGTTGGGCACGTTTGAAGCGGGCGGCGGTCTTTTCGGTTGTGCTCAGGCGGTAATTCCAGTTGCCGCTGTAGCCGAAGTCCTTGGCTACAGCAGACAAGGCCCTGCGGCTGCGGCGACCCAGCAGAACGCGGTATAAATCCAGATAGTTGCTGATGAGTGCACCGGTTATCATGATGGGGTCATTCTGCAGCGCCAGCAACATTTTGAGCTTCTGCTGTGCCTTTTCCGTCTGCCCACTGGTGACGAGCTTGACCATATCAAAGGTGTCTGCGTCCAGCGTGACCGTTCCCAGCTGGGCAATCATCTGCGGCGTGATAGTACCGTAATCAGCCAGCGCCGCCAGCTTTTCAATTTCATTGCGGAGCAGGAACTGATCCTCACCGCAGCGGGCCAGCAGTGCAGCTTCCGCACCCGGTGCAAAGGCCGCGCCGGTCTCCTTGGCCCAATCGCGTGCCATTGCCTGCAGGGCGCTGGCGGTGGGCTTGTTAATCTGCACACAGTAGCCGAGCTTTTCGCAGCAACTGATGAGCTTCTGCTCCCGCTTGCCGGGGCGCAACTTGCCAAAGCGCTCCTCCACAAGGGATGTCATAACAAAGATTGCGTTTTCCGTGTCAGAAAGCGTATCGCAGAGCTCCTGCAAATCCTTGTCCGAGTAGGTGGATGGCCGTATCAGCGGCATAAGCACCAGCCGCCTGCCGCCGAAGAACGAAATCGTGCCCGCAGCCAGAACAATTTCCTCCACCGAGGGTGTCGGTCCGTCCAGCACGGTTGTCTCGGGGTCATCCCGGGTCAGGTACTTCAGCGCCTTCTGCGCTGCCGCATGGACCAGTGCTTCATCCGACGCATAAAAATAGTACAGCCCGCAGCCAGCCTTCAGGCGCTTATTCAGTTCATTTTCACTGTACAGCAACGGTCTGTGCCTCCTCCCAAATCATACTGCGGTCAGGGCGCAGGGTCAGTCCCGGCGTGTCCTCACCATAATACAGTTCACAGCCTTCCGCCTGTACCAACCAGCGCGGCGAAGCAGACGTATACAGCACGGCATCCGGCCGGACTGTCTCCGACCAGCTTCCGGGCGCGCAGAGCACATCCACACACAGCGGCGCGGCCAGCTCGATGCTGCCGGCCCCCGCGGCAATGTGTCGGTTGCCCACGCCCAGCACTGCCAGACTGGTACTCTTATTATGATACAGGTCCAGTGTCAATCCGTCAAGCACCGTGCGGGCTGCAAATTCCGGCTCGTTTTTCATCGTGACAATTTCTGCCGCCGTGAAGTCAAGCTGCGTAGGCTTTGCTCGCAAATCAACCAAAAGCCCCGGCGCTTCTCTGGTGCGCCCGGCCAGAAAATTGTTGACGGCGGTCAGGTTGCTTTCCCCGCCGCGGAAAAGCACAACCGCCTTTCCATTCTGCACACAGACAACGCAGGGGTTGCCGGACGAGCCGACAAGGGTAAGCTGCACAACATCCCGCTGCATCCAGACGCCCATACCAACAGCCACTGCCGTGCAGAGCGCCGCCGCGGGCAGATAGAGCCGCAGCCTTCTGGCGTGCCAGAAGCAGACGGCCAGCGCCCCCAGTACCGCCAGTACAAACAGCGTGTACCGCTGCGGCAGATAGACCGACGCAAACGGCATGGCCGCGCAGCGCTCCACCAGCCAAAGCATGAGCCTGAGCCAGAGGCTGAGTACCAGCCCCACCAGATTGACCAGCGGCAGAAGCAGCGGCACAGCGCTGAGCACCAGCAGCAAAATTCCCAGCTGCAGGGCGGGCTGCAGCATCCAGACAACCAGCAGATTGCAAAGGATGCCCACCAGACTGGCCGCCATACCGTGCGCCACCAGCACCGGCAGCGTGGCAAGGCTGGCCAGCGCGGCGGTCTGGATGGGCTCTGCCAGGCGGCAGAGCGTCTGCAGAGGCGCATTCTCCCCTGCAGCCTGCGTTTCCCGGCGGGTCAGCACAGCCGCCGCCTGTACGCCGAGCACGGCGCAGAAGGACAGCTGAAAGCCAATGTCACAGGGCGCATAAGCGTTCTGCAGCCCCAGCAGGACCGCCGCAAAGCCGGTCGAGGTCAGCAAGTCCACCGGCAACAGCAGAAAGTCTCCCGCCAGTGCCACCGCCAACACCGATCCAGCCCGCAGCACCGACACTGGCGCGCCGGTCAACAGCACGTAAAACAATGCCACTGCACCGCGCAGGATAATCAGCGGCTTATAAAATTTCCAGCGGCGGCCAAAGCCCAACAGCCCACAGAGCAGCGCCAGATGCAGGCCCGACACCGCCAGCAGGTGCGATACACCCGCCGTGCGGAATGCCTGTTGTGTTGTATCGTCAAGTCGGCTCTTGTCCGCCAGCAGCATGGCGGCCTCCATGCCGTCCAGCCGCTTCGGCAGCCAGCGCCGCAGTATGGCGCTCCAGCGCCCACGCAGCCGGTACAGTGCGAACCGCACGCCACGGCTGGCGTCCAACGCACGGTAGCCACCCTGATACTCCGCCTGCAGATAGACACCCTTGCTGTTGCGGCTCAAGCGGTATTTGTTGTCCAGCAGTTCGCGCAGGGCGAAGGTTGCGGAAAAACGCTCTCCTGCCGCTTCTCCCGGAAACGATGCACACTGTACCCGGATATGAGCCGGTTTTCCATCTATCTCCGTCAGCAGCAACGTGCCCCGCAGGCGACTGTCGCTGTAGGAGGCCTCGGCGTCCGTCTCGATGACGGCTGTGCAGCACACAGTCTGCCCTGCCAGCGCACGGACTGGCTGCACCCACACCAGCGAAAACACGAAGAACCACGCCAGCCCGCAAAGTGCCCCCAGCGCCGGGATTGCCATGTCCCTGTGCCTTGTATGGTTCCAAAAAACCAGCCATACCAAAAACGCCGCCGCGGGCACACAGACCAGCGGCGGCAGCTTGGCCGCAGCAAGCTCAGCCCCGGCAAAGCCGAGACCGAACCAACCGAGCTTTCGTTTCATTGCTTAGTGCAGGAACAGCGGCAGCGGCTCCAGAAAGAAGATGTCGGTGCGCTGGGCGGCGTCACCCTCAGCAAGGGCGGCGCAGCAGCCGACAACCGTGCCGGTGCTCTTGGCAGCCAGCGTTTCCAGAGCGTGCAGAGAGCCGCCGGTGGAGATAACATCGTCCACAATCAGGATGCGCTTGCCATCCATATACTCAATGTCCTTCTTGTCGATAACAAGCGTCTGCTTGCCAGCCGTGGTGATGGACTGATCCTCGATGATGACGGGCTCACGCATATACAGCTTCGGACCCTTGCGGGCGGGAATCCAGTATTTTCCACTCTGGCGCGCCATCTCATAAGCCAGAGGGATGCCCTTGGCCTCGGCGGTCAGGATAACGTCAAACTCTGGGGCCTTCTTCAGCAGCGCCGTGGCGCAGGCCTCGGTCAGCTCTACATCGCTGAACATAATGAAGGCTGCAATGTCCATGTGGTCATTGACCTTGCAGATGGGCAGCTCACGGGTCAGGCCCGCAATGTGCAGTGTATAGGTATCTGCCATGATGGTTTACCTCTCTTTTACTGATTCACGAATGTTCTTGCAGCGCCCGGCATCAGCCCGGAGGCCATGCAAGGCTGCGCTTTGCCAGCACATGGAAGTGCAGATGCTTGACGCTCTGGCCGCCATCCACGCCCACGTTGGTGACAACGCGGTAGCCGCTTTCGTCCACCCCCAGCTTGCGGCAAAGCTCCGCAATGACGGCGTAGATGTGGCCCAGCAGGGCGGCGTCATTCTCGGTCAGAGCCGCCGCAGACGCAATGTGCTGCTTGGGGATAACAAGGAAATGCACCGGTGCCTGCGGGTCAATGTCATAGAAGGCCAGCAGCGTATCGTCCTCATACAGCTTGTTTGAGGGGATTTCTCCCGCGGCAATCTTGCAAAACAGACAATCCTCCATCCGGAATCCCTCCTTTGTGTTGGTTTTATGGGAAATCTTACTGATTCATTTCAGCCTTGACAATCTCCGGCACGGCGTTCAGCGCGTCATCAATCTTGCTGGCATCACGGATACCGGCCATTGCGAAATCGGGCTTGCCGCCGCCGTTGCCGCCTGCAATCGCGGCAATCTTCTTGACGAGGGCACCGGCCTTCAGGCCACGGGCCAGCGCATTCTTGGAAACGCCGACTGCCATCATCGTCTTGGCACCATCGCTGCCAATCAGAACCGTAACTGCGTTGGGGGCCTTGTCGCGAATCTTATCGACCATATCGCGCAGGGTGTCAGCGCCGGTGCCAGTCAGATAGGCGGAGACAATACGCACGCCGTCGATGTCCGCAGCGTTCTCAAACAGGCCGTCAATCTTAGCAGAGGCAACCTGTGCCTTCAGGATTTCCAGCTGCTTGGCGGTTTCCTTCAGTTCTGCGTTCAGGGCCTCGGCGCGGGCCGGTGCGTCCTTCAGGTTGTTGGCCTTCAGGGCAGCGGCGGTCTTGGCCAGCAGCTCGGTGCGGTCATCCAGCAGATCCAGCACGCCAAAGGCGGTGGTGCCCTCAATGCGGCGGATGCCGGCGGCCACGCTGGACTCGTTCAGAATCTTGAAGCAGCCAATCTGCGCAGTGTTCGTCACGTGGGTACCGCCGCAGAACTCGGTGCTCCAGCCGCCCGCGTCCACAACGCGGACAACACTGCCGTACTTCTCGCCAAACAGCGCCATAGCGCCCATCTTCTTGGCTTCCTCGATAGGCAGATTCTGGACGGTGACAGGCAGAGCCTCGTAAATCTTCTCATTGACGCGGCGCTCAACCTCAGCCAGCTCGGCGGGGGTCACAGCGCTGAAATGCGTGAAGTCAAAGTGGGTAATATGGTCATCCTGATAGCTGCCGGCCTGATGCACGTGCTCACCCAGAACCTCGCGCAGAGCCTTCTGCAGCAGATGGGTAGCCGTGTGATTGCGGCAGATAGCGGCGCGGCGCTTCTCGTCAACCGAGGCAGTGACCTCGTCATCCACGTGAATCGTGCCGTCCAGCAGCTCACAGGTATGGACAAAGTAGCCCTTCGGGGTCTTTTTGACCTGTGTGACCTTCAGCTTGGCATCGCCGCTGACCAGATAGCCGTGGTCAGCAACCTGACCGCCCATCTCGGCGTAGAACGGGGTGTGGTTCAGCACAACCAGAACGCCGTCCTTGACCTCGCCCGCCTCATCGGTGGCAATGGCATCGACCAGCTCCTCACCGTCAGACAGTGCCAGAACCTTGGCCTTCTCGCTCAGGGTCTCATAGCCGTCAAAGCGGGTGGTCTCTGCCGTCAGCTCACCGAACAGGTCCGCGCTCCAGCCGGAGATATCCTTAGCCAGACGCTCGGCACGGGCGCGCTCACGCTGCTTGGTCATTTCGATGTGGAAGGCGGCCTCATCCACGGCAAAGCCTGCTTCAGCGGCAATTTCGCGGGTCAAGTCGAGGGGGAAACCGAAGGTATCGTTCAGCTTGAAGGCCTCGATGCCGGACAGAACCTTCTCATGGGTCTCCTTCAGATGGCTCATCATACCGGTCAGAATGTTCAGACCAGCGTCAATCGTGCGGCCAAAGCGCAACTCCTCGGTACCGATGACCTTCTTGATATAGGACTCATGCTCGCGCAGCTCGGGGTAACCGGCCTCACTGGACTCGATAACCGTGTCCACAAGCTCGGTCAGGAAGGGACGGTTGATGCCTAGCATACGGCCGTGGCGGGCAGCGCGGCGCAGCAGGCGGCGCATAACGTAGCCGCGGCCCTCGTTGGAGGGCAGGATGCCGTCAGACGCCATAAAGACGGTGGCGCGGATGTGGTCGGTAATCACGCGGATGGAAATATCATCCTTCTCATTTTCGCCGTACTTCTTGCCGGCAATACGCTCCACATGGTGCAGAACGGCGGCAACGGTGTCAACCTCAAACAGGTTGTTGACATCCTGCATGACAACGGCCAGACGCTCCAGACCCATGCCGGTATCAATGTTGGGTCTGGCCAGCAGCTCATAGTTGCCCTTGCCGTCCGCGTCATACTGGCTGAACACAAGATTCCAGATTTCCATAAAGCGGTCGCAGTCACAGCCAACGCCGCAGGTAGGCTTGCCGCAGCCGTACTTCAGGCCGCGGTCATAGTAGATTTCAGAGCAGGGGCCGCAGGGACCGGAGCCATGCTCCCAGAAGTTGTCCTCCTTGCCCAGGCGAACCATATGGTCCTCCGGGATGCCGACTTCCTTCGTCCAGATGTCATAGGCCTCATCATCGTCCTGATAGACAGAGATATACAGGCGGTCTGCAGGGATTTCCAGCTCCTTAGTCAGGAACTCCCACGCCCAGGGAATGACTTCCTTCTTGAAGTAGTCCTGGAAGCTGAAGTTGCCCAGCATCTCAAAGAAGCAGCCATGGCGGGCGGTGATGCCAACGCGCTCAATATCCGGGGTACGGATGCACTTCTGGCAGGTTGTCACACGGTGGCGGGGCGGCTTCTCCTGACCGAGGAACCATTTCTTCATGGGGGCCATACCGCTGTTAATCAGCAGCAGGCTGGGGTCATCCTTCGGAACCAGCGGGAAGCTGCCAAGGCGCAGATGGCCTTTGGTTTCAAAATAGTGCAGGTACTTCTCGCGAAGCTCATTCAATCCGGTCCATTGCATAGGTTGTGTTCTCCAATCCATAAAATTGCGATTGAGCTGCCACAAAAAGATACAGCCCTCGCCCCCATACAGGGACGAAGGCTGTTATGCTTCCGTGGTACCACCCGGTTTGCGGTGCACACAGTGCACCACCGCTTTGTGTCTGCGTTAACGCCGCAGGTACGCTCAGCTCACCGCTGAAAGCTCCGGGGTGGCTCTGCCGTGTTGCCGCGTGGAAGCCTTACACCATACAGCTTCCTCTCTGAAAGGCGGAACGGGCGGCATTGGCCCTTTCATCGCTATTTTCCTTTTTACAGGCTTATTATATGCCGTTTTCTGCGCCTTGTCAACCGTTTTTTCCGTATAAACCGCCCGGATTGTGCAAAACCTAGCGTTGAGAGGAGTGTTTTTATGTCTGACATTTTTGCGGAGGTCGGGCAGGTTGTGCTTACCAGCCTGCTGTCGCTGGCGGTGATGTTCCTGTTCACCCGCATCGGCGGCAAGCGGCAGATTACACAGATGAGCCCCTTCGACTATCTGAACGCTGTGACGGTGGGTTCCATCGGCGCAGAGCTGGCAACCAATCTGGAGCAATGGCTGCGTCCCCTTTCGGCGCTCATCATCTATATTCTGGCCACGTGGTTTGTCCACTATACCGCCTGCAAAAGCAACGCCATGCGCAGCTTCTGGAGTGGGCGCAGCCTGATTCTGATGGACGGTGGCACCATTTACAAAGCCGCTTTGCAGCGGGCAGCGATTGACGTCAACGAATTTCTGGGGCAGGCCCGGGTGGCCGGATACTTCGACCCCAACGAGATTGAGACGGCCATCCTGGAGACAAGCGGCCAGATCAGCTTTCTACACAAAAGCCGGAGCCGTCCCCTGACGCCCGAGGATATGCAGCTGCACCCAGCCGCGGCCAGTGCGTGGTATGACCTTATCATTGACGGCCAGCTTATGCAGGATAATCTGAAGGCAGCCGGGCGGGACGAGCGCTGGCTGAATGCACAGCTCCACGCGCAGGGCATCGGCCAGCGGAGCGAGGTTTTCTATGCCGCCTGCGACAAAGCGGACGGCTTCTATGCCTGCCGTATCCAGTAAGGAGTTTAAAAAAAGCAAAAACCACCAAACCCTTTCGGATTTGGCGGTTTTGCTGATTCCGACAGCCCATTGTTTGGTCCGAGTGGCGAGAGTCGAACTCACGGCCTCTTGAACCCCATTCAAGCGCGCTACCAAACTGCGCTACACCCGGTCGAACCGAGCTGTCAAAAGTCAGCCTATATAGTATAGCGGACTCTTGCAGAAATGTCAATACCTAAATTCAAGTTTTTCGAGATTTCCTGTCAAGACCCGCCCGCAAAGCAAAACGAACACATTGCAGAGCAATGTGTTCGTTTTGGTGGTGGAGAATACCGGGATCGAACCGGTGACCTCTTGCATGCCATGCAAGCGCTCTCCCAGCTGAGCTAATCCCCCATGCTGGCGTCATCCGGATGCGTTCGCTCCTGACGACGCTTGCTATTATAGCAAAGCTGTTTGCAAATGTCAACAGTCTTTTTCAAAAAAATTCAAAATTCGCAAAATTATTTTTGCTTGCCAGTTGTTCAAACAAAAAACCGCACCCATGCGGATGCGGCTTGCGGTATTGTAATCAGATGGAAATTGCCTTGGCAATCTCAATCATATCACGGTCAATGGTCTTGTGCATGGACAGGGCCACGTTGACATCGTAGTCCACAATCTTATCGCCGGAGACGGCAACAACACGGTTGTAGATGCCCTTATCCAGCAGGTCAATGGCGTGGTAGCCCATCAGGGAGGCGTTCACACGGTCACGAACCGTGGGAGAACCGCCGCGCTGGATGTGGCCCAGAACCGTTGCACGGGAGTCAACGCCGGTAGCGGCCTGAATCTGGTTGGCAAGCTCCTGTGCACCGACAACGCCCTCGGACACAATGATGATAAAGTGCTTTTTGCCGGTCACCTGCGTCTGACGCATACGGTCCAGAATGTCGCGCTCAAAGTCGAACGGAATTTCCGGCAGCAGAACGGCCACAGCGCCGGTGGCAATGCCCACGTTCAGAGCAATATAGCCGGCATGGTGGCCCATAACCTCAACAACGCTGCAACGGTCATGGCTCTGGGTGGTGTCGCGCAGCTTATCAATCGCCTCCACGGCGGTGTTCATGGCTGTATCGTAGCCGATGGTATACTCACTGCAGGCAATATCGTTGTCGATGGTGCCGGGCAGACCGATGCAGGGAATGCCCTGATTGGCCAGTGCGCGGGCACCCATGAAGGAGCCATCGCCGCCAATGACAACAAGCGCGTCAATCCCCAGCTCCTTGCAGCGCGCAAGGCCCTTAGCTTGACCTTCCTTCGTTTTGAATTCCAGGCAGCGTGCCGTATACAGAATCGTACCGCCGCGGTGGATAATCTCCGACACGCTGCGCACGTTCATTTCATAAACCTCGCCGTTAATCAGACCATTGTAGCCGCGCTGGATACCCATCATACGGTAACCCTTGCTGATACCGGCACGGACGATTGCACGCACTGCGGCATTCATGCCGGGTGCGTCACCACCGCTGGTGAGAACACCGATTGTTTTAATTTCCTTAGCCATAAAGCGAGCCCCTCCTGTTTCGGGAACTATGGACCCACCTGAAAAAAGGATTTATTCAGGCGTGGCCATCACGTTACAATAATTTTTTAACAATCTTGTGACCATCCACATTATACCACACTTCTCCGCCGTAATTATGGACAAAACACGCAAAACTTATGGATTTATTTTGCAGAGTGCTCCACATCCTGCACTTTTACGCAATCCTTGCCCAGTATGCGCTCCAGCTCTGCGCGCAGAAGCGGGTCATCCTTGACAGCCATATGCCGCGCCAGCATCGCCTTGCCGGTATCCTGAAAGCGGAAATACACCCGGACGGTTCCCCCATCGAAAATGTTGCACAAGAGATTCTCTACCTTGTGCATCTGGGGGCAGTCCCGTGCAGGCACCGTCAGGAAATACCCTGCTGCTCCCCCGCTTGTCTCGCGTTTCACGCGCTCTACACGGTTCATACCAAAATTCTTCGCAGGGTCATAGCTTTCAATGGGCTGCACGCCCTCCACAATCAGGCGGGCGGCCTCATCCTCCTTGATAGAGACGCGGCCGTTTGCCACCACAACGGCATTTTCCTGCAGCGCCGCACGGCACTCTGCCAGAATCCGCGGGAACACCAACAGCTCCATGCTGCCGGTCAGATCCTCCACGGTGGTGAAGGCCATGAGCGTGTTGGATTTTGTTGTCATAATCTTGTTTTTTACGATGGTGCAGACAAGAGTGACCGTCTGATTGTCAAACTGCTTGGCATCCTCGCCCATAAGCTGAGCGATTGTACAGTTGGATATCTGGGCAATCTGAATCCGGTAGGCGTCCAGTGGGTGGCCGGACAGGTACAGGCCGGAGACCTCCTTCTCCATTTTCAGCAGCTCAGAGGCAGAATATTCCGGCAGATTCGGAACCTTGTAATCGTTCACCGGCTTTTCCTCGCCGCCGCCCATCAGGCCGAACAAATCCATCTGGCCGTCCAGATTCTGCCGTGCATCGGTCTCCACGCTTTTCAGGATGCCCTCAACGCTCTCCAGCATACCATGCCGGGTGGGCTCCAGATTGTCGAACGCACCCGCCTTGACAAGATTTTCCAATGCACGGCGGTTGAGGCCTGTGCCGTGTAGCCGCTTGCAGAAGTCATACAGGCCGCGGTAGGGCTGGTTGACGCGTTCTTTAATCACTGCCTCAATCAAATCGCGGCCCACGCTCTTAACAGCGTTCAGTCCGAAGCGGATGCGCTCACCATCGGCGGTGAAGCCGCCGCGGGAAATGTTGATATCCGGCTGCTGCACCTTGATGCCCAGACGCTGGCACTCGGTTGTGTACTCGATGACTTTGGACGTGTTATCCAGCACGCTGGTCAGCAGGGCCGCCATAAATTCATGAGGATAGTGACATTTCAGATAAGCCGTCTGGAAGGCCACATAGGCATAACAGGCCGCGTGCGATTTGTTGAAGGCGTAGGACGCAAAACTAATCATATCATCGTAGATTTCGTTTGCAACGCCTTCCGGCACGCCGTTGGCCACACAGCCCGCGCATTCCTTGCCCGGCTCCTTGCAGCCATGGACAAAGTGCTCACGCTCCGCCTCCATAACCTTGAGCTTTTTCTTGCTCATGGCACGGCGGACGTTATCTGCCTGACCGAAACTGAAGCCTGCCAGCTCGCGGCAAATCTGCATAACCTGCTCCTGATAGATAACAACGCCATTGGTAACATCCACGATATGGGCCATCTTCGGCGTCTTGTAGGACACCTTGGTGGGGTCCTTGCGGTTGCGCAGATAGGTCGGGATGGAGTCCATCGGGCCGGGGCGGTACAGCGAAATCAATGCGATAATGTCTTCAAGGTTTTTGGGCCGCATACTGACCAGCACCTGAGTCATACCCGTGGATTCAAGCTGGAATATGCCCTCCGTCTCCCCTTTTGCCAGCATGGCGTAGGTGTCGGGGTCATCGTAATCAATGTGGGCCACGCGGAAATCAGGATTCTTACGGCGGACAGCCATCTCTGTGTCATGGATGACCGTCAGCGTGCGCAACCCCAGAAAGTCCATCTTGAGCAGGCCCAGGCGCTCGATTTCCACCATATTGAACTGGGTGACCGGCAGGCCGTCATTGGTGGACAGCGGCACATACTCGGTAGCGGGGTCGCGGGTAATGACAACGCCCGCCGCATGGGTCGAGGCGTGGCGCGGCATCCCCTCCACCTTCAGAGAGGTGCTGATCAGCTCATGCACCTGACTGTCCGAGTCATAGAGCGCCTTCAGATCCGGGCTGACCTCCAGTGCCTTTTTCAGCGTCATTTTAAGGTCAGTCGGAATCAGCTTGGCCACCCGATCCACATCCTGATAGCTCATACCCATAACGCGGCCGACATCACGCACAGCGGCGCGGGCCGCCATGGTACCAAAGGTCACAATCTGGGCCACGTGGTCACGGCCATACTTTTCGTTTACGTAGTCAATGACCTCCTGACGGCGCTCATAGCAGAAGTCAACGTCAAAGTCCGGCATTGAGACGCGCTCCGGGTTCAGGAAGCGCTCGAAAATCAAATTGTAGCGGATGGGGTCAATGTCGGTAATGCCGACACAGTAGGCCGCCAGACTGCCCGCGCCGGAGCCACGCCCCGGGCCGACCGGAATATCGTGGCTTTTGGCGTAGTTGATAAAGTCATAGACGATGAGGTAGTAGTTTGTGTAACCCATCGTTTTGACCACATTTATCTCATAAGTCAGGCGTTCCCGCAGCGCGTCCGTGACCTTGCCCGGGTAGCGGCGCTCAAGGCCCTCCCAGCAGAGCTTTTCAAAGTAGGCCTGGTTTTCCATACCGTCAGGCGCTTTGAAGTACGGCAGCTTTGTCTCGCCAAAGGTAAATGCAAAGTTGCACTGCTCGGCAATTTTGTTCGTGTTCTCGCAGGCCTCCGGCACCATCGAGAACAGGTCATACATTTCCTCGGTGCTTTTCAGATAGAACTCATCGGTCTGGAACTCCATGCGGTCCATATCGTTGATGGTCTTGCCGGTCTGGATACAGAGCAGGATGCTCTGCATCTTGGCGTCCTCTTTTGTGATATAGTGGGCGTCATTGGTGGCCACCATCGGTATGCCGGTTTCCCGCGCCAGACGGATAAGCTGCGGCAGTACAACCTGGTCCTCCTCAAGGCCGTGGTCCTGCAGCTCGATATAGTAATTTTCTGCACCGAACAAATCGCGGTACCAAAGGGCCGTCTGCTTGGCGCGGTCATAGTCCCCTGCCAGAATGGCACGCGGGATTTCACCGGCCAGACAGGCCGAGAGACAGATAAGCCCCTCGTGGTGTTTTTCCAGCAGTTCCTTGTCAATGCGCGGCTTGGAGTAAAAGCCCTCCGTGAAGCCGGCAGAGACCATCTTAATCAGGTTTTTGTAGCCAGTTTCATTCTTGCAGAGCAGAATCAGGTGCGTGTTGCCGTCAATACGGTTGACCTTGTCAAAGCGGGTGCGGGTTGCCACATAGACCTCACAGCCGATGATGGGCTTGATGCCTGCAGCCTTGGCGGCGTCAAAGAACGCCACACAGCCGTACATAACGCCGTGGTCCGTGATGGCGCACGCGGTCTGCCCCATTTCCTTCAAGCGGTCAAACATACGGTCGATGCGGCAGGCACCGTCCAGCAGGCTGTACTCGGTATGCACGTGCAGATGGGTAAATTGTCTGTTCTCAGCCATTGGGTGTTTCCTTCTTTTCGGGTACGGCGTCGAGGCGTGCAGCGGCCTCCTGAATTTTCTTCATGCGGTGGGACAGCCCCGCTTTGCTGACCGGCGGGTCAAACTTCTGGGCCAGCTTGGCCAGCGGCAAATCCGGGTACTGCATCCGTAGCTTTGCGGTCTGGCGCAGGTTTTCCGGCAGAGTGTTCATTGCCCCCGCCGCCTGCAGCTTTTCAATCGCAAGCTGCACCTGTACCGCGGCCTGCACGCTTTTACCGAGATTGGCCGTCTCGCAGTTGGAAAGGCGGTTGGTCTTGTTGCGCATTTCATTGTAAAGGCGCTGATTCATGATGCGCATAGCCGCACCGCCTGCCCCCATAAAGGTGAGCAAGTCCTCAATGTGGTCGGCCGCCTTGATGTAGATGGTGTTGGCCCCTTTGCGCAGTGCGCGGTGGGGGTGGAAATCATGCTCGGCCAACATAGCCTCCAGCTGCTGCGAGAGGTAATGCCGGGTGGAGAGAAACTCCAGATTATAGCTCTTTTCCGGGTCTGTCATCGTGCCGCAGCACAGAAAGGCTGTGGAGATGAACGCCTGCATACAGCTCTGGCATTTGAAGTTTTCCGGCCGGATGCGCAGGGTCGGCTCCTTGCCGGTATGGCCGAACAGGGTCAGCAGCTTTGCGACCTCCGCCGGCTCCTTGACGCTGAATTCATACACAGGGCCAGTGGTGCGCTCCTTGCTCAGCACAGTGCCCTGCACGCCGCAGCGGCGGTAGAGCTTCTGGGCAAAGGTGGCCACGCCCTCATTTTCGGTCTGCAGAACTACACCGCGGTCATCAAAGTATTTGCCAAAACAGGCCACCGCATACGCGGCGGCCATATTGCAGCAGGGCTTTGAAATTTTGCGGCGCAGTATCTCGTTTTTCACTTCTTGAGAAAAGCTCAAGTTGGTGTTCTCCTTATTATAGACTTCGATTCACATCGCGGTGCTGCACGCTGGGGGCATAGCCCAGCTTCTCACAGAATTCACCGATTTTCCGCGCAAAGGTAATCGAACGGTGCTTGCCGCCGGTGCAGCCCACCGCAATCATCAGCTGGCTTTTCCCCTCCTTGACATACAGCGGCAGGGCAAATTCCAGCATATGCTCATACCGGCGCAGCAGCTCGCGGGAATCCTCGGAATCCATGACGTAATCCACCACGTCCTGATCCAGCCCGGTCTTGTGCTTGAGCTCCGGCAGATAGAAGGGGTTCGGCAGGCAGCGCACATCCAGCACAAGGTCTGCCTCCTGCGGCAGACCATATTTGAAGCCAAAGGATACCACCGTCAGCGCCATCGGGCTTTCGCCCTTATCCAGGAACAGGCTGCACACGCGCTCCCGGTTCTGTGCGGCGGAAAGCAGTGATGTATCAATGACATATTTTGCTTTATCCCTCAACGGCTGCAGCAGCTTACGTTCCCGGGCAATCGCCTCGGAGATGGGCACCTTTTCCGCTACCGACAAAGGGTGTTGGCGGCGGGTCTCCTTGTAGCGGCGCTGGATAACCGAATCATTGGCGTCCAGAAACAGAATATCATAGTTGATTTTCTTGTCATCCAAATCCGCCAGTGCTTCCTTCAGCTGCTCAATGCTGCGCACACCGCGCACATCCATAACAACCGCCACGCGGTTGAGCTGGTTTTCGCCCTGCAGGGCAAAGTCCACGATACGCGGCAGCAGCGCCACCGGGATATTGTCAATGCAGAAAAAGCCGATGTCCTCCAGCGCATTGACAGTCATAGACTTGCCCGCGCCCGAAAGGCCGGTCACAATCAGAAAATTCATCTTTCCCACCGTTCACTTATCTCACCACGCGGATTTCGCGCTCCAGAACAAAGCCGGTTTTGTCCCTGACAATCCGGCTGACCTGCTCGGTCAGGGCCACCACATCGGCGCAGGTCGCGCCGCCGCGGTTGATGACAAAGCCGCAGTGCTTCTCACTGATTTGCGCCCCGCCGACGGTAAAGCCGCGCAGGCCGCACTCCTCAATCAGCTTGCCTGCAAACGCGCCCTGCGGCCGCTTGAAGGTGCTGCCCGCACTGGGCCATTCCAGCGGTTGCTTATCCTTGCGCCTGCCTAGAAGCTCCTGCATTCTGGCCAGCACCGCTGCCCCATCGCCATGGCGCAGCACCACCGTGGCGGACAGAATACACCAGTCGGGGTTTTCCTCAAACAGGCTGGTACGGTAGCCCATCTTCAAATCGGCGGCAGGCAAGGTGCGCAGCTGCAAATCGCTGTCCAGAAAGGTCACGCTTTCCAGCACGTCCTTCAGCTCCCCGCCGTAGGCCCCCGCGTTCATATAGACAGCACCGCCCACCGTGCCGGGGATGCCGCAGGCAAATTCCAGCCCGGTCAATCCCAGTGTCTGGGCCTTGCTGCAAAGGCGTCCCAGCGTCTGCCCCGCCCCGGCGGTAATACGCACAAGGTCGGTATCCGCGTCGGATGCTTTCATCTCATTCAGGCCGCGCATATCCACAACAGCGCCGTCAAAGCCGGCATCGTCAAACAGCGTGTTGGAGCCATTTCCCAGCAGATAGACACGCACGCCCTGTGCACGGCAGTGCTGCAAAATACGGCGCAGCTCTGCTGCATTGCGCGGGGCGCACCAGAACGCCGCCGGACCCCCGATTTTAAACGTCGTGTGCCCTGCCAGTACCTCCTGCTGCACAAAGGGCAGCTGCTCTGCTGCCAGAGCCTTGGCCAACGCCGCAGTTGTCTTTTCCTGCATAGGTTTCCTCCGCTGAATCAGATAGAATTACCGAGGGCTGCTGCGCCAATGACGCCTGCGTCGTTGTGCAGCTGGCAGGCGCAGATAACCGGGAACTTGCCAGTGGTAATGTTGCGGGTCTCGTTTTCTGCGTAAGTGCGAACCGGTGCCAGCAGAACCTCGCCCTGATTGGACACACCGCCGCCGATGCAGATGACCTCCGGCTCAAAGGTGTTGATGACGTTGGCAATGCCAACGCCCACATACTCAATCCAGCTGTCCACAACCTTCTTGGCGGTCTCATCGCCCTTGGCCATGGCATCAAAGGCCAGCTTGGCATTGACGTGGTCAATGTCCTGCGTCATTTTCCACATAATCGTATTCTTGTTGGCCTGCATGGCGTTTTTCGTCTCGCGGGTCAGGGCGCTGGCCGAGGCATAGCGCTCCCAGCAGCCCTTGCGGCCGCAGGTGCACTGGATGCCGTCCTTGACAATGACATTATGGCCCATCTCGCCCGCGGCAAAATTGAAGCCGCGCAGAATTTTGCCGTCCAGAATGATGCCGCTGCCGATGCCGGTGCCCAGCGTGATAACCACGGCATCCTTATAGCCCTTAGCACCGCCTGCAATGTACTCGCCGTAGGCGGCGGCGTTGGCATCGTTCTCAACATAGACCTTGCAGCCCAGCAGCTTTTCCAGGTCAGGGCCGAGGTTCCAGTCATAGTAGCCAAAGTTGGTGTTGAAGCCGACAAAGCCGGTGGTGAAGTTCACGCTGCCCGGGGTGCCGATGCCGACATAGGCAATATCGGCAAAGTCAATCTTATTCTCGCGGGCCACCGTGCGGCACAAATCGGCCATGCCCTTTTCCAAATCCTCCGCCGGGCGGGGCAGGCGCGTTGCCCAGGTCAGCTTGCCAATGATTTCATAGCTCTCGTTGACAATACCGGCGGTCATAGTGGTGCCGCCGAGGTCAATACCAATGGTGTACTTGCTCATAACAGAATTCCTCCTACTTCTTTAGCGCAGGGCTTTTTGTGCTCCTGCAGTTCACGTACCAGATTTTCCCGCGTGGCGTTGATGATGAGCTCCTGCGGAAAGTCCAACTCCTCCAGCATTGCATACAGCGCCATAAGACCGTTTTTGAGCTGGAGGGTGCTGTGGGCATCGCTGTCCACCGAAATGCGGCAGCCGTTTTCAAGGCAGGCTGCCAGCAGTGCGCGCATATTGGGGACACCGTCCTTGCGGACGTTGAACGAGTTGCCGTTCAGCTCCACAACCTTATGATTTCTGACAAAGGCCTTGGTGACAAGGTCATAGTCATAGCGATAGTTTTCCTGCTCGGAATGGCCGATGATATCCACATAGGGGTTTTCTGCCACGGCCAGCCAGAGACGGTTTGCTTCCTTGCGGGTCAGCAGCCCCGGCACACAGGCGCTGTGGATGGACGCCACCACCCAATCCTGTTGTTTGAGCAGGCTTTCGGGCATATCCAGCCCGCCCTTCGTGTCCATAACGTTGACCTCCGCGCCGTAGAGCATAACAACGCCTTCCACAACACGCGGCAAGGCCTTCCAGTTCTGGAAGTGCCAGATATGCGCAGAGTCCGGCATGGAGGAGGCGTGGTCGGTGACAGCCAGCGCGCAGTAGCCGGTTTCTCTGGCGGCTGCGGCCATTTCGTTCAACGTGTTGTAGGCGTGGGTGGCACACAGCGTGTGGGTGTGCAGGTCTGCAATCATCTGCATGGGATGGGAATACCTCTTTTACTTTGTGATATCGTCCTGAAGGCCCAGTTGGGTCAGCAGCTCCTTGGCTGCATTGTAGCCCATCTCCTTCTGGCGGTTGTTGATGGCCGCCGTTTCCAGAATGACGGCCAGATTACGGCCCGGCATAACCGGGATAAGCATACTGGGCACCTTGACGCCGAGGATGTCATAATACTCGGTTTCGAGGCCCGTGCGGTCATAGTTCTTGGTGCGGTCCCATGGCTCAAGCTGGACCACCATCTCCACCTCAACGCTGGAGCGCACCGAGCCGATGCCGAAAACACGCGCCACGTTGATGATGCCAATGCCGCGCAGCTCAATAAAGTGGCGGATGTTGGCGGGTGCCGTGCCCAGGATCTTGCGGTAGGATACCCTGCGCAGCTCAACGGCATCGTCGGCAATCAAACGGTGGCCGCGCTTGACCAGCTCAATGGCCGTCTCGCTCTTGCCGACGCCGGAATCGCCCAAAATCAGGATGCCCTCGCCGTAGACCTCCACCAGCACACCGTGTCGGGTAATGCGGGGTGCAAGCTCGGTGTTCAGGGTTGTGATGAGCTGCCCCATCAGGGCCGAGGTCATCTCGGTGGACATCAGCAGCGGTACGCCGTACTTCTTGGCAAACTGCATCATCTCCGACAAGGGCTGCATACCGCGGGTCAGCACAACGGCGGGCGGCTGGAAGGAGAACAGCTTCTCCAGATGGGTGTTGCGCAGCGAGGTGGACAGCTCATCCAGATAGGACATTTCGGTCAGGCCGATAATCTGGATGCGCTTGTTGTCAAAGTTCTCATAGTAGCCGGCCAGCAGGATGCCCGGGCGGTACACCTCCGTTGCTGTGACCTGGATTTTATCCAGCTCACAGGGGGTATAGGCAATCGTCAGGTTAGCCTCCTCCGCCAGCTTTGCGAGGGAAACAGAGAATTCAGACACAGTGGAACGCCCCTTTCCTTTTTCAAAACATTATTATCTATTATACCGTAACCGGCGTTTTTTGTACAGGGGGAATAGCCCCCGCTTTGTCAAAAAAATGCCCGCCGTTTTTGTGTGAAAACGGCGGGTCGGTTTCAGTTGTTCCGGGGGCACATAGCCGCAACGGCGGTGCGCAGGGTTCTTTGCAGCCAGAGCAATGCCTCTGCCGCGGCAAAGGTGGCAGCCAGATAAATCACAAACAGGAATGCGGTGTCCCGGCGGGACAGTGCCCCCAAATCAAAGTGTGCGGCCATATCCTGAATCAGCACATGGTGGACAAGAAAAACCGCGTAGGAGATTTTGGCCAGCCGTGCCCCCACCGCACAGGGCCACGGGCGCTCGAGCAGCGGTGCCGCAAGCGCCAGCAGGATAAAGACCGTCATGCTGACCAGCGCACAGGTGATTTTCCCGTCCAGACGCTGCGCCGCCGCACCGGCCAGAAGAAGCACCGGGGCCAGCAGATACTGCGCCTTTTTGCCCAAGGTCAAGAAGGTCATACCAAACAGAAATTCCGGGATATGCACCGCCACAAGCCGTGCATCCCAGCCCATCAGGTGCACCGGGATGCAGACCGTCAGCGTCACCGCCCATGTCAGCACCAGGTGCTTGCGCATTGCACGCTGCAAAAGCGGAAAGAGCGCATATAAAAACAGAATGCTGCCGAGGAACCACTCGCCGACACAGGCAAAGTCCATGCCGACCCAGCCCGCAGCCACCGCAAAGTTATCCAGCCCCAGTGCGGTAAGCACCAGCGTGACCGTCCTTGCCCCGCCGAAGCTGCCGGGCTTTGTCACAAAGCGGAACGCAAAGACCACAAACCACGCCAGCCAGAACAGAGGATAGACGGCCCTTGCCCGCTTTTTATAAAACTGCACCGGGCTCTGGTCAAGCGGGACGGTCAGCGCCAGCGAGGCACCGGACACGATAAAAAACAAGGACGAGCCAAAATCCCCGAGATAAATGCCCAGCGGCAAAGTGCTGGTGAACAGCTTGTGCGGCATGGTAAAATACCCGGTGACCGTTGCATTGAAATGTACGATCAGGATGCAGGCCAGCGCCATGGCGCGGATGAAATCCAGATAGAAAAGACGTTGCTTTTTGATTGGGTATCTCCCCTTTTATTTTTGCAGTCTGTGCTTGATAAGCCGTCCCAGCTGCTTTGCCACATCGGCGGGCCGGGCGGCGGCGGTTTCGTAGGCGTTCAGGATATCTGCGCGGGCCACTGCCTGCGCCGCCGTCTCAAACGGCGCTGCATACGCACCGTTTTCCTGCGCCGTCAGCGCCAGCCGCCACGCATCCAGCTGGGTTTTACATTCCGGGATTCCGTCCGGGAAGGCAGATTCGCGCACCAGCATCCAACCGCAGTTGGGCGCGGGCAGGGGTGCCTCATCCACCGGGACAGGTGCTTTTTCCCTCAGTGCGGGCAATGCCGCCAGCCACTGTGCGCGGCGGGCTGACGTACAGCCCGCATACAGCGGCACCGAGGGGCTCAGGATGCCCAGGAGCGGCTCTTTTTCAAACCACGCGGCGGCCTCGCCCAGCAGAGCATCCGCCTCGGCGGCGGCCTGCTGGTTGTACCAGTCTGTCACCGGGTCCGCGGCGGGCAGCTCATAGCGGATGAGCTTCAGCCCCAGCGCGGCAGGGTCGGCCGGTGCAGTATGCCGTTTTTCCACAAGATAGCGCCAATGCAGATTTTGTGCCAGCGCCGCCAGCGGCTGCGTTTTCAGCAGCGATACCACCAGCAAATCCAGCGGGAAATCCGTTTCTGACTGGATATACCCGCACAGCTCCCGCGCCGCCATACCGTCCGTGCGGCGCAGCTCGTCCGCATAGGGCGTGAAAAGACTGCGCCGCTTGAAAAACGGACAGCCGCGGTTCTGCAGCAGTTCCCTCGGGCAGGCCATAATGGGATTGACAAAGACGTCCTTCATATCGTCCGTCTGCACATAGGTATCCCAGACATAGCCCTTGGCAGCAAAGTACGGTGTAAACCGCGTTTCGTGGCAGATGACCGACTGCTCATAGCTTTCCGGCAGCTTCATTTCCTGCCAGTAGCGCCAGAAATCCTCACTGTTGAAAAGCCGCGGGCGCAGGGCGAGAAAATGTGACTGGATATGCTCCAGCACATTGCCGCCGAACCGTGCGCTTTTCATCGCGTAGTGGCGTGTCAGCCCCCAGAAATCCAGCTCCCGGCGGGCGTCCATCGCCGCCAGCATCGGCTCCAGCGTGCAGACCGGACCCGCCAGCGTATAGTTCATCAGGATGACTTCCTCATACCCGGCCAGCTCCTCGCGGCCAAGTGAGAGCAGCGCCTCCCGGTAGGCACCGACATCGAAGCCGGTGTTTTCTCTCTCGATACGCCCTGCGCCGGACTGGCGCACCCAGACGCGGTCTGCCGGGTTCAGCGTACCGTTTGTGACAAAGATGACCCTTGCATATTTCTGCATTGCCTGCACAGCAACGCGGCAGGCTGTGTCAATGCGGCCTGCCGGGTCATAATGAAAATAGATGACCAGTCGTTTCATCGGCGTGTCAGTCCTCATAGGGGCCGTGGTGCGGGCCAAGGATGGCGCGCTTTGTGCTGATAATCACTTTATAAGAGCCCGCGGGCAGATTATCCCGCAGCCAGTTGCGCGCATGGCGGCGTTTGCTGGCCGAATATGGGCCGTAATGGCTGAACAGGTGGTGCTTTTTGCAGGCAAAATCCACCGCCGAGCTGCTGGCGTTATAGAAGGTCGTGCACTCAAAGACGCGGGCCAGCGGGCGAATCAGACCGTTGGCGTAGGCCTGCATTGTATCATTGCGGGTCACGGCGTAATTCTGGCTCATAACCACCGCCGGGTAGTAGCCTGCCCCCTGCGCCACAAACGGATAGACACGCTCAATGGCGTGGCTGATGGTGCCGTCCTGCGGCAGCGGCTCCGGCGGGAAATCCGTATGCTTCCAGCCGTGGTCAAACAGCGGGGCCAGCGCCTTGGGGCGGAACCAGAACACACTGCCGTAGGGCGCAATCGGCGATTTTTCACCGCTGATGGGCACATCCACCCCCAGCTCCTTCATCAGCTTTTTGGTGTTCTCAAAGTTCGGGCCCCAGCCGCCGGAGCTCATATTCATAAAATACACGCCGTGGGTCGGGAACGGCGGGCAGAGGATGCCGAGATACGGGTCTTTTTCAAACTCGCACAGCACGTTCAGCACATGGGCGGCGTTCTTGCAGACGTTCTCATTGCAGACATAGCCGAAGCTGGCACCCACGCTGCCGGGCTTTGTCTGGATGGCTTTTTTATCGTGCATAAAGCAGGCATAGTCATATTCCCGCAGTTGGGGGGCCAGATCACAGAGGAAGGCGGCCACATCGCGGCCCTGATTTTCCACCACAGTCACGGTGACGCTGTGCACCCGCAAATCCGCAAAAGCGGCTTCAATCTGCGGCTTTTTGTCGGCGCTGCTGGTCGAGATGAAAACATCCGTCTCCGGCGGGAATTTGGCCGCAAATGCCTTGCTGGAATCCAGCATATCCATAAAATACAGGTGCATCGCCAGCGCAATGCGGCGGTTCTTGCGAATGTCCTGCACCATAGCGGTATCCTGCACGGTGGGCGCAATGATGCGGGTCAGCGCCAGATTGCGGGTGAAATCATGCGGGTGCATCGTGCGGATCATATTCTTCCAGATAAGGTCAATGGGATAGTCCGTCTCGGTGCGCAGATAGTCATACAGCTCCTGCACCGGCTCCCCCGCCGTATCGTTGAGATAGGCCTCCAGCTCGTGCATAAAGCTGCGGCGCTTGAAAAGCGGGCATTTCTTCTCACGCAGCAAAAGTGTCGGGCAGACAAGCAGCGGATAGTCTGTAAAGTCCTTCAAATCGTCGGTCTTGACGTAGACATCCCACTTGAAGCCCTTATCCTCAAACTGCTTGGTGAAAACCGCCTCATACCGCTGCACGGAGTCGGTGTAGCTTTCAATCATCGGCATATTGTCCCAATAGGCCTGCAGCTCAGCGCTCCTGACAAAGCGCTGGCGGTAGACGATGAAATGGGACTGGATGTGCACCGGCAGATAGTCATACAGGTGCTTACCCTTGAAGGGGTTGGACTGTGCGCCGTGATGAATGGAGAGGCCCCAGAAATCCAAATCCTGATTTTCCCACATGGCGTCGAACATTTCCTGCAGCGGGCGCACCGGGCCCATCAAGGTGGAGTTCGTCATGACAATCTCGTCAAACTCGGCCAGCCTTGCCCAGCCGTAGGAGTCAAGCGCCGACTTGTACGCCCAGACATCCAGGCCCTTGTTCTCGCGCACGATGATATTGTCCGTAAAGCGGGAGAAGGCTGCACGGCCCTGCTCACTGAGCTTGCCATTGCAGACAACGACCAAATCGGTCAGGTTCTTATTCAGGTCAGCAAGATAGTAGGTGATGAAATCATCCACATCGCCATTTTTTTCATAGAAGAAAAAGATGCCCAATCGTTTCATTGCGTTTTTTCCTTACTGTTGAGGTTTGTAGGTGTCATTGGCCAGTATCCGGTTGATTTTGGCCGGGTCGCCCCAGGTGCCCGGGCTGTCATAGGGGCGGTCCGGGAAGGCGCCGTAGTCCAGTTTAATCGTATAGTTTTTGTCGCGCAGGAACTTCTCCACACGGTCAGCCAGGCTCATGGGCTTGCCGGTGCAGACGTTGATAATGCCGTTGATCTCCTCCTGCACGCTGGCGGCCACAATCATATTGGCCAGCTCGTCCACGTCAATGAAATCGTAGAGATTCTTGCCGCTGGTAAAGGGGAAGGTCTTTTTTCCATCCAGCTCTGCCTGTGCAATCTTGGCAAAAATCGAGCTGCCGTGCGCCTCGTCCCCGGTGATATAGTAAGCGCGCAGCCAGTGCAGCTTGCAGGGGGAATCTGCAAGGGTCAACATCATACTCTGGCGCAGGGCGTTTTTGGCAATGCCGTACTGGCTCTGCGGCTTGCAGGGGGTGCTCTCGTTGATAGCGCCCTCCCAGTAGCCGACCTCGTGCATCGTGCCCATAACACTCAAGTCCTTCAAGCCGCCGTCAATCAGGGTGTTCAGAAAGACCACATGGCTGGACAAATCCTTCATATGGGCGCTGGAGTTATGGCGGAAACCATCCCTCCATGCCAGATGGATGCAGACATCCGGGCTGCCCAACTTACGGTATAAATCCGGGTCGCCGCTGAACAGCGGCACATCACAAAATTCGGCGCGTTCATCCACGCCCTTGAAGTTGAAATCCGCCGCGATGACTTTATAGCCGCGGTCCAGTGCATTTTTTACCACATGGCGGCCGATGTAGCCCGCCGCGCCGGTAACAAGAATTGTTTTCATAGCTAGTCCTCTCTGACCGGCAGCAAATCATACAGGTCTTGCAGCCGCATCTGATATAAAAGCAGTGCGATCGTCTGTTTTTTCGTGTGCTTCGCATCATGCAGAAGGTCAAGCAGGCCGCCCGGATAGGGTGCCAGCACCTCGCGCAGGGTGCGCCACGCCTTGCGGCGCAGCACGCCGGGGGCGTGGGCATCCCGCAGCTGGTGCATTAAAAAGGTCACCGCCTGAGCGCGGCGGTTTTTCCACACCGCCTGCATTTCCTCGGGGCCGCACCAGCGCTGGGCCGCGTGGTACTCGGCCTCCATCCACGGTTCCAATGCCCGGATGCGCCCCAGCATCGCCTGCGTTGTGCGTGCGCAGGAGGTGCTCTGTGCGCCTTCAAAATGCCGGTAGACCACCTGCGGGATGTACACCGCCCGGCTTATGCGCCGGTACGCGGCGGCATTGAACACGAAATCCTCCAGCCCATAGCTGCACCGTTCATTGAAGCGCAGCCCCAGCAGAGCTGTGCGGCGGTAGAGCGCGTTCCAGACGAACTGCGGGCCGCTGTTTTGCAAAAACACGCCGTACCCGCCGCGGCCCGGCTCACCTATTTCAATTGAGCAGGCTGTTCCGGCGGGATGGGGCTGCTCTGCAAAGCCGCCGTCCCGGCGCTGGCGCAAAAGCTCATAGCCGCCGCGCACAATATCCGCGTGGGTATCCTCGGCGGTCTGCAAAAGCAGCTTCAGTGCCCCCTGCCAGAACTGGTCATCATCGTCACAGAAGGCGATGAACTCACCGCCCGCCGCCTCCAGCCCGCGGTTGCGTGCGGCGCAGATGCCGGAGTTTTTCTGGGTGATGATGTGGATGCAGTCATTTTCGTGTGCCAGCGCATGGCACACGCTGTCGGTGTTGTCGGTGGAGCCGTCATTGACAATGATAATCTCCAGCCCGGGCACCTGCTGGGAAAGGATGGATTCCACCGCGGCGCGCAGGGTTCCCCCCGCGTTGTAGGCCGGGATGATTACACTGATTTTTGCCATGCACCGCGCTCCTTTCCGCAGATTATTTCTTGAATGTGAGATACAGCCTGCCATAAGGCAACGGCAGCGGGGCCAGCCGCTTCAGGTAGCCGATTTTCCACCGCGCCGCCGCAAAATCCCGCTTGGCCTCGCCGGGGTGGATTAGATAATGCCCCACGCTCTGCGGTGCGGCCAGCGGGTAGACGCCGCCATCCTCAACGGTGAGATTGCCCAGAAGCGCAAGCTGTAAAGCAGTCGGGCTTTCCACCAGCCGCAGAAACGGCGCAACGGCCTGTTTGGGAGAAATGGGCTGGCCAGACAGGATGCTTTCCCGCCACGCTGCAGCAAAGTGCAGCACACCGCGCTGCACCTCCGCCAACATGGGCTCCGGGGTGTGCGGAGCTATTATGACCCCGCCGGTTTTTGTATAGCCCAGTGTGGCCCCGGCATCCTCCGAAAGGAGCCGTTCCAGCATGGGCTGCCCTGCCCAGTAGATGCGCGGCGCAGCCTCCCCGCAGAAAAGGAACACTTCCGCCCTTTCCGGGGTGAACCGCGTGCGCAGGCGCTCATCTGCTGAAAGCTGCAGGCCGTGCAGGCTGGTGTGCAGCAGCTTTTCCAGCAGCAGTTGTGTTGTGCCGCCGCTGCCGATGTCCACGAGAATATCGCCGGGCCGCAGTCTCCTGCCCTGCAGATATGCCTTGGCTGTATCAGCCGCTTCCGGGCGCGGCAGACTGCGCAGAAATTCATACAGCTCTGCCCCGTCCGGGTGCTTCAGGTCAAATTGCCCTGCAGCCGCAGCAGGCGGGCAGACCGTGCCGCAAAAATCCGCCAGCTGCTTTCCAGTCAGAAGCTGGCGCGGCAGGGCAGCCTGCACGCAGGCAAACTCCCTCGCCGCCAGAAAGGCCGGGGCCAGACTGCGGCGGGAAACCTGCAGATAGTCGGTCTGCTCCCCCGGGTAAAGGGTGCGGTAGACCTTCTGCATCAGGTACATATCCCGCGCCAGAAAGTGTACCGCCGCGTCGGGGCGGCTTGCCCGGCAGCGGTGCAGCCATTGGCTGAACGCCACGCACAACGGCCCCAACACGGAAAAGCCCAGTGCCTCCCCCGCCGTTTTCTGCATCGGCAGGCGGTTTTCGATAAAGGCGGCCAGATTTGTTCCGGGTGCTTCGGGCGTAGGCAGATGCCACGCCGCAATGCCTGCCACAGCCGCACCAATCACATCGGCGCGCCAGCTATCCCCAATGAAAAGCACCTGCTTTGCGTCCTGCTCCGTCTCATGCAGGAACTGCCGGAACAGCTTTCCGCTGCGCTTCTGCACGCCGTAGGTGCAGGAGACAAAGCCGCCGTCAAAGAAGGTATAGCCGCAGCGGCGCAGCATGGTGTCAATCTGTGTGTGCGACAGATACATATCTGAGATATAGTAGAGCCGTTTTCCCTGCTGCTTGAGCCTTTGCGCGGCGGCAAGCACAGGGCGGTACGCCGTGCAGGCGGCAAGCTCTGCGCTTACCTCCTCGGCCGGGTCATAGCCCGCCAGACAGGGGCGGGCGTAGATTTCGGCCAGCGTCACCTCGCCGCCCTTTGCGGCGCGTGCCTCCTGCTCTGCCCGGACGCGGACCTTGTAAAAGGCCTCGCCCCGCAGGCGGAACAGCGCCGTGGGGGTAGCTGTGTCGCGCTTAATCAGCGTGTCGAACACATCGAAGGCCACCGCATCAAAGCGTGCCGCTTTATGACAAATTTGTTCCGTAATATTCATGATACATATGGTATCTGCGGGTGGAATCGAACCCCCGCGGCAAAGCCCTTCCAGATGATGCCAATACGCTCAGCGCGGCTGCCCTGCCCGTCGCGCAGAACCTGCACCGTGTGCCAGGCGTCCTTTGCCAGCAGCCACAGCCAGCCGAGGAGTCCCTCCCGGCGGTAGAGCACAACATCATTGCGGTAAAAATAACGGTAGCGCGCCCAGCGGGCAGGCACATCCCGCGCAATGTTCACAACACCGGGGTTCTGCATAGCGTGCACCACCCGGCTGGCCGGAATGACCCAACACGGCTTTGCGCGGGAAATACGGCGGGTGTACTCCCAATCATCGGACCAGATAAAAAATTCCGCGATAGGCAGCCCAAACTGCTGCACCGTCCGGGTGCGCAAAAACAGTGAGACAAAGCTCGCCATCACCGCCGGAACGGCAGACGCGTCAAAGCTGTCGATGTCCTTATACATTGTTTTGCGCTGCAGGTTCATCGGCTGGTCGGTACCGTCCGGGGCCAAAGCCCGGCTGGACAGCCAGCCGTAGTCCCCGCTGGCCGCATCGGCTTCCAGCAGCTTTTCCAGCGCGTCCGGCTCCGGCAGGGTGTCATCGTCCATAATCCAGACCGCCTCGCAGCCAAGGCGCACGGCTTCTTCAAGGCCGCGGGCAAAGCCGCCCGCGCCGCCGAGGTTTTCCCCGGTGTTGTGGTAGATAAGCCCCGGCATGGTCAGCGCTTTTATATAGTCCGCTGTGCCGTCATTGGAAGCGTTATCTACCAGCAGCACGGTAAAGCCCTGCACGGTCTGCGCCCGCAGCGCCGTCAGACACTGCCTGAGCAGCGGCAGGCGGTTATAGGTCACGACCACTGCCGTGACAGCCTTTGCATCAATCATCTTTTTTCGGGAAGAATTTGCGCTTGAGGAAGGCTGTGCCCTTGTGCAGCCAGTTCTGGTGCTCCATATAGACGATGTCCAGCTCCTCAAAGCTGATGTTGTTTGTAGTCAGCCACGCATCCAGCAGGCGCTCACTCACAAAGCCGAAAACACGCCGGTCATTTGCGGTGTAGCCGGTCATATCCAGTTCCTTTTCCAGCTCAAACAGGATGTCAAACAGCCACGTGCAGTAATGCTGCAGCAGCTCCTTTTTCATGACAAACATATTGAAATGGTGGCCATGCGTCTTGGACATATACATATCATACGCAGGCAGATACTCCGGGCATTTGCGTGCGATGATGGCGCGGGTTGCGGTCAAGTCCCGCTTGTGATGGGCGTGGATATACTGGGTATAGTTGGTCTCAATGAAATAGTGCCGTTCCTTCGGCAGTACAACGTTGGTTGTAGCCAGAATGGAGCACAGCTCCTCATGGCTGATGACGCGATCCTTTTTGGCGGCAAAGCGGCTTTTTCTGCGGCTGGCAAAATAGCGGCGGTAATGCACAATACCGATATAGTCAGAATCTATATTGTGTGCTGCCCAGTACAGGCCGGTCAGCTCACAGAAATTGGCATTTCGCTCCGAAATATTCTCGCCGGTGTCATCGCCGATATAGCCGATAGCCGGGTGGATGGCGTGTCCCATCTGTACCGGCAGATACATGGGGTCATCCGGCACCCAGTACGGTTTATGCGTTGCTACGATAATGGTGGTCTGCAATGTGTTCTACCCGCCTTACGTTCCTTTCCTATATTTTCTTGCTAACCCTATAGTATAGCGTTTTTTTGCAGGAATACAAGTTACAGAACGGTAAAACGCGGTCATTCACCCTCGTTTTCAAAGCCTTCCTGCTCCTCGGCCAGCTTTTCCCACTCGTCATACAGCTCCTGCTGGTGAAAGCGCGTATCGTCCAGCTCATCGCATTTGTCCCGCAGCAGCAGATGGTCGCGCAGCACCTCGGGGTCATTGATTTCGTTTTCCAGCTCTACAATGTGCGCGCCCAGTTCCTCAATCTCAGTTTCTACCTTCTTGAGACGAGCGCGCACCTCGGCACGGCGCTTGCGCTGCTCTCGTCCGTAGGCCTGCTTTTTGGCAGTCTCCTCGGTTTTCTGCTGCTCCTGCGTTTTGCCATTTTCGCGGTTCTGCAGCGCGGCGAAGTTCGGGTAAAACGACGCTTTACCGTCCTCCAGATACATAATGGGGCAGCCCAGTGTCTGCATCAGGTAACGGTCATGGGTGACAAGCAGCAGCGTGCCGGTGTAGGCAGCCAGTGCCTGCGTCAAGCTCTCGCGCATATAAATGTCCAGATGGTTGGTCGGCTCATCCAGGAACATCAGGTTCGGGCGTTCCAGCGCCAGCTCTGCAAAGCGCAGGCGGGCCAGCTCGCCGCCGGAGAGCAAAGCGCAGTCCTTGAAAACCTCCTCGCCCCGGTAGCCGAAGCGCGCCAGATGACTGCGCACCTCCAGCTCAGTAAAGCGCGGATACTGGTTCCAGATAGCGTCAATGACGCGTCCGGCCCGGCGGGCCTGCTGCTGGGTGAAGATGCCGGGCTTGGCGCCGCTGCCCAGCCGCACCATACCGCCGGAGGGGCGGCGCTTGCCGTCCAGCACCTGCAAAAGGGTCGATTTACCCGCGCCGTTGGGCCCCGCGATGACCAGCTTGTCCCCGCGGTGCACCACGTAGTCCAGCGCGTCAATCAAGGTGCGTTCGCCGATACGCACGCTCAGGTTTTTCATAATGACCAGCTCATCATACGGCTCAATGTCATATTCAAAGCGGAAGTTCAGCTCCCACGCCTCCGCTGTGGGGGCCTCGACAATTTCCAGCTTTTCCAGCTGCTTGCGGCGGCTCTGGGCCATCTTGGTGGTGGAAGCACGCACAAGGTTGCGGTCAACGTAGTCCTGCAGCTTTGCGGCCTTCTCCACAGCGGCATCATGCAGCTTCTGCTGGCGCTCATCGGCGGCCTCACGCTGCGGCAGATACGCCGAGTAGTTGCCGCGGTAGGTCTTGATGGTCTTTCCGCGCAGCTCCCAGATGCGGGTGCAGACGGAATCCAGAAAATAGCGGTCATGGCTGACAACCAGCACCGCCCCGCGGTAAGCTTTCAGGTAGCTTTCCAGCCATTCCATTGTCTCGAGGTCAAGGTGGTTCGTCGGCTCGTCCAGTATCAGCAAATCGGGGCGTTCCAGCAGCAGACGCGCCAGACGCAGGCGGGTCTGCTCGCCGCCGGAAAGCACCCCCGCCAGCTTTGTCCACGTTTGTGCCGGAAAGCCCATACCGTTGAGCACCTTTTTAATCTGGGTGTCCATATTGTAGGCATCCATGGCATCAATGACCGCTGTGCAGTGGGCGATTTTCTCGGCCAGGGCGGCATCATGCGGGGCGGCTGCCAGCTGCTTCTGCAGCGCTTCCATCTCCTGCATGGCGTCCAGCGCCGGGGTGAATACCAGCTTCATCGTGGCGTAAACATCCAGCGCCGGGTCCAGCCGGGCATTCTGCTCCAGATAGCCGGTGGTCACCCCGGCTCCAAAGGCGGCATCGCCCGCGTCTGGCAGACACTCTCCGCAGAGAATCCGCAGCAGCGTGGTCTTTCCGGTGCCGTTTGCACCAATGATACCGATGCGGTCACCGCGCTCCACACCGGCATTTACATCCTGCAGTACCTCGTGTTCGCCGAAGCTCTTGCCTAAATTTTGAAGTTCCAACAACATAACGGTACGTTCCTCTATTCCAAAATGATGCCGCTGCCTTTCGTATGGGCAGCGGCAGTATACCCCTGCCTTGCTCAGAGCAGAGCCTCGTTGCTGTGGCGGCGGTTGCGCACGCCCAGATTTTCCAGTTCCTCCGGTTCCATCACAATGCGGTACAGCTCCTCATA
This sequence comes from Gemmiger formicilis, assembly GCF_024462815.1. Lineage (GTDB taxonomy): Bacteria > Bacillota > Clostridia > Oscillospirales > Ruminococcaceae > Gemmiger. The sequence continues at coordinate 368,841 of NZ_JANGCG010000001.1, forward strand.
GGAGCCGACCGTATACTTCGGCGTGATGCCGGATTTATTTTCCTCGTTCTTGGGGTTGAACCAGCAGGTGTCCACCCCGGCATTCTGGCCGCCCTTGATGTCTGCCAGCAGGTCATCACCCACCATCAGCACACGGCTTTTGTTCGTGATGCCAAGGTCGCGGAAGGCGTGCTCAAACAGCTTGGCGCTCGGCTTGGCTGCGCCGACCTTCTCTGAGATATAGATGCCGTCCATATAGCGGCCAATGCCGGAGGCCGCAATGCGGGACTCCTGCACGGCAAGGGCACCGTTGGACACAATAGCCAGCGTTGCCACCTCACCCAGCTCCTCCAGGGCGGTCAGGGCGCCCGGCAGCAGGTCGGCATGGGTGGCCAGCAGCTCCTCATAGCGGTCATTCATTGCCTTGCTCTTGCCGTTGTCCGGCAGCTGCATGGCCTGCATAAAGCGGCCAAAACGAATCTGGAACAGCTTCTGCTTGTTCAGCTGGCCCTTGGCCAGAGAATCCCACAGCTCGCGGTTCACCTTGTGGTAAACCGCGCAGGCATTTTCATCGTGGGGCAGCTCATACTCTGCCAGCATATCGGTCAGTGCCTGACGCTCCGCAGCGTCAAAGTCCAGCAGTGTATTGTCAATGTCCAGCAGGACACAGGTATAAATTGCCATTTTCTTACCTCTGTAAAATCATTCCCCCGCATGCTGGTCAGTCGAGGTCGAAGTCGACTCCGGTGTCGGGGCCGGGGTCGGTGTCGGGGCCTGCGTGGGTGCCGGGCTTACGGTCACCGTAAAGACGGCATCCACATTGTTGTTGACCGCGTGGATGTGGTAGGTGCCAGCCTCGTTGGCGGTAAAGGTAACCTGATTGCCGGTCATACGCCAGGAGGTTTCCTCACAGCCCCAGACGGTATCGCCATTGCCGTTCGTGACAGTGGCGGTCAGGGTGGTGCTCTGGCCGACGGTCAGCGTGTTGCTGCCGCTGATATTCACGGTTGTGGGGTCAGCCGCCACCGTAACCACCAGCTGCGCGGTAGAGAAGGTGCCGTTGATTTCAATCCCGGCCTTGATGGTGTAGCTGCCCGCATTGTCACCGGTAAAGGTGAAGCTGCTGCCGTTCTGCTCCATCTCGCTGTTGACGGACCACTGGACGTTTGTAGCGTCATAGTTCTTGCCGCCCAGCTTGACAGAGGCGTTGATGGTCAGTTTCTCGCCCTTCTTGATGGTGGTGTCCGCCTTATCCAGCGTCAGCTCCACGCGGGCATCGTTGAACATAGCCTTGACGGAGATATCCTTTGTGATGTTGTCATAGCGGGTCGCCGTGGTGACGCCGTCGCTCCATTTGTAGAACACGAAGCCCTCCGCTGCCACGGCCGTAACGTTGACGCTGGTGCCGGAGGCTGCCTCAATCTCCAGGCTGGAGACGCCGGTCTGGCCGTTGCCGGTCAGCGTGCCCTTGGTCGCGTCCTCCACCTCATAGCTGGCGGTGAGCTTTTCCGGGGTAGCTGTCGGCTCAGCCGTATTCCCGCCGACTGACTGGGAAGCACGCTGCGGAATATCACTGGTGTCGGGGCGGCTGTCCATTGTGTTGTAAGCGTGGCTCTTGGCGTATTCCAGCACAACACGTGCGCCGGAGGCACTGTAGCCGCTGCCCTCAAAGTACGTGCTTTCCGCGTAGCCGTCGCTGTTTTTCAGCACCTCGGCGGTGTTCAGGTACTTGACGTCCAAATCGCTGCAGGCCGCGGCCAGCGCCTGATTGAACTGGTCAATGTAGGTCTGAATCTGGGCGGCATCAGTGCTGTCCTGCTTCACCGGGGGCACCGCCACGGCAATGATATCGCAGTACGAATAGGCGGACCGGATGCTCTGTAAAAACTGCTTGTAGTCCGCAATGTAGGACTCCACACTGACCGTGCCGTCTACATCATTGGAACCAAGCTGTACAAAGACGCGGCGTGCCTTCATCTTCGGGATGGCCTGCACGATGGTATAAGTGCTGGAATCCGAGGCGAAGTTCACGCAGGAGGTGGAAAGAGCCTTTGCGGTTTTCAATCCCTCCTGCCCGACAAATTGGTTCAAGGTAATGCGGCTGTCCTTCTGCAGGCTGACCGCATACTGGTCGCCCGCAAAGACACTGGCCGTGATGTAGGCATCATCCGCCGAGGCCTGCGGCAGGATGCAGTCCAACGTGGTATCCAGCGGGAATGCCTCCGGGTCATAGGGATCCTTGGAGCCACCGAAAAGCCCTAGCTTGCCCGGCAGCACCCACGCCACCAAAATACTTAAAATGAGTGCCAGTGCACAAAGGGCCAGCACCACACACGCCTTGCGCTGTATAGGGCTCAGGCCAACTCTTTCCTCTTGACGTTCGCGGCTCATAGGAAAGCCTCCTCCTTTGATATGTGAATGGGGAGCTGGCCACAGGCCATATCCCACCTAGTATACATACTTGGAATTATATCATATTTTCAGAGCTTTGAACACCGTTTTCAAAAAATTGTCACGAATTACAATTTTATTACAAAAAAGCCCGGGAGGCAATTTTCCCGGGCAAAGCATTTTATGAGAGCAGCATTCTGTCATTGGCAAAGCCGCCGTCGCTCACCTGCTCAAAGCGCTTGAGCAAATCGCTGACCTGTAGGTTCTTCTTCTCTTCACCGCGCACATCATAGATGACGTGGCCTTCATACATCATAATCAGGCGGTTGCCGTATTTGATGGCATCCTTCATATTATGGGTAATCATAAGGGTGGTCAGGTGGTTTTCCTCCACGATTTTTTCCGACAGGGTCAGCACCTTGGCCGCCGTCTTGGGGTCAAGGGCCGCGGTGTGCTCATCCAGCAGCAGGAGCTTGGGCTTCTTCAGGGTGGCCATCAGCAGCGTGACCGCCTGACGCTGTCCGCCGGAGAGCAGGCCCACCTTGCTGGTCATACGGTTTTCCAGCCCCAAATCCAGCGTTTTGAGCAGCTCATAATATTCCTCATGCTCCTTTTTGGTGATGCCGGTTTTCAGCGTGCGGGCCAGACCCCGGCGGGCTGCCAGCGCCAGATTTTCATCAATCTGCATGGTTGCCGCCGTGCCCATCATCGGATCTTGAAAAACGCGGCCGATGTACTTGGCGCGCTTATGCTCCGACAGGCGGGTCACGTCCTGTCCGTCAATGATGATTTTGCCCATATCGACCGGCCAGACACCCGCAACCGCGTTCAGCATAGTGGACTTGCCCGCGCCGTTGCCACCGATAACCGTGACAAAGTCACCGTCCTCCAGCGTAAGGTTCAGGTCCTTCAGTGCCACCTTTTCATTGACGGTGCCTGCGTTGAAGGTCTTGTACACATTTTTGATTTCAAGCATTGTCCTTGCCTCCCTTTTTCACAGGCGTCTTGGTGAAGTATTTGCCCTTCCAGTACGGAATGGTCAGGAATACAGCCACAACCAGTGCGGTGAGCAGCTTGAGGTCATCGGTGGACAGACCCATGCGCAGCACGAAGTTCATAACAATGTAGTAGATGATAGCGCCAATGACGGCCGCCAGCAGCTTGAGTGCGAAGTTGCGGAAGATTTTGCTGAAGATAACCTCGCCGATGATGACCGCCGCCAGACCGATAACGATTGCGCCGCGGCCCATATTGATATCCGAGAAGCCCTGATACTGCGCCAGCAGGCCACCGGCCAGTGCAACCAGACCGTTGGAAACCATCAGCCCCAGCACAATGGTGACATTCGTGTTGATGCCCTGTGCGCGGGCCATATGCTGGTTTGCGCCGGTGGCACGCAGCGAGCAGCCCATTTCAGTGCCGAAGAACCAGTACAGAACACCAATCAGGATAGCGCAGAAAATGACCAGTACAATAATCGGGTTATTCGCTGCCAGCGCACGCACATAGCGGGCCGAAACCAGCAGGCTGTACTTGTCCACGCTGATAGGCAGGTTGGCTTTACCGCCGCCGGTGCCGGTACCCATAATGCGCAGATTGACCGAGTAGAGCGCCAGCTGTGTCAGGATACCGGCCAGAATAGCCGGTATACCGCAGGCGGTATGGAACAGACCTGTGACCAGGCCTGCCAGCATACCGACCAGCGTAGCCGCCAAAAGCGCCACACCCACCGGTACGCCGTTCAGAACCAGCACAACACAGACCGCGCCGCCGGTGCCCAGAGAGCCGTCAACGGTCAAATCGGCCACATCCAGAATACGGTAGGTAATATAGACGCCGATGGCCATAATGCCCCAGATGAGACCCTGTGCCACAGCACCGGGCATGGAGTTTATCAAAGAGGTCAGGAAATCCATAAAACATCCTCATTTCATAGGCACCAAAACAGCGGGGAAAGAGAACAGCACTCCCCTTCCTCGCTGTTATGATGTTTTTTTACTGCTGCTTTCGTCTTAGTCGATGGCCACGTAATCAGCCGGCGGCGTGATGCCGAGGGCCTCGCAGTTGGCAGCGTTGTACTTTTTGGTAACGTTGGGTGCATACTCAACCGGCATGGTGGAGACGTCTGCACCCTCGGCCAGAATCTTGGCGGCCATCTCACCGGTGGCGTAGCCCAGATCGTAGTAGCTGATGGACAGCGTAGCAACGCCGCAGCCGTTGCAGATGCCTTCCTCACCGGCCACTACAGGAACCTTGGCGGGAATGACCACGTTGGCGATGGCCTCGGTGTTGGAGGCTGCCGTGTTGTCCGTGGGGATGTAGATAACGTCAGAGTTGTCAGCGGCAGTCTGTGCCACAGAGGTAACATCATTCGTATCGGTGAAGGCATAGCGGGCCACGGTGTAGCCCTCCTCGGTCAGGTAACCCTCAATGACGTCACACTGGTAGACGGAGTTCGGTTCGGCGCTGCAGTAGAGCAGGCCGACATTCTTGGCGTCCGGGAACAGCTCCTGAATCATAGCAGCCTGCTGGTCCAGCGGCGCAAGGTCAGAGGTGCCGGAAATGTTGTTGCCGACCGTGCCGGTCCAGCCACTGATATCCAGCGCCGTGGCGTAGTCCGTGACAGAGGTGCCCAGCACCGGGATGTCTGCGGTAGCCTGTGCAGCAGCCTGCAGCGGTGCGGTGGCATTGGCCAGAATCAAATCCACATTATTGGAAACAAAGCCGTTCACGATGGTGGCGCAGTTGGCAGAGTCGCCGGAGGCGTTCTGCTCGTCAAACTTGACGTTGCCCTCGCCCAGCTTCTCGGTCAAGGCGTCTTTGAAGCCCTGCGTAGCGGCGTCCAGTGCCTCGTGCTGGACAAGCTGGCAGATGCCGACGTTGTAGACCTTGCCATCCGCAGCGGCGGTGCTGTCGGCGGCGGCTTCGCTGCTGGAAGCGGCGGTGTCAGCGGTGGATGCTGCGGTATCCGTGGAAGCGGAAGATCCGCAGGCGGCCAGGCCCATCGTCAGGGCGGCGGCCATCATGAGAGAGACTGCTTTTTTCATTGTATATTCCTCCAATGCACCCGCTGCGCACCTTTTGTTTCAGGTGTACACCCACATTCCCTCACGTGGGTCCCTCCGCGCAGCCGGTTTAGTGCTTTAAAGTATAGCACACTTTAGTGGTTTAAAGCAAGTGCAAATCCGTATAATACAGCAGCAAAATTTTATATTGTTTTGTGCAAATCGACGGTTTTGTCTGAACTTGCAGGCAAAAAATATCCCGGCCGCGTTGGGCCGGGATGGGTTTACTCTGCAAAGCAGGCGTTTTCGGTTTTGGCAATCAGCTCCACAAAGCGTTGGGGGTTGCTGGCGGTGTGCAGAGCCTCCGTCAGCTCACTGCGGCTGAGCAGATTCACCAGCCGCGCCAGAATCTGTAAATGCAGGCTTTCGCTTCCCGGCGGAACGGCAATCATAAAAATCAAATCCACCGGTGCCCCATCAGGTGCGCCCCAGTCCACGCCGCGGCGCAGTAGCACCGCCGAAATGCCCGGCGCGGACACACCCGCGTTGCTGGCATGGGGCAGCGCAATGCCGCCGCCTATGGCTGTGGTTCCGCCAAAGCTCTCCCGCGCGGAGACAGCCTTGTAATAGGCGTTTCCGTTTGTGATAACGCCTATTCCCTCCTGCAGCTCCACCAGAATTCCCAGTGCATCAGCAGAATTATCTATCTTTGCCTGAAGCAGTACACCCTTCGGGTTCATGAATTTGCTGACTTTCATCGTCATGCCCTCTTTTACGCTTCGGCCTTGCCAATCAGGCTGTACAGGTACTCGCCCACTGCGCCCTCGGCGCAGGTGCAAGTCGTCACGTGGTCGGCGGCCGCCTTGACCTCAGCCGGGGCGTTGGCAACCGCCACCGCATACCCGGCCTCCCGCATCAGCTCCAGATCATTGTAGTAATCACCGATAACCACCGTGTTTTTCATGGATTTGCTCATCAGTGCGCAGAGGTCATGCAGGCCGCTTGCCTTGCTGACACCGCCAGGCATAATTTCCAGATAGATGCTGTTGGTGGCCAGGAAATAGTTATCCCTGCCGTAATATTTCGTCTTGGCGTACTGGCCCAGCTTGCGGATGCTCTCCGGGTCGGAGGCGAACACCACCTTGACCCAGCCATCCGGCACGGACTCCACCGGGCAGGCAATGCTGCCTAGCTGCTCATCCACCTGATGGGCGTGGGTCACCTCGTTGGCGTGAATCACGTACATTTCGCCGTTGCCCGCCATAACCTCAACACCCATGCGCGGGAACTTGTTCAAAATATCCAGAATCGCCGTGGTGGCCTGCTCCCGGTTCAGCGTGGAACGGTGGAGCACCGAGTCCGTGGAGAAATCATACAGCAGCGCACCATTGCAGGAGATAGCCGGCAGAGACAGCTTGATGTCCCCCAGCGCCGCACGGATGGACTCCGGCGGGCGGCCTGTGGCCACTGTAAAAAGTCCCCCCATGCTGGTGTACAGCTGGATGACGGCCCGGTTGCAGGCAGGGATGCCCGCCTTGGCCGTCAGTAGGGTGTTATCCATATCACAGATTACAAGGGTATCGCTGAGGGGTGCTTTCATGTGCGATGTTCCTTTCTTAACCGTGTCAGAAAATCTGTAAAATAAGGCGGCAGGGGTGAATCAAACTGCATCCACTGCCCTGTTTTCGGGTGGACAAAGCCCAGCTCCTTCGCGTGTAAGCATTGGCCGCCCAGTGCCTTGATGCAGTTTTTGGGACCGTAGACGGCATCCCCCGCCAGCGGGTGGCCTGTGGAGGTCATATGTACGCGTATCTGGTGGGTACGCCCGGTTTTGAGCTTACAGGCAATGTAGGTGAAGTTGCCGTACCGTTCCAGTGTCTGCCAGCCCGTATAGGCATACTTGGCCCCCGGTGCGTTCTCCGGCAGGACCGCCATTTTCTTGCGGTCTCTGGGGTCGCGGCCCAGCCACGCTTCCACATAGCCCTCGTCCTCCTTCAGGTTGCCGTAGACAACCGCGTGGTAGACGCGGTGGATGCTGTGCACGCTCATCTGTTCACTGAGCGCATGGTGGGCTGCGTCATTTTTGGCCACCACCAGCAGGCCGCTGGTGTCCTTGTCAATACGGTGCACAATGCCGGGGCGGATGGCGCCGCCAATGCCGGACAGCTGCCCCGCACAGTGGTAGAGCAGCGCATTGACCAGCGTGCCGTCCGGGTTGCCGGGTGCCGGGTGGACAACCATCCCCTTCGGCTTGTTGACCACCAGAAGGTCCTCGTCCTCATAGACAATATCCAGCGGGATGTTCTGGGGTACGGCCTCGATGGGCTGCGGGTCGAGCAGGTCAATGGTATAGACAGCGCCGGGAAGGACCTTTTCCTTTTTGTTGACCGGCGCGCCGTTCCGCGTCACAAGGCCCTGCTCCATCAGCCCCTGCAGCGCACTGCGGGACAATGTCGGGCACTGCCCTGCCAGCCACGCATCCAGGCGGCCTGTGTCACCGGGCGCAGCCGTAAACTCAAGCCGTTCCATCGTCCTCCGCCTTCTGCTGTGTCGGCGCATCCTTTTTGGTGGAGTCCAGAAGCAGCACCAGCATCAGCAGGCCAACGCCCACACAGACGCAGATATCCGCAAAATTGAAGATGGCAAAGTGCATAAACAGCACGTTGATGTAGTCCACCACAACGCCGTTGAGCACGCGGTCAATGAGGTTGCCCACGCCGCCGCCCAGCACCAGCGTCCATGCAATGCGCTCTGCCAACGGCATTTTACGCACAAACAGCATAACCAGAACGGCCACCAGCATAACGGATGTTACACCAATCAGCAGCCCCTGCTTGCCCGCCAGCATCGAGAATGCCATACCGTCATTCAGGCAATAGCGCAGCTCCACAATGCCGGGCAGTACCTCCATACTGCCCACCGGCAGCAGCGCCGCCGTGGCCCAGTGCTTGATAAGCTGGTCCAGTACGACCAGTACGGCCGCCCCCAGCAGAGATAACAAACCAGAAATCATACGTCACCTTATCCGAAAAAATCAGCGGTGCTTACACGTATAAGCACCGCTGACGGGTAAAACTTACTGTTTCAGAACCTTAGCGCAGCGCGGGCACAGACCGTCCTCGCCAACGGAAGGCTCATACTTCCAGCAGCGCAGGCACTTGTTGCCGGCCGCATGGGCAGCACTGACGCCAAGACCCTCAACCAGGCCCTTGACGCCGCCCTCACCCTCAACGAGGTCAACGTGAGAGACGATGAACAAATCAGCCAGCTCATCCATCGGGATGGCGTTCAAGAAGTCATAGACCTCCTTGCTGCAATAAAGCGTCAGGCTGGCTTCCAGCGCAGAGCCAATGACCTTATCGGCACGGGCCTGCTCCAGAACCTTCTTGACATCGTCACGGATGGCCATGATGCGATCCCACTTGGCCTCAAACGCCTCATCGGCAGCAGCCTTTGCCTCGGGCATCTGCTCAAAGACAACATAGTCCTTCATGCCGGGCAGCTTCGGGATATAGCTCCAGATTTCCTGGCTGGTGAAGCACAGGATGGGTGCCAGCAGCTTGGTGAAGTCCACCAGAATGCGGTACAGGGCACTCTGGGCGCAGCGGCGGGCATGGTCATCGGCGCAGTACAGGCGATCCTTGATGACGTCCATATAGAAGTTGGACATATCAATGACGCAGAAGTTGTACAGTGCGTGGTAGGCGCGGCTGAAGTCATAGTGGTCATAGGCATCGCGCAGGTTGGCGGTCAGCTTGTTGCAGGCCTCCAGTGCCCAGCGGTCAATCTCAAACAGCTGATCCTCTGCAACCATATCCTTGGCGGGGTCAAAATCGTTGATGTTGCCCAGCATGAAGCGGGCGGTGTTGCGCATCTTGCGGTATGCCTCGGACAGCTGGCGGAAGATTTCCTTACCGGCGCGGACGTCAACGGTGTAATCGCTGGAAGCAACCCACAGGCGGATGATATCCGCACCATAGTCGCGGATAATCTCGCTGGGCTCCATGCCGTTGCCGGCGGATTTGTGCATCTGCTTGCCCTGTGCGTCCACAACCCAGCCGTGGCACAGAACCTCACGGTACGGCGCAACGCCCTGCGTGGCCACACTGGTCAGCAGGCTGGACTGGAACCAACCGCGGAACTGGTCGGCACCCTCCATATACATATCGACGGGCCAGCGCAGCTCGGGACGTTCACGGCAGACAGCGCTCCATGTGGAGCCGGAGTCAAACCAGACATCCATGATATCGGGGTCCTTCTCCCAGTCGGAAGCACCGCACTCGCAGACCTCGGATTTCGGCATGATGTCATTGGCATCATACTTGTACCAGGCATCGCTGCCTTCCTTGCGGAACAGGTCAGAGACAGCCTTGATGGAGGCGTCGGTGATGTGGTACTTGCCGCACTTCTTGCAGTAGAACACCGGGATGGGCACGCCCCAGACGCGCTGACGGCTGATGCACCAGTCACTGCGGTCGCGCACCATGCCCGCCATACGGTCATGGCCCCACGCCGGCTGCCAGTGCACGCTGTCGATGGCCTTGTAGACATCCTCCTTGAAGGCATCGATGGAGCAGAACCACTGCTCGGTAGCGCGGAAGATGATGGGATGATGGCAGCGCCAGCAATGCGGATACTGGTGGGTGATGTGCTGCACGCCCATCAGATGGCCGCTTTCCTTGATGTGCTCCAGAATGACCTTGTTGGCATCCCAGACCTTCAGACCGGCAAACTTTTCACCGGCTTCAGCGGTCAGGCGACCGGCGTCATCGACAGGAACCACAACGGGAACCTGCGGATAGTGGTTGACGCAGACCTCAAAGTCCTCCACGCCGTGGCCGGGAGCCGTGTGGACGCAGCCAGTGCCGCCTTCCAGCGTGACATGGTCGCCCAGAATGACCAGACCCTTGCGGTCGAGGAAGGGATGCTGATACTGCATCAGCTCCAGCTCGCTGCCCAGAACGGTCTCAGGCAGGATTTCATACTCGTCGATGTGGCAGCCATTCATCGTGGACTCCACCAGCTCGCGGGCCATGATGTGGTAGGCATCGCCAATCTTGACGAAAGCATATTCCAGATTGGGGTTCAGGCAGGTGGCCACGTTGGCGGGCAGCGTCCAGGTGGTGGTGGTCCAGATGACAATCCAGGCCTTTTCCAGCGGGATGTTGTGCTTGGCCAGCACGCCGTTGGGGTCGTCCGTCAGCTTGAAGCGGACGTAGATGGAATCGCACTCGTCCTCGGCGTACTCAATCTCGGCCTCGGCCAGCGCGGTGCGGTCCTCGGGGCACCAGTAGACAGCCTTCATGCCCTTGTAGATGTAGCCCTTCTTGGCCATCTCGCCGAAGATTTCCACCTGACGGGCCTCAAACTCGGGGCGCAGGGTCAGATAAGGGTTCTCGAAATCGCCCTGCACGCCCAGACGCTTGAACTGCTCGTTCATAACGCCGATGTGCTCGGTGGCAAATTCCTTACAAATCTGACGCAACTCCAGCTTGGAGACGCCCGCCTTCTTGTCACCCAGAGAGCTGAGTGCCTTCAGCTCGATAGGCAGGCCGTGGGTGTCATAGCCGGGCACATAGGGTGCCTGGAAGCCAGACATATTCTTATAGCGGATGATGATATCCTTGATAATCTTGTTCAGGGCCGTACCCATATGGATATTGCCGTTGGCATACGGAGGGCCGTCATGCAGGATATACTGCGGCTTGCCCTCATTGTTTTTAATCATCTGCTCGTAGACGTGGTTTTTCTCCCAGTCCTCCAGCATTTTGGGTTCCTTTTTCGGCAGACCAGCCCGCATTTCAAATGGGGTCTGCATCTTGTGGATGGTGTCGTTATAGTTCTGCGCCAAGGTTTCCTACTCTCCTCTATTTTATGGATTCTTCAGGCCATACCACATAATTCTAAGTGTCGATGCAGCAAGCGAGAAGTACAAGCTGCTAAGCAAAAAGCGCAGATAATACTGGAGTATTATCGAGCATTTTCGCAACGCAGATTGTGCTTCACAGCCACGGCAGCGGTGCTTAAGCCGTAAGGCGCGAATTGTGCGGTGTTGCCATAGTTATATCACATTCGGTGTCAGCTGTCAAAGTCAACGCCTTCAAAGTTATCGAACGCCGGGGAGTTCAGCTCCTCCTGGGGTTCGGCACTTGCTTTTTTGCGGGTGGTGCGCTTGGCCGTGGTGCCGGTCTTGCGGGTGCGGCGGGCAGGTTTTGCCTCCGGCTCGTCATACAGGCCGGACACATCCTGAAAACGGCTCTCGTCAATGGCGGACTCCTCCGGGGCGCTGTAGGCCGGGGCCTCGTCCGGCTCCTCCGGGTGGGGCGCAATGGCAAACTCCACCGTGTCCACCTTCTCGGTGTTCAGCGGGGTGCGCTGCGGCTCTGCCGCAGGCTGTGCGGCGGGCTCCTCATAGTAGGCCGTGGGCTGCTCCTGCACCGGGGCAGGCTCGGGGGCAGGCTGAGCGATTGGCTGCGCGTAGACAGGCTCCTGCGCAGCAACCTGCTGCACGGGAGCCGCCTGTGTAGCGGGCTGTACCGGTGCTGCTGTCTGCTCCGGCGCAGGCTGGGCCGGGTGGGCAGGCTCTTCCTCGGGCTGCGGGGTGTAGTCCGGCAGCTTATTGATGAGGTTGATGTGCTTGCGGTACATCTCAATCAAGGAGCGCTTGAAGCTGTCCGCCTCACTCTTGAGGGTGACAATCTCCTGCTTGGCCAGCTCCACATCATCGCGGGAGCGCTGCTCACGGTCCTCCGCCTTGATGTTGGCGGCGCGGATAATCTCGGCTGCCTTCTGCTTGGCCTCGCGGATGACATTCTCGCCCAGACGCTGGGCGTTAATCATCGTGGTGCTCAGGGTATCTTCCATCGTGCGGTACTGTTCAATGCGCTGGGCCAGCACAACGAGCTTTTTCTGCAAATCATCGTTCTGGGCGGCCAGATCATCCATCGTCTGCGCCACCTCTTTCAGATAAGCATCCACGTCCTCACGGCGATAGCCCTGAAACGCCTTGTCAAAGGTTACATGGCGGACATCCTCAGAAGAGATCATGATTTTCCTCCTGTATGCAGGGCGCGGTGCCCTGTTATTCCCGGCCCGCGGCCTGCGGGCAGATCATGCGCTCAATATTGGTAAAAGGATATGAACAGGCGGTCCTTGCGACTTTTGCCGCCAATGGCCGCCAGCTTAAAGCGCCCCACACCCCGCACGGTGAAGATATCCTCAGCGTAGGCGGTCTCGTGGGCGGCCTTCAGCGGCAGATGGTTGATTTCCACCCGGCCAGCCGTGATATATTCCGCGGCGCGAGTGCGGGAGGTGTGCAGCATAACCGCCAGCACAGCATCCGCACGCAGGGAGGGCACGGTTGCCTCCTGCAGAGGGCGCTCCGGCCCTGCGGCCAGCTGCGGCGGCAGGGCATCAAGACAGTCGGTATGCACCGTGCTGTGGCCTGCGCTGGTCAGCTCGGACGCGATAAACGCCTGCTTATCAGCCAGAACCACCGCATAAAAAGTGTCCGTATGCGCAGGGTCTGCCAGCAAATCTCCCACACAGGTGCGCTCAAGCCCCAGCCCCAGAATGGAGCCAAGATAGTCCCGGTGGGTGGGCAGCTTATCGCCGTAGGCTGTAAACTGCAGATAGGCCAGCGGCTCTTCCTGCCAGGCGCCGGGCGGCTCAATGCAGAGCACCCTGCGCTCGGCGTCCGGGTAGCCGCCCCAGAAGCGGATGGCGGTGCAACCGGCCTTGTTGCAGGCGGCCTGCGCCAGACTCTGCTCCCGGTCCGAGAGAAAGCCGGTATAGCGCGGGATACCGCGAGCCTCGGCCACACGGCAAAGCTCTTCCACACGGTGCATCAGGCGGCGCTCATCATCATTCTGCGGCGGCACAAAGCCGCGGCAGGCAGACTGCGGGGTATCAGAAGAATACACCGTTATTCTCCAGCTCGTCGATGAGGTCGCCCATAATATCAACGTTGTACGGCGTGATGATGAAGGTGCTGGTGGCCACGCGTTTAATCTGGCCGTTGTTGGCGTAGGCCACGCCGGACAGGAAATCAATCAGGCGGCGGGAAACCTCCTTGCCGGTGGATTCCAGATTCAGCACAACCGTGCGCTTGGCGTTGAGCTGGTCAGCGATGGTCGAAGCATCCTCAAAGCGTTCTGGCTTGACCAGAACAACCTGCAGCTGGGTCGTGGCATTGATGTTCACGACCTTATTGCTGTGCTGTTTGACCTCCTGCTGGTTATAGTCCTGCGCGGCAGCACCCTGCCCGCCGGGAAAAATTTCATCTTCGGTATCATCCACATAGGAATCCGCATCGGGGTCAATACCGAGCTTGCTTTTCAAACTGTCAAACATGGACATGGTCGTAAAACTCCTTTAAGAAAGTAGCGCTGTTTACGTCAGCGCACTATTACAGCGATATATACTAAATATTATCTGCTATTTCGGCGGTCTTGTCAATACAAAATGCCGTAATTTCGTCACAATAGTTTGCCGTCCTGCAGATTTGTGCCCTCCACGATAATCTCATCGTAGAGACGCACCTCATTTTCGGTGCCGATTTTGCCGTTTTCGGGAATCAGAATATAGCTGTCATTCTCGTACAGCGTTGTGATTTTCAAAAAGCGCTGCAGATTGCCGTACTTGACATAGACACCGCGCTGGCCGTTCACAATGTGCAGGGCCTCCTTGTCGATGCGGATGCCCTCATAGGTTTTCAAGTCAACCTGTACGGTCTCCTGCCCAAAGCTCAGAACCTCGGCATTGATGGTCTGGCATTGCAGAACAATTTTGGCAAGGCCCGCGTCCTTGTCCTCCACAATTTCCTCCACCGTGGCGGCCAGCGGGGTGTTCTGCTTGCCCGGCACGCTGATTTTTACAGAGCTGATGTTGTCAAACCTCGCTGCCGTATCCAAATCACAGACGGCATAAAAGCGCCACGAGAAGCCGGTTGTAATCTGCCCGGCACGGTCGGTAGAGGCCGCAGGAAAGCCATTCTGGAGCAGCTGCTGCAGCGCGGCAGGGTCGGCGTCCTCCAGCGTTTGGCGGTCAACCGCAATGGCGGGCGAGGCCGCTGTGCTGCTGAAATAGCCGTTTGTGGTGGCTGTGATGGTCTGCAGCGCGTCCAGCTCGCTTTTTATCGCATCATACTCTGTCTGCAGCGCTGCAACGGAATCTGTGAATCCCGCCGTCTGGCCGGTGCTGATCTGCAGGCGGTTCTGTGCCAGCACGAAGTTATCCTCGGCGTCCGAAATGCCGCTGTACTGTGCGGTGTCCAGCTTATCCAGCAGATTGTACAGCGCCTGTCGGCGCTGGCTGGCCAGCACATTCAGGTCGCTGCCAGTGGAATTTTCGGATTTAGTCAGCAGCGTTATCGTGCGGTCCAGCCGGTCCAGACGCTCCCGCTGCAGGCCCTGTGCGTCATCGGTGTAGCACTCCGCCACAACCGTTCCGTTTGTCACGCGCTCACCGTCTTTGACAAGATAGCCAAGGTTGCCGCTGCCCGGCACATCCACCGTGTCAAAGGCAACCACACCATCGAGATTGATGCTCTCGGCCAGTGTGTACGTGATGGCGGTTTCCGTCTTGTAGGAATGGTGAAAAATCACGAAGCACTGTACAATAATGTAAATTGAGACAAGCGCCAGTGCCAGCAGACCGACTGCATGAAGAATCTTTTTTGCCGCAGGGCGGTCATTTTTCACTGTGCGCTCACCTCCTTACTGCTGCAGAAATTCCCGCACCAGTTCACAGGCGCGGTCGAGGACATTTTCCTCATCAATATAAAGCCAGACGGCATCGTTCTGGCGGCGGAACCACGTCAGCTGGCGCTTGGCGTAGTTGCGGGTAGCCTGCTTGAGCCTTGCGGTACATTCGTCGAGACTGCCTGTGCCTTCAAAATACGGAAAAAACTCCTTGTAGCCGATGGCCTGCGCCGCAGTACGGTAGGTATCGCGGTGGTCATAGACCTGCTTTGCCTCCGCAAGGACGCCGTTTTCCACCATCAGATTCACCCGGCGTTCAATGCGGTCATAGAGCACTGCGCGGTCGCGGCAGGTCAGGCAGAGACAGAGTGAACGATACGGCGGCTCTGCTGGCCGTGCGTTCACGCGCTCCTCGCTCATTCTGCGGCCTGTGGCCGCATACAGCTCCAATGCGCGGATTACCCGCGGCAGATTATTGGGGTGTACCTGTGCGGCATAGTCCGGGTCAATGCTCTGAAGCTCGGCATACAGCGCCGCACCGCCCTCCGCTTCGGCCCTTTCCTGCAGGCGGGCGCGGATGGCTGGGTCCGTCTTTTCGGGGGCAAAGGCCATGCCGTTCAACAGACTTGTAATATACAGCCCTGTGCCGCCCACCACAAGGGGCAGCTTGCCCCGGGCGGTGATTTCCTGTATCAGCGGGTCAGCGGCGGCGGTAAAATCCGCTACGCTGTAAGGCGTCTCCGGCGGCAGGAAGTCAAGAAGATAGTGGGGTACCCCCTGCCGTTCCTCTATGCTCGGCTTTGCCGTGCCTACGTCCAGATTCTTGTAAATCTGCATCGAGTCTGCGTTGATGATTTCTCCACCAAAGGCTTTGGCAAGCCCTACGGAAAGTGCGGTCTTGCCGCTGGCCGTGGGCCCGCCGACCGCGATAACGCGGGATTTAGACAAGTCGGCCAAACTGCTTTTCCAGCTCCTTCCGGGTGATTTTCAGCACGCAGGGGCGGCCATGCGGGCAGAACGGCGGCACTGTGCCGTCCATAATGTGCTGGGCCAGCACCAGCATTTCTGCAGCATTGGTGCGGTCGCCCGCCTTGATGGCCGCACGGCAGGCAATGGAATGTAACACCCACTCGGTCTTTTCGCGCAGGGCATCACGGCCGCCGTCCGCCAACTTGGCGGCCAACTCCACCAGCATATCCTCCACATCATCCACCGGTACATCGGCGGGCACGGCGCGCACCACAACGGTGGCACCGCCAAAGTCCTCGGCCTCAATGCCCGCATCGGTCAGCAGGTCAAGGTTCTGCAGAACCGCCTGCTTTTCTGCCGCGGTCAGGTTGACCTGCACCGGCACCAGCAGCATCTGGGACGGCACATTGCCGTAGTCCTTCGCCAGCTGTTCAAACAGCAGCCTTTCGTGCGCGGCGTGCTTGTCAATCAGGCAGAGTTCCCCGCCGCGCTCGGTGATGATATAGGTCTTGAACACCTCGCCCACAAGGCGCAGCGGCTCGCTCTCCGGCGGCGGGGTCAGCGTTGTCTGCTCGGGGCTCGTTATGACTTTGTCCGGCAGCGCGCTGAGAGCGTGCAGGTCATTCTGGACGTATTCCGTCTCCGGGTCAGGCTGCACCGGCTGCGGCGCCGGGGGCTCGTCCGGCATATCGGGCAGGATATCCAGCAGGGTGTCATCCGCCGCGGCGGGCGGCATCGGCTGCGGCGCCGGGAGGGTGATTTTCTCTACCGGCGGCGTCGGGGTCAGCGGCTTCGGCGCGGGCCCCGCATCGTAGGCAGGCTTTGCGGATTCCACCGTCACCACGCCGGGCAGCGGCCTTGCGGGCACAGGTGCCGTCAGACCGTTCAAGGCGCGGTATTCCGCAGCAGAAAGCGTTGTAAAACCGCCCTTTTTCGGCAAAACGGACGGCCCGGCCGCAGGCTTGGCGGGCGCGGCGGGCGTTACAGGCTTTGCTTTCTCCTGCGTCTGGCTCTCGCCGGGTGCGGTATGACCCATTTCAAACCGGCACTCACCGCTGCCAGGGGTGGCCAGCGCCGCGCGCACAGCGCGGTAGACAGCGTCAAAGACGTCACTTTCCTTGGCAAAGCGTATCTCGGTCTTGGCCGGGTGAACGTTGACATCCACCATATCGGGCGGCAGCTCCAACATAAGCACCGCGCCGGGGAACTTCCCCTGCATCATCGTGCCCTTGTAGGCGTTTTCCAGCGCCGCCATCATGGTGCGGTTCTTGACATAACGGCCATTCACAAAGAAATGCTGTGCGCCGCGGCTGGCACGGCAGGCGCGGGGCGGCGTAATCAGGCCGGTGACATGGTACAGGTCACTGCCGCCCTCCACCGCCAGCAAATCGCGGGCAAATTCCCGGCCCAGCACCGCATAGACCGCACTGCGCAGGTCGCCGTCACCGGGGGTCACATACTGCTGCTTTCCATCGCGGGTGAAGCGGAAGCTGATTTCCGGGTGGGACAGTGCCGCGTGCAGCACCGTCTCGGCCACAAAGGTGCCCTCGCTGGCGTCCTTTTTCAAAAACTTCATGCGGGCGGGGGTGTTGTAGAACAAATCGTTGACGGTGATAGTGGTACCGACCGGCCGTGCGCCTGGCTCCATCCCCTGCGGCTCGCCGCCTTCGATGCGGTAGCAACAAGCAAATTCATCCGCCTCGGTGCGGGTCAGCACCTCAACCCGGGCCACGCTGGCAATGGAGGCCAGCGCCTCACCGCGGAAGCCCAGTGTGTGAATACGCCCCAAGTCCTCCGCCGTGGCAATCTTGCTGGTGGCATGGCGGATAAACGCCTTGTCGATATATTCCGCCTCAATGCCGGAGCCGTTGTCCACAATCTGCAGCTGCTGGATGCCGCCCCGCACCGCCGACAGCGAAATCTGCGTTGCGCCCGCGTCAATTGCGTTTTCCAGCAGCTCCTTCGCCACGGAGGCAGGCCGTTCCACAACCTCGCCTGCCGCAATCAGTTCCGCGGTATGCTTATCCAGTACACGAATTTCCGCCATACTCTCACCTGCCTTTATGCTTTATCCAAAGTATTTTTGAGTTCATACAGGAAGTTCAGCGCTTCCAGTGGGGTCAGCGTCTCAATGTCCACGCTGTGGAGCTTTTCGACAACCTCACTGGGTACGCTGGGATTGTTATACGCCTCGACCGTTTCAAAATCGAGCTGCATCGCGTTATTGTGCCCTGGGGCGCTGGCCTCCAACTGGCGCAGCACAGCGTGGGCGCGCTTGGTCACGCTGCCGGGCAGACCCGCCAGCTTTGCAACCTCAATACCGTAGCTGTCATCGGCAGGGCCTGCAATGATGCGGCGCAGGAAGGTGATATCCTCGCCCCGCTTCTTGACGGCAATGTTATAGTTTTTCACGCCGTGGATATCCTGCTCCATGCTGGTCAGCTCATGATAATGGGTGGCAAAAAGTGTCTTGCAGCCGATGTTCTCGCAGATAAATTCTACCACACTGCGGGCGATACTCATGCCGTCAAAGGTCGATGTGCCGCGGCCGATTTCATCCAGAATGACAAGGCTATCCTTCGTGGCGTTTTTGAGAATTTCCGCCACCTCGGTCATCTCCACCATGAAGGTGGACTGTCCCGCAGCCAGATCATCCGACGCACCCACGCGGGTGAAAATGGCATCCACCACACCGATGTGGGCGCTGGCGGCGGGCACAAAGCTGCCAATCTGCGCCATCAGGGCAATCAGCGCGTTCTGGCGCATATAGGTGGACTTACCAGCCATATTCGGGCCGGTAATCAGCAACATACGGTTTTCGTCCTCGTCCAGCAGTGTATCGTTAGGCACAAACAGGCTGCCCTTGAGCATCTGCTCAATGACAGGGTGGCGGCCCTCTTTTATCTGCATCACACCGTTTTCATCCACGGTAGGCATCACGTAGTTGTTCTGCAGCGCAGCCTCCGCAAAGCCTGCCAGCACATCCAGCTGAGCCACAGCCGATGCTGTGCGCTGAATGCGGACAACCTCTGCCGAGATGCTTGACAGCAAATCTGCAAAGAGCTGGTGTTCCAGAACGAGCAGGCGCTCATTGGCGCCGAGGATTTTATTTTCCAGTTCCTTCAGTTCCGGCGTGATGTAGCGTTCCCCCGTTGTCAGCGTCTGCTTGCGGGTGAAGGTATCGGGCACGGAGTCCGTGTAGGAACGGCTGACCTCAATATAGTAGCCAAACACCTTGTTGAAGCCGATTTTCAGCTTAGGGATGCCGGTTTCCTCACGGTAGCGGGCTTCCAGATTGGAAAGGAAGCCCTTGCCGCCGTGCATGATGTCCCGCAGCTCGTCAACCTCACTGCTGTAGCCCTCGCGGATGGCGCCGCCGTCCTTCATATTGGCGGGCGGTTCATCCACCAGCGCCTTCTGGATATTCTGCAGGACATCCTCCAGCAGGTCAATCTGGTCGGCCAGACGGCTCAGCAGCGGTGCGCCGCAGGCCGCGGCCTGCGCCTTGACCTGCGGCAGCATGGCACAGGTATCCCCCAGCGCCTTGACCTCCCGCGGGGTGGCAGAGCCGTACAGAATGCGGGTTGTCAGGCGCTCAATGTCAAAGACATGACCAAGGGCCTCTTTCAGGTCGGCACGGGCCATACTGGCACTGTAGAGTGCCTGCACAGCGGCAAGGCGCTCGTTGATAGCGCTTGCATCGACCAGCGGCTGTTCAATCCAGGAGCGCAGCAGGCGCTTGCCCATTGAGGTCTCGGTCTTATCCAGCACCCACAGCAGTGTGCCGCGCTTCTCGCGGCCGCGCATCGTCTCGGTCAGCTCCAGATTAGCGCGGGTCACAGGTGAAAGGCGCATATACTGTGCGTCCGCGTAGTTCTGTATCGTCTTGATGCGTTCCAGACCGTGCTTCTGCGTCTCCTGCAGATAGTTGAGCAGCGCCGCCACCGCGTAGGGCACCAGAGAGTCCTTCTCATAGTGCAGGCTCCCACGCCAGTCTGTGCCGAACTGCCCTGCCATCGTGGCTTCCATCACAGAATCCTTGAAGCAGGCATCCTCCCGCAGCTCCACAAGTGCGTTGGTGTGCTGTTTGATGTAGGTGGTCACGTCCTTGAAGTCGAGCATCGGCGGGCAAATCAGAATTTCGCTGGGCATATAGCGGCACAGCTCGGTGATGATAGCCCCGCCGATTTTTTCCGCATTCAGCTCAGTGGCATAGGCCTCGCCGGTGGAAATATCGGCAAAGCAGATGCCTGCACGCCAGCGGCCGCGGATGCGCTTGCAGTAGATGCTGGCCAGATAGTTGTTCTTGTCCTCATGGAGCATACTGCTCTCAATGACGGTGCCGGGCGTGACCACGCGGATGATGTCGCGCTTGACAAGCCCCTTCGCCAGCGCCGGATCCTCCATCTGCTCACAGATGGCAACCTTGTAGCCCTTGGCAATCAGGCGGGCCATATAGGTTTCGTAGGAGTGGAACGGCACGCCACACATGGGGGCGCGCTCTTCCTTGCCGCAGTTTTTGCCGGTCAGCGTCAGCTCCAGCTCCCGCGAGGCCGTCAGCGCATCATCATAGAACATCTCATAGAAGTCCCCGACGCGGTAGAACAGAATCTCATTGGGATGCTGTTTTTTGATTTCAAAATACTGCTGCATCATGGGCGATACTGCTTGCTCGGCCATGTTTCACACTCCTGTTTTGTCTGGTTGTTACGTTGCTTTGTAATTGCGGATTCTGTATCCGTTCGAAACGTGTGCAGCCGGGTACAGCGCTGCGGGCGCATATAGAATGCGCCCCACAGCTTTTCTGCCTCGTCTCGAATTATCAGTGGCAGCCGCCGCAGGTGGAGCAGCTGCCGGTGCAGCCACCGGTGGGGGCCTGCACGGTCATGGGGTCACCGCCGTTCATGGCCGTGTTGATGATGGCGTCAATGTGGCTGACCATTGCCTCGCACTCGGCCTTGGCGGCGTTGTAGCGGACCATGCCCTCACTGGCCATAATCTGGCTGTACAGGTCGTTGACGCGCTGATTCAGCTCTGCCACGCGGGCGGCATCGGTAGCAGCCTTGGCGCTCTCGTTGTTCAGGTCAAGGCGCGCCAGATTGAACTCGCCAATCATATTCTGCAGTTCCTCGTCCGCATCGTTTTCACGGCGGGCGGCGTCCAGTTCCAGGTAGCGGGGGTCAGTCTGCAGTGCGGCAGCGGCTTTCTTGAAAAGATCAATGCAATCCATTTGTGTATATCTCCTTATTTATACTTATTTATAATTGTTTATAGAATGTACTTATTCCGCAAGCTCGCCCACCAGCAGCGCAGCGCGGGAGCCGGTAACGTGCACCCTTGCCCACTGGCCGATAAGGCTTTCCGGCGCGGCAAACTCTACAACCAGATTGTTGTCCAGCCGCCCATTGACGGTACCCGCATTGCGGCCCGCGGCCTCCACCAGAACGCGGACAGTCTGGCCGGTCATAGCAGCCGTGGCGGCAAAGGCAAATTCCTCCTGCGTTTTCAGCAAGCGCTCCATGCGGGCGGCCTTCTCGGCGTGGGTGGTGGGGTCAGGCAGCTTGGCCGCCGGTGTGCCGGTGCGCTTGGAATAGATAAAGGTAAACAGCTGCATATAGCCGACCTTGCGGATCAAGTCCAGCGTTGCTGCAAAGTCCTCCTCGGTCTCGCCGGGGAAGCCGACGATGATATCGCTTGAGAAGGTCACGCCGGGGATTTTCTCCTTGGCGTAGTTGATGAGCTCCATATACTGGGCAACGTTGTAATGGCGGTTCATCTCCTTCAGCAGCCGGTCCGAGCCGGACTGCACCGGCAGATGAATGTGCTTGCACAGATGCTCCTGCGCGGCAATCGTGTCAATGAGCTTGCGGCTGGCATCCTTCGGGTGGCTGGTCATAAAGCGAATTTGATAATCGCCGGGGACCTCGCACAAAAGATTCAGCAAATCCGCAAAATCAATCGGGTTTTCCAGCCCCTTACCGTAGCTGTTGACGTTCTGGCCCAGCAGGGTGATTTCCTTGTAGCCTTGCGCAATCAGCTGCTTGAACTCTGCCAGAATAGCGGCGGGCTCACGGCTGCGCTCACGTCCGCGGACGTAGGGCACAATGCAGTAGGTGCAGAAGTTATCACAGCCATACATAATGGGCAGCCATGCACGGAAGCCGGAATCCCGGCGGATAGGCAGTTCCTCCACCACGGCGTTGCGCTCGGTGGGCTTTTCCAGATAGCGCTTGCCCTTGCGGATGCGCTCCGCCAGCATCGTGGGCAGGCGGTCAATGCCGTCCACACCAAAGACAAGATCCACATATGGGTAGCTCTGGCGCAGTTTTTCCACGATGTGCTCCTGCTGGGCCATACAGCCGCAAATGCCAATCATCAGCCGCGGGTTCTGCTCCTTGAGCTTTTTCAGCGCACCGACATTGCCGAAAACGCGCTGTTCTGCGTGCTCACGCACGGCGCAGGTGTTAAACAGGATGAGGTCTGCGTGCTCCACGTTATCGCACAGGCCGTAGCCGACATCCTGCAGTACGCCCTTGATTTTCTCGCCGTCATTGACATTCTGCTGGCATCCGTAACTCCGAGTATATACGAGGGGCGGATGGTCGTAATACTGCATAATGATGTCTTGGTACTTCTCCCGATTTTCCATCTGGCTATAATCAATTCGTTCTACCTTTACGGCCATTTTACCACCTTTTCACGTTTCATCGTTCAGAATTTCAAAGTATATTGTGTTCGAGGTACCACTCGGCTTCCTCGGGGGTCACTGTATAAACATTCGTCGGGCAGGACGGAATATCGCTGTAAACTACCACGAAATAGAAGCCCGAGCGGTCTTGATACAACTCCCATGCGAAATGATTCTGGATGCCCTCGGGGTACTTGCGGCAGGTGAAACTCGCTGCCAGCGAGTCAGCTTTTTCTGTATCGCAAACATAGCCGTTGCACATCTTGCAAATCGGCGGGCCCACGCTGGGGGTTCTCTCCCAGAGCAAGTTCTGTTGCCCGTCGTTTTTCTCGATCTTGACGGTCGCCCCCATGATAGCCATTGCTTCGCAAAATTCTTCCGCTGTAAGGCTATTTCTCAGCAATCTGTTACCGAGACGCTGGCGGCTGTAACCCATCTTTTCGGCCAGTTCGTGAAGTGCCGTTCCCGTGTCTTTCATCCTTGCGCGAACCAAGTCGGCACAATTCATTTTATTATATCCGATATTCGTTTCCTTGTCAATTTTAGCGGACACAAAAACACCTCATTTCATGCTCTATTTTTCATGCGTACCGGGAGTACAAGGGCCGTAAAACCCTCGTTTTCAATCTTCATAGGTGAGAGTGAGCTATTCAGTAGTGCCCGGATACCCTCACCTTTGGTAGCGCTAATCCCATTCAGCAGGAGAATGTCGTCGAACGCAATGTTCATCGGCTCCGGGATGGTGCCTTGGCACAGCACGTCCTCGTGGAATTCAACGCCAGTCAGCCGGGATGTGATGTAGCAGCTTTCGCCGTCGATGTGCAGCACCACCGGCTCGCGGTGCTTCAAGTCCATCAAGTTCTTGACGCGCGTGGCGGCCCCCAGCAGACTGTCGCGGTCAAACACGACATCGTACTTGCCCGCTTTCGGGATGACGCTCTCATAGTTCATGTACTCGCCGCAAATAAGGCTGGTCGTCAGCGTGTAGTCCTCGGTGCTGAAGACCGCTTTCTTGTGGTCGCCGGTAATCTGACACTGGCCGTGCAGGTCGAGAGCGGCCAGGCTCTTCGCCGTCTCGTTGGGCAGGATGAAGTGGAAATCTTCTTCATACGGAAACTCGACCTTTGCCAGCTGGGAGCCGTCGCACCCAACGAGGTTCAGCTTTCCATTCTCGGCCTTGAAGTAAATTCCCGTCATGGCTGGGCGGTTCGGATTCAAGGACACCGCGTAGCCCACGCGCTTGATGGCGGCGATAAGTTCCTCGGCATCCACGGACACGTTTCGCGTCCCCTGCTGCGGCGGTGCAATGCGCATGAAGTTGTCGATAGTTCCCGTCAGCAACGTGGCCTTTGCGCGCTTCTTCCCCGCCCCGGCCACTTTCACGTTGTCGCCGTCTTTCTCGATAGACACCTGCGGGTCATCCAGCCCGCAAATGAGGTCAACGCCGTTCGGCGGTAGGATAAACGGCTCTGCGATGTTGTACGGAATCTTCGCCTGCGCGTAGATGACACCGTTCGACGCGGCCATCGTGTTTCCCTCAAACAACACGCCTTGCGTAATCGACTCCGCCCCGGCGCTCCGCGACTGCGGAACAGCCGCTTTCAGCGCCTTTAACTTCTGCGCAATCTCTGCTTTCTCAAAAATCATAGCTTACTCCTTTCTTTTACGCGGTGGCTGCCGCTTCCATAAGGTCTTTCATCAGTTCATCAACTAACAGCTTCCCGGCGTACCGCCCAGTGTGAATGATGTTTCCGTTTACTGTTAGTTCCTCAAATTCCTTGTTGCGCTTTTCTTTCGACTCCACGGCCAGCTTGCGCTCTTTCTCGTCCATGCGCTTCTGCACCACCTGCTGCCACTCTTTCAAGAACGGCACGGCTTCTTGCAGATCGGAATACTGCTCGTTGGAGTAAGAGCGCTTCTGCCGAATCGTACCGCCGGGTTCGATTTCTAACGTGTACCACGGGCGGTTTGGCTTGTCCGTCTGCCGCAGGAACACGATGTAACTCTCCTCGGACGAGATACGCTCATAGTAGCGGTTCGTGTTCGCCACGCAATGCCCGAGGAACGTGCTATCTTTCACGATGTCGAACAGGTCAGCGGGAACAATGATGCTGTACTTCTCGCCCTTGTACTCATACAGCTTGCGGATGCGCTTCATCACCTTTGCCACACCAAACTTCTTGTCCAAGTTCACGGCCATTTCCCGGCGACGCTCCGCGCTGGCTATTGCATCCTTTTCTCGGATGACCGCTATCATCTCATTGTGGCGGCGGGCCAACTGGAGCGGGTATCGGTTCAACTCCACTTTGAGGTCCACGCCAACTTTCTTTGCCATGCGGATGTAGTCTTCCCAGTCATACGCGATTTGCCGCTTGATTTCTCCGTTGACTGCCCCGGCGCGGCGGCTCACTTGCCGAAGATATTTAAGCGTCGGCCGCGTACCGTATTTCTCGCACAGATCCATGAGCGTGTAGTCCGAAACAACCTCGGCCAGCTGCTTCATGTTCTCCGGCGTGATTGCCACGCCCTGCCCTTTCCACCTTTTCGCATTACAGACCTTGTTGAAGTCCTTTTCACCAACAGCGTTCAGTTCTGCCCTGTTCAGGCCGAAAACTCCGTAGTACGTCTTGCTGCGGAAGTTGATTTGCTGCTGGATGTCGCCGCGCCGGGTTTCAAACACCCGCAGCAGTGACTCGCCCCACCCCGTCTTAATAAGGGATTCTGCCATCGGCATCTGCCGAGTGCGCCGCCACAAAAGCAACTTCGAGGTCAAGCTGTACTTCTCCCTGTTCTTTTTCGAGAACGGGCCGCCGTAGTCCATGTCCATGAAATCGTCCAACTCGTCAACGAGTTTTTCATCAACCCCTATCAAAGCGGTGTACATAGACCCGACAAACAGGCTTTCCGGGGCAAACGTCGTGCGCATGACCGGGTAGTAGTAGTTGCCGTGCCAGTCGTAGTTGTACCCGTAGTGGATATTCGGCCCCAGCAGATACACCTCGCGCTTGGTAACGTCCAGCGTGCAGCGTTTGCTCGTGTAGTCGAACCACACGTTATAGGCTTTCAGCCAGTATCCGTCCGCGCTTTGCTGCCCAAACAGGAACACCCTGCTCGTGTTCTTTTTCTTCGCGCCGTACCGCGCGAGTTGGACGGTAATTTCCTCTCCGCACTTCGGACACTTCGCGGGCTCTTTGTGCGCATACCACTTCGGTCCGTAGTCCTTGAAATCTGCGCCGCATACGTCGCAATGGCACTTCTGCACTTTTATCTTGTGCGCGCCGGCTGTATCCACCTCAATCTCTGTTTCAACGCCGACCCACAAAAGCATAATGTCGCTGTTGGCACGGCGGATTCGCTGCTCAAAATCTTTCGGTTCTTCCGGCTCACGAGACATCCAGTATTTCAAGCCATGCTCGCGCAGTTCCTCGCGGCGGGCTTTTTTCTTTTCGTTGCTCTGCCACTGGCCGTAGCGAATAACGTCGTCGATGCGGGCATAGTTGACGTTGCAGAAGTACGCGCGGATCTTCGTGTCATCCTCTTTCGTGACGGGGATGGAGTGCCGATTTAACTCATTGCACACGTTCTCGATTCTCAACGCGGGCAAGTACGTTTCCTTGTCGTGGCGAACGCCGGTCCAGTAGTCGCCGAAGAACCGCCACACAATAAGCGGATTTTTCTTGCCATCCCACATTGCCACGGTCATCACCTGCCCGTTGATGTACCGGCCGCTCACCATGGCCGTAGTCGCCGTCAGACTAAGCCCTGCTATTTCAGACGGCTTCGGCGGCGGACACAGTTTTTCCAGTTCTTCACTCTTTTTCATAAACTTTGCCGTCCCTCCCTATCGTGTACATCGTGTCCGGCATATATTTCTTGCCGTCAATGTGGATAATCGTGCTGGCGGCCATGCCTTTCATAAACGTATTGATGAACAGAATGTAGTCGCCCAGCTTCCCCGCTGCCGAGATGTTCTTGCCCTTGTAGACGTGAATCGGACCGCTGCTTTTGTGCGTCCAGCTTTCTTCACACTCCGGGTGGCCCAGCAGATAGGCTTGTACAAAACGCAGAAACCGCATTTCATTGAGCCGCGCCACCAAGAAAATTTCAGTACAGCTTATTTTCTTGCCATCATCGTCAATATCGCCTTTCGGCTCGACCAGCCAAAACTCGTTCTTGCCATCCCACGGATACCAGTTGAAGCATTCCAGCGGATTCTCCGCGCAATGGAAACCCGTCTGCGCACAGAACGCTTTCTCCGTTGTATTCAAACCGGGATGGTACTTGTACTCGCCGTCGCCGTGCGTTGCCACCAGCCCCGGCTCGAATCCTTTACAGGCCAGCATCACCTAAATCACCCCCACAACGTCAGCTGCATGGAATCGTCCTCGAACGCCTTTTTCTTGCGCGGCGGGATTTTCGGTTTCGGCTTCTCGGACTCTGCCGGACTTTCCTTTGCCGCGTCGGCCGATTTCTCGGCCTTGGCGGGCGCGGGCTTTGCGGCGGGCTTCGGTGTGGGCTTCGACTTCTCGGGCTCTGCCTTGATGTCTGCCGGCTTCTTCATCTCCTCCTCGCTGGGTGCTGCACCCGTGATGCGGACGTTCATCTTGAACTCCACGTCCGCGTTCGGAAAATAGAACTGCACCGCTTTGCGGTACACCTCCAAGTCAGACATAACGTCGCCACTCTTATCCACGACGGCCGCGCAGCACTCGGAGACAGTGCGCACCGTGTTGGCGAACACCTCAGCAAAGCGGTCATCTTCCTCGATGAATCCCCGCAGGGTCTTTACCACATGAGGGAAAATCATCTTTGCGCGGCCGCTGCCGACAAACGCCTTTTCTTCCTCGTCCAGCTTCTTGCTGGCTGCCGAGACAATGCCCTCCTGCGCCTTGATTTCCTCGGGCTCCGTATTTTCTACCGCCTGCATATCTGGCAGGACAACCAAATTGCTCTCGCTCATTTCTTTTTCTCCTTTTTCTCATAGCATCCGCACACTTCCGGGCGGTTCTGGCACGGATTCCTGCACACCGAGAACATCCTGCAATATGCGCAGCAGTAGCGATCTCCTTGCTTATCGCACATGAAGATTTTGCACATATCAGTCTTGGGCATCGGCTTCTTATGCTTCATCGGGGTACACCTCCCACGCCTTTTGCCAAAACCCTCTCGCGTATGCGCTGTCGCGCCGGACTTTCTTCATAACGGCTTCATAGTCTGCGTAATATTGCAACTTCTTCTCTTTCGCTGCGAGGATTTCATCACAGCACCTATCCAGCATCGACGGCGGGTAGAATATGCGGTCATAACCGTTCATGTGGCGTACTTCCCGCACCTGCTGATCCAGCAGGATATTGTACCGATAGGACAAATGTTTCTTGCCCTCGTGGTCGCTGATACGCAGGCTGTTCACGATGCCGTAGTCAAATTTCAGATAAATGCTGTTCGTCGAGTACGCATCCAGCCGGTGGATTACCACTTTCCCAATCAGCCGCTTGATGACAGCGGCGGCCACATCATCAGTCGTCATTGCACACCACCTTAATCGCCGCGTTGAGGGCCGCCCGCATTGCCGGAGAACTGTTCACGTCACCGTAGGTAAGGCCCAAAGCATCCAGCGTCTCCTCGGCATCCCCCGTGTAGCTGTACTCGTGGTTTGCCAACTCGTAGCGGAACATCTGGAACAGGTAGCCCGTGCCGTCAATATCCGCCGCCATAGCTTCCTTGCGCTCCTTTGTGTGGCGCGTGAACATCTCGTCCAGCTTGTCGGCATCCGTCTTGCGGATGAAGCCGCCGGGCGCAATCCGATAAATCTTGTCGGTGTCCGTTTCCTGCAAGCCAAGTTTCTTCATGCCCTGCGCGAACTGGTCGTTGTTGAATGCCCACATCATCGGGAACTCGTTCACCTCTTTTTGGTGACGTTCTTTCATCTGTACGTAAGTTTCTGCTACTTTCATTTCGTCCTCCTTGACTTTTTGCCGCGGAGGGTCTAACATAATAGTTGACCTCTCTGCTTCGTGACTGCTGTGGAACTGGTCTGTCGGTAGCCTCTCCTGTCCGTGGGGCTGCCGATTTTTTATACCTGTGCGGCCTCGCCGCCGTAGTCGATTTCGTACTCCTCGCTCTGCAAATCGTGCGCCATCGAGCACGGGTCAACCTCGGCCGCGCCGCACCGCTTTTCGATTTCGGAGTAGCTGATTCTGCCGTTCTCGTCTGCTGCCTGCGTTGCAAGCTCCATCATCAGATCCGCGTACCGCATACTCTCCTGCTGCTCTGCGTTCATGCTTCTGCTACCTCACTTCCTGTCCGTACTCCGCTGCGGAACACCGCCAGCGTGCTCCACCCCATGAGGACCCTTTCGCGGTACACCCAATCTGAACCTGTGATGACCGGCGCACCGCCCGGGCGGTCCATCACCCTGTAAAAGATGCCCGGGTGCTGGCGGCTCATTTCCCGGGCCCGCCGCAACGTCTTTTTGATTTCTGCTTTCTTCATTTTCCACGCTCCTTTGCTTTCCGCGCAAACGCTGCTTTTTCAAAAACACTGTGCTTGATGTTCGGTATCTCCACATACTCTGCGACAACGTCCATGACCTGCTGGCGAGCGTTCACTCCTGGCCGCACCATCGTTGTAGTTTCACGGATAACTTTCTCGCCCGAGGACAACTCAACCTCGTGCAGAACGCTAACTAAGTAGCTTTCTTGGTAGCCGCTGCCGTATGTATAGATTTTGATGCCATCCGGGGTGTACCGATACCCGCCATCTGCTTTCCATTCTTTCGGGAACGGCGGCCGCTTGGGGACTTCAATCTCAATGGTCTTGCGCTTTTCGTCGTACTCGCCGGTCTTGCACTCGCGGAAATACTTCTTGTAAAAGCTGTATGACACCTTGACCATCTTTGTCATACTGCCGACCTCTTTTCCTGCTTGAAGAACTGATGCCCGTGCTTCGCCGCCCGCCGCTCTGCGATTCTGACGGCCAAACCGTACAGGCTGTCATCCGGGAAGAAGTCAACTTCCTCGGCTTCTGCGATAGACCGCAGTTCGTGGTAGCTCATGCAGGAGAGTTTGGCCACGTCGTTCCCGCTGTACATATAGCCGTCGCCGCCGTCCACCCATTCCTCGCCGCGGGCCGAGCAAAAGCCGATAAATTCCAGCTTTCCGTTGATGTTGGCCCATGTTCGCATCATTCCCATTTCACACCTTGCCTTTCAAGTAGTCCTTAATCCACTGGTCCGCTTCCTTGCGGTTCTTGCAGAATTTGCCGGTGCCGCAGTAGAAATAATCCTCGCTGCCGTCTACGTTCACCATCGCCTGTACGTTGATGGTCGCTCCTGCTTTCTGTGCCGGATGCCCTGCCGGCAAGTCGGTCATTACGAATTTTGTCATTGTTCACGCCCCCACTTCACTGCGAATTTGTAGGCGGGCATTTTCTCATGCTTGCCGGTCATGTAGTTCGTGTTTCCGTTGACCTCTACCAATCCCTCAACCTCGCAGCCGTTCATTTTGAACAGCCATGCGGTTTTGACAGCGCTGCTCCATGTAGAAGAAAATGTGAAGTGCTCAACGCCAAAATCCCGGAAACATCCGACAAGAGGAAAAACGTCAATGTCCCCAACCACATCGTCGATGTTGATGCAGTCGTTACCGTTATCGCGGGATACCTCGTAGTATCTCCAAACTCTACTTGCGACGTTGCCCATGTCGTCGATACTCTTCTCGATTTTTCTCCACTTACTACGGATACGGCTATCGGTGTTCGGGTCACAATCCTTTGACAATTCATTCCGTAACTCCTGCACCTTTTCGTAGGTTCTTTCGAGAAAGCCTTTCATCGTCTCAACATCGTCGATTTCGTACACTTTCTTGGTGTTGTCGTTCAAGTAGCCGTAGCCATTGTCATCAAGGAGTTTGACGTACTTCTGCACCAGCACATCGTCCCAATCACTACCAAGGTCGAGCAGCTGTTCGATGCACTCACATACTTCCCTCACGATTCTGTCATCGTGGGCCACGGTACCGTCACGCAGGATGCCGTCGAGCTTTTCATCAACCGCGTTCCATTTTTCAGAACCGCACTCAAACAGGCTGCGTTCATCGAGGGCTTCCCGATACTCTTTCATGTAATTACGCATTTTCATTCTCCCTTGCTTTTCCTGCCCGTTTCTGATAAAATAAAGGGCGACGATGATGGCAGGCTCGTCGCCGCCCTTATTGTTCACTTGGCTTTTCCCTTTGCTTTGGTCGGCGTGGGGGAAAAGCCTTTTTTATTTCTGCACTTTGGAATCCCGCACGATCTGTGCGGCTTCTTCAACGGTCTTTGCGTTTGCTTCAATGAGTTTTGCGATGTTTTCGAGAAATACGTTGTACTGGTCGTTATTCATGTAATCGTCCATTTCTAACCTCCTGCCCGGTTCTGTGTGGCCGTCATCTCACTGGCCGTCCGTCTCTGTAAGTTTCCAACTGGAAATTATTTTGTATTATCATTATACTATTTGACAGCTGGAAAGTCAATAGTTTTTGTGTCCTACCTACGATATTTTTTGCGTTTTTGTGTCACTTAACGAGCTCTATGTTCCACGCTTCTCTGCATGCTGGCTAAATAGGCTCTAAGCCCACGAATAAGGCCCTGTGGCGCGTTTTATGTGTCAAGTGATGAAAGTATATTGCCAGCTGTCAACTTTTGCGTATGGTGTGTCTATGCCGCAAATAGAAAATGCCGGGCGCTCCTTTTTGGGGAACGTCCGGCAAAAATATTTTTTAGACCATTTTGGCCTGTTCTTCCAGCAGATTCAAAATCAGCCGTGCCTGCTCGATGTAGGACATAAGCAACGCCCTCGGCTTGTTGCTCTCGGGCGCTTTCTCGGCCACTTCCGTCTCCTGCTTCTGCTCGTAGGACATAGCGGGAACAATCTCGGTCTGAATCCAACGCACAATCTCCGTATTTTTCCTCGGGTACCGGGTTCTGATGTAGCCGATCAGCAGACGCGCCGGGGCGAAGATGGTTTTCTTAGCAACGCCGTTTCGGCCGCGCGGCGCATCGAAGCAGACATAGTGCTTTACATCCTCGCGGCGGCAGCTGTCCAGCGAGAATTGCTCCCCGAAGCAGCGGCACACATCACAGCAGGCGAGCATAACCTGCCCCTCGACCGTGATAGCCATAATCTGATTTCCGGCCCGGCTGGTGAAAACCGCGCACTTTGACACCTTGCGTCCATCCACATATCTGTCCAGTCTCATTCCGCACGACCCCTTTCCATGCTGTGCTCCAATTCTGCAAAGCGCAAGTTAAATAAATCTCGCAATGCGCAAATAATGGAATCTGACTCCTGTACGGTCTGCGGCGGCTTTTCGGCGGCCAGTTGCAAAAGCACACCCACATCGCGCAAGGCATCCGCCCTCGCCTTGATAAGAATTTCTCGTTCACTCATTGATTTATCCCTCGCAGTTTGGTATACTGTGGGTACGATGTTGGTACCATCGTACCGCCGTTTTCGGCATTTTTCATCTCCGCCCGCTGGTTTCTCAGGCCAGCGGGTCTTTTTATTTGCAAAACATAACGTGTCACCGTCCTTTTTGTATGTTTTGGTATCATTATATAGGACAAAATCGACGTTGTAAAGTGTTTTTTGCCAATTTAACCGAAAATAGAGTGATTTATTTGTGCAATATTGCCAATCGGAATGTTTTCTCGATAAGTTGACGTTTGGAAGATTTTGTGCAGCCTTATTGCGAGTTTTTTTCTGCAAACAGGATGAAAAAAATCTCGCTTTTCAAATCTTTTTCCTCTTAATGTTAGGTACGGTATGGTGCTGGTATGGTGCTGGTGCTGGTAGTGACGGATTTTCCGTGGACATTTTATAGTGTGTCCATAGGACATTCCATGGACAGTTGCAGATTACGCAGGATTTACGCAGATTTCCGGCCTTTCTTCCAGCATCCGCAGTTCGTCCTAGGATGCGTCCGCGGACATCTTTCGGACAGCAAAAGGGCGCCCCAGCTACTCGGATTTCTCCGGGCAGTCGGGGCGCTCAATTACTGCTTATTGCCTACGGCTTTCGCAATGCGAGTTGCCAAAGTCTCGACGGTATCATCAGGCCAGACGTTGACACCAAGGCTCTCGGCCATGGCGGTCAATTCCTGCCACGATTTGTTTTTGAGGTGCAGCACCGTGGAATCTTCCTCTGCGGCGGCCTGCGTTTCAATGACGCTGGATTCTTTGGGGTACTCATAGGTCAACGCCTGGGCGCTGTCGCTGATGCCCGCCGTGGTCGGATCGGTCACCACGCCAAGGATTGCCAGCACAGCAAAAACTGCGTTGACAACCGACAGCAGCTTGTTGCCGAGGTCACCGAGGTCGAGCGTGTAGCCGAACACAGCGGCTACCACCTGTACAAGCAGCAGCACCGCCGGGATAAGGGCCAGCCAAAACGACTTGTTCTTCAAACGGACTTTCCAGTTAATGTTCATGGTCGATTTCTCCTTTCTCGGGATAATGTACAGGACGCGGGGCATGACCCTCCAAAATTTGGATTCTCGTCTCGTGGTTATGCAGCGTGTTGTCCTGCGCTTCTTCGTGTTCCCACAGGCGTTTGTGGGAATCGTGGTTGCTTTCGGTCACATCGGTGAGCTTGCTATCCAAAGTCTCGAACTTATCGTTCAGCTTCGTGAGCGTTGTGTTCAGCTTAATCATGGGGGCTGTCACCGTGCCAAGCAAGCCCAGCAGTACGACGATTACGCCTACGACGGTCCATTCATTCATCGGTGACACCCCCTTACGCCGCGACTTTGTACTCGATGCCAGCTTTGTCGCACAGGCGCTTGATGACCTGTGCATCACCGCTGCTGATGCGGCCAACCTCGATGTACTGCACCGTGTTCGCCGCGTCGATAAATTTTGCGCGGTAGTAGCCCGGGTTCACGAGGTCAAGCTGCTTGCACAGTTCGTACAGCGGCATGGCCGTTACCGTGCCGACGGCATCAATGACAATCGTGGACAGGCCACGGCTGTCATTCAACTGATCCTTGATACCGGCGGCCGCCTTTGCGTCATCGTAGGAAATCCAGCCAGTGACGCGCCCGGCCTTGCCGACATTGCTGGTCGTGTTGGTGATGCGGACGCGGCCGTTCACGACTTCCTTGCCCCACAGGTAGAAAACGCCCGTGCGCACACCGGCAATCGTAAGCGACGTGCTGGCAACGTACAGGTTTGCCCGCTCCAAGTGAAGCGCCGTGCCAGCCCGCATTTCGACATTCTCCTGCCCAGTGCCGAGCAGACGCTTGTTCACCTCACCGGCCAGCCACGCGAATTTTTCTCCGAGGTAGTTGCCCGGGCAGGCGGTTGCCGTGAAGTAGCTGTGCTTGGTGAGGTTGCCGCGCGCGTCGCCCGTGTAGTTCAGGCCGTTTTTCAGCCCGGGGTTGCGCTGGCAAATGTCCACGCACAGCTTCACGAGGGATTCCAAGGCCGCGTCGCTGACGTGCCAGTTGGTGCTCGCGCCGCCGTCGTTCGCCACCTCGATAGTCACCGCACGGTGGTCGTTGTAGGGGCTGCTGCTGCACCACGATCTGTTGTCCTCGTCGCAGAACGCGCCGATACTGCCGTCTTTTGCGATGGCGTAGTTGGCCGACATCTGCCGAGAGGGCTTTGCCACCAGTGCGCCAAACTGCGGCAAGGACAGTGACCCGGCCATGTGATGCGGTGTGATGCGGGAAATAGGATTCTTACGCGGCTTGTTGCAGTTCGGAGACAACTCCGTGTAAGTCGCAAGAGCAGAAATACTCATTCGTCCTCAACCCCCTTGCCGTCGCTCATTTCAGCTTCACACTCTGCGGACAATTCCACATCGGTCATGTTTTCGTCTTTCATGGGTTTATTCCTCACTTTCCATAAAAAATCGGCGGCATTTCTGCCGCCGTGATTCAGACCTGCATGGTGTCAGGTCGTTCTCCTACTTTCTTGCCCGAATAAAGCATTTCGTCATAATGCAGCTGTGCGTACATTTCACTTGCCCACAGTGCATCAATCTCGTTTTCTTCCAGCACTTGAATCAGTGCATCGACCAAGTCGAGCGCAAGGCCGAGCGTTCTTTTCAAGTGCCGCTCCTTTGCCCGGGCGCTCATGCGTTGGCAAACTTTTCGTCGAAAAGTTCCTGCGTAAGAATGATGCCGTTCACGTCGGTGCCGATGCGCTTCTTGGCTTCGGCAATGACGGCGGCGGGGCCGAGTTTCGCGGGAACCTGTTCCAGCGTGCGACGACCGTGGACAATCAGAACGACGTAGGTGTATGCCATGATGTACCTCCTTTACAGACTCGCGGTTTCGTACAGGGAGGCGATAGCGTCATAGAGGTCAAGCTGGCCGGATTGCAGGCTGTTGAAGCCCTCAGTCAGTTCCTTGTTGTCCATGATGCCCTCGTCCTGCACACCGGGCTGCCACGTCTCGCCGTAGGACCAGTAGGTATCCTTGTCAGCCTGCACCTCGTCCAGCGAGTGCGAAGTCTCGAAATAGACCTCGTCTGCGGTGTACTCGGTGTAGGCATCGCCCTCCTCGGGGGTGACAGTCTGCTTTTTGATGTTGCGGCGCATCCACACCTTGTTCGGCGCGGTGCCGCTGAAATTCTCGAAGTAAATTTCTTTCGGCTTTTCGGTGAAATGAGTTTCCTGTCTCATGCTGCAATCGGTCCTTTCTGATGATTCACAAGGGTGTAGAACGAAACATTTCTCTTTGCGACGGCAAAAATCGTCTCGACGTTCAACTTCGCCTTGATGTGCGTGGAATCGCTGTTCTTGAAGTAGCCGTAGTAGCTGATGACGTTCTGTGCGCGGCGCAGCGTCAGCCGCTTATTGTGCCGCAGCCACACCGCAGCGCGGAGGTAGTGCCGCCGGGCGCGCAGGAAAATTCTTGCGCGAATCGTCGTACTCTCGTAGCCTATCACATAGCCCATCATGTCCACGGCGTTCGTGGCAAAGCCCAAAATCTTGAACTCGTCATGCAGGGAGATACCGAGCATTTTCTTCGCCCAAGTGGCGGCCTTGCGGAGCGCACTCTGCACATCGGCTGCCCGTAGCCCGGTCACGAATATATCGTCCATGTAGAACAGGATGTGGTACACCAGCTTCACCTCGCGGATTTCTCCACGGCGGCGCTGGGTGCGCCTTAATCCCTGTACATAGCGGAACAGGTAGCTCAACGCATAGTTGCATAGCCATTGCGAAAGCAGCGTACCGATGACAAGGCCGAGGATGACAACCTTGCCGTTCTCGATACGCCAGTAGGTGGACAGCAGCGAATCCACGAGCCATAGGAGCGTGGCATTTTTACGGATGTCACGCCGCAACAGCCGCATGATGACACGGCGGCTCAACGATTGGAAACACTTCTTCACGTCAGCCTTGCCGCAATATCTGCACCGTTTATCCCTGCGAATCCACTTTGCAATTTTGTTTGCACCGGCCACTTGGCCGCGATTTTTGATACTCGCGTACTGGTGCGGCAGGATTTTGGCCTTGAATAACGGCATGAGCGCGTACACCGCCACGGCATCCATGATTTGCTGCATGATGCTTTCGTGGCTGATGTCGCGCTCCTTCAGACTTATCCCGTCAATTCTTTTGAAAAATTTGATAGGTGCAAGCCGTAAATCTCGGCGGCGGATCCGTGCGCATACCTCACGCGCTATATCGTCGCAAATTTCTAAGAGAATATTGTGGTTGTGGTACTCGACCGCCAGCTTGATTTCGCCCAGCGAGTAGCAGGACCACTCCACCATGAACAGCTGGTAGTCCTTTCTGCGCCACTTCGGCGGGCGATTCTTCTCGCCGTGCAAATAGTCAAATATCCACCCGGAAACAATCGCAGGGTTCTCAATATCAACGTGCTTGCAATAGGTTCTCAATCGTTCACCCCACGAATAAAAAACTCTGGTGAGAATGAGGGCTTTCGGTTTTGGCTACCGCCTATTCTACTAACCCAAGCCACGGTCGTAAGCCGTGGGCTACCCCGTTGCCGGGGCCACCTGCTACACTCCATTTTAGGCGGTGGTCTCCCCCGCCAAGGCGCGGCGCTGCCGCGTCTGCATATTACAGCAGAGGATTACGGCGCAAAGATTAAAACCATATCACCAGATCGCGCCCGCGAGGATGTTCCAGTTCGCATTGCCAAGCCCGTTGTTCAAATTCGCACAGGCCAAGCCGCAATTCGCACCGTCGTTGAGGTTACTCCAAGACAGCCACTCATACGTCCCGCCAGAGGTCGGCAAATTGACCGCAGACTCGCACCGTAATTCCCTTATTCGATTTTATTTCAGCGTTCTAAAAGGGGCTGATGCCCCTCTGTTCGGGCTGACCGTAAAGGTCAGCCCGCCCATTCACCCCGGTTTGCAGCACTACCAGGCGCGCCCGCGAGGAAGGACCAGTACGCATAGCCAAGCCCGGAGTTCAAATTCGCACAGGCCAAGCCGCAAGCCGCACCGTCGTTGAGGTTACCCCAAGACAGCCACTCATACGGCCCGCCAGAGGGCGGCAAATAGACCGCAGACTTGTAGCCGTTGCCGGAGGATGCGCCGTTGTCGATGACGCTCGGCGTGGTAAACTCCGGATGAGCCTTGCTGATAGCGAGATCGCCGATGTAGTGCCAGTTCCAGTTTGTAGGCTTCGGCACAGTCAGCGGCTTATCGGTATCAATGTAGTTGGCAGACTTGCTCTGCGCAATGTTCTTTGCCAGACGAACGGTCGCAGGGGCAATCGTCATGGTGTTGGCATCAGTGTCCACAGACAGCGTGTCGATGATGTCAGCTACAACGGCATACGCGCCGGGCTGAGACTCCAAGCCCTGAATGATGAACGGCTCTTTGCCGTTGGTGCAGCTGGTCGGAGAACCATCCACGCCCTGCACATCATCACAGGAACCAGACCACCACGGCATGGTGCTGATGTAGGTGTCGGTAGTCACATCAAACGGCGTGTCGGTGTCGAGGTTGACGGCCTTATAGACCGTGCCACTGACGGTGACGCTGACAATGGACTTGATGCGCACATTCTTCGCCAGCTTGTACATGGACGCGGTATTGCGGTCGGTGCTGGTGCCGCCGCCCACGTCGCCAACTATGACGGACGAGCCGACGAGCAGGTTGCCCGCCTGCGCTTCGGTCAGCAGGACGCGGGTAACGCCAGTCTCGGCCGCAGCGGCCTTGTACTGGAGGTTGTAGCTGGTGCAGCCCTCCAACGTGCCGGAGTTACCCTTTTTGCCGTACTTCAACTGGAACATGTGGATGCGGAACGCGATGTCGCAGATAGAAATACCGGCGTAGTTCGCGCCGCGCTTGCGCCACTCGGCAATCTGCGAGTTGTGGCTGTAAGTGTAGTTCAGCGGGGCAAGGCCGGACGCGGACGTGGGCTTGCCAGCGGCATCCTTGCCAGCGAGGTACTTTGCGTGAACCATGAACGCGCGGATCGTGCCGTCGGGCGCGACGCACTCCGGCAGTGGGAAGTAGCCAGCCTTGCGGGTGGTGCGGTAATACTTCCACCAGTTCACGCCGTCATCCACCAGCGACATCCACGCGGATTTCTGCGCGACACCGACCATGCCGTTCGTACCGGCGCGGGTGAACGAACCGTCCACCTTGTCCACGGCCTTGATTTCGATTTCGCCGTTGGTGTCGATTTCGTACTCGACCTCGATGGTCCAGAACGCGAACTGCTTGCAGTACGGGTCTTTGCCGATGACGGTGTTGGTGCTAGGCGTGGCCGCGCCAAGTTCCTTGCTGTCCTCGACGAACTCGCCCTCGGTGGTCTGCGAGGTGCCGAAATCGTAGAATTTGACACCAAAGGTCTTGTCGCTGTGCAACAGATTGAACCAGCGGGCAAGAAGCTGGGTCTTGGTGTAGTTGCCGTCATCAGCGCCATGCCACCAAGACACGAACATGTCGTCGATGTTCTCCGGCGTGACGCTGGATGCGTAGAAGCTGTCATAGATGGCGGCACCGGTAGTGCCGGCCAGCTCGGCGGCTTTCAGGCTGTTGCCGGCTTCCAGCGCGGCGGCGACTTTCTGCAACGTC
This sequence comes from Gemmiger formicilis, assembly GCF_024462815.1. GTDB lineage: Bacteria > Bacillota > Clostridia > Oscillospirales > Ruminococcaceae > Gemmiger. Next base: position 407,624 of record NZ_JANGCG010000001.1, read on the forward strand.
TCCTCGGTTGCGGGATGGGAAATGAGTTTCATAAATTTACTCCTCCTCGTTCATAAAGAAAGAAAACAGCCCGTTTTCATCCGGGCCAAGGGCATAGGTTGCGGCTCCGGCATATCCGGCTGCCTGTTGCGCAGCTTTGGCGGCGGTTTCAGCGAGAACCTTAACGCGGACTTCTGTTGCGTTGGATTCCTCTGCCGCCGCGCTGGCGGCATTGGCGTAGTTTTTCGCCACCTGTGCCTGCTTCTGCGCTTCGGCGGTAGCCTGTCCTTTTGCTACCGCGATTGCTATAATGTCCATGTTTCTGCTCCTTTACATATCGCAGAACTTGCCACTGGAATCGGCAATGACGATACGCTTCTCGTGGATGATGTAGGCTTTCGTACCCATCGGCGGGTTTTTGATGTCTTTCAGATCCTCGCTGTCATCGCACCAATACATCGTATCGGGCTGGCGGGTGACACCGTATTGTTCGCTCAACTGCACCATTGTTCACACCCCCTATCCCTCGTCCTCGTTCAAAAAGAACGAAAATTCGCCATTTTCATCAGCACCAAAAGCGAATGTGGCAGCCCCGGCATAGCCCATGCACTGTTCAAGGGTTTTGTCGGCAGCAGCCTTTATCGCCGCAACCTCAACTTTGACTTCCGTGACCGTTTGCAGGTCATTTTTTACGGCGGCTTGCACCGCCAACGAATTTTGGTAGCTGAGAGCCGCCTTTTGAGCGTTCTCGGCAGCCAAAACGCCTTGTTCTTCCGCCTGTTTGACCTTAGCGTAGTCGTACACGACTTTCAGCTTGCTATACGGATTTACGCCGTCGCCCTGCTTCATGCGGAGGTTGCCGTCGGTCATTTCTTCGACAAGCAGTTCGCCGTCGTCGTAGATTTTGCCGTTCTTCTCGGCGGTTTCATATCCCGCAGTAGTGCCGTGGCGGGGAATAATTGTAGCAGCCAAAATACCATCTCCTTTCTACCGAGCGCCGCGATTACTCGCTATCCTCGGTTTTTGCAAGCACTTTGAGTTTGCTGTACGGATTCACGCCGTCGCCCACTTTGAGGGTAAGGCCGCTTGCCGTTTCTTCCAGCAGAAGTTCAAACTTCTCGTAGATTTTCCCGTTTGCTTCGGCCTGTGCATACTGCGCAGTTGTGCCGTGGCGCGGGATTGCAGTAACAGCCATTTGTATACCTCCTCAATCGTCCGGGCCGCCGCCATCAATGACAAGGGAAGTCGTCGTTCCCGGGCCGCCGCCTGTCAGCTTGAATTGGCTGACCTCGTTGGCTTCACCGCCGTCGAGTGTTCCGTAGTCTACCCAGTTCACGCGGGCGGCCGCCTTGGACGCTTGTGCGGCGCTGTTGGACGCAGCAACGGCCTGTTCCTTGGCAGACGATGAACTATCCTCTGCATCGGACTTTGCCTTTTCTGCGGCTTCCCTCGCGGTTTCTGCGTCGGCCTTGGATGCAGCGGCCTTGTTCTCCGAATTGAGCGCGGCGGCAGCATGGGCGGCGCTCTCGCTGGCCTTGGAGCCGGCCGTCTCGGCGTTGCGGGATGCTGTAGCGGCGGATGCGGCGGCGGAATTCTCGGACGCTTCTGCTCTTTCGGCGGCATCGGCGGCGGCGATTTGATTCTTGCCGGACAGCGTTTCAGATTCCTTGGCGGCGTTCTCGCTGTTTTTTGCAGCGGTTTCGCTGGCCTTGGCGTTTTTCTCGCTCGTCGCGGCGGCGGTCTTGCTGTCAGCGGCGTTCCGTTCACTCTCGGCTGCTGCGGCCGCGCTGTTGGCGGCGGCGGTTTTGTATCCCTCCGTCGTGGACATGATTTGCCGCATGGTCTCGACGTTGTGTTCAACAGCATCTTCGACCTCGGTGCTCATGTAGAACAGCGGACACCACACGTTGGACGGAGACAGAACATACCAGCGGCCAGCGCCGATGACACGGACGCATGAGCCGACCTTGGCAAACCAGCGGATGTTCGTCTCCTCGCCGGCCCGTTCAAGGTTCGGCAGATTTTTCAAATCGTCAACGGTGTCGGCCGCGAACATATACAGGGCTTCCGTCGAGGTAGTCAGCGCGGATTGAATCAGCTTAAATGCCATCTTCCCCACCCTCTTTCAAGAACACCTTTTCGGCTTCGGTCTGCAAGCGCAGCAGATACTCATACTCCTCGCGCGGGATAATCTGCAAGGCATCTTTCTCCGGCAGGAGTACCGCTTTCGGCGTGGTGTCGCGCAGTTCGAGGTAGCGCTTATTGTGGTAGTAGCACGACGCGAGGGTTCTCCCCTTGTGCGCCCAGCAGATGTTGGTAACGCGCCGGTTGACATCCCCTGTGCTTTCGTAGTTGTAGGCGCTGCACCACCCGCAGCCGACACCTACCGGGCAGTTGATGCACTCGGGCGTGGACTGGCTGGACAGCGTAATCGCGTCGAGGTAATCGCGGATCTTCGCAGTATGCGGGGTGTTGTAAATTCCCTGCATATCCCCGATGCAGATTTTCTCGGCCTTTTCCTTGCCGATACTGATTGGGCAGTACCGCAAGCACGGATAAGCCTTGCCCTGCGTGTCAAAAGCCAGCATACCGCCCGAGCCGCCGCAGTAGTTCTTATCATCCTCTTTCGCCACGGGGTATCCGATGTTGTGGTCGAGAATGGAGCACGCGATGACCCGCTTGGTGGCAATCAGGTGGTCCGACACGATTTTCAGCTGGTCGTACAGCACCCGGGCATCCTGCGGCGTGTAAATCGGCTCGTAGGCGTAGTTGGCCGCAATAAAATCCGGGTTCTGTTCCAGCATGAACAGGATGGCCTCGGACATCTGCGGGAAGCTGGCCGGAACGAACGTCATCTTCGTCTGCTTACCGCCAAGCCCTGCGGCCGCGTGGTATGCCTTGATGGCTTTGTCGAAGCTGCCATTGCCAGCGGCATCGACGCGGTGGGCATCGTGCAGGGCTTTGTGACCGTCGATGCTCACATTCAGGCTGAGGAACGGTGCAAAGCGCTTCACGAACGCCTGCACCTGCGGCTCGAAATAGTTCTGCCCGTTCGTGCTGATGCTGATACGAGCGCCACTCGCAAGGGTGCAGCCTTTCAACGCGCACTGCTTGAAAAAGTAGTCGCAGATGTCAGAAATCAACGGCGCTTCCAGCAGGGGCTCGCCACCGATGAAGTCGAGGATGACGGTTTTCGTCTTTTTGCTGATGAAGCCGCCAGGCTTGTCGTCTTCCCACATGCGGATAAGCAGATCGACAATGCGCTTGCCGGTTTCAAGGCTCATGGATTCCGGGCCTTTGTGGTGTTCGTAGCAGTAGTCGCACCGCAAATTGCACTGGTTCGTGACTTGGAACGTCACCTCGCGCACCAGCGAACGGTCAGCCACACCGGGGTACAGCCTGTGGATGAAGTCGTTATAATTCGGCAGACGCGGCAGTTCCCTCATGGCTGAAAACGATCTCCTTTCTCTCGAAGTCGATGTAGAAGCCGGTGTCCTGCTTATCCCAGCCGAGTTCGACCGGGAAATACTGGTCCACCATCTTGTTCATCAGCATTTGGCGGTGTGTCTCCGCATGGGCAAGGTCGCTGCGGTACTGCTTGATGTAGGTGTCCAGCATCTCCCCTGCATCCTGCTCCTTGCTGAGATTGACGAAAAAGCCAATCAGGTTCTTGGCGACGCTCACCTCGTAGGAGCAGCGCTCCAATTCCGCAAAATGCGCATCCTCAACAGGCACGTTGACGTGCTTCTTCTCCACGATTTTATCCATGACACTTATCCTTTCCGACGAAACTAATTCCGTCATACCGTTCTTGGTATTTGTTCATCTTGCCAACGATGTCGTAGGCAAGGGTCTTTTCCTCGGGAAAATGCTCGATAGCGCAGCGAAGAATCCCGCTGCACACCTTGTAGGTAAAATAAAAAACCGCATCGTCGCCGCAGTCGTCAATGAGGTCCGCCTGCGCTTTCATGCGGTTTAACATATCGGGATTGCTGAAAATATCGTAGTTGCGGTAGGCCGCCTGTACAGACGAGACGAACGATTCCACCAGTTCCAGTTCGCGGATTGAAAACTTACGCCCGAACACATCCTGCGCGTGGGTGAAGTATTCCCCAATGTAGGCGCACACCTTGCGGTCGTCGTAGTTCTCCACGACGGTCGCGCAGAAAATTTCTGCAAGGTGAATTGCCGCCATAGGATATTCCACGCCTGCAAGGTTTGTGCGGCAAAATTCAAGGAACGTCGCCCTCGGGATAGGTTTCAAATCCGCGATAGCCAGTGTGACCGTTGCTTGGAGCAAATTTTTATCCATAAAAGCCTCCCATTACGCCCATATAGAGCCCGGTCCTGTACAAGTAGCGCTGCAATTTACCAGTTCACACGCAGAGCCGCAGCCAGTAGAGCAGGAATTTCCGCATCCCGAGCAGCCCTTGCAGTCTCCCCCACATCCTTGACAGCCACCGTGGCAGGTTCCTGTGCAGCCGGAGCAGCTTCCCGAACATGTGCCGCTGCAATTACTGCAACCGCCAGTACAGGACGAGCAGCCCGAGCACGTTCCTGTGCATGTTCCTTGACAGCCGCCAGTGCAAGAGCCGGTACAGCCCTGACACGTTCCTGTGCAAGTCCCTTGGCACGTTCCTGTGCATGTTCCCGTACAGCCCTGGCAGGTAGTCTTGCACGACCCCGAGCAAGTGCCGGTACAAGTACCTGTACATCCTTGGCAGGTGGATTGACAGCTACCAGTGCATGACCCCGTGCAGCTGCCTTGGCAAGTGCCTGTACACGTTCCCGTGCAGCCCTGACAAGAGCCCTTGCAGCTACCGCTACACGTCGTTTCGCACGAGCCAGTGCAAGAGCCTGTACACGACCCCGAGCAAGACCCTACGCAAGACCCCGTGCAGCCGTTACAGGTGGTATAGCACCCGCTGGCGCAAAGTCCTGTGCAGGACGCCGCGCAGCCCGTGTCCGTCATTGACACAGCGTCCTTTTTTCCTAGTTCTGCAATGCGCTTTGCCATTGCATCCATGCGGATATAACTGCCCGACTCCACCTTGTCGATTCCTGCCGGGTTGATGGCGCGGAGCGGGTCTGCGAGTTTTTGGCCGTGTTCTGCGAGGATGTAGCCGCCGGGCGCAGGCTTTGTCGAAAACTGGTAGGCGCTCCCTGCATAGCTTTGCACAGAGCCGACACCGCGGCGGCGGTTGCATTCGTTGTTCAACAGTTCTTTCAGGCCGTTGAAGTCCTCGGCTGTGACGAACGACACACCATCGTAGTTGTCCTTTGGCGTATATGCCATGCCATCACCTCCCCAGCCTTACTCGGACGCGGCGGATCCCGTTTTCGTCCGAATTTTCCACAGCAAAACCCACTGCGAACGCCGCCTGTGCCGGGTTGGAGACGGCAACGCCGACACCGGGGTATTTCTCACTCGGCACGATGTAGTCGCCCTTACGCACCCGGCCAATGACCTTTACGCGGCATCGGCCAATAAGGCCGACGGGGATAAAGCGCCCGATGTTCCACTCGAAGTAGTCGAAGCCGTCAGGCGGGGCATCGCCGCCGATAAGCTGGCCGAACTCGTCAGAATGAACACCTACAACGTGGCCGCCGTATGTGGCCTTGACGTACTGTTCCCGGTCAGACCGTTCATCCAGAGCGATAATATCTCCGGGTTCCGTACTCTCGCCGCGCGGGAAAAACTCGGCGTAGTCGTTATAAATCGGGTGGTACGTCTTGTTGCCCGTGATGTTCCCGCGACAGGTCATCGTGTTCATGTAGACATCGCCCGCCGTGTTGACGTAGTTGTTATTTGAGCCGAACGAGACAACACCTGTGAACTTGCCGCCCTCTTTCTTCATGTACTTTTGCGTACCCATGCCGAAGAAGTCAATCATGCTGCGCTCTTGGTCGTATGTGAAAGCGTACCAGTGGCCGCCAGCAATTTCATCCACGAGGTCGCCGCCGGCGTAGACGCTGCACGCATTGCCGTTTACCGTGATTTTTTGCCCGGAGGTATAGCTTTCGCCCATGTAGACGTAGCCGTGAGAGTTGCCGTTGCCCGTAAACCGGTGGGTGCTGCCGCTGAGGTAGTCGGTATAGCGGCAGAACGCCGCAGTCGCCGGGGCAAAATAATCTGCCGTGTGACCGCCCAGCATCCCGGCGTTTAACTTCTCAATCAGCGTTCCATCCGCGATTTTCGAGATGATAGTCTCTTTGTTGAAGGACTTCGCGGGTACGGCATCGTCGGCCTTTTTGTCTGCGGATTGAATGGAACGCTGGTTGGCAAGAATCATTTGCTGAAGCACATTGCAGACCTTGTTGAACTGCTGCGCCGTAGGCCGCCCATGAACGCCGCCGACGATGGACACCCAGCCGCCCATCCATTCATCAAGGTTGATTTCCGCGAGCGCACCATTTGTCGCAAATAGCGTACTGGTGCTAATATCGTCCATTTGATTTTCCCCCTTTACGTTATGGATTGGGCAAATTCACCCATCCCGAATCCCAGCGCGGCATCGTCGCAATCGGCAAAGCCGAAGAACTGCGTGTCCGAGCAGGAAATTCTCGCCGTCACGCCGGACGGGCGGATGACGATGCTGTGGCTCTGCAAGAGCGAGAGGACGGCATCGGAAAAACTCGCCGTTATAGTGACATAAAAAGTGGCCGGTATCGTTGGGATTTCCGAGTAAACCACGGAAACCGCATTGAATACCAGCTTGCAGGCTGTAATCACATCTTCCACGGAGCAATCCGACGTGTTGAGCATGGCCTTATATTTCAAAAGCATCCTGTACACGTCATCATCCTCGGCCAGCTTTACATCCGAAATCATAATGCCCGCTTCGTGGCGGCTCAAATTCACGATGGTTCCGATTTGGTCGAGCTGCTTTCCTGTGCAGTTGTCAATCTGCCGCGTGATGAACAGACTGTCAATGGCAGCGTGCAGATCCTCCATCTGCTTTCCGAACGCTTCAATAAAGCGCCGGATGTTCGTCTTATATATGGTGTCAACAGGCGTTCCAATAATGAGGTCAACTGCCATCCTCGTTCACCCCCTTGGCTTCGGGCTGCGTCTGCAACACCCATGTTGTGGTCGATTTCATCCACATTTTCGGGGTGTTGCTTCGCAGTATGGCAACCGAACCAACGGAGCAACTGGGCATCTGTAACAGTTCGCTCTCGTCGTCGATTTCATAGAAATTCAAGTTTTCCTTGACAATGCGCTCGGGTCTGAACTGTGACGGCAGACTGCCGAGCCAATCCTCGCTTATGTTCCTACTCACTGACCGTCACCTCGATGCTGTCGTTGGTAATGGTCGGCTGCTGGCGCAAACCGACAACAATGGTTCCGTGTTTGTACACGCCCACCGTTTTGCCGCCGGTATCGTCGAGGTAGCCTGTCATGTCGATGTAGTTTATCCCGTTCACACCTTTGAGGATGGCCGGAATGAGCGTTTCCTGCATCTTGACGTTGCTGCCTGCCGTGAGTTCTGCGGTGGTGAGAATCGACTGAATTTTCTCCAAGTAGTTGTTGTCCAACTCGCTCTTGGTTACTTCCAACACGACTTTCAAGTGCAGGACACAGTTCTCGATGCGGGAGAACTGCACATACTGGCGGACACCCTCGGAGTCGGTGATGTAGGCATAATGTGAGCCATAGGGCCGGATGCCCGGAGCTTTGCCGTTCCATATCGTTTCGGCAACTTCCGTATCGTCACCGCCGCGAACGACGATTTCGATGCTGTGCGGCGGGCGGCCCTCTGCATCTTCTTTGTCGGTGTAGTTCTCGTATCCGCTGGCGTAGTCACAGCCGTCCACATCCGCAAGCAGCGACGCGCAGATTCTATCAATCGTGTTGCTGCCGCGGATAGCGACGCTCTGTGCATAGCGAAGCCGGACCTCGGCATCGCTTTCCGCCAGCCGCCCGGGCGAATATTTGACCGCGTTGTTTACCGAGGTCAAGCCGTTCACGCCCGTGACGATTTGGGTTATCGTACCCAGCGGGAGCGAGATGTCGCCGTACTCGACGGTTTCATACGACAGGTTCGAGGTCACCTGTTCCACCTGCACGTTCGAGGTCAGTTCCGCATAGAACGAATCGTCCTCTTTGGTTCCCGTCGCCACAATCAGCTTTACGAGTGCGCCTGTGTCATCCATGTCATCGGTGATTTCCTCGGTAATGGTAAGGCCGATTTTCTCGCCAGCTTCCACGAACGCCGCCTTCATGGCATCATAGGCCGCCGCGTAGGTAGCGCACCCGCTGATGGTCTTTGTGTAGGCTTGGACGACGGTTCCGACGGAGCCGCTGTCAATGTTCTGATGCAGGGTAATCGTGTACTCCGTCACCTTGGACACGTCGGTTAAGACGGGCCGTACCTTGATGCGCCAAAAGTTTTCGCGGCTGATTTCTTGGTTGGCAGACGCTTGCAGCTGGCGTTCCGGCTGTGTCGTGGACTTCACAAGGCTGCCGTATGGAATGAGTGTGCCGTCGTCGCCCGTGCAGGCGAGGACATAGCGACTTCTTTTCCGGGCCTTGCGCATGAATCCCGAAATCTGGATGTCATTGTCCAAGTTTACCCCGTCAGCGCTGCCGGGATAAAGCTGGTAGTACACATTCTCGACTTCTTCCCACAACTGTTCCTGCTGATCGGCAAAGGACTGGACGATGACCGCGAAAAACGACTGCGGGTGTTCCGACGGGTCTACGCCGATAGTTCCCTTGAAATACTCGCACAGTTCGGAGAAAATCTCGTCAAGGCGCTTTCTTCTAAAGCCTGTGGGCAGCGCGCCGTATTCGCTCATGTGTACTCCACCTCACTTTCGATGATTTCGTCACTGGTTTCTACCGTGAACCGGCAGGTGCATTTTCGCTCGTCCTCGTCAAATTCAACGACGCAGCTTTTCACGTTCTTTACCTCGTCAAATTCCATGAGGGCAGAGCGGATGATGTTGGCAATTTCCTGCGTGTTCGGCTTTTTCACCAGTATTTTTTCAAAGTACGGGATACCGAGCTCCTCGTTATACTTCCACTCGGCCAGCGACCAGCGCAGCTTGATTTGTATGGCTTGCCGCAGGCTGTCGGTAACAACCACATCGCCGTCCTTGGTGAAATACAGGTCGCCGCTGGTGTCGAGCGCAAGATCCTTTATCATCGTGTCACCCTCCAATCAGCGAGCCGCCGACGTGCAAATTACCCTCGACGTAGGTTTCGTCGGCCTTGGCTTCGATGTAGTGGCCGCCGTCGTAGTAGATGCCGGCGGCGCCACTGCCGACCTTGATGCTTTTCTCGCCCACGGACACCTCTCCGGATGTCTCGGTAAGTTCGATTTTTGCATTTCCCCCGACCGTTGCTTTCAGGTTTCCCTCGGAAATCTTAATGCCTGTGTCCTCGTTCAGCTGCAAGGACGCTTCATCCTCGCTTACAGTAGCCTGCGCGTCCACGCATTTCAGCGTCGCGCCGTCGTTCTTGATGACAGCGCTGTGGTCCTCGTCTCCAGCTTCCGCCGTGACCTCGTTTTTCTTGATGGACACCTTAGTGGTGTCGTTCAGACTTGCGAGAATTTCATCTTCCTTGACCGACACATTGGCAATCTTGTTCACATCTCCAACGATGCCGTCGTCGTCGATTTTGACGTTGACCGTATCCTTGAATTTGACGTGAATCTCGTCCTTTCCTGCGAGGATTTCGTTCTCCTCGGAAAACAGGATTGCCGCGTTCTTGGCCTTAGCCTTGGACACCGCAGCGGGCGCAGACTTCAACAGGCATGGAACGCAGATTGCATTGGACAGGCCAAACCGCAGGCCGCTTGTGTAATTGCCGCTCTGCCATTGCGACAGGGTGCTTTCGCAGCAGACAATAAGACAGGCATCCCCGGCAGACACCGGGAACGCCACGCCTATCTTGCCATTTGCGGACATCGGCAAAACGATGGGGCAGCCCGAAATACTCGGGTACGTCATGCTCTTTCCGTCGGCTGTCCTAAAGGTCACAGACGGCTTAACCGATGCGGTCATACCGTTTGCCGAGGTGATGGTGCCGGGCATAGCCGTATGTACCCCGGACAGAGTATCGTCTATCAGACGTTTTATCTCGTCGAAAAGGCGCTGGGCCATTATTTCACCTCCAATAATTCAGCGACGCACACCCAAGAATCTTCACCGCTGCCCTCGCTATCCCCTTTCGTGTCGATTTTCGAGACACGGAAAGCGCCGGTCGCCAGCTTACTCGAAAGCATGACGTAGTCGTTCGCCTGGATGTGGCCGTTCATCAAAAACGTGACCTTCCACCCGGTTTGTGTTTTTCTTTTCGTCGTGTTGGCATTTTGGCTGTTGGACGTGGATGCGTTATCATACAGCCGCTCGGGGTAGCCGATAAGTCCCGTCTCGGCGCTGAGGACATAGGCCATAGCCGTAATGGCCTCATTGGCCGCGCAGACCTGCACGACCCCGTTTTGAATGGAAAAGTTCGTGTTGCTTGCGCCACACACCTGATGGAACAGCGTTGTCGCGCTTCCCACGAAGCTGAAATTCTTGAACGACGGAAACGTACAACTCGGGCTGAACAGAATCGCACATCCCATACTGGCGGCGGCATCGGTAAGAATCTTCTTGCCGTTCACACTGCCACGGTACGAAACGCTGACGTTGGTATCTCGTGTCGCCACAAGGCCGTCAACGATGCTGATTTCCGTACATGTATCAGCGCCCTCGTGCGCGGAATCAATATGACTGACCGTTCCCTGTATGATAGTAGCCATATCGCCGTCGTACCCAGCTTGCAAATCCACGACGCAGTTGATTTGCTCCAGCACCGCAAGCGACTGCGGCGACAGGTTGTAGATTTTTATGGTGGCCGTGTTGTTCGATTCGCTGTCACCGCGCTCCACCTCGAAGTTGATGCGAAGCGATCTTCCCGTCACGACATCCGGCGCGCCGATTTCAAATCCCATCGTGCCGGTCGTTCCGGCTATGAGCCTGTACGCTCTCTTGAAATTTTTCATTCCAGCAACTCCCCTGTCGGGATATAGCACAGCGAAGCGCTCCCGTCATCGAAAGAATACCGCGTGATTCTGGCCTCCGTTGAGAGCACCACGAGCGCCCCCTGCGGCACGCTGTACGACGTGTACCACACGTTCAATGGAAAGTTAGGCACTAGGCGTATACCGTCCACGATAGGCTCTCCCTCGTCGTTACAGAAGCCTATCGTCCAAAAGTCACCTGTGCTGTTGTATGAGAGGTGCAGCACACACAACTCACCGTCGAGCATTGTGCGGCAAAGGTAGTCGTTCTGCCCGGTTGGCAGGATGATTTTGTAATAATCCATGTCTGCCCCCTTAGAACAACTTAGAAACCCTGTTGAGCATTCCCTTGGCTATCGAACTGCCCTTGCTGCTACTGCTGCTCGACGAGCTGGACTTAGAACTTGCGGTCTTGCTCGTGGTCTTTTTGGTGGATACGCTGCCCGCGTTGGTTTTCGTGGTGCCGCCGCGTGGGAAAGATACGACCACAAGGGCCGTTTTCTTCTCCGTCACGGTTACTTGGGTAAGCGAAAATTCAACGGTCACAGAATCGCCGCTCTCGGCATCATCCGGGATTTTCAGACCCGACAGGGCCATATTCTCCCATGTGTCGCCGTTCGCAATGTAGGTCACCAGCTTCCTGCTGACAAACAGCTTGCGAAGCTGGCGCGTGACTTCTGCTACCCGGTTTGCGGATGAACCGTGGCGGCCGTACCACGTCACAGGGCGGTTGGCAATGGTCGCCGTCACGGTCAGCGTAGTTGCTTTTACGATGATGTCGTCGCTTGTCGTGTAGCCGCTTTCCGTGGCGTACTCCGGCACCTCTGCACTAAGCTGTTCATCCTTGGTTTTTACGGAGTCAAACTCTATACCGCCAAGGCTGGCGGGTGACGAAGCCCTCACTCCCATGCGACATCACCTCCCCGTGTGGGCCATCTGGTTCGCAAGCTCGTCCGCAGCGTTCTTGCTGCTGGTCTTGATTGCTCCCCCGGCCTTAGTGGCCATATCCTTGTCGGTGCAGTAGAACGTATTTTGAACGTGCTGCTCCACCGAATTGTTGTTCGTGTTCGTGGTCTTGCCCGCAGAAACCGTGTTCCCGAGCGTGGCCGTTTTCGTTTTCGTCGTAGGCTCAACACCGAAGAAGCTGGACACGCCATCTACCAAACCGCTCAGCGACGGGAAGTTTTGGGTAATCCAGCCGAACAAATCTCCGAGAACGCCCTTTGCGGAATCCACAAAATCCGAAATCGCACCGAGAATGTCGATGCCGAACGCATCTTGGAAAATGCGGTTGATGTCCTGCACGACCTTGTCTACGGTCTCTTTCAGCGACTCAAAAGCCCCGGCTGTATCGCCGTTGATGATTTTTGAGATGAACTCGAACAGGCCGCCGAAAATAGTCATCACGAGGTCTACGGCCGCACTAATCGCATCGACGATGGAATCGCCGTATTCCGACCAAAACAGCTTCATGCCCGCTATGATAAGGGCCACGAACTGCGAGATGCCCTCAAAGGCAGCTTGTATCCGCTGCCAAATCCACATCGCAACGGCAACTACGGAGTCTCCGTATTCAGACCACCACGCCTTGCACTTGCCGACGACTTTGCCGACCAGCTGGTAGATGAAGTTGAACACCTGCTGCACGACGCTCCAAATCGTTTGGAGCACCGCCTGCACTTTGCTCTTATTCTCTTCCCACCATTGGCCTACGGCTTTTAGGACATCCTGCGCTTTCTGCTTCAAGTCGCTGAAAAAGCCCAAGATTTTTTCTCGGGCTTCGTCGGCATCTATGCCGGCGCCCTCAAGCAGATCCGCGAAGACGGAGTCCTTACCCTGCAAGAACGAAACGAAGTCCTCGACCAGCAGGAACACCGCGAGGATTGCCCCCGCTATAAGCGCGATTTTTGCGCCAGCCGGGTTTAGGAGCGAAAGAATCTTCTTTATGCCGCTGATAATCGTAGGCCCTTTCCATGCTGTGAAAATGGCCGCGACGGCCAACGCCAGCAGCTTCAACATATTCTCTGTGCCACCTACGGCACTCGAGATTTTGTCAAGGCCGGATTCGATAAGGCCAAGCACCTTTTCCACGGCACCGAAGCCCTTTAGCATGACCTTAGCCACGGTTTCTGTGATTTTGAACTTCTCGTTCATATCGGTAATTTTCTTACCGAATCGGTTGCTGATAATCGTCAGCGCGTCGCTCACGCTCGCTGCGGTATCCTCGTACTTTTTGCTGATGGAGTCTGCCGCTTTCGTGTAGGCTTCTTTCACGCTCTTAGCCGTGAGCGTGCCGCCAGCAGCCATAGATTCCAGCTGCTTTTCGGTTTTGCCCAGTCCCTCGGAGAGAACGTCTACGACTTCCGGGGCCGTCTTTTTCAGCTGCGCAAACACAGTGCTGGAAACCTTGCCCGTGGAGAACACGCTTTTGAGCATCGTCTGCACGTTGCTCAAATTGCTTGCCTTGCCTGCGACGGTTTCGTTCTGCGAGAGCAGCTTTGCAAATTCCCGCGCATCGTCGATTGGGAACAAATCTTTGCTCTGCGACGAGAGATCCGCAACATAGGTGCCGAACTCCTCGTAGCTGGTGCGGCACTCATTGGCCGACTGCAAAATCTTGTCCTGTATCGCCTGTTGGTCTTCAAGGCCGTCCGACGCATACTTGATTTTGTCGTTGACCTCGCTGAACGACTCGACGATTTGGTTCATCTTCGTCAAGCTGACCGTGATGCCGATAAAAGAGAGCAGCTTTGTAGCCTGTGATTTCAGCTTGCCCAACTCACTCAGCGCTTCGTTGGACGATTTCTCGTCGAGGTGCGGGTGAATCTTGTGTTCGCTGCCCTTTTCCGCAGTTTCCTGCATTTTCTTGACTTCCGAATCGGTCGCGGCCTGGCTCGCCTTGTCAATCATAAAGCGAACGACGTTGACGAGGTCAGACAGAACCATTGTGCTCGCTGCCACTTGCTACTCACTCCCCCTCTTGACGCTTGCTGCGCTGATATTCGATGTCCTGTGCCATGTCGTACAGCGCGTACAGCTTCAGTGCTTCATCCAAGGTGTAGCAGTTTTTCAACTCATACATCGTGGCCTTGCCCGCTGAAATCAGCGCGTACATTTTCAGTTCTAAATCGCTGCCGAAAGCGGCTGCGTCAAACTCTCCGTACTCTGCGAATGCTTCTCCTTGACGGCATCCATGAGAGAGCCAAATGGGATGCCGAGACCATCGAAAAAATTTCCGAAGTTCACCGTCAGCACCTTGACGCTGAGGCGCACGGCGCTCCCGAGGTCTTGGCAGAAAATCTCGTTGAAGTAATCAAGGTTCAGCACCTTGTAGCGCTTCTCGCGGTCTACCTCGTCATCGTCCACGAACGTGATGTTGCCATAGGCCAGCAGCAGATCCGTGAACAGCTTTTGCAGGTTTTCGCCCGACAGGCCGTTGATGGCATGGGCGAGGTTGTCGATAGAGATATTGCCAACGGCCTTTTCAAAGTTGATGTCCTCGTCGTCCTTGCCCTTTACGGAGTCGATGTACTGCTGCATCGCCGGAACGAACAACTGCAAGACCGGCACTAAAAGCACCATCAACGTACCGCAGACGGCCACGGAGTCCATAGCCGCGAACGGATGAATCTGGTACTGGATGCCCGCCACCTCATACGGCACCGGGCGAAACTGCTTTTTAAGCTGCATAACGCCCTCCTATTAGGTGTCGTAGTCGCCGTAGGCAACAAGGATTTTCCAAGTGTGCGTGGCGGCGGTGCTGCTGTACCCGTTCTCGGGGATGTTGGCAATGCTGCATCCCTGCCCCTTGAACAGCGGGTTACTGCCGAGGTCACGAATCATCATGTCGAACATCCCGTCGTAGGTGTCGCGGTCACGCTTGTAGCGGTTCATCAGCCACTCGTCCGTGGGGCTGCCGTAGTCGGTCACAACCTCGACTTCGTACATGCGGCTGGGGTCCATACTGCGGACGACCTCGCCGTAAGCGCCAGAGGTGTAGGATGTGCCGCCGCCCGACGGGGTAATCTTGATGAACGAATCTTTCGTCAGGCCGCTGGCGACGTGACTGTTGTCGAGGATGCACTTCACGCGGTCGGACGCATAGGTTTTAACTTTCGTCTTATTCATTGCTCACATCTCCTTTACGAAGCCAGCGTGCCGCGTACCGCGACATTGTGGATAGCGCCAGCCAAACGAGCCTCAAAGGTGCAGTTCTCCAACACGCGCTGGTGACGCTTCGCTTCTTCCAGCGAAGAACCGCGCGGCACGGCGGTGGTATAGCCCGGGATAGTCACATCACCCTGCACCTCGTCATCGGCAATGCCGCCAGCGGAGCGGCCCTCCTCCAGCGCAGAAATCATGCAGGACTGAATCATCGAAATGCCGGTGTCGGTGAACGGCACCTTGTCCATCTTGATGAACAGTTCCGCGACCTTGCGCTGGATACGGTCAACGAGCCAATCCTTGAACAGCACCACATCGGCCCACTCGCCGCTGCACGTCTTGCCGCCGTAGGTGACGTTGTTGCCGTACAGATTCACATAGCAGGCGGTGTTGATTTTGTCCATAGCCACAATCTCGCTCTGGGTAAGAGACTGACTCGCCAGCCCAGGGATGTTCTGATACATGAACGTGGCAGAACCGGGGTCCAGCGCGAGGACGGCGGCGGCTTCGCCCACGTTGGCGTAGTCGGTATCCTGCGTCTGATGGAACACGCGGGTGCGCTCGGGGTCGCCGGAAATCACCTTGTCGCCAATGGCCGTAGTGCCGACAAACAGCATCGTGCCAAGGGTAACGGCTTCGTTGGCTTCCGAGAGCGCCTGCAAATCGGAGTTGGAAATGCCCACCGGGCAGATGCCCCAAAAGTCGTTGGTGTAATCCAACGCGCGCTGGAGCGTTTCAGAGATTTTCTCCACGCCGGAACTGGTGTTCTGCTGGACGGCGACGTAGACGATGTCCGGCAGCTTGTTTGCTTTCAGCACCATCTGCATCGCGCCGTACACGGGGTCAGCATCGGTAAAGCCCGCCGTTTCCAGTTCTTCCAGTGCGGTCATGGCGGAATATGCACCGACCGGGGGCGTACTGGCGCTGCCGGGAGTTTTCGGTGCGGGGCAGATAATCAGCATATGGCCAAACCGCGTTGCAGACGCGACGGTCTTGGAGACGCTGATCTGAACATCGACGATGTTTTCAACATTCAAAGAATTCAAAACTCTCACTCCTTATATTCGATTTTTGCACCGGTAAAATACCCGGCTTCTTCTTGTGCAAGGCCCGCATCAGCGCCGCTATCCGTCTGCGTGTACGGAGCGCCGGGGCTGCGTATCAAGGCCATATCTTCCAAGGTCTGGTAAAAGCTGACTGTGAGCATCTGCTGGGCGCGGAACGGAACAGACACGCCATTCCGCAGATTTACGATAGGCAGACAATCTCCGCTCGTGGAAACGTCGATGTCGTTGTCGTACATGAAATCCCCTGCATACTCGCTGTTGAGGAACAAGCCAAGCTGCATGAGGTCTGCCACCGCTGTGTTGAGCGGCTGCATTCCGTCCCCCTGCGGTGTGCCGAGGGTCACCAATTCTACCGTGCAAGTAAACTGCATAAGGAACGTGTGAACCTCTTTGCCGTCCACGACGTTGAGGAACGCAGACTGGCCCGGGGCCTTTGTCGTAGCCCCAAACGAAACAACGACATACGGAACACTCGGCATCGGTGCGTTCTGCCCGCCAACGACCACGGCTGCCTTGCTGTACACCAGCGAGAGAAGCTCTATGACGGCCTTTTGCGCTTCAAGTGTATTCAATGTTTACCTCTGCATTTCTGTCTCAGGAACGGCGGAGAAGCCGGCTTGCCAGTGCGCAAGAATCGTGTTTCTCCACTTTTGGCAGGACGTGCAGGTGTACCACACGCCATCCACGAGAATCAAATCAGCCTTTGTGCCTTTCTGCTGGTCGTCAACGCGAAGTTCCGAATCGCAGTAGACCGTCAGCTTTTTGTAAGCGCGGCGGCCCTCCGCCGTAACTTCCACGTCATCACCGGCCGGCTGGACATCCAGCTTGATTTCCGATTCTGTGTAGCTGCTCTTGGCGTACCCGCCAACAAACTCCTGCTTGGCGTACCGCCGCAGCTTATATTTTCTCTTGAAAATATCCACTATTCGTCAGCCTCCTTGATGAAGAAATGAACCGACTGGCGCATATGGCTGCTGTCAATCAGCGGCTTTGACGAGCCTTTCTTGCGGATGGTGGACGGTGCGTTCGGCTCAAACTCACCGTCGCGGATCTCATTCTGCGTTACGCCTACCAGCATATCGCCTATCGAGGACAACGCCTGTTGGGCGCTCATTTGCCCGGAGCCGACAGCTTTTGCCGCAGCACCACAGGCTTGCGTTATCTCGTCCACATGGTTCTCTACGGATTGCCGCATAAAAGGACGGCTCGGCGAATGAACCGAACCGTCCTCATTCAGCGTACCGAACTCGTTACAAAAAGCGACTTCCACAAGCGGTGTTCCATCCTCATAATCATCTTTGCCTACTTGGAATCCGACGCAGACTTTTTTATCTGCCAACTCCTGCAACTGGGCAAAATACGCTCGCGCTTCGGGCGTGAGGTTTACCCCAACTGTGATGTTGTTTGCCATTGGTCGCCTTTCCTTTCATCAGTGCCGAATCATAATCGGCGTGATAGCAAGGTTTCTGAGAGCCAAAAACTGAGCGCCATAAGAGGTAAGCAAATACTCTGCATCAGTGTTCGCCCCGCCGGAGGATGCTGTGGTAGAGCCGAACGAAATACTCTCGCCGCCCTCTGTCACGCTGGCAAGTCGGCCGGTCTGCGCAAGAGAACCAAGGCTTGTATCGCCATACCCTGCCATCTTCATTCTATGGGCCGTGAGGTACGCCATCGCTTGGATGTAATACTCACCGAACCGCTCGGCGCTCACAAGGGGCGCAGACAGCTTGATAAACTTCCCGACGAATTCATCGGTGCATTTCTCGTCCTCGGAGAACTCCGGGGCAATCAGACGTATGGTTTCCAAAATCTCGGCTTGCTGTGCCTCTGTCATCGTTTAGTCCTCCGTGGCCGCAGCCTTTTTGCCTTTCTTGGCAGGAACAGCAGACGGGGCCACATTTACCACGTTCACCGTGGTTGCTGCGCTTTCAGCCGCAGGGGCATCGTCTTTCTTCTGCGCTTCCTCGGCAGCCTTGACGGCGGCGGCCAGGGCTTCCTCCTGCCGCTTTGCCGCCTTGGCAGCTTCGGCATCCGCCTGCACCTTGACATCCTCGGTGTCGAAAGCCAACTCACCGTTGCGAACCATGTCCGCAATGATGGGGTTGTTGCCGAAAGACACGGGCAGTTCACCGCTCCCGTCGGGCAGCAGGGTCAAGGAACCGATACCAACAACCTTGCCGGTCTTGTTGATGATTTTCATGGCGCTTCTCCTCTCTTATACGCCCTTGGCGATCAGCATGGACAGCGGGAAGTAAATCATGATACCGCCGGTGCGGGCTTCGCACGGAACGGTAATTTCCAGATTCTTCGGCTGAACCGGGTACTGGTAGAACATCAAGGGCTGCTCGAACGTGAACTTGTCCGGGTCTTTCTTGAACATGAACGCGCAGTTGACATCGTAGGGGTTGATGTCGCTGTCAGCGGCCAGCTCGGACGCGGGAACGATGCGCTTCAAGTACGGAGCGTTCTCCATGATGAACTTAGCCACCGTGTAGCCAGTGTTCGGAATCTGGCGGGTGCTGATGTCGATAAACACATCATCGGGCAGACAGAGGGTGTCCGGGCGCTCCACATTCTTGGTGATGCGGGCGGTGTACTTCTGCATACCGTTGATGTCCACCATGATCTCCTCGGCAGTCTTGCTGTTCCAGTCGGTCTTGCCGCTGGCACCAGCAGGGATGACGTACAGCGGCACGTCATTGCCGGAGGAGAGAACACCCTGCAAGCCCGTCTCGTCGTCGCCGGCCCACGCAATGCGGTTCAGCGTGTAGTCGATAGCGTAGCGGGCAGCGTCGGCCTTGCGGGCATCAAGGTTCTTGCCCGCCATGCGGCTGGCGCGCATTTCCTGCACGGAGTAGCCGTAGCTTGCGCCGACGCTCTTGACCTGTGCGGTGTGGGGCTCGCCCTTGACATCAGCGCGCGGCAGGTCCGTCGCGTAGTTGCTGATGATTTTTGCGATGCCCGTCTTGTCGTAGGCGTAGTAAGTAATCGACTCCGCGCCGGGATCGACCTCGTTGGAAACCGGGAACAGGCCCAAAGCAGTAAACTCGGGGTACTCCTTGTCGTAGGCGTGAGACTTCACGAAGTCCAGTTCACGGGCGAAGAACACGCTCGCATCCTCGACACTGTCGTAACGCTTCCCGGAAGTGCCGAGCAGAGACGCGGCAATGTTGCTTGCGCGGAGAGCGTCAGCGTCGGCGCGGTCATAGCGCCGATTCTTCTGATTCTTTTTCATGGCTTATACCTCCTTTAGCCCTGCGCCTGGTTGTACAGTTCAACAGGCGCAATCTCGCCGGTACCCTTGCTGCCGCAGAAACGGCCTTTCAGCGCGACGGTAGTACCGTCACCCGCCGCGTTGGTGAATTTGCCCGCGTCATCGCCGGAGATGATGAGGTAGAGCGCGTCACCGAACTCCGGGGTAACGGATTTCGGGATGCGACCCCATGCACGGCCATAGCGCATGACGCTGACAGCAGCGCCCACAGACACAGAAACAGCGCCGTCGAGGTCGTGCTGCTGGGTGAAGCTGTTCAGAGCGATGCCCTCGAACTTTGCGGCGGTGTCGCCGGTCTTGGGAATGCGGATGTTGCTGCCCTTGCTGTCACCGGTGATGACACCCATGCCAAAGAGCAGCTGCCCCTTGTCCGCAGCGTTCACGCGGGAATCGGTGGCGTAGTCGGACAGGTCATAGAGAGAACCCGCAACGCCACGGGGCATTGCGTAATTGTAAGAAGTCTGGACACCCATTAGTCGTTACCTCCATTCATCATCTTGTCGATCATGCGCTGGCGGGCCTTTTCAGCGCCGGAAACGCCGTCGTAGCTGTCATTGCGGCTGGTAGCAGCGCCCATCATCTGGCGACGCTGGTAGTTGGTATCCTTGCGGGTGGACACCTCGGCCTTTGCCATGTCATAGACCGCGTTGATATAAGCCGCAGACTTGCCATCAAGGCGCATATCCGGGCGCAGCTTCTTGATGACGGCTTTCTTGCCGGCCAGCAGAGACATATTCTCCACGCCGTCGATGTTCAGACGGTCGGCCACGCGGACAACGTCAAGGCGCTGGCGGAACGCGCGGTCGGCGGCATCGGCATTCATGGACTTGGAGCCAGCCTGTGCGACATCGTCCTCGTCATCGTTGCACTCGTCATCGTCGTCCGCGTTTTCCTCGGTGTCGTCATCGTCGTCGTTCTCGGTGGCGGTGTCATCCTCGTCGGAATTGGTATCCTCGGTGTCATCGTCATCCGTGTTCTCGGCGGTGTCGTCATCGTCGGTGTGGGCCGGGGCGGCGTTGAAATCGTTCTGCGCCTGCATCTGCTCGATGCAGTCCAGCAGAGTGCCGATGTCCTCGTCCTGATTGGCGATAATGCCCATAGCGCCCTGAATGTCTTCGGGGTCGCCATCGGAATCGCGGCGGTCACGGCGATCCATAACGGTCTTGATGATGTCGCTCACCGCAGGAACGGCGGGGTTGACATCGTCATCATCCTCGGTGGTCTGCACGGCGGCATCGTCATCTGCGGCCGCCTGCATACGCTGCTGGCGGCGCTCGTTGTACTGCTGAATCACAGCTGCCAGTTCCTCCGGGCTTGCGCAGTCCTTGCGGGCGGCGCGCTTCGTAGCTTTCTTCATTTTGGCTTTTCCTCCTTTGAGCGGTTTCGGGTCCTTGCTGTCGATGTTCAAGCGGGCCTGTTCCCCTGCTCTTGCAGCATCGACCAGCGCAAGGTGGTTGATTTCGATATTCCTCTGGATGGCATCGTAAGGTTGCCCATCGTACACGCCGGGGGTTTCATCCAGCGTCAGCGCATAGCCAAGGCTCAACTCCCGCAAACCGCTCTGTTTCATGCGGTTTGTGTCGTGGATGATGATTTTTGCCCTTACATCGTCGCCATCCCTGTACCCCTTGGAAAGAATCGTGCCGATGGTTTCGCGGTGGGCGTTGTCTTTGTTGACCTCGCCCGCGTCATGGGTCACGATGATAGGCTTGCCCTCGTAGCTTGCCAGCGACTTATCATTGAACACTTCCTCCGGCAAGCGGAGTTCGCGCCGAATCGAGCCGTCCGGATTGGCATATTCAAAAATGCCGCATGAGGTCAGAATCGGGTGGTCTACCAAATACCCTTCCTCGGTGTAGTAGGTTTTGTCCAGCGGAATACTGTCAAGTCGAATTGCTTTCGTGATCGTCACTCTCCTTTCATCGAACCTTGCAGTTCGTATCACACAGTCAACTTTCATCACCCCTCCCCAGCGGCAAATTCAGTTCTTCTATATCAAAAACAGGGATGGCGACACAGCGGCAGTTATAGTCCTGCCCGGGATTGCATCGTCTCCCTGTCCTTGAATCAACTACCGGCGGGTCATCATACGAAAACTCCCGCCCGTCCAGCTTTTTGTGGTCTGAGCGAACGCGCTCGTCGCCCGATGTGGACCACTTGTAGCGGCGCACACCAGCGTCTTTCTGCTGGCGTTCCGTGATGGCGGCGTTCAACTTGGCCGTCTGATCCCGGGCGATAAAGGCCGCATGGCGCTTGTCTATTCCGTACTGCGCCTGTATATCTCGCTGTATGTCGGTAAGGCTTTTTCCGTCAGTGAAGCCGTCCATGACGATGTTCTCCATTGCGTCCAATGAATCCTGCGGAATCGTCTTTATCAAGGAAACTCCGTCATTCACCCACTGTTCCAGTTCCGTCGAGAAAAACGCGCCGGAGTAGTAGTCATCCAGCAGATCGACACCAAGCGTCCGCTTCACGAGCCGTTTCCACTGCTTCGTACTCAGCTTTTTGCCGTTCTCTCCTACCTTGCGCAGATGTGCCAGCAGGTCAAAGGCATCTATCCTTTCCTGCAAGCGCTCTCGCATTTCTTGGAACGTATCGGCAATCGCCCTCTGCAAATCAAAAAGGCTGTCGTTCCGCTTTGAACTTTCCTGCTCATTGCGGATGGCAGCCTTTATGCGTGGTGCATATTCCTTGAACGTCTCCTGCACCAGCTTCATATATTCGTTGGAAACGCGCTTGTACTCCCGCTGCGTCTGCTCCGGGTATTTGGGAACAGTAGCAGCGGTCACGGTCTTGGCTTCGCGGATACGCCGGGGCATCGCCTGTTTCAGCGCGCCGTTGTAGGCATCCTTATCCATTCACATCACCCTCTGCGTCGGCATTGCGCGGCGCAAGGTACGGCAAAATCACGTCCTTATACCGCACCAGCGAATCATAGAACGGCTGGAACACGTTGCCGCCGGGTACTTCGCAGCGGAGAATTTCATCCAGCGAGTACAGGGCGGCATTCGACATTTCCACGTCGTCCGCATGGGGCAGCCCGTAGAAATCGTCGCTGACGTAGATGTAAATGGGCTTGTCCTCTCCAGGCAGCCCATAGCCCGGGCCGAGAAATTCCAGCTTATTGACGACCACGCCAAACTCCTCGGCAGCTTCACGCACAGCGGCCTGTGCAGGACTTTCGCCCTCCTCGATGTGGCCGCCAGCGCTGCACCAGCCACCGCCGTTCTTGCGGTAGCCGACCAAGATGTGGTGCTGCATCACGAGGATTACAGCCGCCGCAAACGGTTTTTGCTCGTCGGATTCGTCCTCTTGCGTCTGAGAACGCGAGGGGCGTTCTGTGGAGGGCGTATTTACTCCAAGCGGTGAAGTTATATTCTTTTGCGTTACGCCGCTTGTAGGGGCGTTTTCCTCGCCCAAACCGAAATCGTCAGATTCACCGCCAGCGCTGCCCACTTTGTCCAGCAGATCCTCGGGGTCGAGCGCTTCGCTGCTCTGCAACCCGGCGCGGACTTCTGCGGGGTCGATAGCCTGCATATCGACGTAGGTTTGAATCGTCTGCGCCGTTACCAGCTTCGTGTCGGCTTTCATCTTGTCGATGTTCGCCTGCTGCTCGTCGTTCATATTCCACAACGGATTGAACGTGATTTGGTAGTCCGGCATCTCCTTGATTTTGTGCTGGTACACGCCGGACAGCAGAATCGCATCCAGCAGGCGGCGCAGGTTCGGTTTCAAGTTCTGCTTTTGGTCTCCCTCAACATAGTTGTAGAAGTTCTCCATGTCGCTCTTGCCCGTGGCGTTCTCGCCTGTCGGGCTTGCGCCGAACAAAAGCGTCTGCGGAATGTGCGACACCGACGAAAGCAAATTGCACTGTGCATCGAGGATGTCCTTAACACCGCTCAACTGGAACGTCTGGAATGAGTAATCCTCGCCGTCCGAGTCGATGATGATGCTGTTCAGAATGCCCCGGGCCATGTCGATGGCATCAATGCGCTTTAGCACGTCATCCTCGCCGCTGGTCGTGGACAGCTTCGAGGACAAGCCTTTCATCTTGTAGATGGCCTGCACCGAGCGTTCCAGCATACGGACACCGTCGCCGTGGGCTGTCACCGTCTGCTGCAAGGCGCGCTTAATGCGGGTGTACTCCGGCGCACCCCAGTAGCGGTACACATTGGACGTACAGTTCTCCGGCAGACGGCCATTACGGAATACCAAGCAGCGGCTCTCGTGTACGGTAAACGACCCATACGACGAGAACACATAGAAATACTCGGGCTGCCCAGTCTTACCCCTGCGGTAGCTTTTCCTGTCGCCGGGGTTGTTATTGTACAGCGAGTTATAGTCCGGCTGAACGACGGCGCGCTCATACACCAGCAATTCGTCGATGTTGCGCACGTCATCCCAATTCAGTGGTTCATCCAGTCCTTTTCCGTCATCTACCATCATTACGATGATAGAGCCGCCGAACAGCCGCGACCACTTCAACGCGGTTGCAAGGTTGCCCTCAACATCGAGTTCGTCACTCTTTTCTTGCAGGTACTTTGTAACGTCCTCGTCGTTTACGCCGATGTCGTAGCCGTGCTTTACGGCTTCCTCGGCCGGCACGTCGATGATTTTTGCGAACAGGCCATCGCCCTCGTAGGCGGCGCATAGCTTACTGTCCAGCGTAGCGCCCTCGGCCATAAACTCGAACTGCTCCGAGCTGTCCTTGGCCGTGCCGTACCTCGTAACCATGTTCACATAGCCGTCGCGGTGCAGCAGCTTTTTGCCCTCTTTTTGGGCATCCAATTCTTCAAGAATCTCCTTGCCGCGCTGCACGAGGGCAAACGTGCGCAGGTTTCTTTCGTTTTCCATGTGTTCCGCTCCTAAATCAGAGAATCCAAATTGAAGATGCCGCTTTCGATCTCGGAGAAAGCGTTAGCTCCAGCATCGACCATATCCTTGAACTTTGATTCCGGGAAAGATTCAAGCTGGCTGACGAATGGGTCGTTCCACGGGCCGAGCATGAGGTCGAACATACCAAACTGCCACTGGGCTGCCCACGGTTCTGCGCGGGTCTCCTTGCTGCCTGTCTCCTGCTTCACAACGACCGGGAAGCCCGACAGGTACTTCATGTAGCTTTCGGCCTGTTCCTTGCCCGCCTGCCCGGGGTCTTGCGGTAGACGGGTCACGACATAGCCATACCGCGACCTGTCCATAACGCAGGTGTTGTAAATGGTCTTGCGGACATCAGCGGCCGCCAGGCGTACATTTACCACGTCTGCGATAAGGTAGCGGCCATTGCGCCGCTTGCCCATGAGGACACCAGCGGTAGCAGCTGGTTCAGAACCATTCTCGCCGCTTTCGGTGGCGGCAAGGTCCCAGCAACGACACCAAGTAACGACATCGTCCGGGATCTGCTCCAAGAACGCGCCGATTTGACTCCGCTTGAAGTACAGACCGGCGGCGGGCTTGATTTTCCAGTTGCCTTTCAGCAGACGTTCGCGGTCAATCAAGGCCAGTGACTTCAAGTTCGCCATGTACGCCGGGTCTTTCTCCAGCAGTATTTGATTATCCTCGATGTTCGACGCAATAAACGTGCAGCTTTTCACGCCGACGCGCTCTTTATCCGTCCGCAGGTCGAATTTCTCGTACAGTTCTTCCCTGCTGTCGCCCCATTCGATTTTCTCGCTGTGGCGGATGAAGTATCGGACAACGCCGGACCGCTCCTGTATCGGGTAGCCCGTCTCTTTGTCTATCCACCACGAGATGAAGTTGGCAACCCAGCTATCAGCGTCCGGGTTGCACGTCGCCCGCACATAGGGCTTTACGCCGCACGTTGTACGACAGCGGGATTGCAGATAGAAAAACGCTTTCTCGGTGAAGTGCGTCAACTCGTCAAATTCCAGCAACGCAATCTGTGCGCCCTGCCACTTGAACAGTTCCTCGTCGCGCTCTTGGTGTTGAAAGCTGACGCGAGCACCGCTCTTGAACACCCATTGCAGTTTGGGGGATTTTCTCGGCACAGCACCCTTGATGCCGCCGTAGACCTCGAAACTTTCATCCCACAGGCCGCCCTCAACGGTTATCTGTACCGCGTTCTTACGGAGAATGACCGCACCAAAATTTTTATTTCTGATGTGGCGCAGCGGCTCCATGAGGATAGCGAACGTCTTTCCCCCGCCAGCCGCGCCGCCGTAGATGATGATGTCGGCATCCGAGGACATGAACTTTTCCTGCGGCCCGCGCTGGGGCTTAACTACCGTCTGAGCCATTACCATCACCGTCGTTTCTGCCGTTATCCGGCAAGTAGAACACAACATTGTTGGCATCCTCGGCGGCGGGAACAGGCTCTTGTCGCTGCCCCCACTCGCCGCGCCGTCTGTTGTTCAGCCAGTACATTTGTGCCATCGTGTCCGGCGCAATGTGCTTTTTCGTGGTTTTCACACGAACAGGCTTCACGGATCCGTCCGGGTTCACATCAACGATGCGTTCCGTTTCCTCTACGTCATAGCCGAGAGCGCGCTTATACAGCATCTTCTCGACCTTGGCATCGGCCATGTCCTTTCCGTTGGACAGGGATTCTAGGAAAGACGGATACTCCTTTTTCCAACGATGGAACGTGCGCACGGAAATCCGCATTGCTTTGGCTATTTCTTCGTCTGTCGCACCTTTTGACGCAAGCGACCACGCCCAATCGTCGTGATAATCCTTGTTATACTTCGAGGGCGGTGCCATGCGCTCACCTGCTTTCGTTCAGGTAATCTTCGCACAGACGCTCGATAAGTTCCCACCTATTCTTGCTGCTGACGATGCCAGCCTTTTCCGCTTTCTTGATGGCGCTCTTGATGGTATCGGCGGCATCTGCCGGAATCGCATTGCTGCCGAACAGCTTCGTGAGGTACGTCCACTCTTCATCCTCATTGAAGCCGACGGCGTTCATGCGCTCGTTGGCATTCTCAATCATGGAGTGGACGGCTGCCCCCACATTGCGGATGTCCGTAAACTGCTGATACTTGCCAAGCGTCTCGACGAATTTCTGGCAATCATCGTAGGATGCCACGCCGACGATTTCCGACCCCTGCAATGCCTTTACCAGCACATCCATGTCCGCGATCTGATGCGGCAGGAACGCAAAGGTTACATTCTTGAAGTCGAAATGCACGGCGGGCGAAGCCAGCTTCTCGTACTGTTCCAGCGGCTCCTCCATGATTTCCTTGCCGATGTAGCTTTCCAGCATGTCGTCCACGTCGGTAATCATCTTGCAAATCTCACGCAGCGTGGACTCGTCATCGAAGCCTGCAATAGCGTTGTGGGCCAGCTGCTTCGCAGCGATTTGGGAGCGGGTCAGGCCGCTCACGTCGATAATGGCAATCAGTTCTTTGATGCCGGCGGCGCGGGCGCTCTTGATGCGGTGATGCCCGGAGACAATCTCCAACCTGCCATTGGACAGAACAAGGAATGGCAGGCTCTCCAACTGGCCGCGCTTCTTGATGTTCTGCGTCAGCTGGTCCTGCATCTCGTTCTTCATAATGCGGGCGTTGATGTCCTGCTCTTTCACGAAGTCGATGTTCACCTTGGCGATAACAAGGCCCGAACCCATGTCATAGATTACTTCGTAGTTTTTACTCTGTTCTCCTGCCATTGTTTTTCCTTTCTAAGCCACTCCGTGAGCGTTTCTTTCTCGCTGCGGGTATTGATGATAGGCGCTTCATACGTCAGCTTGTAGCCCTGCTGCTTGTCCACAGCGCGGGAACACAGCTTCATAATGCCGCGCACCTCTTTGTTCTCCGGGTACTTGGTAATCATGGCCGTGCGGATTTTCGTCACCTTTTCGCGGTCAAGTTCATCAAGCAGGGTGTCGCAAAACTCCCTGTTCTGCGCCAGCATATAGCAAAGGCGGCCGAGCCTGTATGTCTTATGCGGTACTTTCATCACATACCAGACAAACAGCGAGTCAGCCGCCATCTTGGAGATGCCGAATACTGCGGCAATGTAGCCGTCAATGAGGACAGCCCTGTTCCACGTTGCAGACGAGCCGACGAAGTTGTGCGTCCACAGTTCACGGTAATACTGCGCTTCGGCTGCCTTTATCTGAATGACGCGGATTTTGCTGTCCTCGCGGATTTCATAGTCGCGCGGGAGCATGCTGCACTCCAACGGTTCCAGCTTGCTTTCCGACGGGCGCTTAATTTTCTTACCGTGGGCCAGCGCTACGGCTTCTTCCTCGCGGTTCGTGGTGATGTAGCTGTTGAGGTCGGCGCGGGTACCGGCCCGGGCAAATATGGTATGCCCGACGGCTTCCCCTGTGCGCTTCTCTTGGTAACACACCACAAGCGCCTCGGAATTCATGCACAGGTCGTACAGCTGCTGGTGGCCCGTCGCCGGGTCGAACATCTGATACGGCGGCTCTTTCCACGTCATCTTGCCCTGCGTGTCGTAGAACTTCTCATACCCCGAAAAGTATGTAGGCGGGTTGGCAATAACCAGCGCATGCGGGTCGTCAAGAACCTCGCGCAAGTGGTCCCACATATCGAGCGGACGATAACTCATGCCGTGCAGCAGTTCCCTTGTCGCGTCGATCTGCTTCTGTATGCTGGCGATATGCTCCGCCCTGCGGTACTTCAAATCCACAAGCATATTGTGGAAATACTCGGCACCCGCGCTCTTAGACGTGCGGAGATACATCTGCGCATACAGCGCCGTGGCCGGGTCGAGCAGTTCCTCGTCGCTGAATCCCTGCGCGTGGATTTCCAGCGGCGCAAGCGACTGGTCGGTAATCGCATACCCCAGCACCGATGTCATCATGGACACGTCGCTCGTCTCGATTTGCTCGGGCTTAAAGCCGTTCCGCACCGCAAGGTTTGCCATTGCGAATGTACCGGCGCACGGCTCAACAAACCTCGTGTAGCCCGACTTGGCTGCCGTCTGAATCAGAGTGACGAGAAAACGCTGCTCCGCTGTGCCGAGACAGCCGAGGAACATCTCGCCGGGGTCTCTAAAGAACGCCATTGCATCGAACCTCTTTCCTCAAAAAATGGGCAACAAAAAAGAGCCACACAATCGTGTGACTCTCTATATGGACCGAACACGCGGCTTGGGCGCGGCCTCTGCATTGGATACGCAGCGTGCTACTGTACACCATGTTCGGATATAAAGTGGGCTGTAATCGGTCTAAGCGCTTCATACAGCCCACCGGGGAGCCTTAGAAGAATGATAATTGCTCGGGTTGTTTGGCCCTCTCTGCGGCTTCCTGCTCGGCCTTGATGCGTTTCTGCACAGCGGCGGGCAGCTTGGGTTCTTGCGGGTTGAATAACTCGCAAATCTCTTGCCCGGTTTGCAACTTCCACCATTCGGCGAACACTGTTCTGTGACACCATTCACCGGGAACGCGAACGTCCTCATAGCAGCACAGGACAACATCTTTGCCGTAGGACAGATAGTTCTCCAAAATCCGCTTGATTTGGAACGGGCCCGTCTTGTCGAGGTAACGGAAGTACGGTGTTCTGAACCGTTCCACGTTTGTCTCGCTGAACAGCCAGCCCGGGGGCGCAATCTCCGCAATGTTGCCTTGCAGCTGATACTTCAAGGGGAATTTAGGAGGAGTGCGCGTTACCCCGACCACCGTGTACTTATCACCGGCAAGTTCCGGGTTTGAGTAGCGGCTGGTGAAAATCTTAGGCGGCATCGTTCTTCACCTCCCCGTACAGCTTCTTGACCGTATCGACACCCTTGCGGATCTCGTCGTTCAGATTGTAGCCGAGGGATTCATAGAACCGACCGTGTACCATGCACTCATAATCGCGCTTCATGGTGTCGGCCTGCTGCTTAGTGATTCCCAGCCGAAAATCCTTTGCGATTCGCAACGCTTCTTTGTACTGCGCACTTGCGACGTACTGGCGAACCATATCGGACTTCTTCATTTCCATCGCTCTCTTTCTGGCAATTTTAGCAGAAAACTTTCCAACTGTCAAGTTTCTGTATTATCATTATAACTTTTTACGTACTCTAAGTCAATGATTTTTGACTTCTCTACGCTGTTTTTTCGCCAGTTTTACCGCTCTGAAAATCTCAGCCGGGGTCGCGCGTTTTTTGGTGTGACAAATGCGAGAGAATCGCGGCGCGCTCATTTCCCGCTCATTTCTCCCTGCCCTGCTCCTGTTCAACGTTTTATCGCGCTTTTGCAAAACAGGCTCTCGGGCGTCTGCCGGGGCTTTCCTGCGGCGTACCGGGGTCTTGCGATGTGTCACTTTGCGCTGCTTTCGCGCGTCTTTACGCCCTGCGGGCGGCTGTCGCCGCCCTCTCCCCACCTCCGGTGGGTGGGCGTTCGTGTATTCTCTGTGACATATTGCTTCCTCACTCCTTGACATACTGACACAAATTCCCTACGATAGAATTACCGTGAAACACTTTCGATAGGAGATTTCATCATGGACGAAAAACTCTACCGCATGGATGGCAATAGCGTCTCTCCTGTGTCTTACAGCTTCTTCGATACCGAGGACAAATTGCAAGCGCTCATTGCCGAAAACCCCGATTTACTTCTCCACGAACTTTACAGCGCCGAGGACATTTCCGCCGGGCGGCGGCTTTTCCTTATTGGCCGCGAAATAGGCTTGCGGAAATCCGCCGATGACAGCGCTTCGATGTGGCTCGACGTGCTGTTCGTCGATGATAGCGGGCTGCCTGTTCTCGTCGAGGTCAAGCGCTCTGTGAACCCGGAGATTCACCGCCTTGTGGTCGCGCAACTTATCAACTACGCCACCTTTGCTCGCCTGTGGAACAAGAGCCTGTTGCAGAACGGATTCCGGCAGAACAACGGCGCGGAGATTTTGGCTGAGTACGACACCGATTCGTTTTGGGATACCGTTCTCACCCATCTGCGCGAGGAAACCTACACGATGGTCGTGGCCGCCGACAAAATCAACGGCGAACTGGCCGAGATGCTGGCTTTCCTCGACAGGAAGATTCCCGACATTACCGTATGCGGCGTAGAGGTCAACGCTTACGAGGGCCTTTGCACTACCCGCTTCATCGGGAACAGGGCTTCGCAGGCAACTAAGGCGGCGCGCTCCTACAAGGAATGGGATGCAACGTCACTTCTCGCAAAATGCAATGAGGTTCGGCCGGATCTTGCCGCCTGCACGGAGAAGCTGGTAAACTACGCGCTTGGCTGTGGGCTGCCTATCCACTACGGCCGTGGCATGATTTACGCTTCTATGGACGTGTCCATCAATGGGGCTTGGCTTTATCAGATTCAAAGCCTTGACCACGACATCGGCCTTTTCGTCTCCTATGCAAACCTGTCCAGCAAACTCGGCGGGGCGCTGTCTCCCGAGCAGATATTGGAAATGTTCTCACCGCTTGGGCGTGACGGGCATCCGCTTTCCTACTCGATGCTGTATATCAAGCTGCGTGTCAGCGATTTGGCCGCCGGCGACAACTTATCCGTTTTCCTCTCCCAGTGTGACCGCATTCTCAACATCTACCGAGAACATTCTAAATCTCTTATACCCCCCCCCGCTTTACATCTCTAAAGCGAAAGAGCAGTCTACCCAACCGGGTCGGCTGCTCTTTTCTTTGTCAATTTTGCGATGCTACCACTTTACACCTTTACGGCTTCACTTTCAATGACTTTTACTTCCACTTTGTTGCTTTTTGTTTCTTTTGCTTTCATACCGTTGTCCGGCGTGGGCTTTGTCCACTTCGGCAGCAGGATTTCCTGCATCTCCGTCGCCGGATTCGGCCTTTGCTGAGAGAGCCGCGCGTTCAAAGTGTCGATGGCTTCGCGGTGCAGCTTGAACGTGCGACGCAGATACTTCTCGTCGGAATCGTCAAAGTCCGGCTTGAATGAGAACAGCATTTCCGCAATCTCCCGCCACTCTGCGCCGTCGAGGTAGCGCATTTCAAGGACGGAACGCTGGTCGGGCTTGTGGATGCACCCGATGATGCTCCGCAGCTCGTCGCGCTCTCTGTCGCGGTCTGCGATCAGTTTCCGGATGTCGGCTTCTAGCTTTTCCTTGCGTTCCAGCATTTGGCCGATTTTGTCCACATCGGATGACGGGTTATGCGGCATCCCGGACAGGCTCGGGCTGGATACGCCTTTCATGCGGAGAATAAGAGTTTCCAGCCGTTCTATCTGATTGTCGATGTACCTGTTGTCGTCGCGGTGACGTTTCAAGCGCGCTTCGATTTCCGATACTTCTCTCAATGAGTCCATCCCCCTTTTCAGCGGCATGGACTCGGCCACGCCTTACGACGGTTTCTTGGCTTCTTCGCGGACAATCGGCTTGTGCAGCAGGTCATAGTTCTGAATCGCAATCTGAACGACAGCCAGCACATCGTACATTCGGACGGTCACCATACCACCGTTTTCACGCGACAGGCTGATAGTGTCATCTTCTGCGTCCACCATGATCTTGACGGTTTCCGGCTGCTGCGACTCAATGCCGGTCTTTCGGCCATCCTCAAAGGTGAAGGTGGTGTAGACCCCGTCGGTGCTGTACTCCATCTGTGCCGGGGTCATACCGTGCGACCGCTCAATCTTCCGTTCCGACATTTTCAGACTCCTCTCTGCGTTTCGGACACCATAAAGGGCTGTACTTCATGGCTTCGCCGTAGATTTTCTTTTCATCCATGATACCGCACACTCGCATCGGGCGGCCCTTGGCAGGGTTCTTGTTCACCACCAGCAGGTGGCTGCACTCCTTGCACTTTGGTACTCTCCTGCGCATGCTTACTCCTCCGGGGCTTCGTCGCTGTCCTCTGCTTCCTCGCCGGGGTTGTTATCGGCGGCACAATTTTCGGAATTTTCCTCGACCTCGTGGAATTCGGCATCCACCGCGTCGTCATCCTTGCCCGCCGTGGCGGCCTTTTCTTCGGTGGGTACGCGCTCGACACCGCAGACCCAGCTTTCAGCCTGCTCCTTGATGTCCTCGATGTGCATTGCCGAGATGGTACACTCGACAAACCGGCCGCCGTCCGTGATTTCATACTTTGCACCGTAGCCTTGCAACAGGTCAACGATGGCCTTTCTCGCTTGGATGTCGTAGTCGTCGGCATCGAACGGGCCGAACTTGACATTGTAGGCATCGTTCTCGTGGCCCTGCTTGGATTCTTCCGAGCCGTCACCCAGCATAGCCACGGGCGCGGAGGGTGCGCTTTCCGGGCTGCCAGGCTGCTCGTTGTCCTTTTCCTCGGTGTCGAACAACGTGGTCTGTGCGCTCTTTACCGGGCGCAGGACGTATTCGCCCTCCTCCTCGTCGTAGACCATCTCGGCGTTCGGATTCACCATGCCGCTTTCCCGCTCCTTGATGGCCATAACGCTAGACACTTGATGCTTGAACTTCGGTTTCAGCTGACCCTCGTTCTCGCCGGTCGCGCTGATCGTCAGCTTGAGGTTGATGTCCGCCTGCCCGGACTTGCCCTTGACGATGTTGCCGAGGGCCTTTTTCAGAATCGCGTCGAAGTTGTCACGCATCTCGTTGAACACGCTGCTGCTGAGGTTGATTTCGGTACAGTTTTCTTTACACATATTGCAAATTCTCCTTTATTTCGGTTTTGTATTTAACGAAAAAGGGCCTATTCCACGAAATGAACCCAACTTTTCGCGGTGAAAAAGTTGAATTCATTCCAAATTTAGCCATTGACCCATCTGCTGGTATCGGTATCGTTTGTCAGCCAAACCGATACTTTCACCATCGGGTTATCCGAATATCGCTTCACCACGCGGGCATCCACGATTTGGGAATCATCCCTGTACGCAATGCCGTTCAGCGCGTCCGAGACGATTTTGCCCACGTTATCCCAATCCGGCTTGGTTATCGGCCGCTCCGCTCCTGCGCGCATCAGGCTCTTTTTCTTCGCGCTCGCGCTCTTGGGGATGGGCCGATAGGCCACAACCAGCATGGACAGCGGCTCGTTGTCCGGGAATCTCGCGCCGTGGGCTGCCATCTGATAGCACCACTTGACGGTTTCCTCGTAGTTCTTCGTCTTGGCGGGCGTGTACACTACCCCTGTCGCCATGTTCGTCCTCGGGCGCTCCTTGGCAACCGGCTCGCCGGGGACCTCAAAGCTAATTCGCGTCAAGGGATTCATCCTTGGAAGCCTCCTTGTACTCGACCCACCAGTAGTAGGCGTTCGACTTTGCCGTTTTCTTGTACCGGGTCATCTTTACGATGTACCCGTTTCGCGCAAGGATGGCCGCCAATGCGTCGCGGTCAGCCTTGTCATCCACGCTAATTTTCAAAATTCCACCTCCGGGATGCTGAATTTAGAACCGCCAACCTGCTTTTTCTGAATTGCAGCGGGGTCTTCCTTGCTTACTTTTTCGACCACCCATTTGAGGATGGCGCTGTAATCGTCGTGGTACACCTTGTTCGTGCGGCCTTTGTACTCGTCCAGCACATAGACGAACTTGTTAGCCGCCATAGTGCCGTATTCCTCAGCCAGCGAATCGAACTGCTGCTGGGTCAAATGCACATGAGGGGCAAACTCTTTCTTGTCTCCGCCCGCCTGTCGTTCCTGCCCATTTGCGAGGGCTTCTTCCTCAAAGCGCTTTCTATGGCGCTCGACGCGCTTGCGGTCTGCGTCCTTGCGCTTCTTGGTCTGAAAATCGTACCACTGCTTTTGCCAGATTTCCCAATCATGGATGTACAGGGTGTCGCCGTCCATGTCGAGAAATCCGATGTCAAGCATGGCGTCCACGATTTTCGACGGCACAAGCCCCTCGCTAAGCCCCGAGGAAATCGCATCGGCAACGTCGGACTTGTCCATTTCATCCAGCCGGCCGACCGCGTCGGCATTATTGATGCCCCACAACCACATACCGACCAGTATGCCGAGGGCTTCTTTTTTGGAGCACCCTGCCCGCTTTGCAAAGCGATGCAGCTTCCCGCCCATCACCTGCTCGTGGACGCTTATCCATGCCAAAATTCATCACCTCGCTTTCACGGATTCTCCGTCAGCTTTCTACCACTTCGGCATCAATGACGGTTTCTTCCGTTTTGGCGAGTTCTTTCTGAATCTCCACTGCGGCCAATTTTTCAACGGCATCCAGCGAACCCACGGTGATGCTGTGCGTACTCTCAAATCCGAAATTGGCGCAGATCTTCTTGATGATGACCTCGGCCTTGCTACGGCCCACGCCTTGGATGATTTTGTTCAACAGATTCTTCCGCTGCTCGCTGCTGATAACGTCCGATGCAGAGGAGTCGCCGTTCTCGGGCCCGGACTGTGCTTCATCGCTCACCTGCCCGCCCTGCGGCATCTCGCGGAAGTTTGCGGGAACAGCGCCGGATGCAACCATCTCGTCCTCGGAATACGTTCCCTCGTAGTCTTTCGGGAACGCTTTGCGGAGACACTGGCTGATGGCGACCTTGTTAATCATCGTGCTGGGCTTGGACGACCAGTTCGCTTTGCCGCTGCTGTACTCGGCCAGCGAGACCTCCACATAGGCATCGCGCTCTTTCTCGTTGCGGATGTAGTGGATTCTGCACCAGCCACCGACCAGCGTTTCCCCGGGATACAGGCAGCAGCCGGGCTTAGAGATGATTTCCTCGCCACGCTTGATGATGATACCGTCCTCGCTATCGAGGTAGTTCGGGTTATCGTAAGCCCTGCGGAGATAAGCGTCCTTGCCGACAACCATCTGCGCCGGTGTCGTGCCGAACTTGATAAGATAGACCTCCCCCTGCACAAGTGGGTTGAGTTTCTGCGACTTGCAGGTATTGAGAAAGAACACCAGCTCTTGGTCCGTGATGTTTTCCGCGTTGCCGCGCACAAGGTAGCTTTTTACAAAATCAATGTCAATGTCCACATGGACACCGTTGACATCGTAGCTTGCCACGAGAGCGCTCCGCTCATTTTTTGTCATTTCACTTTTCATGGCTTACGACCTCCCGAGCGAAATTTTCGTGGTTTTCTTGTAAACCACACCGGGAATCTGAACCGAGCCCTTGCTCATGCGGATAAGGCGCTTGACGGCGGCTTCATCGACCGGGCGGATGATGACACCCGCGACCTCGGTAGGAACCTTGCTCACGTCGATGCTCTCGATTTCCCAATCAGTGCTGGCTGACACGCCGGAAACTTTCGGCGCAGGCTTGCCCTGCACGACGGTGGACGCAGTAGCAAGGGTTTCTGCGTACTCCATGCGGGCCGCCGCTTCCTCTGCGTCACCGTTGCGCTCAGATTCGACCGCCTCGTTCAAAAGGCGCTCGGCTTCGGCTTCCTGCAGGCGGCGCATCCGCTCCTCCTGCTCCAACCGCTTCTTTTCCTGCTCCATGAGGTAGCTGCTCATAGCGCCTTTCAAGGTGCTTTCGGCTTCCTGCAAGGGGGCGAGCATTTCCTTTTCCCGGGCGCAGATTTCTTTGTGCGCCTTGGCGGCGTTCTCTTTCAGCGGCTTCCAGTAATCCTTGACCGCTTTGATTTGGGCTTTCACCCGCTTGCCGTACTCGGCCGCTTCGCCGTAATCCGCTTCGGTCTCGATGATGATGCTGCCCACCTTGCCGGTGATGTCCTTAGACCCGGCTTCGAGAATTTTTTCCTCGGCT
This sequence comes from Gemmiger formicilis, assembly GCF_024462815.1. Lineage (GTDB taxonomy): Bacteria > Bacillota > Clostridia > Oscillospirales > Ruminococcaceae > Gemmiger. The sequence goes on from NZ_JANGCG010000001.1 coordinate 443,658, forward strand.
GCCGGCGCGGCGGCTTCTTGGGGCTTGCGGCGCGGCGGGATGACCGCCACGACGTTTTCTTTGACTGCTGTGTTCATGGTATCCTCCTTACTTGTATTTCTGCTTGTGGTTATGTATCGTCAGGCAGGCCATAAAGACCCGCCACGATTCAGCGTCGTTTTTCCTGTACACCGGCATCTGATACCTGCCGTCAGCTTGCAGATGCACGATGGCCTTTTGCTCCACCTGCAATCCCGTGGCCGCAAGCATCTGCTCGTAGGCTTCCAACTGTACCCCTGTCAGCATCTTATTGACGGTTGCGCTCGTCTTGAAATCGACCAGCGTAAGCACCTGCGGATCGGTGTCGCTCTTGGACAGCGTACACAGCATATCCAGCGTACCGGCATACCCAAGCGCCGGGTGATAGGCCCTGTGTTCAACCGAGAGTGGCTGCACGTTGTAGTCTTTCATCCACCGCAGGAAAGCCTCGAAATAACCCCTGCGGGCTTCGGAAATATCCGTGATGCCGAGGGTCACATAGTCCTCAATGGTGCTGTGGACTTCCGTTCCTCGCTCGGCTGCCGCTTGCAGCGTCTCCGGCCGGATTCCTGCATACAGTGTATCCGACAGCGGTTTCATCAGCGTTGTGACGCTGGGCAGCACCTGCGTTCCGTTCAAAATGTACTGGTGGGTCTTTTCCTCAAATGCCAAACCCGGCTGCTGCGGGATTTGGTCTACGAATTCAGCCATAGGCGTTCTCCTTAATCTCAAAGTCGAAAAGCTCTGCCAGCTTCCCGGCGCTCATATCTTCGATGCAATCCGCGTGATACATCTTTCCGTTGATTTCGGCATAGGCTTCGCCGGTAATGATGTCTTCCTCGCACCATGCACAAGTGCCAACCACTTCGGGTTCAGGCGCGTTTGGGCAACCCGGCATGTGCGGGTAGGTATGGCAATACTCACACATCCTGCTCCTCGCTTTCCTCGTCCACGCACTCGGCCAGCATCTCAAAAAGCTGCTTTACCAGCGACACCAGCTTTACCAGCAGGACGAACAGCGGAATCAACAGAACCTCGCCGCCGATTGCCCTGTACCCCCGGGCCGCGTAGGCGGCCTTGACGGCCATAGGCGTGAAGAACGCGCCCAACAAGACCGCGAGGATGTACCAGCGGTAATACCAAATTCCAATAGCCAGCGTATAAAGAACTGTCCGTGCGCCGCTGTTGCGGCGCTTCTTTTTAGCCTGCATGGGGAACCTCCTTTACAAACACACTTATGTTGACTTTTTCCATATTTGCAATCGCAAGGTCAAGTTCATGCTCATTGTGGATGCCGAACTCCTCTTGCAACAACTTCATAACTTTTTCTTCTCGGGTCATTGCTCTCACCGCTCGCATTTCTCCGCGATGATGCGGATCTCCGAGATGGAATGTGACAGCTTATCGAGAAAGCCCATAATTTTCTTGAAATCGGCTTTCTCGTCGTCGTCAATCACGCCATCAGATGCAATTTCGACCAAGCGGTCTTTTACCTCGTCGATTTTGCCCTCGTCGAGCGCTTTCAGCATCCGCAGGGTTGCAAGCTCAATGCTTGTTTCCTCTGTGGCGACGGGCATCTCGCAGCCTATCGGGCAGACGTTCTTGCAGTAATGCGGTTTCAGCTGAGGGGCATTGTAGACATCAGCCATGCGGATGACGTTCTCAACCGGCACAAATTTTGTCAGTCCCAGTTCATAATCCGCGAGGGTCGAGGGCGAAATTCCAAGGGCTTCCGCTGCCCCCTCTCTGCTGGATAGCCTGTCGTTGTACATTGCGGCCTTTTTCCTCGCCTCGTAGTACACATTACCTACCGCTTTAGTTGCAGCTGCTCCCATTTAATTCACCCCCATTTCTCGGTAAAATAAGTTCGTAGTGGAAAGAATCACCAGCAAAGTTTCCATCTGTCAACTTTTGGTCGCAAAAAATAGCGTTGAACTGTGCCATGTCCATACCCGTGTAGTTCGCAATCTGGACCGCCTTGTTCAACTGGATTCCTGTCTCGTTTTTCAGCCACTTGTTGATAGATGCCCGCGGTATATCCAAATCACGCTCAATGTCGCTGATTTTCAGCCCCTTTGCAACCAAATGGATACGGAATAGCGTCTCGTTCATCGTCTCACCACCTTGTTTTTTAGGTTAAGTTTATTATAACTTGCCAACTGTCAAATGTCAATGGAAATATTGACGTTTGGCAATATTTATTTACATATCGCAAAATTTTAGGTATTCTATTACATATAAAGGAGGCTTTGTCCATGATAAACAACATTGAAGAAAATTTCCACTTCGACCAAATCCTGGCGCATGCTATGGATGAGCGCGGAATGAACGCCGTACAGCTGGCTTCTCTAACGGGCCTGTCCTCCGGTGCGATTTCTCGCTACCTTGCTGGCGACAGGCAGCCCACCGTGTACAGCATTCAGCAGATTGCCAAGGCTCTCGGAGTTTCTGCCGACTACCTCGTAGGCATCGACCCCGTGCTGGCCCCTCCGAAGAAATCCGGCGACCCCGAGGAAATCATTCTGCTGAACGCATTCTCCAAGGTGAGCGAAGATGACCGTGCCGTCCTGTGGGCGCTGCTGCGGAAATATATGACTCCGCACGACCGCGCCCTGCTGGAAGCCCTTAACCAAGACAACGAATCCGGCGCCGTATAATTTACCTGCCGTATTCGGACTAAGGGGAGGGCTTCATCATGCAAAAGAACCAGACGAAAAAAGCCGCTCTCTATATCCGAGTTTCTACCCACTACCAAATCGACAAGGATTCTCTACCATTCCAGCGCAACGAACTGATAAACTACGCGAAATACGCTCTCGGCATTGATGACTACGCCATTTTCGAGGACGCTGGCTACTCCGGCAAAAATACGGACCGCCCGGCGTACCAAGACATGATGCGCCGGATCCGCGCCAAGGAATTTTCTCACCTCTGCGTTTGGAAAATTGACCGCATCAGCCGCAATCTTCTTGACTTTGCCGCCATGTATGAGGAGTTGAAGAAATTCAACTGCACGTTCGTCTCCAAGAACGAGCAATTCGACACGTCCAGCGCCATCGGCGAAGCCATGTTGCGCATCATCCTCGTATTCGCCGAACTCGAGCGCAAGCTGACCGCCGAGCGTGTCACGTCCATCATGTACTCCCGCGCCAACAAGGGCCTTTGGAATGGCGCTCCTATCCCGTTAGGCTACAAATGGGATGCCAAGGGCAAATACCCCGTCATCGACGAGGATACCGCCGTTGTGGTGCGCTATATCTACGACCAGTACGAGAAAATCCACAGCACCATGAAGCTGTCCGACAAGCTGAACCGCGAGAACATCAAGTCGGCGCGCGGCGGCGAGTGGACGGGTACAACCGTAAAAGGAATCCTGCGGAACCCGTTCTACAAGGGAACCTATCGGTACAACTACAAAACGCAGACCGGGCGCATCAAGCCCGTGGAGGAGCAGATCATCCACGAGGACAACCACCCCGGTATCATCGACAAGGAGCAATGGGACCGTGTGAACAAAATTCTCGACGAAAATTCCACCCGTTCCGTCGCGCAGCTGCGCTCAAACGTAAAGTACACGCACATCTTCTCCAAGCTGCTGCGGTGCGGCCAGTGCGGCCACACGATGGGCGGCGGACTTGACCGGGCGCGGTCTGACGGATACCGGCCGTCGCGCTACTACTGCACCTCTCACACGAGCAAGTCAGGATGCACAAACGGCGTTTACAGCGACGTATACCTCGGGCCTTTCGTGTTCAACTACATTGCAAACCTTGTGCGGGCCCAGCGGGCGCTCACCGACAGCCAAAAGCCGCGAGATTTGGAACGGATGCTGCTCCGTGGGAAATTCTTTGACAACGTCGCGGGCATCGAGCAGCAGGGTTTGCTCGACACCTATAACACGATTCTCTACGGCAGCGGTGAGGATGTCATGTTGCAACCCAGCCCGGAGATTGCCGCGCAAAGCGCGTCCGAACTGGAATTGCTGGACCGCGACCAAAAGAAATACGAGCGCGCGCTGGAGCGCATCGAGCAGCTGTATTTGTACAGCGAGGAATCCATGCCGGAAAAAGACTACGTTCTGAAGCGGAACGAACTCAAAGCCATGCTGGACAACATTGCCGAGCGCCGCGCCGAGGTAAATTCCCGTCTCGGCCTTGCCCCAGCCAGCAGCGATTTTTTGGAAAAAGCCACCTACTTCTATCTCACAAACAGCTTGAATCAGAAGCGCTCTCTCGACTTCCGCAAGATGGTCGATACTTTCGAGCCGAAAATGCTACAAGACTTCCTGTGTTCTGTGATAGACCACATCGTTGTCGTAGACGGTCATGTAGCATCCATCAGCTTCAAGAACGGCCTAACGAATAAGTTTATATATAAGGCCACAAAGCCCCCTAAGAACGCTTCTACGAAGCCGTGACATAGCAATAGCCGCCCGACGAATCGGGCGGCTATTTTTATCCATTTTTGCACTTGCATCCGCAATTTCTGCATGTCTCGGCGGAGACCTCTTTTCCCGTGCGCTTGCAGTAAAGCCGCTGGTCGCTTCCCTGCCGTATGTGCCGGCAGTTCGGGAATCCTCTGTCCGCCAGGACACTTTTCTTCGGCTTCTCTATTTCTCGGCACCTGCCTTTCTCGACCTTTCGACCAGCATTTTCTCATACGCTATGCAGCGAGAGCGCCAGTAGGCCATCATGTTCGCCATTTCCCGGTACTTCGCGCTGGTCGCTTGCAGTTCTCCCTCTAGGCGGCGGATCCTCTCGGCATCGCTTTTCCTGCCCGCTTCATCTGCCGGGCGCATCACCAAGGCAAACAGCATCATCCCCAGCCCAAAGCCCAAAAAGCCGCCCACACACATAGCCAACACCATTTCATCCGACATATTCCCTACTGATTTCCTCCCTTGTACCGCTTTTGGCGGTTCTTCTTTTCCTGCTCATGCGTCAAGTTCATTGCATCTATCGGCGCAAATTGCTTGCTGTACGCCTTTTCGGCTTCGAGTTCTTTCTTCCAGCTGATGTACCGTTCGCATACGCTGTGACACCCTGCCTGTCTGTACGCACAGCCATAACATGGTGCAGTCATCTCGCTCCCTCCTACTCTCCATGACGATGTTCCATTTCGATGGGACCGTCATCCTCGGTGTGCTTTTCGTGCTCGATTTGCTCACCCTCGCGGAACCCTATCTGATAGCCCAGCGCCATGCACAACACGCAGGCTGCCGTCTGAATCAGCGCAGCACACAGAATAGCCAAGTCCATCACTCCACCTCCTCAGACCAATATTCTTCGCGGCATTCGCCGCAGGAGATATTCCTGCAACTTTTTTCTTCCCTGTAACCCGGGTCGAAACTGTTCGGGCAAAAAGACAGCGCCCCATCTGTTATTTCCGCTCGCGGAAACATCTCTAAAAATTTCATCTGACGGGTCACGATAGGGTTTTTCTTTCCCCACTTCTCGACGATTTCGACCCGCTTTTTGATTTCTCCCGCATCTTTCGTAATATCGCACCCGTTCGGCAGAACGCAATGCGCGCAATCTGCCTGCTTATTGTGCATTCGCGCCAAGGTTTTCAAATATTCAACAGCATCCAAGTCTAGCAACCTCCTTCTTAAACTCTCTGTATGCCCGCGTGTACTCATACGACGGCTCAAAGATGTGCGATACCGCATTGCCCAGCTTCGGCTCGAACTGGTTCAGCATGAGCAATTCGTCCTCAAACCGCCCGGCAAATGGGCAGCCAGCGCAGCCGGTCCGCCTACACCCATATAGCGTGTAGGCTTCGCTGTGCCGGATTCCGTAGCATTTCTCGAACAGCGCCTTGTCCTCGCTTTTCCACCAAAACAGCGGAAAATGCTGCAATCCGTGCCGTCCGTCGGTCATGCAGCTTTTGTAATTTGTGGAGCGAGCCCCCCCTTCGGCCTTTCTGACCCCTATAAACTGGATGCCCGCCGCGTACTTTTTCCTTGCCAAGTCTCCGGCGCTTTTCTTCGCCAAGTCGCAGCATTTTTTCGATATGCTGAACGTGGGCGGATTCAGCACCATAAACTCTTTCAAGTGGGCCGCCGACGCGATTTCCGTCTGCAACGGCCTGTGCGGCTCGTCTTTCCAGCTATTACACCACCACCTAAGCGCCGCTTTGCATTGCGGATACTCCGCGTAGAGGGCGTCGAACGGCTTATCTTCCCACTTGAAATTGTGTTTTTGCAGCCGCTCTATATATTCAGAGAACTGCTTGCTGTAAAACGGATAGCCGACGGATCGGACCGCAGCAGCCACTTTCTTCTTGCCAGATTCCTCGTGTATCTCGATTCCGTACCGGCCTTTCAGATAGCGGATGTGTGCCTTGGTCGCATCCATCTCTATTCCCGTATTGAACCACACATAGTCAACCTCACAGCCGCTCCCGGGCTTCAGATGCTCCACGACATCGACCATGTCATCGCTGTCCGAGCCGCCCGAAACCGACACCAATATCCTGCTGTGCTGGTCCATTACGCTCTTGGTTTTACAGAAACCGTCATACACCGCAAACGTCGGTGCTCTCGCCATGTAGTCCTCTACTTGCATTTCTTTTTGCTTTCTGGTCCTTTCCAATTACGAATGTCTTCGACGCTTAGGATTCTGATAATGATATACTCTTTGTCCGGGTCAGCGCCCCATTCTGGCACACCGTACTTTCCGAATTGAATTGTCACCATGAGACACGCCGTAGGGCTATCCGGCTGATAACCTGCACGGATTTGAATAGGGAACATTTTCAGATGGAACGGGTCCTGCATCTCTTTTTCGGGCGCTCTACCGCGAGCCCGGAAAAGTCTCTCTTTCCAGTAGTCCGTAGGCTCGCGGTATTCCTCGCGCTTTTTTCCTGTGCAAATCATATCGAACCATTTTCTTTTGATCGGGAGCGTCAGCATTACCGTCCACCTCCGTTCATTTTTTCCTTTTGCTCGATTTCGGCCAACTTGGCCGCCAGACCCGTTTCAAAAATGCGGCGATTTTCCTCGTCACTTTTGCTTGGGTCGCTTTTATAACGGCATGGCTCTTCCAGCGGGCAGCCATCGCACCTTCGATTGTGCAAAGTGTGCTTGGCGCAGATCCCTTTCAGCTTGTAAACAACATCGGTAGGAATATGTACCCATGCTTTGCTTTCCAAGGTCATTCCTCCCCTGCCTTTTCCTTGGAATCTTTCAGCAGACCCCAAAGCACCGTCTCGGTGTAGTTTACGAGATTCCAGTATTCCGCGCCGTAGAGTGCCGCCTCGTTGTCGGGGTCTTCATTGCGCTGGTTCTCCTCGTCCTCGTCTGCGCAGGGAATCTTTATGCCTTTTCGGTGCAGCAGATTGTCAAACTGCTCTACGATGCCGCAGGCCCGCTCCCTCACGCTCTCGTTGACCTCGATTTCGTGAAGTGCGTCCGCCAGCTGCAAAAGCATTTCCTTGATTCTCTCTGCATCCTCGACGAGTTCCCGGGTACTCTTCGGCACACCAGCCACGCCGTTGCTCCTTGCTTCGACCCACATTTCGATGTGTTCGTCAATGTCGAAATACTCCGCGTACTCCCGGACTTTCTCAACAAAATTTTCTTTCTCTACGGTCACGACGAGATTTTCGCCCGCCGGGGAATAGCTTTCCAGTTCGACCGTTCCGACTTCTTGGTCCTCGCTCACGCTCCACCCGAGGTTTTCGCAGCCCTCGAAAAGTTTCTCAATCATGCCTTGCCCTCCAAAATTGAAATAGCCTTGTTGATTGCGGCGCACTCGTTCTTTTCCCGGCAGGATTCATAGCACATATAGAAGCGGCAGCAGGGCAATTTTCCGTTTTGCCCAACAGCCTGGCCGATTTCCTTTAGCTGCCGTATCAGTTCCGGGCTCGCCTTTTCATACGGAACGCTCGTTCCGCGCTCATTGTCAAACCGCAGATTTTTCGGCTTGCTCACGCCGCATCAGTTCCTCTCTGATTTCGCCCGCCAGCCGAAGCCAGCCGGGTTCGTCGATTTTTCTGTCGCCGTATCCCGGCATCTCCGCAAGGTCTTTCGACATCACTTTCAGGCTCGAGGTCTCGATTTCTTTCAAATTGTCGTGGACAAAGCGCTTGACGATGCTCGGCATATAGGTCTGACGGCCGCAGGCATACCGTACAGCGCACACACAGATGCAGCCGAATGCCAGCCCCTTAGTATCGACCATGCTCGTCTCCGCCTTTCTTGAATCCCATCGGCAGGACGATGGAGCATCTGGTGTTCGTCATGTCGCGCTGCGCATAGTGCATCACTTTCGACAGGAACATATTCACGCCGGCGGCGCTGAATTCATCGCCACTTCCCAGCTGCTTTTGAACCGCCTGCGTGCTGCCGATGACCGCCCCGGCGACGATGTCGTAGATTTCCTCCAGCGTACCGCAGCTGTGGATTTCCGTGCCGCCTTTATCCGTGACCCTTACCTCAAAATACACTTCACTCATGGTAAAACCTCCTCAGACGGTCACAGCCGCCTGCTCATTGATGGACTTCCAAATTGCCGGGCTGAGCGTAAGCACGTCGTACCCTGCCGCTTCCAACTCCGTCGCGCGGTCATAGCTTTTCACGTCCTGGCTGAACCGCGTAACCGCATTGCTCAGGCCATACAGCGACAAATCGCCGCCAGCAATCAGGTGGCTGAGGATGCCTGCGCCCTCTTTCTCACCAAAGCCGATGTGCTTTCCCGTCAGTTCCACCACTTTCGGAACATCCGTGCCCGTGATGGGAACCTGCTTTGCCTGTCGCATGATGTCCAGCACCTTGTCGAACTGGGTCTGGTCCACCGTCGCGCTCACGATGTCACGCAGTTTCATCATAAACGCCCGGTCATCAGCTTTCAGCGTCTCGTCTCGGAACAACTCGCGGTTCTCGGAGAAATTCTGAATGCGACCGATGTGTCGCCGCTTCTCGCCCGCTGCGTTCACGACCATGCCGTTCGTGCAGACAAGGCGGTAAATAAGCGGCTGGACCACCACGCCACCAAGGCCGACCTCGCTGTTGGAAATCAGCATACCCGACTGCACGATGTCGCCGGGTACGACTTCCGCCTGTATGCGGGGATTCACGACCTTGATGTACATTCTGTCGTCCGTCACCTCGCAACTCTCAATGGTCGCATCGGGCATCTTGCTGATGATGGGCAGGACGCACTCCGCAATGTCCAAGTTGTCGATGCAGCGGTAGCGGTCCGACAGGAACGCGCGCATATCACCATCGAGGGCGCGGACGAGCCGCCGGGTGGGGTTCTTCTCGAGCCAGCTGTTCACGTTCTGCACGAGCAGTTCCGGGTTCTCCTTGCGCATCAGCTCGTAATACTTGGCCGGAATGTTAAGGTGCGTACCAATCTGCCGGTGCGCGTTCTCCGTCATGCCAAGCTGCAAGCGGCTGTCCTGCAATTCCAAACTGACCTGCGGGCCCTGCTCCCCGTTGAACATCTCCATGCTACGGGTGTCCACCATAAAGTCGCGCTTTGCGTTGGCGCGGCGCTCGATTTCCTTTGCCCAATCCTGCAAACTTCTGCCTGTTTTCATAACTCAAACCTCTTTCTGTAAAAATTCGTGACTGCTGTTGACTGCTGTGGAACTGGTCTGTCGGTTTACTTTCGCCCTGCTGCCATCACCTCCTGCTTTGCCGCTTTCCATGCCCGCATGAAGCGGCGGTAGTCCTCTTTCCCGTCGAGGGTAACGATACCGTGCACACCGTCATCATCGTCGAATACGCATCCGACATAGCCGCTCTTGGCAATGACCTTGTCAATCAGCTGCTTTTCCTCATGCTTTCCCGTGATAATCGCCGCCGGCCGCAGGTGACGCATATCCACGCCGTCGAGACCCCGCAGAATCTTGTGGCCTTTGTACTCAACTTTCATCATCCCACCTCGCAGACTTCATCGAACAGCAGCGCGTCATTCGAGAACTTGCGATACCGGCGGGCGATTCCGTTCCGGCGCATGTCCTCGAATGCCGCCCGCGCAAATTCTGGGCTTGCCAGCTGAAACGCAAGCAACCGACTCTGCAAACCGTCAATGCTCGGCCTCGCGTAGATGGTGTCGCTCTTTTTGTGCATTGCGGGGAGTTCGTCGCTCCAATCGACCAGCTCCAACTTAACGCCGCTGGGAGTCTTTGCTTCATCAATGACTTTCATTCTTCCACCTCGTCCTGATCGTCGAACTGCTCCACAATCTTGCCACGCAACGACTCCCACATTTTCAACGAACTTTGGCTAACCTCTTTTACGTACTCGCTCGTGTGAGGGTCGCTGATTTCTCTTTCAAAATCAGCGACAACGTGCGTCAACGCTAAGCGAATTCTGATAACCTCAATCCTCGTCAACTCCAAGGTCATCATCTCGTCGTCCTTCATCTTTCAACACGCCCCTTTCCAAAGGTTGCTTTTCTCTGCCATGCAAAACGCGCTGCTGTCGTACCCCTGCAACTTCGCGAGGTTTTGCAGGATGCTGGCAATCGGCCACGCTGCATCCTTGACGTACCGGCTGTCCCGCTGGGCCCGCAGAATGTCGTCTGCGATTTTCTCGTCCATCGGGAGGTCGATGCACGTCTCTGCGGTTTCGCCGTCCAACTTCGCCATGTGGTAGGTAATGCAAATGTACTTTCTCATTTCAAAGCTCCTTTCTGCCGCTTTGTTCAGACCTTTTTGCTCTCGGTGGCGATTGGTGTCGCCGTCGTCATCTTCCGTACTTCATCTCCGATTTCATCAAGCCGACTGCGCATTTCGTTGATTGCGCAGTTGATTTTGCGTTCTTCATCTTCAAGCTGCTCCATGCGCTTCGCCGTAGGCTTCATATCACGGAACACCTGCAACCCGCACAAGTCGTACAATTTGGCGGCTGTCTCTTTGTTCGGAATCGCCGGGTGGTAGGTATAAACGGGCTCCACGACCTCGTGATACTCTGTCGTGCTGATCTCGCGCTTTGCAAGCGCTGTGAATTCTTCGTATGTCATGGTTCAAACCTCCTCGTTTTTAATGAATTTTCTAAGAGCGCCGTCCTCTGCATCGCCATCCAGCCACTTCTCGAATGCTTCTGGAAAGCGTCTTTCGATTTCATCCATGAGCCAGCCGCGTACCGCCGGGATGTTGTGGTCGCTGTTCGTGGTCGTCATCTCCCACAGGTCCAACAGCCGCTCCGTGCTGTAATGTTTCAGTTCCAGTACCGCATCCATTTTCTCTATCTCCTGTCCGTCAGTTGAAGTTTCCAACTGTCAATATTTTATATTATTATTATAACTTTTGACAGCTGGAAAGTCAAGAGAAAATGTTTCCATCTGTCAATTTTTTTACCTATTTTTCCGTTTTGTGTCCGAGACAAAAGAAAAGACGCACAAGGCATAAAACCTTGCGCGTCGTGGGTTTATTCAAATCATCTATACTCGACTACACGGACAGCCATAGCTGCGCACGTAGGCCAGCGGCGGGGTTTCGTAAAAGGCTGCCAGCACCTTGGCTGCAGCGTCATTGTGGGTATAGGTCAGCTTTTCCAAGTGAATTCTCCTTATGACAAACGCCCATGAGGGCGCACCTATCCAAACATACCATATTAGTATACCAAATCTTGTGCTAAAGCACAAGCGGCAGACAATGAATTTTTTGTGCAAATCAGATTTTGCTGCAAAAATGCAGATTGGCAGATTGACATTTTTCCGTGCTTGCGCTACAATACATATGTTATGCCGCTGTGGCGGAACTGGCAGACGCAAGGGACTTAAAATCCCTCGGTAGCGATACCGTACCGGTTCGATCCCGGTCAGCGGCATTTCGTGAAAGTCTAAACAGCAACGGCTGTTTGGACTTTTATTTTTGCTAATTTTTGCTGAACGAAAGGCATCTTCCATGCTTAAAATACAAAATTCCCGCAAATGGCACCTTTTTGCGCTGGGGGCCGCCCTGGGCATTGCCGTTTTTTTGCTTATCTACGGCACAGCCCCGCTGAATGTGGCCAATGACAGCTTCTGCCGCGGCGGCTTTATTGAAAAGGATATTCAGCAGCATTATGCCGGGTGGCTGTTTTACCGGCACAGTGCCCTGGGCTGGCCGCTGGGCGTCACGCAGGCGGTCAACGCGCCGGACGGTGTGAGCATTGCCTACACCGATTCCATCCCCCTGCTTGCGGTGCTCTGCCGCCCGCTGGCGGCGGCGCTGGGGGGAACTTTCCAGTATTTCGGTTGGTTCACCCTTGGCTGCTTTGCGCTGCAGGGCGGGTTCGGGGCGCTGCTGTGCGGGCTGTTCGCCAATGCCCTGTTTGCCCAGCTGGCGGGGGCGCTTGTATTTACCGTCAGCCCGGTTTTAATAGAGCGCGCCTTCCGGCACAGCTCGCTGGGGGCGCAGTGGCTTGTGCTGGCGGCACTCTACTGCTATTTTTCCTGCAGGCGGCAGGGGCGGTATGCATCCGCCGGGCTGTTTATCATCAATGTGCTGGCCGTGGGGATTCACCCCTACTTCCTGCCCATGACCTACGCCGTGACGCTGGCGCTTCTTCTCGAATATGCCGTTACGCACCGGCAGTGGCTGCGCCCGGCGGCGCTGCTTATCGGCAATATGGCCTGCACTGCCGCGCTGGGCTGGGCGTTGGGGCTGCTGTACGGCACCGCCACCAGCGGCGGGCAGGCGCTGTACGGCTACTTTGCCATGAACCTGAACGCGTTGTGGAACCCCATAGGTGTGAACGGCGTTCTGTACAGCCGCCTGCTGCCCGCACAGAATCAGGTAAACGGCAACTATGACGCCTTTGCCTATCTGGGGCTGGGTGTGCTGGCGGCACTGCCTGTTGTGCTGGTGCTGGGCCGGCGGCGGATTCTTTCCTGCCTGCGCCGCCATTGGGCGCTTTGCCTTGTCTGCGCGGTGCTGACCGCCTTTGCCATCAGTAACACAATCACGGCCAACGGCGTGACACTGGCCACCCTGCCGCTGCCCGCGGCGGCTGTCAAGCTGTTCTCTGTTTTTCGCTCCGGCGGGCGGTTGTTCTGGCCGGTGTATTACCTCTTGGTGCTGACCGCGTTTGCCGGGCTGGCACGCCTGCCGAAAGGCACACTCTGGGTTGCGCTGTTTGCGGCGGCACAGCTCTGGGATGTAACCCCCGCGCTCATCCAGCGGCATGACGCCATGCGCAACGCGCAGACAGTAGCCGAGTTTCCCACCGCGCTTACCAGCAGCTTCTGGCAGGCGGCCGCCGGGCGGTACGCTCATCTGGAATCCGTACAGGGGCTGCAGGCGGACAGTCTGCAGCTGGCACTGTGGGCAGCCGACAACACTATGACCACGAATGACCCCTTTGCCGCCCGCTATGATGAAGCCGCGCTGGCCGCCCGGCGGCAGAGTACGCTGGACGCGCTGGCCGCAGGTACGCTGCAGAGCGATACGCTGTATCTGTTTGAGGACGAGGGCGCCTTTTTGCAGGCTGTGGAGCCGGTCAAGGACGCCGCATGGTGCGGCCGCGTGACGAGTGCAGACGGTCGGTGCAGCTGGTATGTCATTGCGCCGGGGCTGCAGGGGCAGCACTTTGATGCGCTGTGCACGCCCTACGATGCAGACTACCCGTTGCGTCTGGCCGATTACACCGATGCTCTTTGGAACCGCGGTGTGCTGGATTCCACCCGGAAAACCATCTGTTTCAAGGATTCCCCCTTTGCCCGCGCAAGGCTGGAGGGTGCCGCGTATCTGTGTGCGAATGGGCAGGAATACCCGATACTGGAAATTGATGACCACGATGCCGGTTGGCTGATGGTCACACTGGAAATTGACGATGCCACAGTTTTGTGGGATGAGGAGCTGACAACAAAATGAAAGAGCTGTATGTAAAAAGCCTGCTGCCCGTGCGGCTGGACAAGTACCTGATGGACCAGTTCCCTGCCCTTGGCATGGGGCGGCTGAACAAGGCCCTGCGGGAGAATAAAATCAAGCTGAACGGCAAAAAGCAGCCGCTTTCCACCCGCGTGCAGAACGGCGATATTATAAAGCTGTTCCTGACCGATGACCAGCTGGAAAACCGCCCCACCCCCGCCGCTGTCTTTGTGTATGAGGACGATGACATTATTATTGCCAGCAAGCCCGCGGGCATTGCCGTGGACGGCCCGGACAGCGATACGCTTCTGCGCCGCGTGCAGGCGAAGCTGACTGCCGAGGGCAAGCCCGCCCGCGCTGTGCTCTGCCATCGGTTGGACACCGGCACCAGCGGCCTTGTGCTGTTGGCAAAGAACAGCGCTGCCGAGGCCTTTCTGACTGCCGCCATCAAGGCGCGGGACATTGAAAAACGGTACCTCTGTGTGACCTTCGGCCGCCCGAACCCACCCGCCGCCCTGCTGCGGGATTATCTGCTCAAGGATGCCGAGCGCGGCATTGTGCGCATCACCGACACAACTGCCGGCGGTGCCAAGGAGGTTATCACCGGGTATGAGACACTGGCTGTCAGCGGGCGTCTGGCCCTGCTGGAGGTTGAGCTCGTGACCGGGCGCACGCACCAGATCCGGGCGCATCTCGCGCATATCGGCTGCCCGATTCTGGGCGATTCCAAGTATGGCAACAACGCCGCCAACCGGGAGCTGCGCTTCAAGTATCAGGCGCTCTGCGCATGGGAGCTGCACTTTCCCGCCCAAATCAGTGACCCGCGCTTTGCCCATCTGGCCGGGCGGGTTTTCCACGCAGAAAAGCCGTGGTATTACCAGCAGATTCTGGACGGCACCTTGAAATAAGCCAAAAGCAGCGCCCCGCCGCACGGTTTGTGCAGCGGGGCGCGTTTTTTTCGGTTATGCCTTGGCATCCTCTGCCAGACTGCGTTTGCGCAGCCACAGCAGGATTGCCGTAAGAATAGCAAGCGAGGCCACCAGTGTGAGCAGCCAGTTTTCCGTAAAGCCCGCAATCAGGTAGCCGGGCACGCAGGACGCTATCACCACCAGCGCATACTGCATCTGGGTCTGCACATGGTTGATGTGGTTGGACTGTGCGCCGGAGCTGGACATAATCGTGGTGTCGGAAATCGGCGAGATATGGTCGCCGCAGACAGCGCCTGCCAGCACCGCGGCCACGGCCACAATCATCATTGTGGTGTCCGTCTCAGCAAACATATTGACAACGATGGGCACAAGGATGGCAAAGGTGCCCCAGCTTGTGCCGGAGGAGAACGCGATAAAGATGGCAATGCAGAAAATCAGCAGCGGTACAAACCGCATCAGCCCGGCGTTCAGACTGACTGCCTGCCGCACAAAGTCACCGATGCCCAGTGCATCAGTCATACCCTTCAGCGTCCATGCCAGCACCAGAATCAGGATGGGCGGCATCATCAGCTTGCCGCCCTCCGGCACCGAGTTCATAAAGTCCTTGAAACCGATGACCCTGCGTGGCAGATAGAAAATCAGCAGAAAGCCCACTGTAACCAGCCCGGCAAAGACCAGCGACTCGGACGAGGAGCAGTTGGCGAAATCCTCCACAAGGTTCTGCCCGCCGTTCAGATGTCCGGTCCAGATCATTGTTGCAACGGCCGTGAAAATCATCACCAGCATCGGTGCGATAAGGTCAACCACCTTGCCCTTGGCATATTTGCCGCCTTCGGTGGGGTCATGGGTCTCCTGCGTCTGGAACGCCTCCCCGCCCGAGGTGAAAAGGTCACCGTTGGCCGCGTTGCGCTCGTGCTTTTTCATCAGGCCAAAGTCGAACCCGACCAGCGAGGTGAAGAACACCATGTAGAGCGTCAGCAGCGCATAAAGGTTGAAGGGAATTGTGCGCATGAACATTTCAAAGCCGGACATCGAGCTGCCCGCCGGGACGTAGGAGTTTACCGCCGCCGCCCAGGAGGAAATCGGCGCAATGATGCAGACCGGGGCCGCCGTGGCGTCAATGATATAAGCCAGCTTTGCGCGGGAAACCTTGTACTTGTCAGTGACCGGGCGCATAACCGAGCCAACCGTCAGGCAGTTGAAGTAATCATCCACAAAAATCAGTGCCCCCAGCAGCGAGGTAGCTACAAGCGAGGCCCTCTTGCTCTTGAGCTTCCGGGACGCCCACTCGCCATAGGCGCGGGTGCCGCCGGATTCCTGCATGAGCATCACAATCATACCCAGCAGAATCATAAACATCAGGATGGAAAAATCCACGCTTTCAATCATCGTATTGTACAGCGTATCAAAGGCCAGCCACGGGTGAAACTCCGCCACCAGCAGCGCACCCAGCGCACAGCCCGCAAACAGTGAGAGATAAACTTCCTTCGTGAACAGCGCCAGCAGAATGGCGATAACGGGCGGCATCAGGGACCACCATGTTCCTACAAACATTTCTTACTCCTTTGCGAAAAAGTCCTTGGTCAGCTGCACCACCGTGCCGGAAAGCAGCAGCAGTGCAATCAGGTTCGGAATACTCATCAGGCCGTTAAAGGTATCGGCAATGCTCCAGAGCAGCCCCAGATCCATCGTAGCGCCGAGGATTGCCACAAAGGAGTACACCACAAAGAAGGGACGCACAACCTTGTCGCTGTGGCAGAGGAACGCAATAAAGCGCGAGCCGTACAGTCCCCAGCCGATGATGGTGGAGAAGGCAAAGCAGCACAGCGCCATCGCCGTAAAGAGGGACGCCCAACCGCCGTAGGTTGTGGTAAAGCCGGAAATTGTCAGCTCTGCGCCCGCCGCCGCGCCGTAGTTAACCGGCGTACCGCTGCACAGAATGACCATCGCGGTCAGCGTGCAGATGATGATGGTATCCGCAAAGACCTCAAAGATGCCGAACATACCCTGCTTGACCGGCTTTTTGGTGTCTGCGCAGGCATGGGCAATGGAGCCGGTGCCCAGGCCCGCCTCGTTGGAGAAGATGCCGCGGGAAACGCCCTTCTGCATACTGATAAACAGGCTGCCGATAGCGCCGCCCGTAAAGGCCGCCGGGTTGAAGGCACCGGCAAAGATAGACTCGACCACGCCCGGCAGGCGCGGAATGTTGAGAAGGACAACGCCCCCCGCCAGCACAATGTAAAACAGCGCCATAAAAGGCACCAGCCGTTCGCTGACGCTGCCGATGCGCTTGATGCCGCCCAGCAGCACCATGGCCACCAGCATGGCAACGATGATTCCCACCACAAGGTTCAGGGTGGAAAGTGCATCCTTCCCCACAACGTTAAACTCTGTCAGCGCGGTGTCAATGGCCGCCACAATCGTGTTCACCTGTGTGGCGTTGCCGGTGCCGAAAACCGTCAGCACGCCGAACAGCGAGTAGAGCACCGCCAGAAACTGCCAGCGCTTGCCCAGGCCGTTTTTGATGTAGTACATCGGGCCGCCTACCCACTCGCCTGCCGCGCTGCGTTCCCGGAAATGCACGGCCAGCGTGACCTCCGCATATTTGGTGCACATGCCCAGCAGCGCCGAGCACCACATCCAGAACACCGCGCCCGGCCCGCCGATGGCGATAGCACCCGCCACACCGGCAATGTTGCCGGTGCCCACCGTGCCCGCCAGCGCCGTGCAGACAGCCTGAAACGGCGTCATGGCGCCGTCCGAGGCATCCTTTTTGCGGAACATACGCCCGATGGTGGTTTTGATGACATACGGAAATTTGCGAATCTGCAAAAAGCGCGTCCGTACGCTGAGCAGCAACCCTACGCCGATGATGCAGACCATTGCCGGGACGCCCCACACAAAAGTGTTGACGGCCTGATTGACAGCCGCAATCGTTTCAAGAACCATAGAATCCCATTCCTCTTACTTTTGTTTTCCCTTCTGCCGCAAAAAGCAAAAAAAGGCCTACACTCCCGGCGGCATTGCCGGGCTTACAAGCCTTCTGTCCATTTGTGACAAACGTGACTTATATCACTGCTATTTTAGTATAGCACCCTGCGGCGGGATTTGCAATCCCCGCCTGTCGCATTTCGGGCGCGGATATTACAGAGATTAAAGCAAAAGATGGAAAGCTCTACACTTCCGTCATATTCGACTGCTTCGATTTGAGTGTTTTGGGTATTGCTATGAGTACAAACATGAAGGCGGAGTTGTGCGTTCAGACATTGGACAACGCAATGGCTTCTTATCCGGCTTTGCGCGGTACTATCCTTCATTCCGACCGCGGTGCTCAGTATACAAGCGATTTGTACCGCAGAGCAATCACACGGTATGGTATCCGGCAAAGCATGAATAGTGCAGGCGGTCGCTGCCATGACAATGCTCGCTGCGAAAGTATGTGGGCCAGAATGAAGACAGAATCACTATACGACCGCTACGACCCGGAACAGTTGACCGTGGAGCAGCTGAAATCGCTGGTCTGGAGATTCTTTATGAGTTATTGGAACAATCGCCGCATTTGCTCTGCCAATGGCGGCTTACCACCCATGGTGAAACGCAATAGATTCTATGCTGCTCAGACAATGGCTGCATAATGTGGTTACTCTTTGAGTTTTATCTGTCAACTGATATTGACAATATCATACCTCCAACTATATCTATTTACAGCCTTTCCATATCTTTTTTAAATTCGTTCATACGGACATCTGTGTTAAAGAAATGGAAACCCCAGATTTTGTACTTGTTGTCATCTACAAAGATTTTTGTTGTGACTGCCTTGTCCTCGATTTCAAGCAAGAAGTCCTCTTTCCACTTGTCATCAGCAATGAGGTGTGTTCCTTTTGGTTCAATGAACACTTGCAGCTGCTCATAGCCCGCATCGTTCTGTTTATGTAGAAATAACAGATAGTCTGGCTCAAAGCGTTCACCACCATCAAATGAATAGATGTGCAGCTGGCGTTCATTTCTGACAAGAAACACTTTATCGTACTTCTCTTTCAAGTGGGGTATAAAAGACTTGAAATAAGCGACAAATGCCTTTTCTTCGCTTGTTCCGAAGTTGTCTTCAAAGGCAAACCAATCTTCCTTTGACAAGTCAATTTTCCACCCATTCGGAACAGATGCATCGTTCTGAGAATAGCCTAAACCGCCGTCATGCACGATGGTATAGTTGCACTTTTTGTCTTTGAACATTTCGCTGATGCGTGTAGGCTTAAATTCTGTCGTGCCGACATAGGTTATTTCAATATCAGAAACAGACTCAGCGACTTTTCCCAGAACATTTACACAAGCAGAGAAAAGAATGGACGGCGTAGGCGTTTCGTACTTTGATGTGATTTCAATCTTAATCGCCCCCAGATAGTTCGGACTAGTTATAAACTCTCTGGTAGACTTCAAATTAGGGAAATAGCTTTTCAGAGTATTAAACTTGAACACGCTGTATTTGCAAAGTGCCTTATGGACGATTGCGTAATTCATATCGGCAATCGTCTGAATGTCCGTCCGATAGGTGTATGTTGCAACAGCCTTTTCCGTCAGCGCATTACCCGCTCCGAAAATGGTATCTTCGCCAGAGCTGCCCGTTGAGAGCTTAACAGCATAGATGTGTTCTCGGACAGACGGAAGCAGTCCGTCAACATCATTTCTGCTTTTTTCAACTCGGTCATTCGTGAAGACAAACCCCTCACGGTACAACGAATCTGCCTTAAAAGTGTCTTTCAAAACATAGGTACGAACCGTCTTATTCTCAATGTCAACGCCGATTTCACGCAGCGCATTATTAAGTTCACCGATATAACGGCTGTCATTCTGACAATGATAATAAAGTTCCTCGCAGATACGCAGCGGATTGTCAATATCAGTATCGTACTTTCGCTTGTATTTTTCCTGCTCATCGTCAATCTGAAACGGACAATAGCGTGCGCCACGACCGATTAGCTGTGCTTCTGAAATTGTCGCAGGAGATATTCTTTTACCGCTTGACTGTCGTGTTTCATATAAGCGGACAATATCAAACAGATTGAGAACATCCCAGCCCTCATCCAACTTCTTGACCTCAAAAACGGCACGATATGGATTTGTTGCATCTTCCAGAGAGTTTAGCGCAATCTGTCTTGCCGCCGCTTCCTTGTCATCGTTGGCAGAAATACAATGCTCTGCGGAAAAATCATCCCGCAATTCCTGCGCCAACTGCTCAAAACTGATACCGTTCTTCTCAAAATAAGCGTATGCTTCACCCAGCGTTTCATTGTCCGTCAATTCGGAAACACGACGCAGCTCATCACCCGTCAGATTCTTCACGGTGTCAATAAAATCTTCCATGAACGCATTGCTGTCCGCAATTTTTGCTGCTTTGAACAGCACAACAGGCTTTACAGACAGGCGATTGTCTTGAAACACTTTCAAACGGTACTGACTCAGCATTATCGCTTGAATCGCCCGTTCCATAACTGACACATCGGAGCGCAGAGTCTTGATTTCTTTGGAGTAGCCGTCTGCTCTGAATTTTGAAAGCGGATAGTCATATACGATTTTGCTTTCGTATTCAGCCCGAATCTGCGGATTGTGAATATCGCAGGTAGCCGTAAACTCAAGCAGCACATTATCCTTGTTCATTTCAAAGATACGGCGCACTGTATATTCCCAACTCTTATAATTGTCCTGTTCGTCCTTGTTCTTGGCAAGTGCCTTTGTGTCAACATTCAGATGGTGCGCTTCATCCGAGATAAAAACGACCTTTTTATTTGCGAAATCGTCATCGGACAGGGCGTTTTCCTTTGCCGTCCACATATCTGAATGAAGCCCTTGCGTTGTCGTAAAGCAGATATTGATTGCATCATCGTCCGAATACTGGAAGTTGCTCACTTCCTTAATCTGGACACGCTCACCGTTCAAGCGGATTTCATCGGCAAACAGATATTTGCTTGAAAGAGCGTTCAAGAAATTTTCTCTCGTTTTGTTGACGATATTTGACAGGTTTACAAAGAACAAGAAGTTGCGATACCCTTTTTTGTAAAGGTACAGCATTAATCCAGCCATTATCATCGTCTTGCCAGAACCAGTTGCCATGTGGAACAGCGTTTGCGTCGGTTTGCGGCACATTTTTTCATTTTCAAAGTAAGTGATGAAGTTTTCAAATGCACCTATCTGATACGGGCGCAGCTCGAAACGCTGATTCACATTCTCCTGTATGTACGGCGGAATCTCGGTGTAACTGCCGAATTCCCGCAGCGTGTCAAGCTGTTCGTAAAGAAACGGCATCGGTTACACCTCCCCGTAAAAACTCTTTGTAAACGCCTTGTCTTCTTCCGAAATAGCGAAAGTTTCGTCTTCTATGTCGCAGTAATTCACATACAGCTGGTTCTTATCAAGCATTTCCATGAGGAAACGCTTCTTATCGGAAAGCGACAGTTCCGTAAAGTCGGCATCACCCAAATCAATATCCTTCGGATTGACCTTGCAGCTGATAAAGCCCGTTTTTAGCATATCCTGCCAGATGGCAACAATCTCGGCATCGTTGGACGCTGCTTGAATGTTATCTACATACTTTTGGTTAAGTTTAAGCAATTCAAAATATGCAATACTTGAGTCTGTAGCTATCGATTTCATAATAGCAACATTTCGGGGCAGCGTATCCGTTTCAACATAATCCATTTGTTCAACAAGGATGAATTTTCTCTTTCCACCGTCTTTGTTAATTTCCATAACGGCATGACCCGTTGTTCCACTGCCGCCAAAGAAGTCAAGAATTATTGCATTTTTATCATCTTTAACAATGGAATTTATACAATCGACAACATTCCAAATTGATTTTGGATATGTAAATTTCGTATCTGGAAGAATGCTTTTCAATAATTGTGTGCCATTAACACTTGCGTCATATCGAGAATCCGTCCAGACAGTTTTATATACACCGAAGTTTTTTCCCAACTCAACATCATAGCCTGTCTTTGTCTTTTTGGCTCGAAGCATTTTCCAGATGCTGTCCACAGTTTGTCGAGCGTATCTCCACTTGCGCTCAATGCCTTTTACATCAATCGGATACACATAATATTTCCCATCAACAATCTCCGTCTGTTTGGGGTGATAATCATCTGGAGAAACATCTCCAAAACCAACTATTTCCCCATTTTCAATGATAATTGGATAAAAACAATTTTTGGCATCTGTTCTTTCAGACTCGCTTCCCCAGTTTCTCAATGGTGACCATTCAATTTCATCTGCCGCGAGCGTGCGATTGCAAATAGTCTTTTTACCTTTTGGGGTAACAAAAATTGCAAATTCGTGAGTGTAAGAGAAGTTTGTGCCAATAGTACCACGAGGATTGTGAATCACAGTAATGCAATCAACATCATATTCGGGGAATAATTCTTCTATTAAAATTTGAAGTCGGGGCTGTTCATTTTTATCAATAGCTACAACAAGTACACCGTCACTGGTCAGAAAGCGCTTTGCCAACTCCAATCTTGTTTTCATAAAAACAAGCCATGTAGAGCGATTAAAGGTATTGTTGTAACAAAATGTGTTTGCATTGCTTGTCGGATTATATGGCGGGTCAATATAGACACATTTTATTTTCCCTTCATACCTCTTCAGCAAAGAGGATATTGCCAGCAAATTATTCCCTTTAATTATAAGGTTATCTGCATCACTAAAGTTGTTAATCGACGTAACCCCGTCTTTTGTGAACCTTTTGGCGTTTGTAAACACCTTCGGATAAAGAAGTCTGTCAACCTCATCGGGCGCAAGCGTTTCATTATAGAAAATCTCGCTGCGCTTCTGGTCTTCTTTGGTTTGCCCACCCTCAAGGACGCAATCCTTGTACGGAAAAACAAGCTCCACATCGTTCGATGTGGAAATGTAGTCGCCGTTCCCGTTTACCAAACCGATTTTATTCTTATAGCGTGTATAAGAATCTGGGAGGAATTGACGGTTATTGATGACCCATCCGAATCCGACCTTATCAAAAACAGAAATACCCTCAATATCCGTGAAGAAGCGTTCTCTTGTAACTTCGTTGTTATAGAGCAGCTTTAGCAAGGCACTGTCCATCTTCATAGCAGCTTCATAGACAGCGTTGCGGAGCAGTTCACCCTCTGCCGAAAAGAACCTTTCATCTTGTTTCAGTACACTGATAACGGTATCAAAAAAATTAGCCATCGTTACGCCCCTCCGCCGTTTTATCTTCGTCAACATACTCGATAATATCACCGTATGAAATACCGAATGTTGCACAGATTTTATTAAGGATAGTCATAGAAACTTCTTCGCCCTTATTGATTTTTGTCCATGTATTCGGTGAAATGCCGCACTTCTGGCGGCACTGTGCCTTTGTAATATCATGCTCAAGACAATATCGAAAAAGCGGTTTATAGCTAACCATTGACGACCTCCTTATGAATACAATATTCCATATTAAATATTATAACACAAGACTCGCTAAAGTTCAACAGTTTTTCGCAAAAAGTTACGAATTTTTCACAATCAAAAAGCCGAATTGATACCCACTCGGTCAATTCGGCTTTTTCATTTAGAGTACAGATAAGAAAATAGTTTTCGGAAAACGGTTTGTCTGGGTCTCGCTACATACCCACTCCCCAATTTGCCGAATCCAGCAAATTCAGTCGGGGCAAGCAGCCCGAAAAATGCTGTCGCACCGAATTTTTGCAAGCAAAAACTCTTTTTTCGTACTGTATTTCGCTCGACCCAGACGGCTACGCCGTTTGGGAATGGTAAAAACATTTTTTCATTCGTAGAATATAAAAAATGCTTTTTCAAAGGAGGTACGCCTATGCGAAAAGCCTTGTCGCTTTTGCAGAAATTCCGGGTCATATTGATGGAGTACTCCGCGCCGCCGCTGTTAAACCCGCCGCCATGGATATAGAACAGCACTTTCTTGCGGTTGGCGCCGGGTTTACAATACCAGTAGCCATAAGGCGTTTTCTCTTTCACGGTGTTTTTCGGCAGAGGCAATTTCGTACTGTTTTCCCTGCCTTGGTTTCGTACGGCCTTGTAATCTCGGGGAACATAGTGAATGTTGTTCGGTTTTGATTTTTTCAAAGCGTTCATAATGAGCCTGAGCATCAGTCCGGGCATAGTGCATTTCTCCTATTTTTCATAACGGATTCCTCTGTTTCAACTGTTCGCCCTGTCAAACGGTGTACGTCTGCGTGCCGCACTCCTGCGTGCGCTCAGTGCCGTCCGGCAGGCGGACGGTGGCCGTACAGTTTGCGGGGACAGTCACGGTGAACGCGCAGTGCTCTCCGTCGCGCACCCAGCCGCTCTCCACCATGCCGAAAATGCTTTGATAACACGCTTTTGCAGAAGAGAAATGTCCTCCGGGCTGCGGCGTGATGACGAAGTGATTCTCCCCGTCCACGTGGATTCCGCACATCGTGTCAAACACCCAGCGGCACACTGCGCCCTTCGAGTAGTGGTTGAGCGAGGCGGGCTTGGTCGTGTTGGGACCCTCCCAGTTCTCCCAGATTGTCGTCGCGCCCTGCTTTGGCATGCACAGCCAGCCGGGCAGCTCCTCGTTTTCCAGCAGGTGGTAGGCGTACTCCACATCCATCTCCGTCAGCACGTCCAGAATGAAGGGCGTAGAGAGAAAGCCCGTGCCGAGCCGCCAGCCGTAGTTGTCCAGCGCCTTCAGAAGGCGTTTTTGGGCATATTTCGTCTGCTGTTTGTTCAGCATCTTCAGATGCAGCGGGCGCACAAGTTTCGCCTGTCGGTCGGTATCCAGCGAGAACTTCGGTACCGTCATCAGGTGCTGATATCCCTCCCGTACTCTGGCCGCGACGTCCGCATACCGGGCGGCATCGTCCACGCGACCCAGAATGGCGGCGATCTCCTGCATTCTGTCCATCAAAAGCGCGATGTAAGCCGTCGTCTCCTCCGGGTGCGGGAAGATGAACTCCGAAACCGCAAAGTCCTTCACGTCCGCCGGCTCCGCCCACTCGCCGTAGGACTGCCCGTAGTTGCTGATCTGCTTGCGGTATCTCCGGCTGATGCCCGTAGGGCGTGAGGGGAAGTAGAACTTACCGAGCGTCCCGATCTTGTACTCGGCATAGCGCGCCATCTGCGGGAAGTTTTTCTCCAAAATGACCACATCGCCATACTGCTTGTAGATGTCGTACGGGATGAACACGCCGGCGTCCGACCAACCCGCCGAGCCGTCCATCCGGTTCATATAGGAGTCTACGCCGCCGTGCGGGGCGATTTGTGTGAAGCACCCCTCTTTGTTCATCGCGTCAATCAGGTCGTTTTCGTATTTCTGCGCCATCGGTGCGTAGGAGAAGAAGAAGCTCGCCGTCGAGCAGAAAATCTGTGCGTCGCCGCTCCAGCCGTGGCGCTCGCGGGTCGGGCAGTCGGTGGGCAGGTCGGCATGATTATTCTTCGTACTCCAGACCGTGTTCTCCGCGAATTTGTTCAAAAGCTCGTTCGACGTCTCCACCCAGCCGGTGCGCTCCATCGACGAGTACACCGCAACAGCCGTAAAGTCTGCCGCTTCAAACGCCGCGTCCGTCTCCACCAGCACGTACTGGAAGCCAAAGATGGCAAAGCGCGTCTTGTACTCGTTTAGACCGTCCCTGCAGGTGAAGATCACCTGCTGCAAGGGCGTCACGCGTTCCTTCTTCACAATCTGGATGTTCTTCTGCGTGAACTCACCAGCTTCGTCCAGCATCTCGCCGAAACGCAGGGTAATACGCTGTCCGGCTTTGGCGTTCACCCGGAAGGAAAGATATCCAGCAATGTTCTGCCGGAAGTCCAACACGGTTTTGCCCGCTGGCGTGGTGATCCGCGTAGCGGTCAGGTGCTCGTGCTCCTCCACCGGGACGTTGTTCGACGCCGTTGGCACGCAGGTGTAGGCGGTCTCCCTCGCCTTCCCTGCATACGAGGGCGCGAGGTTTGCGTCGTACACCTCGCCATCCTTGTTGTCGGCAAAGCGGACGGGTCCGTCGCTGCTCCACTCCCATGTGCCGTCGGTGATGACACAGTGCGCACCACCGTCCGCGTCCGTCCACTCCAGCTGCGCCAGCAGCTTCGTCTCCGTGCCGTACTGATTTCTCAGGCCGTTTGCCCCGCAGCTGCCGCGGTACCAGCCGTCCGCCAGCTGGAAGGTCAGCTCGTTTTCGCCCTGCTGCAAAAGGTTCGTCACGTCGTAGGTCTGGTACTGAATCCGCTTGGGGTAGCCAGTATGCCCCGGCGTCAGCACAGCGGTTCCGATGCGTTTGCCGTTGAGGCATCCCTCGTACAGACCGCAGGCGGTGGCATACAGCCGGGCCGAAACAACATTTCCGGTAGAAAACACCTTGCGGAAGCAGTCCACCGGGTAGCGCGTCTTCGGGTCGATCTTGTAATCACCGGCGATCCACTTTGCACGCCAGTCGCCCGCCTCCAGCAGCCCCATTTCAAAAAAGGCGCTCGTAGCCTCGCCCTCCGCGCCCGTCTCGTCCCAGAGCCGGACGCTCCACTCGATGCGTTGTCGGCTTTGCAGCCGCTTGCCCCCATACGGGATATGCGTCATCCGGGACGATGCCACCTTCCCCGTGTCCCACACGACCTCCCCTTCGCAGCGTGCCGTGATGCGATACGCCGTCTGCCGCTTCCCGCCCTCGCAGTTCCAGAACAGCCTTGGCTCTATCACATCAATCCCGACGGGATTTTCCAGATATTCGGTCCGTAAATGAATGGCTTTCATATTTTATACCCTCATTTCTGCGTAGAAAACTTCTGCTATGCCTGTATTCTATCAGACAAACCGGACTTGCTATATTAAAAAACGGATTCTTTTAATACTTTCGTGATATTCTATCAAAATTTCTGCTCTGTTTCGCCCGGCACCCGCCCCAACAGCAGAAAGACCCGGAGACTCTCAAAAAGTCTCCGGGTCTCGCCGGTGAAGCGCTGCACTATCCAATGTTCTCTCTGTATTGACTGGGCGTCATGCCACACTGTTTTTGAAACAGCCGCGTGAAATAGCTCTGGGAGGAATAGTTCAGATAAGCTGCAATCTGAGACAACGGATAACCCGTGTGCCGAAGAAGGTACTTGGCCTCATTGATTCTTTCCTGGTTGAGATAGTCCCGGATGCTAATGCCCATTTCATCGCGGAAGCGCAGGGACAGGCTGCGAGTACACAGCCCGCACACGCCGGAAAGCTGTTCCAGGGTGA
This sequence comes from Gemmiger formicilis, assembly GCF_024462815.1. Classification (GTDB taxonomy): domain Bacteria; phylum Bacillota; class Clostridia; order Oscillospirales; family Ruminococcaceae; genus Gemmiger. The sequence continues at coordinate 470,625 of NZ_JANGCG010000001.1, forward strand.
TGTCCTCATGCAGATGCACCGAGATATAGGCCAGACATTGCCGAATCAAGCCGGATGCGGCCGGCTTGTGTCGAAGTTCACCTACCCGATCACAATAATCCAGCAGCATCCGGATGCTTAGCTCCTTGATGAGGGCGGGTTCCGAAAGGAAATCCATACGCTGGCAGTACAGGTCGCTCAGGTTCAGCACGGTTTCCTCCGACAGTCCGCCGCGGATGGCCGCCCGGGCTGTCACGGTGGCCAGAACGATAAAGATATACTTTTCCTGCCGGAGGGCATCGCTGGACATCCGACCGACGCGACCTGAAACCGGTGTGTTCAGCCGCTGTTCCAGCTGGGCACGGTTGCCATGTTCCACAGCCTCACAAAGACTCATTTCAAAGTCCATGGACGGGTGCGGTTCAGCGGATTCCCGCTGCTCAAAGAGCCGTTCTTCCAGACAGGACGGGTCTTGTACCATAGAGGTATAGACATCCATGAACAGAATGTCCTCTTTTTTAACGCGCGTTTCCAAAAGCAGATCCGCGATCAGGCACAGCTGATCCTTCACCCGTTCCAAGGTCATTAGCGGCACTTGCAGAATCAGGTCGCAGGTGCTCTGCAAATGCTCAGGCCGACCGACAGTCGTCACCATACTCAAAACCTCGTTTCGCGCCCGGCGGATCGGGCTGACGAGTCCAAGAAGCAGAAAGCAGTCCGCCTCCAGCTCCATTACGCCCAGAAAGAACCCCGGTTCGATGAAGCTGACCAGTGGGTGCGCAGCGTCTCTCCCCTGCGCCCGGAAATCGTCCAGAACGATGGCGGTGGCAAAGAAATTCACCGCCTCGTATGGGATCTCAGGGAATGACACGATAAGGTTTCCATCCCCATCCAGCAAAGAGAGCGGGACGCGGGTCACACAGTACAGGGATTGCAGCTTTTCAATCCAGGCATTTTTCACGGCGAAACATCTCCTTATTTCAAATAATATCATAAAATTACCATATAAATCAAGTAATTATTATAAGCACAGGGTCTGACGTGCTATGATGTAGACACAAGCCAAGGGGCGCGTCAAAATCAAACAGACAGGAGAGAATCAAAATGAGTAAAAAGCAGCTCGGACTTGACAGCATGGGGATTCAGAAGACCATGCGCTTGGGCGATTATCTGGCCGACAGCGGCGGACAGTTTGCGCTCAACAGCATCAGCGGTCTGATTGGAGCTATCACCTATTTCTACACGGACAAAATCGGTGTGGCCGCCATGACGGCCGCCAACGTCCTACTGATTGCCAAGATTGTGGACGCCTTTACCGACCTTATAATGGGTCGCATCATGGACAACGGCAAAAGCCCGAAGGGAAAGTGCCGCCCGTGGTTTTTGCGCATGGCGATTCCGACCTTTGTGGTAATTGTAGCGTTGTTCTCAGTGCCCAGCGGACTGAGCAGCCCTATGCTGTTCGCGTACCTGTTGATTACGAACGTACTGGCCAGCGCCGTCGTCTCCACTGCCATCTCTATCCCCTACAACGCGATACAGTGTATGCGCACCCCCAGCATTGAGGAGCGCACCAAGATGGGCATCTTCCGGTCCATTATGGGCTATCTGATCGGCATGATCATTGCCATTGCGCTGGTGCCCATCACCAACCTGCTGGGTGTAAACGGCGTGGCAGATCAGGCCGCGTACATCAAATTTGCGGTGGTCTTGGGTCTGATCAGCATGGTGCTTTTGCTGATCCTGTACGCCAAAAGTGCGGAGACGGCCACTGCCGAGCAGAAGCAGGACGACGGCGTACCTTTTGTGAAAGCCATCGGTATGCTGTTCAAAAATAAGTATTGGGTCATCGTTCTGATTTCGAACCTTTTCTCCGCCGTGATCTTCGCGCTCACCAGTGCTTCCGGCACCTATTACGCCAAGTGGATCCTCGGCAACGACAACCTTGTGGCCCTGATGGGCGCGGTAGGTCTGATCTCCACCTTTGTCGGCTTCGGTGTGGTCGGTCCTATGACCAAGAAGCTGGGCATCCGCAAGACCTTGATGATCAGCATGATCATCGGTATCGCCGGTTCTGTGGTGCGTATCTTCTTCCCGGACAGCCTGATCGTTTTGATGACTGCCGGTCAGCTGACCAGTTTCGCTATCATCCCGCTGATGTGTGTCTGCGGAACCATGAACACAATGGCCATGGACTATAACGATTATCTCTATGGCAACAAGATCGTAGGTATGTCTGCCTCTGCCTCCAGTTTCGGCAGTAAGGTCGCCGGCGGTCTGGGCGGCTCGCTGATCGGCTGGATCCTGGCAGTCGTCAACTATGACCCCACCGCCACCGTCACCACCACGGCCGTGCGCTACGGCATCTACGCTTTTTCCATCTACATTCCTCTTGCTATGATGGTGGGTCTGCTGCTGCTCACCAGCCGGTTTGACATTGAAAACCGCTACACCGAAATCTTGCGGACGATACAGGCGCGCAAGAAAACGCAGTCTCCCAATGTGTAAAGCATAAACAGACAAGGGCGGCACCGGATGGAAAAACAAGGCTGCAACCCGTATCTTCCCATGTAGAAATACATCCTAAATGAAAAAAGACGGCAAGCTGTACAAGCTGCCGTCTTTTTCGGTTGTGGGCTTTATCGATTCAGATGCCTTTGAAAGAATTCACATTCTTCCCGGTTGCAGCGATTGGCCGCTTCCGAACGGATATCGCAGTGAAACACATGACCCAGCACATGATTCCGATCTCCATAGTAGTGATATTCCGCTTCCGCCCCCAGCTGATGCAATCGTTCCACTACAGCCAGCCGGGGGCAAAGTAGGTATCGCTGACAGATGCGCCGTTCAGCTGCACCTCATACATTCCCAGCGCTGTGGTGTACAACCGCGCCTTCGCCACGGATCCGCTGACCGTGAATGTTCCAGTATAGACTGGGCAGGCAGTGGATTCCGCAGGCTAGTCGTGGGTGATCCAGCAGGCCTTGTCCCCTAAAGCCGTGCCCTGCAGCAAACCGCTCTCAAATCTTGCCGTAGCCGTGGCGATTTTGCCTCGGTTGTCCCATACGGTGACGGTCTACTGTTAGGTGGTGTGGGGCTGCAGATTGGGGCCCAAGTACTCGGTGAGGATGCTCTGCTGCGTCTGCACGCTGCCGGAGTTCCAGACCGACCGATCCGCGGTTTTCACGGTGGTCTGCCGGGCGGTCTGCACCACATTCTGCCCGTCGCTCTCCAACTTGCAGCCGAAGCGCGGCCGCACTCCGTCCAATCCTATGGGATTGTGCCTGTATTCTATGGACAGGTCCTAGAGTTTCAACATAGTATTCGCTCCTTTTTGTTGATCTTGCAGGGAAATGTGTCTTTTGCTTTGTTTTACAACTTCATAATAGCAAAAACCCAGAGACGGAATATATCAAATTTCTGATTACTATTTTCATTCTACGACAAAGCGCGTATCTTTTTACCGCATTTTCAGCAAAAGTGAGGAGACGCCTTATATTTGACAACCAACCTATTAGGAATGACGGTTTTCCTACCAAATGTTCCTTTTTGCGATTAAAATGGAAAACCTGAAAACAAACTGAAAACTGTCAAAAAAGCGAAAAATCCCCGCAGCCAACGGAAAATTGGCTGCGGGGAAATTGAAAACATTCTGAAAACAGCAGGATTTATTCTGTTTTTTCTCAAAAAAATTGCCCCCTCCCCTGCCAAATTCCGGAAAGCGGCAGGAAAAGTGGGCATCAAGTTGGGAAAACCGCACTAAAATGGTTGGACAACACTGTAAAACCGTGTCCAAAAATCGGTTGGCGAAATCGCCGATTTTCGACGCTACAACAAAGAAAAAAGACTGTGACAACTTTTTCATCACAGTCTTATGTGTGAGTGTGACAAAAAAGATACCCTGTTTTGAAAGTGGAAAATCAACGATGCAGAGAAATTTTATTGTTTTCTTTTGCTAAAGGGTCACTGCAGCATCCATTCCAGATACTTTGCTCTTGTAATTGTCCTCGCCCTTAATTTTTCCTTTTGGCTATACCACTTTTTCAATAATTTTTCCACTTCCTCAAAATTATCAAAAAGCAGAATCGTGTCAATCGGAACGCTCCCGCCGCAGCCATGTTCCCAGTCATACCAAATCATCAAGCGAATAATGTCCTCCGGTGTTTCTGCCCTTGTAAAGAAATTTTCTTCGCGAACATTCAACGCTTTGGCTATGTCTTTGGTTCTGCTCTCTTTGGGCGTTCGGAATCCTGATTCATATTGGGCAATGCGATTTGCTGCGTTTCCATCCAAGTGCAGTCGTTCTCCCAGTTCCCGCTGCGTTAGTCCTCTGTGCTTACGAACCAGCTTGATTTTCTCTCCCAGCTTCATAGCTACCTCTTTCCGATAAAAGTGAAAAAGGGCATACCCAATCGAAGATGCCTTATCTCCGATTGGGTATGCCCTCTTTATTTTTATGCCAGCCGCATGGTCTTTTTGTAGCCGCCGATGAACCGTATTTCAATTTCATTGCGTGCCCTTACCGTAATTTTCTCAATGATTCTCGCGGTCAGCGCATCGTCATATTCTTGAATTTGCAGATCCTTGGCTGACAGCAGCATCTCCGGCTGGCTGACTTTTTCCTGTCGGGCGGTGCTGTCCTCGATGGCTTTTTTCAGACTCTTAATTTTATTATTCAGCTTTTTCAACCTGTCATCCAGAAACGGGGTATCCTCATCGAAGTCCAAAGACATTTCCAGCAGACGGTCAAATTACTGCCGGGTCTGTTCCAGCAGCTCCTGCAAATTGGGCTTTGTACTTTCGCCGGTCTGTATGTCATGAAGGATGCCGTTGATCTGGGCAGCGACCTCATCGGTGAAGTTTGCTGCCAAATCCTGCACCGCTTTCAAAATAGCACGGTGCAGTTCTTCTTCCGGGAGGGACGGTGAACTACTGCAGAATTTCGTGCCATACTCGATGCGGTTCTCGCACCGCCAGACAATTTGTTTTCTGCCGTGGATAGTAGGCATAATATTACCTCATTTCAGCCGTTCACACAACGGCTGATTTTATCTTTTTAGTACATCATGGATTTTTCTTCAATCTGCGAGCACGCTTCTTCAATAGACGTACCAGCCTCCAGCGATCAATTCGCTTAGGCACCTTTTGATAAATTTCCCGATAATCTACTGTTTCTGGAATCCACCGTCCGTTTTGAGTAATGCTGTGCCCATCAAGCAGATGAAGGAAGAAGGATGCTTCGATGATTACGGAAATAGAATTGCTTACACCGGAGCCAATATGATTGTGTTGGTACAGATTACGAGGTCCCTGAAAGAAACCCATAAGCATATACCTGATGCCGTCCTGCTCATTGCGCTCCGATTCGTTTTTCAGATCATTGATTGCAATAAGGGGAGCCCTCTTTATTTCGCCGGTTTGCTTGTCTATTTCAAAAGAAAGTGCTCTTGTCGCCAGATCGAATCCATGCGAATCCAGGCCTGACTTCTTTTTGAGATAATTTTCCACAGCCACGAAGGCTTCACGTGCTGCCGACTCAAACTCGGATTTATATATGAGTTGCACCGCATCCGATAACGCTGCGTGGATATTGTATACCTCAAAAAATCCTTTGAGCTTCTTTAGCGAATATGACATTAAACTGCCGCAACAAGGACAGAATGTAAAATCATAAAAGTCAAACCCATATGTACCGTTGCGATATTCCCTAAGTTGCTTTTTTCTGGGTGGAAGAGAACACCCATTAGGACAAGCGTATTCTTCTCTCCTCATTGCTTTCACCTCATTTCAACTACTCACTTACCCGCTGGAAAGATTACAATTTCAAAGGATAAGCATCCAGCTTGTTTTGCGCATTTATGTAGGATTTATAAATATTTTTGATTCCAGCTTCTTTTGCCATGCTTACAGCAAGATTTTCCTCTGTTACGCCCATTCGCAGGCCAAGAATTATACCGCTTGGGATCCATTCCATCATCACCGGCGGCTTCATAATGCAGCCAGTTATCATTCGCCATTCTTCATCGTATTTATGGCACTCTTTTTTGATTAGGGTCGTTCTTTCTTGTTCCCATAAAGCACTTCCCATACCTGCATATAGCTCTGGAGGAATCTGAGTTGCGGTTGTCTCTGCTATTTTACGGAGCATAACGAATTTCGCAAATTTGGTTGCATCATAAGGCGTGTCCGAATAATAAATCGGATATAGCGGCGTTCCGTAGTTCTTGATTCCGCAATTAGCGCATTTTTCCTCCTACAATATATTTGTGGGTAGCCCCACGGCATCCAGCCGTGTTGCTATCCAA
>NZ_JANGCG010000010.1 GCF_024462815.1 Gemmiger formicilis
AACATTCGTGGTGATGACAAAATAATCTTTGTCCTGTACCAGCTTCAAAAGATCAACACAGCGTATAAGAAAAGAATCGTTGAATGCATTGGATGGAAAAGATGTGTTGTTGGTATTTCCGACAAATCATAAGAAGAATTCTACGGTCCGTATTTTGAAAACACCGAAGACAGAAAGCAGTGTGCGTAAGATATTCTTACCAAAGAGTGTCGCTAATATGCTAGTAGACTGGAAAGCTGAGCAAGATGAAATGAAAGAAATTCTTGGTGATGAATATATGGACTATAACCTGGTTATGGCAAGTACCTTTGGTCTTCCTCTCGGAGATGGAGCAATCCGTGGTCCTTTAAAAAAACTGATCGAGGACTATAATCTCCCACCGGTTGTATTTCACAGTTTTCGTCATAGTAGCGTTACTTATAAGCTGAAATTGAATGGTGGAGCCATCAAAGCGGTACAGGGTGATTCCGGTCATGCTCAGGTCAATATGGTTACGGATGTGTACTTTCATATTCTGGATGATGACCGAAGGAAAAATGCAGAGCTTTTTGAAGAAGCATTTTATGAGAAAAAGAATCTGGATCCACAGATGCATGTACAGCAGGAAAATAATAATGCAACTGTTGCTGATGAAGTCGATCCGGAACTTCTGGCAAAAGTATTGGCAAATCCGGAGATGCGGGCGTTGCTCAATTCACTGGCGAAGACGATGAAGTAATTAGTCTATCTCCATCATATCTATTGGAATCTCCATCATTTGATGATGGAATGATGGAGATTCAGTTACAAAAAAGGTTACAGATATTTTTACTGAATAAAATTTGCCAGTCAAAAACGCATGGACAAACCGTCTCGTATGCGTTATATTATTTATAGACAAGAAAATATCTTGTGCTTTCGATAGGAGGTTTAATTGAATACTGTTTAGGAGGATAAACAATCATGTGTACAGCAGCAACTTATAAAACAAAAGATTTTTACTTTGGACGAACCCTCGATTATGAATTCTCTTATGGTGATCAGATAATAATTACACCACGTAATTATGCGTTTAATTTTCGCCATGTTGGCGATATGAAAAATCATTATGCAATTATTGGAATGGCTCATGTTGCAGAGAATTATCCTTTGTATTATGATGCTATGAATGAAAAAGGAGTGGCAATGGCAGGACTGAATTTTGTCGGAAATGCTGTTTATGCCGCGATTAAGCCAGATGTGGAAAATATTGCACAGTTTGAATTTATTCCGTGGATTTTAAGTCAGTGTTCTTCTTTAGTTGAGGTTCGCGAGCTTCTTGAACGAATTAGTATTGTTAATACTCCTTTCAGCGAGCAATTACCATTAGCACAATTACACTGGATCATTTCTGATGAGAATGAGTCAATTACGGTAGAATCTATGTCAGATGGTTTGCATATTTATGACAATCCAGTAGGAGTGCTTACGAATAATCCGCCATTTCCACAGCAGATGTTTCAACTAAATAATTATATGTATTTATCTCCTAAACAGCCCAGAAATACTTTCTGCGAAAATTTGGCTCTTGATGCATATAGTAGAGGTATGGGAGGATTAGGTCTTCCGGGAGATCTCTCATCTTCCTCACGCTTTGTACGTGTAGCTTTTACAAAGGTAAATGCAATTTCAGGTGAATCAGAGGAAGAAAGCGTTAGCCAATTCTTCCACATTCTCGGATCTGTGGATCAGCAACGGGGATGTTGCGAAGTAGCGGATGGAAAATATGAAATCACATTGTATACGTCGTGTTGTAATGTTACAAAAGGTATTTATTATTACAATACTTATGAAAACCATCAGATCAGTGCAGTAGATATGCATGTAGAAAATCTGGATAGTGATAAAATGATTTGTTATCCAGTAATTCAAGGAGAACGAATCAACTATCAAAATAAATAATGTTTTGAAATCAGGGATGAGGTAGAAAGGAAAGTTCCATGACAAAAGATGAAGTAACAAAACTCAGGATGAACAGTCCGGAATCACTACAGTTTTTAAATAATGCTACAAAATTTTATAATTTAATGATGATGTATCGTTGTGCTATTCGGGAGATACAAACTAAGCTTGAGGTTTTGGATGATGAATTTTCAGTTGAGAACAATCGAAATCCTATTTCTTTTATAAAAACAAGAATTAAGAAGCCCAATAGTATTTACAATAAACTGCAGAAGATGGGATATGAATTTACAACAGAAAATATACAGACATATCTCAATGATGTAGCAGGCGTTCGAATAGTTTGTGCGTTTATTGACGATATTTATATGATATCAGATTTGATTACCAAACAGGATGATATTAAAGTTATTGAAATAAAAGATTATATAAAAAATCCAAAATCGAATGGTTATCGAAGCTATCATATGATTGTTGAAATACCAGTATTTTTTGCTAAGGGTAAAACACCTATGCGTGTAGAATTACAGATTCGAACCAATGGTATGGATTTCTGGGCAACGTTGGAACATCAACTTCGCTATAAAAAAGGAATTGAAGAAATGCCTGGCTATGATGAGATAAGTGAAGAATTACTTCATTCTGCAAGAGCTATCATTGAAGCAGATAATGAAATGCAGAGAATAAAAGACAAAATTGGTATGTTCCACGAAATTTAAGCAGAAATTTTATCGAGTAGAAAGGTTGGAATATATATGAAACAAGATACTTTAGAAGGAAAAGCGAAAACAAAAAACGGAGTAAAACGATTGTGTTTTTCCATAGTCTGCATTCTTCTAGAAGTAGTTTTTATTATTACTATTGTAACACGCTTAAATGAATATGCAGAAATCATAAATCTATTTACAAGGATTTTAAGTGGAATTTTAGTTTTGGGATTGTATGCATCAGATAAGACATCTTCCATGAAAATGCCTTGGGTTATATTAATTTTAATTTTCCCAATTATGGGTGTAGGCCTATATTTATTGATTGGTTTGAATGGCGGCACACATAAAATGCGTGAGCGATATGCAGAAATTGATAGCAAATTGTTACCAATGCTTTCCGATAATCAGGAGTGCTTAAACAGAATAAACGAAACGATTCCGAAGGCAGGAAATATTGCAAGTTATATACAAAGAAATTCGCAGTATCCAATCTATCAGAATACGGATATTGTGTATTTTGATGAAGCAGTGAAAGGATTAGAGGCACAGCTTAAGGATTTGGAGAAAGCACAAAAGTTTATCTTTATGGAATATCATGCGATAGAAGACGCTGAAGCATGGCATAAGATTCAAGATGTTCTGGAAGAGCGAGTAAAAGCAGGTGTGGATGTTAGAGTATTCTACGATGATATGGGTTCTATAGGCTTTATTAACACAGATTTTGTGAAAAAAATGGAGGCAATAGGAATTCATTGCCGTGTATTCAATCCGTTTATGCCAGGTTTAAATCTGTTTTTGAACAATCGTGATCATAGAAAAATAACAGTTATTGATGGAAAAGTCGGATTTACAGGTGGATATAATCTAGCAAACGAATATTTTAATTACACACACCCGTATGGACAGTGGAAAGATACAGGTATTCGTTTAGAAGGAGATGCTGTTCAGTCGCTTACAGTGACATTTTTAGAAATGTGGAATGCTGTTAGTGAAAAAGCTACGAATGATACTGATTTTAGTAAATACATTATTCATTACGATTATAAAGCACAGCAAACAGGTTTTGTTCAGCCTTATGCAGACAGTCCTATGGATAATGAGCAGGTCGGAGAAGAAGTTTATATCAGTATGATAAATAAAGCTGAAAAATATTGTTGGTTTATGACTCCATATCTAATCATAACAGATGAAATGACGCATGCGTTATGTCTGGCTGCTAAGCGAGGGGTAGACGTAAGAATTATCACACCTGGTATCCCTGATAAAAAATTCATTTATAATGTAACTCGTTCTTTTTATCATGGATTAGTTAAACATGGTGTTCGTGTTTATGAGTGGACTCCTGGTTTCTGTCATGCAAAAATGAGTGTGGCAGATGACTGTATGGCAACTTGTGGAACAATTAATTTGGATTATCGAAGTTTATATCACCATTTTGAAAACGGCTGTTTTATGGCAGATTGTCAGGCAGTTGTGGAAATAAAAAATGATCTGATAAGAACGATGGGAGAATGTCGTGATGTGACAGACCAATATCAAACCGGACGAAGTGCATATTTGCGACTGGGACAATTATTTATGAGATTATTTGCTGGATTGCTATAAAAATCTGATGAAACGACCTTTCAAAAAACAGTTGATTTAGAAGTTAACTGTTTTTGAAAGGCCGTTTTTGCTATATCTAACAGTCTGTTGTACAAAGAAGATTTTGCATGGATGAAAAAACAAACCTTGTTGAGGTTAAATTGAGTTTTCCATTGTATTGTATTGCTAATGAATAAGAATAAGAAATAAAAAGGAATCAGGTGATGTACAATGAAAAAGCATAAAATATGTAAAATCCTTCTTGTTATACTGGCAATTTTTTTATGTGTGGCTTTTTATGAATTGCTCGGAGTCTGCGTTGCATATAAAAAGCAGCCGGAAGTGTCCAATACAACCAAAAAAGAAACAAAAAATGGGTCATGGAACGAATGCAGTGAAAATACAGAACGGGCAGTAATCATAGAAAAGAATCCAGAAGCGCTTTTACAAAGAGTGCGTTTGATCAAGAATGCAAAAAAGGAAATTATTCTTTCTACTTTTGCATTTCAATCCGATGAAAGTGGAAAATTGATCTTAGGAGCACTGCATGATGCGGCAGACAGAGGTGTACATATTCGTCTGTTAGTAGATGGAATGGAGAGCTGGATTGATATGGAAGGAAATCCGTATTTCTATGGATTATCTTCCCATGAGAATTTTGAAATTAAACTGTATAATAAGGCCAATCCGTTGAAACCGTGGAAAATGATGGGTAGAATGCATGATAAATATTTGATTGCAGATGGAAAGAGATATATTCTTGGGGGAAGAAATACATACAATTATTTCCTGGGTGATTTTCCGGGACATAAGAACTATGACAGAGACGTGTTAGTGGTTTGCGATGAACCTGAGAAAGAAAATTCAGTTAACCAGTTGTTAGAGTATTTTGAAACGATATGGGAACAAGAAGACAGTGATTATTTTCATGACAATAAAAAACTGGCAAATAGAAAATCTGTAAAGAACGCAGTTTTAGAGCTGCAGAACGGCTATCAGAAATATTTTGAAGAGAATAAGGAAAGAATCTGCGATACCGATTACACGGACGAAACTTTTGAGACAGAAAAGATTGCATTAGTGTCAAATCCTATTCACACAGGTTCCAAAGAACCAGTAGTGTGGTATCAGTTGGGAGAATTGATGAAAAATGCAAAAAATCGTGTGAAGATCCACACGCCATATATTATCTGTAATGATATGATGTATAATACATGGGAGGAGATTGCAGAGAACGTTTCAGATTTTTCTATCATGACAAATTCAGTTGCGAATAATGGGAATCCATTTGGGGCTGCCGATTATGCGAAAAACAGAAATAGAATCTTAAGTACAGGAATTAATATCTGGGAATATGAAGGCGGTTATTCATACCACGGAAAAAGTATTCTGATTGACGATGATCTGTCTGTAATCGGTTCCTTTAATATGGACATGAGAAGTGCATATCTGGATACGGAACTGATGCTTGTAATTCGCAGTAAAGATATTAATAAACAGTTGGAAGAGGGCATGATGGAATATGAAAGAGTGTCCCGCCAGATATTAGAAGGCGGAACTTATAATGATCCATATCATGTAGAGTCAATCGAATTAACAAAGAAACGTCAGAGAAAAATATTTTTGGTACAGCATCTGCTTGGATGGGCAAGGTATCTGTTTTAATAAGGAGGAAGGAAAACGTGTTTCAAATATTGATTGTAGAAGATGATAAAGAATTAAGCCAGCTATTCCAAAAAGTGCTTGAGAAGAATGGATATCAAGTCAAAAGTGCATCGGATGGAGCACAGGCATTAGAAGTATTGGATAAGGAATATATTGATCTGATCATTTCTGATATTATGATGCCGGTTATGGATGGCTATGAACTAGTGTCAGAACTTCGTTCAGCAGGATATCAGATACCAGTGCTTATGATCACTGCGAAAGGTTCCTTTGATGATATGCGCCAGGGATTTCTTTCGGGAAGTGACGATTATATGGTAAAACCGGTAAATGTGAATGAAATGGTTTTAAGAGTCGGAGCACTGCTTCGCCGTGCACAGATACTGAATGAGCACAAAATTGTGATCAGTTCAACAGAGTTTGATTATGATGCAATGACGGTTACAACTGATAAGGAAAGTCTTGTTTTGCCTAAAAAAGAATTCCTGCTTTTATATAAGCTTGCAGCTTCGCCAGGCAGAACATTTACAAAACAACAGTTGATGGATGAAGTATGGGGATACGAGACGGAGGCAGACCCACATACGATAGAGGTACATATAGGAAGAATCAGAGAGCGTTTTAAAGATAACCCTGATTTTGAAATCGTAACAATGCGTGGAATTGGATACAAGGTGGTGAAAAAATAATGGAACAAAAGAAAGAAAAAGGATTGCGGATCCGATCCTGTCTGACTGGTGCAATCTGGCTGGCACTTGTATTTTCAACAGTCATATCTGCTTTATTATTTGCTTTTTTGAATCATTTTTTTAATCTGCCGGGCAGCATACCTGTGCTTGGCTGGCTTTTGATTTTCAATACATTGATTGCAGGGCTGATCACTTCCTTTATCAATGCAAAGTTACTGGAACCAATTACCAGACTTAGTAAAGCAATGAAGGAAGTTTCTCAGGGAGATTTTGAACAGCATTTGGAAACGAACAGCCGTATAGCAGAAGTTGGAGAATCTTATCAAAGTTTTAACGTTATGACAAAAGAACTTCGTGCAACAGAGGTGCTGCAGATGGATTTTGTATCTAATGTTTCTCATGAGTTTAAGACCCCAATTAATGCCATTGAAGGATATACAATGCTGCTTCAGGGAGAAGAACTGTCTCCGGATCAAGAGGAATATGTAGAAAAAATCTTATTTAACACCCAAAGACTTTCCGGATTGGTTGGTAATATTTTGCTGTTATCCAAGTTAGAGAATCAGAATATACCAATGAAAAAAACAGAATATCGTCTGGATGAACAGATCCGCCAGGCAGTTCTTTCATTGGAAACAAAATGGACAGAAAAAGAAATTGGTTTTCAGGTAGAATTGGAGGAAGTTAAATATACTGCGAATGAAGGACTTTTTATGCATATCTGGATAAATCTTTTGGATAATGCGATTAAGTTCAGCCCTTCAAAGGGGACAATTACGATGTTTCTGAAACAAGAACAGGATTCTGTTAAGTTCATTCTGGAAGATGAAGGACCAGGAATAGAGGATGATGTAAAATCCAGAATATTTGACAAGTTCTATCAGGTAGATGGATCTCATAAAGCAGAAGGAAATGGCCTAGGTCTTGCACTTGTAAAACGGATTGTAGATAGTGCCGGAGGAACAATCAAAGCAGAAAACCGTGAATATGGTGGATGCAGATTTGTTATAGAGCTGCCAAGCAGAAAGATGAGATTATCTAGTTTTAAGATAAATTAGAAGATGGGAGAATTTATATGACATTTTATCAGGAGTTGCAGTTAAATCAGGCAGGTTCTAAAAACCTGTTGAAAAAGAGTGAAACACTAAAAGAAAAACTATATCATATGTGGGTATATCTGGTGAAGATAGCTGCTACAATGGCATTTTGTTTTTTCTTTGTTAGTATTTTCAGCATCCTATTTGGAAATGAGAACAGCATTGTAGGTGTAGTAGTCTTATTATGTCTCATGGTGTTTAGGAATTCGGATCTGGGGATCCACACCGGACAATCTACGATGCTTTTGGCTTTGTTCTTTGTAATTATGACTGTATGTCCGCATTTAGCAAATCAGTTTTCACCGGTATTGGGAATGCTGTTAAATATTGCGGCACTGGCTGTGTTGATTCTGTTCGGATGCCATAATCCATCCATGTTTAATCAATCTACATTGGTTCTTGGGTATCTGCTGCTATATGGTTATGATGTTACGGGAAAAAGCTATCAGATGCGATTAGTCGGAATGGCTTTAGGTGCAGCACTTACCTGCTTCGTATTTTATCGAAATCATAAAAACAGAACTTATAAAAGAAATCTGAAAGATCTGATACAAGAATTTGATATCACTTCTTCCAGAACAAAATGGCAGATATGTCAGATTTTATGCGTACCGATTGTCCTTTGCATTGCAGAACTTTGTAATATGCCACGTGCAATGTGGGCTGGTATTGCAGCCATGTCCGTGATTTTGCCGTCTATGGAAGATATGCACTACAGAGTCCGTAAAAGGATTGTCGGAAATATTGCAGGTGTTATATGTTTTACAGTATTATATTTTCTGCTTCCTTCGTCAATCTATGCATATATAGGAATTCTTGGTGGAATCGGTGTAGGATTTTCAGCACAATATGGCTGGCAGGCAGTATTTAACACATTTGGTGCTTTAGCCATTGCTGCAGAGACATATGGACTACAAGGAGCGGTTAGTCTTAGAGTGAGTCAAAATGTTTTTGGTGTTGTGTTTGCTTTAGCATTTTGTGTTATATTTTATTGGTTTATGCCTAAAAAAAAGGAAAGTGAGGTGACCGTACATGCAGAGTGAAGTGAATCAGGAAGAAAACTTGAATAGAATTATTACGGTTCCTAATCTTCTTTCTCTTTTCGGCTTTGTCTGATTCCGGTAATTATATGGAGTTATTGTGTAAAGAAAAATCCTCTGTTAGCTGGTGAAATCTTATTGCTGTCTGGTCTTACGGATCTTGCTGATGGATATATCGCAAGAAGATTCCATAGGATTAGTAATTTAGGAAAAATACTTGATCCGGTGGCTGATAAGCTGACACAGGCAGCGATGTTAATCTGTCTGTTTACTCGTTTTCCGTATGTGCTTCTTTTAATCGTAATAATGGCAGGTAAGGAGCTGTATATGGTAGTCAGTGGATGTCTTGTGATACAAAAGACAGGAAAAGTACATGGTGCAGACTGGCATGGAAAGATAGTAACCTTTTTATTATATGGAACTGCAGCGGTGCATATTATATGGTTCTACATTACACCGATGGTATCAGATCTGTTGATTTGTTTGTGCGCTATAATGATGGTCATATCGGTCGCTCTGTATATTATACAGAATACCAGGACTATTAAAGGAGAGACTGTATAAGCAATTTTATATTGCAATGACTAGAAAAATATTTAGGAGAAGATAGATATAAACAGTAAGTCAAACACACAAACTATGGAGTCTTTAGTCGGTTTAATAAAATTTTAGATAGAAAATAAATCATTATAAAAAGATCCTGTTCATACTATGATATATAGAACAGGATCTTTATTTACTTTATGCTCCAGATCATTCCGCTTCCACGGGTGGCCGTCAAACTCGATGCTTCCCGATGTGGGGCGCAAAATGCCGGTGACCATTTTTAAAATCGTGGATTTGCCAGCCCCATTCGGCCCCAGCAGACCATAAACCGAGTTGCGCCGGATGTTCAGTGACACATTGTTTACCGCCATTTGCCCCTTGAAATTTTTGCAGAGGTCAGTCGTTTTCAAAATCATATCCATATAATCAAGTTCTTTCTTTGATATTACGGATAGCATACCGGGCAATTTTGAAGATTTCATAAAGATTCCCGAAAACAGAATATGAACAATACACAGTAACCGTGGAGCATATCGCAACAAATCACCAACCTACGCATTTAGGGCCTTAAAAAGCCCTATATTTCAAGGTTTTTCCCGCATAATCGGCGGGGTATGTGAGTGTTTTATCCTATCCCCGCCATAGTGCCGCTCTAAATGCGTAGAATTTACCAGCAGAAAATCGCCGGTTTCTCTGGCTCCATACTCCCAGATATGGTATCATGGAAAAAATCAATCTGACGGGGGTATCAGGATGGACGGACAAGAAAAGCTGCTGGACTATCTAGGGCGAGAAGTACGCCGCCTACCTGCAAAACATAGCAATGAGCGCGCTGTACTTATCCATGCTGCGGGAGTGCGGCATAGATAAAGGTCAGACCATCGCGATCGCCGTCTGTAAGTGCATCGGTACACGGACTCCCACAATTTGTGGAACACCGGAGGGCAACCGGTTTATCCCCGTCATAGATGGTATTTGCTTTGTGTGGGATGTGATTTACATTGTGGAACTGAAAAAGGTAGGTAAAAGAGAAAAAGCAAGAACCGCAGGCTCTCACAGCGTAAGGCATTTTGCCAGATTCTGCGCGAGCCTTCTTGTTTTCTGCGCCTTCACAGTTAGGCGAGATTTCCCTCGATGGCTGACCACCATTTGACCACTACTGTGCAACCGCACTGTTAAATGCCTAAAAAGCCTGTTGTGACAACCAACAACGGGCTTTTTCTTGTTTTGGTCGTAACTGTGCAGAGTCAACAAAATTTACGTTTCAGCGTCTGTTTGTGACGCCTTGTCGTAGTTCTCCGACAACTGCGACATGGTAGGTTTTAGGCTCGTTTTTGTTCGATACAGCGTAATTTGTGCTCGCAAAAACGCGGTGGTCAACGGTAGTCAGACCACGAATTGACCACTATTGAAAATTGACCGATTTTCCCCTATAATTTCATACATCTGCGTCTGTAGCTCAGCTGGATAGAGCACTGGCCTCCGACGCCAGGTGCCGGGGGTTCGAATCCCTTCAGGCGCACCAAAAAATCACCTTGCAATGTACTTTGCAAGGTGATTTTTTGTCTGCTCTATTTTTGCTTTAATTCAGCTTCAGCAGCATATCATCGGTTGCGTCTGTGTACTGCCCCTGCTTAATTTTCTTGTTTCGCAGCTGGTTTACGGCTGTTCTTGCAAGGTGGACTTCCTCACTGGTGAAAACTGCTTTTTTACCGGCTGAGAGAGAATCCACTTTGAGTATCATGTAACCAGTTTCCTGCCAACCTGTATTATTGGCTCTTTGTAGGTAGTAATAATCGCCCAAAGCAGTTATCAGGATAATCTTGTTGGCGTGGGTCAGTTTGATTTTCTTTCCGTTCCTCATAGTCCAATCACCTTTCCGAGCTTTTGCTGTGCCTCACGCTTGTTCTTGTCAAATGCGTGAGCGTAAATATCCAGCGTAGTGCTGGCCTGTGCGTGGCCCAACAGGCTAGCCACCGTGCGGACGTCAACGCCCTGCGCAATCAGCAGGCTGGCGTTCGTATGCCGTAAGCTATGCACATTCAATTCCAGCGGTAAGTTGTTGGCTTTCAAAATCAACTTGAAACGATAGGTGAATGTGCATGGGTTCATCGGCTTGCCGTTAGGCTGGCGGAATAAGTAGTCGTCCTCAGATACGGTTTCGTTCGCCGTCTGCTGCCTATCCCACTCGCATTCTTTCCGCCACGCCTTGAGCAGTTGACACATTTCTTTGCTCAAATACACCATGCGATCACCGCTGCTGGTCTTGGGGTCCTTAGTGATTGATTCTTGGTGGCTAAGTTTGACCACACCCCGCTGTACATGGATTGTACGCTTGCGCCAGTTGATGTCACTCCATTTTAATCCACAGGCTTCCCCACGCCGCAGCCCGGTTGCCAGCACCAGCTTGAAATAGGTTTCGTATTTCATACTCTGCCCTTCAAACGCTGTAATCAGCTTTTTGACGGTTTCCTCGTCAGCCACCGGGCGCTCTTTCTTTTGTCCTTTCGGTTTGTAACATCTCCATGCGGGATTGTGAGTAAGGTATCCCTCGTCCACAGCCGCCGATAGGATGCCGCACAGCGTGTTGTGTAAACCTTCGACTGACTTCTCGGATAGATTCCCTCTGCCGTCCAAACGCGGGCTGTGCCGCATTTCTTCGTAAAAATCTCGGATGACTTCCTTGCGCAAATCCGTCAGTTTATAGTTGCCCAGTGCTGGCAAGATTCTGCGAATATCCTGTTCGTCACGTCGAAATGTGGAGTCCGCCAGCTTCTTCGGTCCTACATCAGCTACCCAATGCTCAATGTACTTTGCCAGCGCTATGCTTCGGTTGATGGGTTCAGGCGTATGTTGAACCTCGCGTTCAAATAGAATTGCCTGCTCCTTTACCCACTTCTCCGCTTGCTTGGGAGTATACTCCTTGGGCGGCTTGACTGTTTTCTGCACAGATTTCAGCCTGTTGCCCTCGTAGTCATACCCACGAGATACCACAATTAAGTAGCTGTTACTGCCGCGTTTTCTGATAGATGCCATTGTTTTCAACGCTCCTTTATATGTTTTATTGACTTGCGGTACTACAAAGCATACCGACAACTGCGACAGAAAGCTATCACCACACCCAACAATCCTTCACCCAAAATTCTACCTATTACTGACAAAAACGACACCGCCATTGCTGACGGTGCCGCTGGTTATTTAACGTCCTTTTCCTTGCTCTACGTTTTCATAAATTCAATATATCACTGTACAATTTATCTTATTGATACATAATGGGTGGCATTAATGCCAACATAGTGGTAGAATTGTCATATATCCAAGGTATACATTGTATTAAGATGACAGGAGAAAAAAATGATTAAAAAAATAAAATGGCATAATCATGCCATCTTGGGCAATTTGGAGCTTGACTTTACCAAGCCTGATGGCACAATCTATGATACTATTGTACTAGCGGGAGAAAATGGTACTGGAAAAACAACAGTCCTTGAAACATTATCCACATTTCTCAACCTTGGATCGATTGAGCCATTTGAGTATATAAACTACATAGCCGATGGCATACCATATACTATTGCACCAAATCCAGATGATAATCCTCAATTGGGATTTCATTTTCGAAAAAATGAAATTGATGGAAAGACGGAAATGATTCGCACCAATCGAAACAACAGTCCTCAATCGATAGAGTCAGACCAAGCAGATATACGGCACTACGGTTTTTCATATTCAAAAGCAAGATCGGGATTTAATACCCAAAAAGTGCGTTCTACAACAACACAACAATTGGATTCCGAAAAATATGAAAATGATTCACAGGATGATTTCACATCAATTAAGCAACTAATCGTTGACATAGATACCCAAGATAATTCCAAGTGGATGGAAATAACCAAGTCTGGGGTAGGAACGTCCTATAATACGTTTAAACTCACATCCAAGATATATAGATTTGAAAAGGCGTTCAATGACTTCTTCGATACTGTAAAGTTTAGTGGTGTGGACAACACTAATCTCGAAGAAATTAAAATTCTCTTTGAAAAGCATACGCGTAAAATTCCTGTTGATAATTTAAGTACAGGCGAAAAGCAAATTGTCTTTCGTGGAGCTCAGCTGTTAAAGAATATAAATAGTATGTCTGGTGGGATTGCTTTGGTTGACGAGCCAGAACTGAGTATGCACCCTAAGTGGCAACAAAAAGTTTTGAATTATTATCGTAGTCTTTTCGACAGAAATGGTTCTCCAGATACACAAATGATTATCGCAACCCATTCTGAATATGTACTTCGTTCAGCACTAGAGGATAGAGATAATATCTTAATTATTGTGCTTAGTGACAATAATGGTACTGTTTGTTCAAGGAATATTACAACTCCTACCGTATTACCGACTATTACATCTGCAGAAACAAACTACCTTGCATTCGGAATTCTTTCGGTAGACTATCATATCGAATTGTACGGATATTTACAAAATAAAACCGAGTGTTCGACTGTAAAAGACTGTGATAACTACATAGCTAACCAAACTGCATTGTTCAATCCCTCACTACATGGCAAGTCTTCTTCATTTACCAATCCTAACAATCACCATACCACAAATTATCAGACACTTCCTACTTTCATACGTAATTTGATTGATCACCCAGACCCAACTCGCAATTACACACAAGACGAACTCAAATTGTCAACAGAGTTGCTAATTGAATTGTGCCGATAACTTTCATTTTTGCACAATTAGAGAAAACTCAACAGTAACATAATTAAAAATATTCAAAGGTTTTAAGTGCAAGAAATTTCATTATATTGGACACCCGTATCGATTGATCTTAAATGCCTTTATGGAATTGTTTGTTCATTTCAATTTCCAGTTCGCGTTGGCGTAAGTATTCCGAAAGTGACAAGCCGCACTTCCGAGCCAACATCGTCACCTTTTTCTTTTCAGTGACGCTGACGCGGACGTTGATTCCGACGCTGCGCTTTCTCATGCGCTCGCAGTCTCACAGGGGTTCGGGGCTGTCCCCGTAGGCTTTTCGGCGGGTTGCCCTGTGGCAACACTTCGCCCATGCTTGCTTCCCTCAAGCGACCTTAATGACGATGCTGACGATGATGACGATGTTTGTGGTATACCCCAGTGGAACAACTCCGATATATCAATATCATCGTCATCACCGTCATCATCGTCATGGAAGAATTCAAACAAGCGTTTTTGTTCAGTGCGGGTGTACTTGTATTCGATACCACGAGGGCTGAACACATCGCGGGCATAATGCGCCATCTTCCGGGTGAACTGGTTAGGCTTTACATCAGAAATATTCGCTGCAACAAGCAATTCCGTAGCTGTACCCTGCCATTTTCCAACTGAGTCAATGTAGTCTGCAACTTTCCAAAGGTAGTCAGGAATAGCTTTCGATGCCTGCTGTTCTGCGGTTTCTTCCTCATCCAACGTCCAGACGCAGTTTTCTTCCCGGATATGCAGCATTTTCTCGTCCATATCGCGTCCAATTACACGAACTGTCGCTGTTTTACTCATGCGCTGACGATGCATGAGCCATGTCGTATCCGCCACGCCCATAATGCTCGTTGAACCGGAAATTTGGTCGTAGGGGTCTGACGATGATTGCTTACGCAAATGATGCACCAGCAGGATGCAAATGCCGTACTTGTCGGCAAGTTCTTTTAACGCCCCAATATCACGGTAATCATTGGCATACATACTACCATTTCGCTCGGTTTTTCGCACCTTTTGCAAGGTATCGATGACGATGAGGCTAATATCGGGGTAAGTATGGATGAAACTGACGATTTGTTCTTCCAATCCCTGCCCAATTCCGTGACTTTCCGTCTGCAAGATGAGACGTTCCGGGTCTTCTTCTGCATCGACAAGCTGGTAAAGGCGCTCTTGCAGACGCCCAAGTGTATCTTCCAGCGAGAAATACAGTACGGTTCTCGGTTCTATTTCACGCCCCCACACAGATTTCCCCTGCGAAATCTGTAAGCAGAGCCACAGTGTCAGCCAGCTTTTGCCCGCCTTGCTGGGGCCGGCAAAAATTGCCAGACCTGCCGGTAGCAGACCGGGAATGATCCACTTGACCGGCGGCAGCGGCGTGGAGAGGAGTTCTTCGGCGGAGATTGCCTTTGGAAGTTTTGTAAAAGTCATTTGCATCATCCTTTCTTGTTTGGTATATATCTATTATCTCATACTATCGTCGTTTTGTGTGTAGTAAGTTTTATTCTCCAGTGTTAAGTTGTACGGCTCACGCCGCCCCACAGCCCCACAAACGCGCCAAACGGCGGGTGTTCTGGCAGTTTCGTATCCGTGTGCTGCGTGTGGCATCTGCCCCACACCGGGCGGATTTGGGCGGTTACTGCGAGTGAATCAGAACTGATTCACTTTTATGCCCTGTTTTCTGAAAAGTGAATCAAATCTGATTCACTCTCCGGGCGGGGCTCTCGTCAAAAGCAAGGCTTTCTCCTACGCGCTCACGCGGGTCTGACCGCACGGACTTTTCAGAACGTAATTGATCACATTGATTTTGGGAATTTTGTAGGCGTTTGCCAGCCGGATGCAGCTGATTTCGCCCTCCCCCAGCAGGTCATAGGCCGCGTGGCGGCTGATGCCCAGCATGGCTTGCAGATTCTTGACCGTTACAATGTCTGGGTATTCTGCAAACATGAGCTTGTACATTTCTCTGATTTCTTTACAATCCATTCGATCACCATCCTTATAGTTAGCTTTCGCATATTTGCGATGTAAATATAGAATACTGCGCTTTTATGCGAATGTCAATGATTTTCGCAAAATTGTTACTTTTTTCTTGCGCTTTTATGTTATGGCGTGGTACAATAAGGAAAATCCTGCAAAGTGAGTGAACTGAAATGAACATCGGAGAGAAAATCAAGCGTATCCGCCAGCACCGCCGCATGACCCAGAAAGAGTTGGGCGAGCTGGTCGACCTCAGCGCAAACCGCATTGCGTAGTACGAAATGGGTTACCGCGTACCAAAAAAGCCCCTGCTAAATCAGATAGCAGAGGCTTTGCATGTTTCCCCGTTGGCACTTTCCGATGGTGGAAACGGTCCGGCGAATGATATTCTGGAACAGCTTTTCTAGCTGGACGAGGAGCAGCCCGGCGTTATCAAGCTGGTGCCCACCGAGCGCGGCACAGCACGGTATAATGCCAACCCAAACCTTGCGCTGCACTATGATGACAACGATAACTGGCCACCGCGCTCCCCCGTGGCGATGTGGTTTGATGATACGATTCTGGATGATTTTCTGAAGGATTGGGCTGCAGTTCAAAAGAAGTTGTATGCGGGGGAGATTACGCAGGCAGAGTATTTTGAGTGGAAGATTATGTGGCCATCTGTCCTCTGATACAGCCAGCAAATGCAAGATAGTTAATAAAGAGAGGTGCATATGCTATGCCAGGTATACTCGTGGTTGAAGACGATGAAAATTTAAATCGTGGAATTACATTTTCACTGAAAAAATCCGGATATGAGGTTTTTTCAGCAGAATCAGTGAAAAAAGCGAAAAGAATTGCAAGTGATAATACTGTGGATGTTACCATTTGTGATGTGAATCTTCCGGATGGGAATGGACTGGAATTTGTAAGGTGGATGAGATGTAATTATAATACATACATTATTTGTCTTACAGCACTAGATCAGGAGATGGATCAGGTCATGGGATATGAAGCAGGGGCAGATGATTATATTACAAAGCCGTTTAGTCTTTCGGTACTTCTTTTGAAAATAGAAGCACATTTCCGCCGCAGACAGGAGAAAACGGAAGCCGGAAAGATGATTTCGGGAGATATCGTATTTATCGCAGGAGAAATGAAAGTCCTGATAAAAAGTCGTGAAATCAGTCTGACAAAAACGGAGTTGAAAATGCTGACTTTTTTTCTTCAGAATCCGAAACAGATTCTTTCAAAAACACAAATATTGGAAAATGTGTTTGATCTGGAAGGGGATTTTGTGGATGAAAATACAATCGCTGTCAATATCAGAAGACTCCGTGAGAAAATCGAAGACAATCCGGCTGCACCGGTCTATATAAAGAATATCAGAGGTCTTGGGTATATATGGAATCAGGAGGTAAGGCAGTGACAAAGAGATATCGCAAGAAGATTACAGTAGTGCTCTCCTTGGTATTCCCTGTCATAGTATTGTTTGCAATATCAAATTGCTTTACCACGTATGTGTTTTATGAAGATTATAAATATAAAATGAATCTTATGACAGAGATTGCTGCAAAGGAAAAATTTTCCGGGCTGGATGCTGTTTCGGAATTGCTCAAGGATAAGGATATTGAAACTAACGAACAGGGAAGGCGATTATTGGAGCAATATGGATACTGGGGGAATAAAGGGAATGCATTTTATTCGCAATTCCGGCATCAGGTTATGGTGACCGGTGCTGTAAGCACTGTGATATGCGTGCTTCTTTTGACTTTTTTACTTTATTGGAAGAAAAAGGAAGATGCGCGTCACCAGAAAATTTTAGACCAGTTGGAAGAAATTCTGATCAGATTCCGTGAAAATAAATTTGATGATTTACTGAAAACGGAAAATCATGCAGAACTGGAAAAATTGAATGACCAGCTTGAAGCAATCGGACATCATATTCAGTTGCTAAAGGAAGAAGCACGGGCAGAAAAAGAGAGCACGAAAGAAATGGTTTCTGATATCTCTCACCAGCTAAAGACACCGGTTGCAGCTTTGGATATATGTTTTAGTGTGCTGATGCAGAATGACTTAAGTGCCACAGAACAGGAGGAGTTTCGTATCCGTTGTCGGAGTGCTCTGGATGGACTGGAGACATTATTGCAGTCGCTTCTTGAAATATCCAAGATGGAAACTGGACTGATTCAGATGAATAAGAAAAAACTTCCGCTTATGGATACTGTCATATCTGCTGTGAACCGTACTTATCCTAAAGCGGATGAGAAAGAAATCGAATTCGTTTTTGACTATGAAAAAGAGCTGGAAACATGCACGATTATGCAGGATAAAAGGTGGCTTGGTGAAGCTGTGATCAACGTTCTGGATAATGCGGTCAAGTACAGTCCGTGTGGTTCAAAAATATTTATCCGGTTACAAAAAAGAAACGATCTTGTAAGAATGGAAATTGAGGATCAGGGAATTGGTATTCCGCAGAATGAGTATCACAAAATTTTTCAACGATTTTACAGAGGAAGTTCCAAGGAGGTCATGGAAAAGAGTGGTACAGGAATCGGACTTTTTCTATCGAGAGAAATTATCGAAAAACACGCAGGTACGATTACGGTAACCTCCGGCAAAAAGAAAAAAGGAAGCACGTTTGTGATTCAATTACCATATGTCGGTTAAATTTTAAGTGAGCAGAAATCTTACAATTCTGTAAGACTTCTGCTCGTTTTTTGAAAGTGAAATGAAAGATTGCCCTGATACAATTTGGATGTAGGATGAAAAGGAGGCAACACATGAGTGTGATATTAGAAACCAAGCACCTTTGTAAGTTTTATGGCGCAGGTGAGAATCGGGTCAAAGCGGTCAATCAGGCGGACATTCAGATTGAGCAGGGAGAATTTGTCGCAATTGTCGGAAAGTCAGGTTCCGGTAAAAGTACATTACTTCATATGCTTGGAGGGCTAGACACCCCGACAAAAGGCAGTGTTACTTTAGCAGGGAAAAATTTATACAGGATGAAGGAAGATGCCCTTGCTGTTTTCCGCAGAAGAAAAATCGGATTTGTTTTTCAGGCATTTAATCTGGTTTCATCTGTTAATGTCTGGGAAAATATTGTACTGCCACTGGGGCTGGATGGAAGAAAAGTGGATGAAGCGTATGTAAATGATATTATTGCAACTCTGGGGATTGAAAACCGGATTTATAATTTGCCAAATCAGTTATCCGGAGGACAGCAGCAGAGAGTAGCAATTGCAAGAGCACTGGTGAATCGTCCGGAAATTATATTTGCAGATGAGCCGACAGGCAATCTTGATTCTAAGACCAGTGATGAGGTGATCGCCCTGCTTAAGATGACAGCAAAAAAATATGGACAGACAATTGTAATGATTACCCATGATGACGAAATTGCACAGGTCGCTGACCGTATTCTGGTGATTGAGGACGGACAGGTGGTGGATTTCAATTGAGGACGATTAGCAAAATTGCATTCAGCAACGACAAAAGAAATCGGACAAGAAGTATACTGATCATGATGGCAATCTGTCTGACCACGATGCTGCTTGTTATCATCAGTACTGTGGGAAATGGGGTAATTCGTTTACAGAAAAGTCAGGCGGCAAGCTCATACGGAAGCAACTACGGCCTGTTTATCGCCGCAGATGGTATGCAATTAAAAGAAGTGGAACGCAGAGCTGAGATATCTGATATCGGCATCATGTGTACGGAGGGCATCCTGAAAGGAAATGAAAATGGCGGCTTTGTCAGTATGGATGAAACGGTCAGGAAAATGCTTCCCTATAATCAGGAATATGTGTTGAAGGAAGGCACCTATCCGGAAAAGGCGCAGGAAATTGCCGCAGGACGCGCTTTCTTTGATGCAGTGGGATACCATGATGTAAAGGTCGGAGACACCGTAACATTGGAGTACCGTTCCGGCATGCAGTCGGAATACGCACCGGTGGGATTTACTGTCAGCGGGATTTTATATGACCGGGATGAATATACCATCGAGGCTTCCTATGTTGTATTCGGTTCGCAGGATTTTTATAATGAGCGTGTTGCGGAGGGTGACAGGCAATATAATATCTATTTTACCTTGAGCGATTCTGCAAATGTATCTATGAATAATGTTGCGCCTGTTATAAAAGAAATCGCGGATTCCTGCGGCATTGACCAGAAAAACGTGATCATCAATGACCTCTACCTGCAGTGGGTATTGCAGCCGAGCTATGAAATGATTGTGGTTTGTGGAACCCTGATCCTCGGAATCGTGCTGTTTTCCGTTGTGGTCATTTATAATATCTTTCAGGTCGGGATCGTCCAGAAGGTTCAGGAGTACGGAAAAATCAAAGCGCTGGGTGCAACCAGAAAGCAGATGAAGCAGTTGATCTTTCGTGAGGGCATTCTTCTGGCGGTTCCTTCGATACCGCTGGGGCTGCTGTTTGGTTTCCTGATTGCAAAAGTCAGCTTCAACTGGCTGGTAGAGCAGGGAAATCTGGTATCGTCCGGAATCAAGAACCATCAGGTGCCTCTGTTTTCACTGACAATTATGCTCATCTGCATTTTTGTATCGTTTCTTACGGTCGTTTTGGCTCTGCGCAAACCCATGAAGATTGTTTCCCGGATTTCACCCATCGAAGCGACACGGTATCTTGACGGCTCCAAAACGCAAAAACAGGGCAGACGAAAAGGCAGAAAAGATGTCACCGTTTTCTCCATGGCAATGGCAAATGTGACAGGCAATCCGAAAAGAACCATTGCTACGATTCTTACCATGGGGCTTTCCTGTGTATTGTTTGTAATTATCTCTAATTATGTTGGGAATATTGACACGGAGCACGAGGCGCGGATTGCAATCAACCATGGACAATTTGAGTTGCAGCTGGATTATTCCCAGAATTATGATGAAGCCTATCCGGAGAATAATCTGGATACGATTCTGACGGATAATCCATTGAATGATTCAATGATTGAAGAAATCAAAAGCATTCCGGGAGTGACAGGTGTCATGACGAGAGAGATTGTCTCTGTAAATCTGAACGGGACAAGATTTCCGGCTGCTGTTGTGAGTAAAAATGATTTTGATTTTATGCACCAAGACGGGGATATTGGCTCTATGGACTATGATCAGGCGGTAAAGAATGGTGAAATTTTCTTTGGCTGGTCGGCGTGGATGGAACAAGATGGATATGCTCCGGGTGAATCTATTGTATTTGACTTTGAGAATGGAAGTGAAACCTATACCTATCAGGGAAAGATTGCAGGATCCTTTGTAAGTGCGGACACTTACCTTGTCATTCCGGAAGGCGTATACCGTTCCATGAATCCGAGAGGAACAGCCTATGGCTATCTGTGGGTGGACTGTGATAAAAAAGATGTTGCATCTGTGGAACAGAGTCTGAATACTTTGATTTCTAATAATTCACATATAAAAATGGATACCTATCATGCACAGTTACAATATGCAGAATACACAAGCCGTATGATGAAGCTTGGCTGCTATCTGT
The DNA here is from genome assembly GCF_024462815.1 of Gemmiger formicilis. Lineage (GTDB taxonomy): Bacteria > Bacillota > Clostridia > Oscillospirales > Ruminococcaceae > Gemmiger. Next base: position 21,434 of record NZ_JANGCG010000010.1, read on the forward strand.
TCATGGCAATTGTCGGCCTCATTGGGTTTATGAATCTGGCAAACACCATGATCATCAATATCACCACGAAGAAGCAGGAATACGGTGTGCTGCAAGCGGTAGGCATGACCAATAAGCAGTTGAATCTGTGCTTACAAATACAGGGCTTGATTTTTACGGTTGGCACCATATGCGTAGCTTTGATCATTGGTCTGCCGCTCGGCTATGCACTGTTTTCCTATGCGAAGCATAATGGGATGTTTGGAATGAACGTTTATCACGTTCCTCTTATCCCGATTCTTGTTATGATTCTTCTGGTTGGTATTCTACAAATTGTGCTTTCCTGTGTTTTAAGCAGTAATCTGAAAAAGGAAACGCTGGTAGAAAGAATAAGGTATCAGGGATAGCAAGTATTGCTGGGATATCCTCAGTACGATAAGCTGATGCAGGTGGTTATGGAATAAGCGGTAAGAAGTTTTGCAAGAAAAATTGCATTTGGTTGCCTTATCGTATATAATTGATGAAAAAGCGAAAGGCGGTTTTGTATATGGCACCAATTACTCGTGAACAGGCATTGGAAAATGCTTTGGCTTCTTCGCGCATCGAGGGGTATGAAGTCACCGAACAGACCCGTGCCGACTGCCGCCGCTTGATGGACGGCAAAGTAGACGCCCGCACCTTGGCTGCTGAAATTCTGGCACGGCGCAGGGCGCAGCGAGGGTAAAATGCTATGGCAAACTATGCAGTGGATTCTTTGCAGGATGGGTGCTATCCGGGCACTGTGGTGTTAATAAATATACTTGGCATTCAAAATCAGTCCGACTTGGATGCCGTGGAAGGTACAATCGTTCCGGCCAAGGCTGCCTTATGGGAAGAAAAACCTTTAGCCGGAAGTTGCTATGCGCTATTGCTTAACAACTGATGGATTATAGCAGGGAGTTTGCAAATGGATGAATGTACACATCTTATGCGGGATTATCTATGCAAAAATCCCACTGCCATAAATTGGGGCTATTATGCAATGTCAGAAGATGATTTGTCGCAAGCATTACATCAGTTGAAATCTTTTGACCGCCCGGATATGTATGCAATCCTAAAAGACAAAATTATTATCATCGAACATTTTGAATTTGATGCATCCGTATGCTCCCGTAAAGGTATGAAGGGTATAAAAGAGGAGCGGTTGCTCGACCATCGCATTTCTTCCACACCAATCGGCAACGAATTTCATGTAGGTAAAGGAGACTATCCTATATCACTGGCAAATTGGCAGGCAAATTTTGACATGACATTCGATTCTCACTATAACAAAATTCCTGCTTATAAGGGAGCTATTCGAAACAAAGGGAGAAACTTTTTCGACAAACCAATCGTGGTGGGTTTCTTTATTGAGAATCAGTATTCTCCGATTGTGTATAATTATGAAATGTCAAAAGAGCATGAAGAATTGTACTATTTTGAAACAGTTCAATTTGCAAGTAAAGTTTCTGCATCTCCTGATTTGGATTTTATCCTTTTTGGTAGTTACTGTAATGGGAGGCCACAAATATTTTATATCGATCGTGAAAGCTATAAGCATATCGGTGAATCTACTGATTTAGAAAATGCCGATTTACATTTGTCGCCGCTAAATAAAAGCGAAATCACCATATACGGAAAATTTTAACTGTCCAAATTCAACGCAATCACCTAAATCACCAATCATTTTTGTGGTGGATAATAAAGGCGCGCCATGCGAAAAGCTGTTTTAATTGGAAATGGAGTTATATCCCAGCTAATACCCGCGCATCGCAATTCAGAGATGATAACTCGTTTTAAGTCTTATAACAACGGGATTATACGAGCAGGTGGATTATGACTTTAGCGGCCCACTTCAGCCACAAGACCTTTTTGGCATAGAATATGTGACTATGGGTGGGGTTATTGACCACCACTTGACCACTACTGTGCAATCACATATCAAAATGCCGGAAAAGCCTGTTGTGACAACCAACAACAGGCTTTTTCCTGTTTTGGCAGCAAATGTGCAGAACCAACAAAATTCACGTTCCTACGTCCGGTTGTGCCGCTCTGTCGTAGTTTTCCGACGCCAGGTGCCGGGGGTTCGAATCCCTTCAGGCGCACCAAAAAGTCACCTTGCAATGTAGTTTGCAAGGTGATTTTTTGTTTGCTCTATTTCCGCTTTAAATCAGCTTCAACAGCATATCATCGGTTGCGTCTGTGTACTGCCCTTTTGATAGCCGTTCGTTCCTCAGTCGATTTATGGTGGTTCGCATAAAGCAAATTTCTTCCGTGGAAAAAGTGGCTTTTTTATTGGCTGGCAGAGAATCAATTTTCAGTATTAGTTTTCCAACTTCATGTGTGCTATGCCCAAGCGCCCTTTCACGGTAATAATAAGGAGCAAGCGCTTTCAGCAGAATGCTTTTGTTCGCGCGGGTCAGCTTGATTTCTCTCATAATCCAATCGCCTTTCCGAGTTTTTGCTGTGCCTCACGCTTGTTCTTGTCAAATGCGTGAGCGTAAATATCCAGCGTAGTGCTGGCCTGTGCGTGGCCCAATAGACTAGCCACCGTGCGGACGTCAACGCCTTGGGCAATCAGCAAACTGGCGTTGGTGTGGGAGCAGGCTGTGCAGATTCAGGTCAGTTGACAAACCGTTTTGCTTCAGAATCTTTTTGAAACGGAATGTGAACGTGCTGGGGTTCATCGGCTTTCCGTTGGCCTGTCGGAACAAGTAATCGTCCTCGCTTACCGTTTCATCAGCAGTTTGCTTTCTGTCCCATTCACATTCCTTGCGCCATGCCTTGAGCAGCTGGAACATTTCCTTGCTCAGATATACCATTCTATCACCGCTGGTTGTCTTAGTGTCTTTGGTGATAGATTCTTGATGACTAAGTTTGACCACCCCGCGTTGTACATGAATCGTCCGTTTACGCCAGTTAATATCACTCCATTTTAATCCACAGGCTTCCCCACGCCGCAGCCCGGTTGCCAGTACCAACTTGAAATAGGTTTCGTATTTCATACTCTGACCCTCAAACGCTGTAATCAACTTCTTAACGGTTTTCTCATCAGCCACGGGACGTTCTTTTTTCTTCCCTTTCGGCTTGTAGCACCGCCATGCCGGATTATGCGTCAGATAACCCTCATCTACAGCGGACGAAAGCAGCCCGCACAGCGTGTTGTGTAAACCTTCGACTGACTTCTCGGATAGATTCCCTCTGCCGTCCAGACGCGGCGAGTGCCGCATTCCCTCGTAAAAATATCGGATAACCTCTTTATGCAAATCGGTCAACTTGTAGTTGCCCAGTGCTGGCAAGATTCTGCGAATATCCTGTTCGTCGCGTCGGAATGTAGAATCTGCCAGCTTCTTCGGTCCCACATCAGCTACCCAGTGTTCAATGTACTTTGCCAGCGTAATGCTTCGGTTAATGGGTTCCGGCGTATGCTGAACTTCGCGTTCAAATAGGATTGCCTGTTCCCTTACCCACTTTTCAGCTTGCTTCGGTGTATATTCCTTGGGTGGCTTGACGGTTTTCTGTACAGATTTCAGTCGGTTTCCCTCGTAGTCATACCCACGAGATACCACAATCAAATAGCTGTTGCTGCCGCGCTTTCTGATAGACGCCATATTTTGCACGCTCCTTAGTGTTATTTTTTGACCTGCGGTACTACAAAGCATACCGACAACTGCGACAGAAAGCTATCACCACACCCAACAATCTTTATGCTAAAAATTCACCTATTACTGACAAAAACGGCACCGCCATTTCTGGCGGTGCCGTGTATGTTATCCTACTTTTTTGCCTTTAAGAACGAATTTGAAGGGCTGATAGTAGATATTTTTAGGTGAAAGCAAATCCTCCATCAGGTTCGCCGCCTCACGCTTTGCCATATTCTGCGGGTGGCAATAGGTACGTTCCAGAAATGCTGTATCCGCATGACCCAGCAGGTCAGCCGCGACCTGTTTGCTGGTGCCCTCCTGCAGCAAGTATGTTGCGTAATAGTGCCGCAGGGTGTGCAGGTGGTACTCCTTTGGGAAGCCATTCTTGGCATACAACTTGCGCAGATGGCGGGTGAACGTGTCCGGGTTAGGCACACGGCCGTCCAAATCGATGAAGATGGGCTGGCTGTTGTCCGGCTTGCCGCTGCGAATCGTCTGCCAATGCCGCAGGCTCATCAGAAATTCCCACACCTGCGCCGGAATTACGATAACGCGCTCCCGGTGATTCTTAGTGTCACTTTCTACAATTCCCTGCCCGGCTACATAGCTGCGGGAGTGGCGGATTGTGAACTCATAAGGCCCGGTAATGTCCTCCCAGCGCAGGGCGCACAGCTCGCCGCGCCGCAGCCCGGTGGCAATCGCCATTGTGTAATAGGCTTTGTACAGAATCGGTTCGTCCATAATGATTTTCAACAGTCGCTGCATTTCGTACTTCTGCGGAATATGCTGTTTCTCTTTCTCCGCACATTTCTTGCGGACGCGGTGCGCGGGGTTGAACGGAATAATGTCGTTTTTCTTGGCATCCTCCAACACCGAGGAAACGGTTTCAAGATACTTCTGCACGGTGCATTCTTTTACTCTTTTCCGTGTTCATTTTCAGCTTCAGCCTGCCTTCCAGATACTTCCGGCAGGATTCCAACAGGCGTTCTGCTGCGCGTTTGCTCTTGGCAAACACCACAATGTCATCTGCGTACCGAACCAGCTTTACCCCCTCTGCGGTACATCTCCCAATCAAATTCATTGAGGTAGATGTTTGCCAGCAAAGGAGATAACGGTCCACCCTGTGGCGAACCTTCTTCCGTTTTGCAAATCACACCATTCTCCATTACACCACTTTTCAGATACTTCTTTATTAAGCGCAGTACGCGCATATCCTGTATCTGTCGGTGCAGCAGAGTCATGAGCAGCTCGTGGTTCAGTGTATCGAAATATTTGGACAGGTCTACCGACACGGCGTATCGGTATCCTTCTTCCGCATATTTCTTGACTTTCTGAATCGCCTGTTGGGCGCTTTGCTTCAGACGGTAGCCATAGCTACTGTCTGAAAACAAAGGCTCCCAAATGCTTTGCAGCTTCTGTGCGATTGCCTGCTGAATCACACGGTCTACTACCGTGGGGATTCCCAGCTTTCGCACGCTGCCATCCGGTTTCGGGATTTCCTTCCGCCGCACCGGGCTGGGCATATAGCTTCCGTCCCGGATGCTCTGCAAAAATTCTCCCCTGTGTTCCTTCAACCACGGCAGTGCTTCCTCTGCGGTCATTCCGTCGATTCCCGCTGCGCCGTGGTTTCTCTTGACCCGCTTGTGGGCGCTGTTCAGGTTATCCCTGCCCAGTATTGCTTCCAGCAGGTCACTTGCACCGTCTCGTTCTTTCCCTTCTCTGCAGTCAGTGCTCCGCGCTTCTGCATACCCTTTGTGTTCCACACTATCTCTTTGCAGGAAGCCCTCGTTCCCTTGGTAGAAGCCCTCGTTCCCTTGGTATTCTGCTTTCAACACACCGACCTCCTTCCGGTCTGTACTTGAGACTTACGGTTGTTCGGCCCTTCCCTTGAAAAAAATCAGGGTACTATGGCCTCGGCTGACTTCTTGCAGTTCGTTGTTACTGCGGTTTTCGGATTCTCCTACTTACCGTCTGCAAGACCTCCCCGGGTAAGAACAACAACTTTCCTCCCATGTAACCGCCACATTTACCGCACGGGATTCGGGCAGTATTGGACTTTGTGTTGGATAGCACACTCGTCCGTCCCTGTACGGCCTACTATGTGATTCCTGTTCGCCGGTTCGGGAGTTTGCCCGCCAAGGTTCCTCACCTTGACATCCGACTTCCTCCAGATTCCACCTCGCGATGGACACCCTTGCCTTCGGTTAACGCTTCCTACTGCCGAGCGCGTAGTGGTCTTTCACCACCTAGTTGTTACCCATGCCGGGCGCACTAGCGAAAGCGGGGACGCGGCCTTCGGTATATCCGTTGGCTGCGTCCCTGCTTTTTTTCTTATGCTTCGTCTATACGGTCGGGCGGTACTAACACCCGCAGAGCATGACTTTGGCGGAAAAGGTGCCATTTTGATAGGTAAACGTACTTGTGCCGCCGTTTTTCTCTGCAATATGGGTGACGGACTGGATACCGATACCGTTTTCCCTCCGCTTGGAGGAGCGGAAAACGCCGTTCTTTTCGTTGACCTCGCCGTCAAACGCATTTTCAACCTCGATCAGCAGAATCCGGTCGGCGTGAACACAAGCGGTTATTTCGATCTGCCGCCTGCCCGGTGCGGTGCGAAGGCTCGCCTCCAACGCATTTTCCAGCAGGTTGGAAAGCACGAGACACATATCGATCTCGTCAACCGGCAGTGTTTCCGGCAGGTCGAGTCTGGCGCGGAAGGGGATATCATCGCGCTTTGCCATGGCACAGTAATAGCCGACAACACTGTCCGCCGCACGATTTTCACAGAAGCACATATCAAGATTCGGGATGCGGGAGACGGTTTTTGCAAGGTAGCTTTTCAGATCCTCCAAATCACCCGCCTCGGCCAACGCAGAAATTTGCTGGATTTGGTGGCGCATATCGTGCCGTGCCTGCCGCGCTTCCTCGATGGCGGTCCTGAGGTTTTCATAGCGCTGCTGCTGCATCGAAAGAAACTGGTTTTCCTGCTGCAGCTTCGCATTGCGGTTGAGACTGGTTGCCATCAGCAGAAAAATCGCATTGAAGCAGAACATAAAGACCAGAAGTGCGCCGCTTAGCACAATATAGCCCTGCAGTACGCGGCCGGTCTGGAGCGTTGCCTGATAGCGCGGAATCATGAAAATGTTCAAAAGAATGAATGCCAGCGGCAGGACCCAAAACACATACCATGTTTGCGCAAAATTATCGTCCTCGACCATTGCACGCACCGCATGTGTTGCCGGATAATACGCGGCCAGTACGGTGATCCAGCAAACGGCGTTATAGAACACGCAGGCCCCAAGGCAGAGCCACGGCTCGTCTGTTGGCAACTGCTGATTCCGGATGATCGCGGCGCTGACGGCGCGGGACAAGCTGTTCACACACGCGAACACGGCGCAGACGGACAGCGCAATCGTGCCGGATTTCCAGAGGGAGATGTCAAGCGTTCGGGTATACAGGCAAGCTGCAGCCAGTGCGACCACCGCAAGGGCAAAAAATGTAGAAGCCTGAAACCGATAGCAGACAAGCCCACTGCCGATGCACAGGCACGCCATCAGCGGAAAAAGCCAGACGGCCAGCCTTCCGGGTGACTGCTTCAGATAGGCTTTTACAGGGAAATAGCCAAGCAAAAGGCCGGGAAGTACAACGAGCAGCTCCAAAATCGGACGCAGAATATCCTTCATCTCATACGCTCCCTTTGCAGCAGAAATTCCATAAACGCCTGCCGGGCAGGCTTCAAAAGCTCCTGACTGACATAGACGCTGCTGCCGTCTGTCATGCAGAAAGCGCCATCCCGAAAATCAGCGGCATGCTCTAAATTGACAATCACACCTCTGCCGCAGATGAAAAAGCGGGGGTCTTTTTTTAGCGGCTCGGTGAACACTTTGAAGCTCTGGCGTGTGACCAGCGTTTTCAGAGCGGTCGTGCGGATGTTGATCCTGTGCGCAAAATGCTCGGCAGAAATAATGTCCCGATAGCAAAGACGGACATCGCTGCCGCTGACCTTCACCGTCAGGACCGGCTCCGGGCGGGGGAGCCTTGCAAGCATCTCGGCAAGCAGGGCGGAAAGCTCCTCCTCGGAAAAGGGCTTCACGAGATAGTGAAGCGCACGCACCTGAAAGCCTTCCAGCGCGTGGTCAGTCGAGGTCGTGGTGAAAATCAGCAGGCAGTCTGTGTCCGTCCTGCGCAGCTCCCTTGCAGCGTCCATGCCGCTCATCCCATGCATGTAAATATCCAGAAATGCAGCGGTAAAACGCTGCTCTTTTTCTGCGGCGAGAAAGCTCTCGCCGCTTTCAAATTCCAAAATTTCCGCCTTTGCGCCGCACAGGTTCAGCTGCCGCGCAAGGCGCGTTTTCAGTTGCGAGCGCTCGGTCTCAAGATCATCCACAATTGCTATTCTCATGCCGGACTGACTCCTTTGGGAAAGATTCTATTTAGATTATACCACAACTGTCCGGCACCGGCACAGCGGAAAAGCCCGATTTCGTGCCGGAATTGGGGCTTTCGTGCCAAAAGGCTTGAAAAGCTTGCACCGTTCCGTATACTGAAAGCAGAAACAGTCAACGACGGCAGGAAAAAGGGAGGAGGGCGGAGCGTTATGTACCACATTGCCGTGCTGACAAAGAGTGAAACACAGGAGATTTTTTATACAGAGCAGCTTTCGCGGTTCTGCTCAGAGCGCGGTCTGTTTCCCAAGGTAGACTGCTACCGCGGGCAGGATGTGTTCTTTGAGGTCACGCAAAAGAATGCGCCGACCAACGCTGTGATTGCCCTTCCGGGCGTGGATGGGCTGAATGCGGTGGAGCACCTGCGAGCGCTTTTTCCGGAAACGCGCATCATCTGGTGCAGCGAGCTGGATTTTTCCCTGCATGCGTTTCGGCTGCGCGTAGACTACTTTCTGCTGGAGCCGATAACGGAAGAAGCGTTCCAGCAAGGGCTTTGTGCATGGGTAGAGAAAAAACAACCGTCTGCTTCGTCCCGAGCGGATCACAACCAACATGGCAAGGAGGATCACTGATGAAAAAGAGAAACCCGATTTATTCTGTAGGCAGTTTCCTGCTGGCGGGGGCACTGACCCTGTCGATGGCAGCATGCAGCGGAGCACAGACATCGGCGGAGGATACGCAGGCACCTTCCGCTGCAGCAACACCGGCTGAAGCAGCCGCACCTGCTGAGGAAACAACACCTTCTGCGCCGGTATCCGGTGCACTCCCCGTGAAGGCCTTGCAGCCCAAGCAGGTCGAGGAAAACCCCTACATGGCAAAGAGTGATGCGAACATCCATCACGACGGCTATAACACCGATTCAACCGATGAAATTCTCCCGCTCGGCATCTATCCGGAGATCCATGTCTCCTATGAGACGACAAACGCGAATGCGTCTCCCGCCATTTACTTTGACAGCTACGGCCATGCAGTCGTTCCGCTGCTCGGCGGCATCGCCATCCGCGATCTAAATGCGGAGGAGACAAAGACGCTCGGTTATTTTTCCCCGAAGCAGCATGACGGCGGCAGCTACCTGATCCAAAGCTCCTACACCTTCCTGGACGCTGAAAACCGCATCGTCTGCCCGACCAGCAACAACCATGTACTGATGCTCCGCGCAACGGACGAGGAGGGCAATGTCCTTCCCGAGTTTGAAAAGGTGCTTGACATCGACATCAAGGCGGCGGCAGAGGCCGCGCTCGGTAAGGAGTTGACGCAGAATCTTCTTTCCGTGGTATTTGACTACGACGGGAACCTCTGGTTCGCCACCGGCGGCTTCCGCATCTATCCCGAGCGCCAGCAGCAGGGCGTTCTCGGCTATATCGCCCACTCGGCAATCGAAGCGATCCTCAACGGCGAGCAGACCGACCTGTCAAAGGCGGTTTTCGTCTACGAGCTGACGCCCGGTGAGGGCGCTGAGAACGGCATCGCCGCCTCCAAGGACGGCGCGGTCATTCTGACAAATAAGAATTGCTATCTGCTGCGCGCCAACAATGGCGTCGAGGCTGTCTGGTGTACGCCGTATGAGAGCGTCGGCGCGAAGGTCAGTGGAGAAGGCGATAAGACCACCGGCGGCGGTCTTGCGTGGGGCGGAGGCTGCTCGCCGACGCTGACGCCGAACCTTGTGATGTTCACCGACAATGCAGACCCCGTGAATCTTCTTGCGCTCGACATGAAGACCGGAGAGGTCGTGGCAAAAGCGCCGGTGCTCGATGATCTGCCCGATGGCTATCAGGTGGCAATCGAGAACTCTGCAATCGTCTATGATGACGGCGCGGGCACGGTCAGCACGATCGTCTGCAACTGGTTCGGCGCAGGCAACGCAGGTCTTGCCGACCCCAACAACGATTCTTCGATCCAGAGCTACGCCAACATTTATGACCAGAACTGGCTGATGAAGGGAAATGCCATGATTGCCCCCGGCGTCGAGCGCGTGGACACCGTGAAAACGGACAGCGGCTACGAGATGAAGAGCATCTGGACCCGAAATGATCTGAGCGACACCGCGATCATGAAGCTCTCCACCGCAACGGGCTATATCTACGGCTATGTGCAGGATCTGACCACGGGTATGTGGCAGTACATCATTCTCGACTTTGAAACCGGCGAGACCGTCTTTACGATGGATGTATCCAACAAGTACGGCTACAATAATATGGCCATTGGCATGTACACCGGCAACAGCGGAAATGCACTCTACTGCCCCACCGGCTATCTGGAGCTGCTCCGCCTGCAGGACCGCTTTGTCTACCTGCCCGAGCTTCCGTACCGCGAAGTCGATCTGGATCAGGCGGCAAGAAATGTTCTTACACAGGACCAGTTTGCACAGGACGGCGGCGAAGGTACAGTTGCAAGCTGGCGCAACACCGCAACCATCCGCAATGTGCACCCCAATACCACGGTGGCCTTCCGCATGAACAATCTGTCCGGCAGCGCCTCCGATTTGACACTCTACGCCTATGGTGCAGACGGCAAGCTGGTAAAGGTTGCCTCCGAGCTGTGGTCGATCACGGACGAGACCGACGCGGCTGTGACGGAAATAACGGACGGCGTACTCTATGAGCTGCGCGTAACCGTCGCCGACGGCGGCGATTTCGACCTGAGCGAAACGGAAAAAGAAATCAAGCTATCCATTGTGCTTGGAAAATAACTCCGCTTTGAATCCGGCGTTTTGAACGTCGGATTTTTTATAATGGCAGCCGCTATGGCAAGAGATTCACAGATTCTTCAAAAGCAGGGCTTCCGGCCATACGCCAGTAGCCAAGTCTGGAATTGCCCCATTGGTAAGCTTTGTCAGCTGGGATCCCCAGCTTCCTCAAATTAACCACCTTTGTTCTGGGCTTCTTCCATTGCTTCCAGATGTACATTCGGAATCTGCGCCGAAACCATTCGTCCCAAGACGTCAGTAACCGCTTCATTTCGGCCACTCGGAAGTAGCCAATCCAGCCACGAATAAACACCTTCACTTCCTGCATCACTCTGCGGATGTTGCGCCCACGGTTGCGCTTTGTAAGAAGCTTCAGCTTTTCTTTTGCCTTGTTGAGGGACTTTCGGTGAGCACGGATATAGATGCCGTTTCCATTCTTGCCCAGACAAAATCCAAGAAACTTGAATTCCTTCCGTGCAAAGATACTGATCACCTTACTCTTTTCCGCGTTCATTTTCAGCTTCAGTTTACCTTCCAGATACTTCCGGCAGGATTCCAACAGACATTCTGCTGCGCGTTTGCTTTTGGCAAACACCACAATGTCATCTGCATACCGAACCATCTTTATCCCTCTGCTGTACATCTCCCAATCAAACTCATTGAGATATATGTTTGCCAGCAAAGGAGACAGCGGTCCACCCTGCGGCGAACCTTCCTCGGTTTTGCAAATCACACCGTTTTCCATTACACCGCTTTTCAGATACTTCTTAATCAGGCGCAACACCCTCATATCCTGTATTTGCCGGTGCAACAGATTCATGAGCAGCTCGTGGTTCAGCGTATCAAAATACTTCGACAAGTCCACTGATACAGCGTATCTGTAGCCCTGTTCTGCGTACTATGTGATTTCTGTTCGTCGGTTCGGGTGTTTGCCCGCCAGCGTTTTTTTCGCTGACATCCGGCTTCCTTCAGATTCCACCTTGCGATGGACACCCTTGCCTTCGGCTAACGCTTCACTACTGCCGAGCGCGTAGTGGTCTTTCACCACCTAGTTGTTGCCCATGCCGGGCGCACTATAAGAAAATCACCGAGAAAAGTCTGTGATAGACTGATCTCGGTGATTTTCCTTGCCATTGCTACGCCTGACAACTAAGTCCTTTTAACATTTCGTTTTCAGTCCGTGGCTTTGCAACTCGGTTTTTCTCCCATTGCCGATTCAGCTGCGGTGATAATTTGATTTACTGCCTTATCAACGAAAACCGAACCAACAATGGGCTTTTTCTCGTTTCGGGTTCAGCTGTACAGAACCAACAAATTTTACGTTTCAACGTCGGTCTATATCGCCCTATCGTAGTTCTCCGACCCGGAAGGCCAGAGGTTCGAATCCTCCCGGTCGCACCAAGAGCAGCACCTTATGGGGTGCTGCTCTTTTTGCTTTGCACGGATTTTATGGGGCAGTAAAAGAGGGGGATTCGAACAGCCCGTGCCCCGCGGCTTGGCGAATTTCTTCGGGCACACTAAAAAAATCATTGCGATGTATTTTTTGCAATGAGGTCTTTCTTTTTTGATTTTTTAGAATAATTTTAGCAACATACTTCTTGCCGTCCACATAGGACACGGAATTTATCACAAAATGATTGTGTAAATTATCCGTGTTCATGTGAGTGGCGACCAGCACTTGGAAACGCTTGCCCCAGACCTTGCGGGCCAGTGCTACGCCAATCTCATGGCACTGCTCCGGGGTGACCTCGCCGGTGCGGAAGCTTTGGTAGGCGTGGAGCGCCACCACGCCGTCTGCTTTACCAAAGCGTTCCTGTACAGCCCGCATATCTTCCCACGCATGATTTGCCCTGCAATGGATGCCGGTGACAAGCTGGGCGCTCTCGTTCAGCTTGGTCTTGGCATCATTTTCTGCATAGTGCAGCGTTTGGGCAAGAGCATCGTATTCGGTTTTGTTCGGGTTGACTGCGTAATCAAGGACGCGCTGTAAACTGTCCTTGATTGCCCAGATCTTAGTTACCGCCAATGAGCAGGTCCCTCAATCGGTCAGTCTGGGCGTTGATGGCCGCGCCATCTCGCACAGAACAGCTTTCTGCAATTTCATCCAATTTATCCAGCACATCAAATACCTCCTTGGGCGGCTGCCCGCCCGGCTCATATTCCAGCGCCCGCTGACGTAAGTATTCCGAGAGAGACAGCCCGCTCCGTTTAGCCATCAGCGTCATTTTTCGTTTCTCAGTGACGCTGACGCGGACATTGATTCCAACGCTGCGCTTTCTCATGCGCCAGCAGCCTCACAGGGGTTCGGGGCTGTCCCCGTAGGCTTTTCGGCGGGTTGCCCTGTGGCAACACTTCGCCTATGCTTGCAAAACACGTTCCTCCAAGAAACGATAGCACCCCCATCCCGATGCGCGTACAAAGTCGTATATTTCCCAGAGAGAATCTACCGTCGATTCACCTTGCCCACAAAAGCGAAATTCTCCTTGAATCCTGCCAATAGCCCAAGAGTGAATCACCTATGATTCATCCGAAAATCTTGACTGGAAAAGGTGCTGTTGCGCCGTTTGAGATGGAAAGCAAAACGACGCCGTTGACAACATCTTCGAATCGTGCTACAATTTGACTGAAATAGTAAATGTGGTCATAAATTCAAGGAGCGTGCGCAGTGGCTTTTACAGACGAGCAGAATGAACAAATCCGCAATGACCTGATCCGAGCAGCCCGACGCTGCGGCACTACCATCGGGATGCGGAAAACCTCTGTGGAGCAGCTGACGGAGGCTGTTGGGATTTCCAAGGGGTCATTTTACAAATTCTTTGAATCCAAGGAACTGCTGTTTTTCGCTGTACTGGAGGACATCCATACCGAATGCTTCGCGGCGGCGCAGAAGTCCTTGCAAGAGAACGCAACTCTGCTTCCTGCCGACCGCGCGGCAGCGGCAATTTTGGCTGCCTGCCGTTGGCTCTCCAAGACAAAAGCCTTCGTGTTCATCGAAAATGACGCAGATTTTCTTCTGCACCGCCTGCCGGAGGAAGTGAAAACCGCCCACTACCACGATGACGAGACGCACATCCGTACCCTGCTGGAGTTGGGCGGCTTGCAGCCCAAGGGCGGTATGGCGCTGGCTGCCGCCACAGTGCGAGGCTTGATTTTAACCGTCTCCCATCAGGAGCAGATTGGGGTGCTCTATCCGCAGGTGCTGGAAACGCTGGTGCGGGGCGCCTGCCGGGAGCTATTTGCATAAGCGGAAAGGCCGCAGTAATGCGGCTTTTCAAAAGGGATACAGTTAGGTTTTTCTAACTTGCTTGCATCATCTATATAAGTTAGTGGCATTTAACGTCTCGTTGTGAGGGTGAAATCATGAGAAACAGTCAAAATTTCTGGGACAAAAACGCCGGGCGGTACGACCGCTTCATGCGCAAGGATGCCGCAGCTTATGAGCAGATGTACGAGCTGCTGCGCTCTGTGGTGCGGCAAAAAACCGTGCTGGAGTTGGCGACCGGCACAGGGCTGATCGCCAAACATATCGTCCGCTCTGCTGACCATATTGAAGCTACCGACGCTTCCCAAAAGATGATTGAACAGGCGAAACAGGGCGTGAAATCTGCAAAACTCTATTTTTCGGTGCAGGATATGTTCCATCTGCCCTATGCTGACCAGTCTTTCGATGTGGTGATCGTGGTCAATGCGCTGCACATTGTACCGGAACCGGAGAAAGCCCTCTCTGAAATTCGCCGGGTGCTGAAGGACGACGGCGTGTTGGTCGCGCCCACCTTTACCCATGCGGATAACGCCTTCTTCGGAAAGGTCAAAGCATTTTTCATGAAGCTGGCGGGCTTTCCGCTGCACAGCAAGTGGACAAGCCACGAATATCTGGCATTTCTTAGGGAAAACGGCTGGACGGTACAGAAAAGCACCGTGCTGAAAGCCTCGTTCCCGCTGACCTACACAGAGTGCGTGAAATCGGAGGGGTGAGCCATGCAGATATTGGAACACGGGCAGGCGCAGGAGCGGACGCTGCTGTTTTTTCCCTGCACGGCAGAGCCTGTATGGGCTTTTGCCGACACGATCACGCTGCTTTCTCAGAGATGGCATGTTTTTCAGGTGGTGTATGACGGCCATCAGCCGGAGTATCCCGGGGATTTCACCTCAGTCGAGCAGACCGTGGACGAGGTGATCTCCTATTTGAAGAGTCACGGCGTCTCCCGTCTGGGTGGGGCCTATGGCTGCTCCATGGGCGGTGCCTGCCTGACCCGTATGCTGGCATTGGGGGAAATGCCCATCGACCGGGCCATCATCGACGGCGGGATCACGCCCTATCCGCTGCCCTTATTAGTGCGAAAGCTGCTGCTGGCTCGGGATGTGCTGTCCTTCAAAATGGCGGCAAACAGCCGAAAGGTTCTGGAAGCAGCTTTTCCGCCGGAACGGTTCACCCCCGCAGGGCACGACCCCAAAAAGGAGTACGACGCCATGGAAGCCTATCTCAAAACCTTTTCCGATCGGACGATCCGCAATGTATTCTGGTCTGCCAACAACTATGCGCTTCCGAAGCGCTCCGCTAAAATCGGTGCGGAAATCACCTACTGGTACGGCGACGACGAAAAGAAGGATCGCAGGCGGGATATCCGGTTCATCAAGCGCTATTTTCCTAAGGCGCGCATCCATGGCATCCCCAAGATGGCCCATGCGGAGCTGGTGATGGTACACCCGGAAAAATTCTGCCGGTATGCGGAAAAATTTCTGACTATGCAAGCGGAGGAAATATGACATGAGAGAAATAATCAAGCTCTCCGGCGTGCCGGAAACCATGCTGCAAACCGTTTATGCAAGGGCGAAAGAGAGCAGCGGCAGAGGTGCGATTCACGACGCAAAAGCGGAAGAACTCATCGAAAAGCTGGACTACGATTTTTCCCTTGCGGACAAGGATACGGCCATGCGCAGCGGCGTCATTGCCCGGACCATTGTGCTGGATAAACTGACAAAATCGTGGCTTGCGGCGCATTCGGGTGCGGTGGTCGTCAATATCGCCTGCGGGTTGGATACCCGCTGCTATCGGATGTCGGGTTACGCACATTGGTATAACCTCGACCTGCCGGAAACGATGGCGGTGCGGGAAAAGCTTCTGCCGGAAAGCGGCACGATTTCGCAGATTGCCATGTCCGCCATGGAAGATTGGGGCAGCGAAATCAGCGAGCAAAATGTGCCGGTGCTGATTCTCATTGAGGGACTGACCATGTATCTGAACGCAAAAGATGTGCAGCAAATTTTTGCAGTGATTTCCAGCCGCTTTTCCCAAGCCACTGTATTTGTGGAAACCATGAATCCTACGATAGTGCGGCACTTCAAGGAGAAATCCATTGACGCAAGCAACGCAAAATTCAACTGGGGAATCAAGAATGGGAAAGCACTTGCCGAACGGCTGCCGGATTTTCGCTTTGTTAAGGAACACAGCTTAACCGAGGGTATGGCGGCGTTTGCGCCAATTTACAAGCTGCTGGACAGGCTGCCCGCCGTGCGGAATATTTCCAATAAGATCATTGTTCTGGAAAAGGAGTGACGAAGGATGTCGTTTTTTGAAAACACCCGCAAACCTACCGGCTTTGGTGGGAAAGTTATGGTAAACATGATGAATCTGTGCCATGCGCCCCTTGCAGATTGGGGCATGGAGTTCTTGCCGCTTTCATCAAATGCCAAGGTGCTGGACTGCGGCTGCGGCGGCGGGGCCAATATCCGGAAGCTGCTGAAAAAATGCCCGCAGGGTGTGGTGAAGGGCGTCGATTATTCGCCCGTCAGCGTGGAAAAGGCACGCAGGCACAACGCAGCGGCAATCGGTAGTGGACGCTGCGTTATATGGCAGGGCAGCGTAGAACGGATTATTTTTGCCTCGGACTGGTTTGACGCCGTGACCGCTTTTGAGACAGTCTACTTCTGGCCGGATCTGCCGCAGTGTTTTCGGGAGGTTTATCGGGTGCTGAAGCCCGGCGGAACCTTTCTCATCTGCAACGAGAGCAGTGGCGACACGGACAAGGATGAGAAGTGGACGGAGATTATCGGCGGTATGACCATATACAGCGACGATGAGCTGAAAACATTTCTGGAAAACGCCGGATTCTGCAATGTTCAAATCCATAAAAACAAAATGGGCTGGCTCTGCGTGACAGGACAGAAGCGGGAGGAATAAGGAATGCTGCTGCAAACGATTCTGGAAGGACTGGGGCTGGGGGCGCTGCTGGTCTTGGTGTGCGCTGTCGGCATCCACAAGGGTGCTGTCGGCATGGCGCATTTGTATGACGCGAAGGTACAGGAACGGTGCGTTGCGCTGGGTCTGACCACAAAGGAAAAGATCAAGCAAAACTCGCTGCGCTTCAAGCTGATCTGCGTTCCGGGATATCTTGCTTATGTGCTGATTTGCGTGTATGCCATCAACGGTGCGCAGACATTTTGGGGCGGCTTCTGGCAGTGCTTTGTAATCCTGTCTGTGATGAACCTCATTGACCGGCTTGGCATCGACGGCTATTGGGTCGGACACACCAAGGCGTGGGTGATACCGGGGACAGAGGATCTGATGCCGTACATCTCGAAATCAGACAAGCAAAAGAAATGGCTGTTCGGAACACTGGGAATGGCCGTGACTTCCCTGCTCCTTGCGGAACTCGGGCTGCTGCTGTAAGGAGGAAATACCGATGTCAAAGAAAGCGACCGAATTTCAGAAAAGAGAAATGAGCAAGATGTACCGCGGCAAGGAAATATTCAAGCCGCTGAACACCGGCTGGGTGGATGAGCGCGTGGCCTGCGTGCGGGAGTGGGTGGCGAACATCTTCTTCTACCGCAAGGGCGACACCACCATCATGATTGATGCCGGGTACAACTACGACCGGCTGGCAGAAAAAATGGACTGGCTGGGCATCGACCCGCAGTCCATCCGGCACATCCTCATCACTCATCAGGACACCGACCACGTGGGCGCGGTGGAGGCAGACGGCCCCGGTTTGTTCCGGAGCGCAAAGCTCTATATCGGCGAGATTGAAAACCGGTATCTCACCGGCGAGGTGCGGCGAAAAGTCATATATCATCTCTATAAATTGCCGCAGGTCACAATTAACAACGAAAAGGTGCTGCTGCATGACGGCGAAACTTTCGAGATTGACGGCATCAAAATCGAGTGTTTCCTTGTTCCCGGCCATACATGGGGGCATATGGTCTATCTCATTGACGACAAATATCTCTTCACCGGCGACACTATCTGGTTCGGCGCGGACGGCGGCTACAGTTTCATTTCCTCTCTGGCAGAAAGCAACAAACTGGCGGTAAAGTCGCTGGCGGCGCTGGAGCAGAAACTGCAAAGCCGTGACCTGCATCCGCTGTTTCTCACCGGTCACACCGGCTGGACGGACAACTTCGAGTTCGCCTTTGCCCATAAGGACAAGCTTTGCTCACCGTTCCAAAAGCGGGTTCCCGACCCCACCGCGCCTTACGACGCCTACGATGAATCAGACGACACGGAAAAAATGGCAAAGAGTGGGTTCCTCAAGGGGGTGGGGAGATGAAGGTTTATTCCTTCGGCGCAGAAAATGCCCCGGCCATCCTACTGCTTCCCGGCACCTGCTGCCACTGGAGGGGCAATTTTGGACGGGTCATTCCGCTGCTGTCGGACAGGTATCGCGTCCTCTGCGTCAGCTACGATGGCTTCGATGAAACGGAACATACCGAGTTTCCCACTATGCCGGAGGAAACAGAGAAAATAGAAGCTTACATTCAGAAACATTGCGGCGGGCATATCCGGGCGGGCTATGGCTGCTCGCTGGGCGGCTCTTTTGTGGGGCTGCTGGCGGCGCGGGGGAATATTCATATTGATTACGGAATTCTCGGCAGCTCTGATCTTGACCAAGCATCTCCCCTTGCGGCAAAGCTGCAAACAAATCTGCTGCTGCCGCTGATCTACCCGGTGATACGGGACGGACGGTTCAAGAGTCGATTGCTGCAAAAACGCCTCACGCAGCGAAAGTCGGAAATGGGCGGCTATCTGCAAGCGTTCATGGAGATGCTCGGCGGCGCACGACCCTATGTGACCGTGCAGAGCTGCAAGAATCAGTTCTATTCCGACCTTGTCACCCCGCTGCCGGACAAGATCAACGTTCCGGGAACAGAGATTCATATTTTCTATGCGCTCAAAATGGGTGAGAAATACCGCGAGCGCTATGAACGTCACTTTGCAAACCCAGTCATTCACGAGCAGAACTTGCAGCACGAGGAGCTGCTGGCCTGTTATCCGGAGCGTTGGGCGCAGTTGGTGAAGGACATTATGGAGGGAAAGCGATGAAGTATATCGGAATGCCCATGGCAATGTGGGCAGTGTTTGCAAAGTCGTTTGAAAAGCAACTGACAGAGGTGCTTGGTTATGATGCTAAAACCGCAAAAGCAATCCAAAAGACCGCAAAACTGAAGTACAAAGAGATCATCGCAAAGCTGCCCGAATTTGAAAAAGGTGATCGGTTCAGCATGAACATCATTGGCTGCGCCATGCTGGGGGCGTTCGTCCTCTGTATGCCGAAGCGACCGGATGCAGAGGCACTAACGGTATACTATGAGAATGCCCAGATGACGCCGATGATGAAGTGGTTCTGCCGCCAAAGCGGCAAGTCGAAGTTCACGCCCAAGGATATCGCCGGAATGAAAGCCACCGCTGCCCGGAAGGCGGCTGACCGCAACCCCTACTCGTGGAATATGGACTTTTACGAGTATCCCGACGGCAGCGGTTATGAGGGGCGCTTTACGAAATGCGGCATCTGCACGCTGATGCAGGAGTTGGGGCTTTATGACCTGACACCCGCCATGTGCCATTTGGACTACGCCATGAGCGAGGCGGGCGGCGTGACGAACTTTGTGCGGCAGTATACCCTTGCCTCCGGCGGCCCTTACTGCGACTGCGGGTACCAAAAGAAACGAGTATGAGGCGGAGTAGCATTGAAATACTTTGAATTCGGACAGGAACACCCGGAACTGATGGTGATGCTCCACGGCGGCGTATATGTATATCTGGCACGGTATCGCCAGCTCCACGGAAAAGAAGCTGGCGAAACACGTCAAAGCGTGGCAGGACGAGGGATATGCCTTTACCTAACAAATTGATTCTACTGTCAGATAAAATTGGAGGATTGAACATGAACATTATTGAAGATGCAAATCTTCTAGTTTCGAATAACGCTGTCAAAGAAGATTCCGAAAGCTTTATTAACGATATCATTGAAGGTGTGTTGAGAAATCCATGGGCGCTGGCCAAGGTCATGATTGCCATTGCAAAGTCCCCATTTTACATTCGTGAGCAACTATTTTGGTCAAAACTCGAAACCTTTTTGAATGGTATCTATCTGGAAGAGAGTGACCGTGCCATTCTGCGAGCCAAGCTCGCGGAAAACGGCAACTCCAACGAAAATGCATTACGCTTAGTTGCAAGTATCGACCGAGCTGAGACAATGCAGAAAATCCAGTATTTAGTAAATGTAACTAGATGCCTCCTTACCAACTTTACCCAATCCATTCCCCGAGTCCACTATTAGAGACAGTATCCGCTAAAATCGTGTAGTCATTTCCCTTATAGGAAAATTGCGTCACATTTTCCTTATTCAGATAGCCTTGCTCTCTGGAATAGTCCCCGATTTTGTCCTGTAAAGAACAGCCTGCAAGAGATAAACATATAATAACAGCAAACAGCAATATCATCATTTTTTTACTCATTTTCTTTTGCTCCTTCCCAGCTCTGAAACCACACTAAGCTTATGATAAACAGCACTACTGTAAAAAACAGCATGAGTATAAAACCTAGTTGAAATTCGGGTAAGTTAGAATGAAACTGCCCCTCATTAACATAAAGATTTGAAAAATGGACGGCCACAAAAGCCGTCCATTACATTATCAGGAAATCAGCAGGGAAGTTTCATCGTAACCTTTGCGCCGCCGGTTTCTTTTGAATTTTCTAAAATAAGCTGACCATTATGTTGTTCCATAATCGAATTTGTAATATATAGGCCCATACCGAAGTGTAGCTTTGAATTGCGGCTTTGATCGCCCATATAGAACCGTTCCTGTGCGTGGCATAATGCCTCTTTAGAAAACCCCGTTCCCTCGTCTGTGACTGAAATTTCCACGAAACCGTTGTTACTCTGAACATCCACATAAAGCGTTCCACCTTGCGGAGAGTAGTCCAGCCCATTACTGATAACATTCATAATAGCACGTTCTATCAGCACCCTATCAAATTTCAGCATTTGAGGGAGTGAAACAGTATTCATTTGCAGCCGGATTTCTTTTGTCCGGCATAGTGATTCCATATAACCGAACAAGTGCTGCATGAACGCTGGCAAGTCTATACTTTCAATATGGAGCTGATAACCAACCGCCGCCCGTGATATATCAATCAGGGTTTGAATATATGACTGCATCTGGCCGGAGCTTTCCACAACGTAACCAGCGTATAATCGTTGCTCATCATCAAGATTTGTTTCTGTGAGTAAATCAGCATTTCCTTGAATAACCGTCAGAGGCGTTTTCAAATCATGGGCAAGCGCGGCGATTTGCTCTTTCTGTGTCTGTTCGGTTTTCCATTGCCGTTCTAACGAAATTTTCAGATTATCTTTCATATCTGAAAAAGATGCAAGGACATCTTCAAACTCTTTGATTTTGGCGTGTCCTACTTCAAAATCAAGGTTTTGCTTTGAAACCTCCGCAGTTGCTTCAAAAAGCGGGGTCAGTTGTGTACGCAGGTTCTTAGCAAATCTGGCGGTCAGTATGATAATGACCAGCAGCGAATTTACAGCCATCAGGATAAGCGCAAGCGTGTCAGGAGATGGAAAATATTCCGGTAGCCATGACACTGTAAATTGAGAACCAATATAATACCTTAAAACGCAAAATTCGTTTTCCCGGACAACAAGTGCAAACTGCCTCCCCGTAGCATATTCAATATATTCTCCCTTTGCGTACAGCAGGGCAATTTCTTTTTCATCATCGTCCATATTGCTGTAAAGCTCATTAAAGTTCTTGTCCAGAATTAAGTAGCCGCATCCCTGTGGAATCACAACCTTTGTAATATCCGGGGCAATCGTCAGCGTTGGAATGATCTCTTTTACCTGCAATTCACTTAGATTTGCTCTTGTAGCTAATCCAGCATTTACAGCAAGTCCCTCCAAACCAGAAGGGACAATAATTGCCGCTACCAGCATGACAATGAGGGAGATAGCAAACTGGCGAAACAATATTTTCAATGTAGGTTTCTTTTTCACTCCCATTTATATCCTATCCCCCATACGGTGCTGATCGGACTTATTTTGAAATGCTCCAATTTCTCACGAATATTTTTTATATGCGTTGAGATCGTAGAGTTATCGCCTATTCCATCAAACCCGAAAACGGCTTCATAGATTTGTTCTTTTGTAAAAACCTGTCCCCGGTTTTTCGCAAGGTATTCACAGATTGAATACTCGCTTTTGGTAAGGGGAACCGGCTGTTCTGAAACATACAGTACCTTTGCGGAAAGGTCAAATCTTATATCAGGCTCAAATGAAAGTGTGCTGTGATGCTCCCTTTTTTCTCTGCGTAAATGTGCCGCGACACGGGCGCGAAGCTCCTGAATACGAAAAGGTTTCGTAATATAATCATCCGCACCGATGCCCAATCCAAACAATATATCTTCCTCTAATGTCTTTGCGGTCAGAAAGAGAATCGGGCAGTCTACCATATTCCTGATCTGTTTGCAAAACTCAAACCCGTCTGTGCCAGGCATCATCACATCCAAAAGAATGAGGTCATAGAAATGCAGCTTTTTGATGTCTACATCATCCGCATTTTGACAGACTGTTATCAAATATCCATCTTTCCCCAAACTGTTCTTAATCAATTCCAAGATAGAAACTTCATCGTCAACTACAAGTAAGTGGATCAAAAAATCACCTCCCGCCCCATTATACCACATTGTCGAGGTTAAGGATTGTTGCCATAGTATCGCCTCCTAGCTTTTTTAGTATATCATAACCCATAAAGGCAGAAAAACAAAAATCGGTCATTGACGCTTTGCAATATAGTAGCGGTCATTTATCTGTACTGCAACGGCTTCGGTCTTTTCTGTACCATGAATTTCATAAATATCTTTGTAAATCCATTGTTCCCGATGTTGTCCGGTGTTTTCCCCATACCAGTCAATTTTTCTTAGTTCCTCCTTTGACAAAGGAATTTTTGTTTCTGCATTAAATATGACATTCTCCGCAAGAATACCAATGTGACTTTCCAATTCATTATTTGATACAGTATCAGAAGTTACTTGATAAACCGTCCCATCACAAAGAAGCTGCGTTGCATTTTGAGGATTGATTTCAAACTTGCCACTCATAGATTGCTCTATATCCTTAAAGTCAAAAACTGTATCTGTGCCTTTGATATTTTCATCTATAACAGCTTTGTGATACCATCCATTTATATCTACAATCAGATAGTCGTCAGCGTTAGGAGCTGCATACACATTTAAGAATGGAATAATATAGGCGTCATTAGGGGCTTTATCCACTAAATCTGCTAAATCTGCCAACGTCTGAAAGGTAGCAGTTTTGAGATTTTCTTGAAGTAATATTTTCCCTGATTCGTCTACAGCCGCAAGTTGTTGGATATACCCAATCCATTCCCCGAGTCCACTATTAGAGACAGTATCCGCTAAAATCGTGTAGTCATTTCCCTTATAGGAAAATTGCGTCACATTTTCCTTATTCAGATAGCATTGCTCTCTGGAATAGTCCCCTTCTTTTGCTCCTTCCCATCTCTGAAACCACACTAACTCATCATTATTTTTAATGTCAGCTTTCCGATATTCATTGTTGATATTTACAGCTACGGCATTGCTTATATCCACATCCACAATACTGTAAACGTAGCCGAAACTGAAATCTTCCCCCGCCACATTTTTGAAGCGTTTCGATACCTGCCCGATTTCTTCTTGTAGTTCTGACATTTCAAGACATTCATCCGTTATGGTATATGTCAGGCCGTTATATGAAATTTCATCATAGTTTGCGGCGTTCAGCTCATAATACGGCAGAGATTCATTTGACGCCTTATTTTTATCGGCGGTATCGCGGAGCGCACCGCAGGCCGATAAGCATATAAGACTTACAAGCACAATTACCACGGCAAACAGGCACTTTTTATTCACTGTTTTTACCTCCCTCCCAACCATGAAACCAAACCAAACTGGCAATCAGCAGACAAACAGTGCAGCATACAGAAATAATCATACCGCTGAAAAAATCGGTTTTTACCTGTGCATACAGTTGGGGGCTATCCCATGCAAGCACAGTGTAATCCATAGCACGAACGCCCCAGGCCCAGGGAATATATTTCCATGTAGCGTCACCAAGCCCTGTTATCATAAGGGCAGCTATTAGACTTCCGGTAATGCCCAATCCCATAGACGCACCCTTTCCGAAGCTCATACCCACAAACAAATGAATCAGGTAAATAGGGAGCATGGTAATCAACAATAGAATCCCTGCTTTCAGGTAAAGGCTTGCCGGGGCCTCCCTGTATAGTACAGCAAATGTTCCCAGTGCTAAAAATGTTGCACCCATAGCACAGATCATCAGAAACCCAAGTTTACCAATATACGTTGCTATGCGGGATGGGATTGTTCCTAACAAAAGCTGATAATGCCCGGCCTGATTTTCGATCTGAACAACCAGGCCCACAATAATGCCGATCAGAAACGGGAACGCAACGGCCAGCACTTCCAGATAGGCACTGATTTTGGTTGCCAGTTCCCATCTGGATATATGATAGTAACCCGCAAAAATCGCCGCACATATAATCGGAATCATGCTGTGCATATAGAGCAAAATGCTATGTTTACACTTCTGATATTCTGCTTTCCAGCAGCGAACCACAGATACCATAGTTACCCCACCTCCTTTTTCTCAAACCATCTTGCAGTTAAAAATGACAGCGCCGCAAACCAGGCCAGCGAAATGACCAATACAAGTATAATCATCCAAAATGCCATTGCCGTACTCTGATCTGCAACCGGCTCACCATTAGGCAAAATACCTAACACGGAAATCATAAGATGCGGCACCCAGCTATACGGGCAGATTATCCACAAAGAGGTTGTAGCCGTGAAAATCCCTAAAACGCTTCCAAGTCCGGCATTAAGAATAACCGTGACAAAGATACCAACTTTTTTTGATAACCATAAGCACAGCGGAACTTCCCATAGGCTTGCAATGACAATACAAGCTGTTCCGGCCGCAGCCTGCCAAATTCCGATTGTCAGGGGAATTTCGTTGATAACTAATATTGCAAAACCGCCCAACAGATTTAGCGCCAGGAAAATGAAATTCCCCACACAGGAGTAAATACCGGCCACTCCAATTTTTGCTTTCCAGACTTTGTTCTGCGAAACAGGCAATGAAGCAACGGCACGATATTTTAGTTTGCCATTATCCCGCTGTTCAATCAAGGCACAGGTGAGCGTAAGGAATCCAGGATAAAGCAGGTTATACCACCAATTATAAGAATTGAGCTGGAACCAAAGAGGAGCAAAAAAGTTCATAAGCGCAGTTACAAACGGGGCCAGAACGATCAGCGTTTTTGTGAAAGTTCTCTTATGCTTTAGGTTCTCTGCCTGAATATATGCCATCTCCATTTAATATCCCTCCTTACCATTTCTGCGAATAACATCCATAAAGAGTTGTTCCAAATCTTCACCGGCGCGAAGCTCTCCCTCATATCCAAGGACGCCGCCAGCAATGATACCCACATGATCTGCAATCTGCTGGACTTCTGACAGAATATGGCTGGACAGAATGACCGTAATTCCATTGGACGGAAAAGAACGAATCAGTTCACGAAGTTCCTCAATCCCTAAAGGGTCAAGGCCGTTAGTCGGTTCATCCAGAATCAAAAGCCGGGGACTGTTCAGCAATGCAATAGCAATACCAAGCCGCTGCTTCATACCAAGAGAAAACTGCCCGGCCCGTTTCTTGCCGGTATTCGTGAGCTGGACAATTTGCAATACCTCGTTAATTCGTGCATCGTCCAGGCCGAGCAATGTAGTTCTGACTTTGAGATTTTCGTATGCAGTCAGATTTTCGTAAAGCGGGGGCATCTCAATCAAAGCACCGATATGCTCCAGATCACTCCGTTTCCACGGGTGGCCGTCAAACTCGATGCTTCCCGATGTGGGGCGCAAAATGCCGGTGATCATTTTTAAGATCGTGGATTTGCCAGCCCCATTCGGCCCCAGCAGACCATAAACCGAGTTGCGCCGGATGTTCAGTGACACATTGTTTACCGCCATTTGCCCCTTGAAATTTTTGCAGAGGTCAGTCGTTTTCAAAATCATATCCATATAATCAAGTCCTTTCTTTGATTCTACGGATAGCATACCGGGCAATTTTGAAGATTTCATAAAGATTCCCAAAAACAGAATATGAACAATACACCGTAACCGTGGAGCATATCGCAACAAAGCACCAACCTACGCATTTAGAGCCTTAAAAAGCCCTATATTTCAAGGTTTTTCCAGCATAGTCGGCGGGGTATGTGAGTGTTTTATCCTATCCCCGCCATAGTGCCGCTCTAAATGCGTAGAATTTACCAGCAGAAAATCGCCGGTTTCTCTGGCTCCATACTCCCAGATATGGTATCATGGAAAAAATCAATCTGATGGGGGTATCAGGATGGTTCCAGTACAACGGCACCTATTTTACTACTTATAAAGAGAGCGGCACCCGCCGCCTGACCCTTGCGGAGCGGCTGCGCAAGCTGCCCCTGTCCTTTTTCGGTAAGCGCGACCTTGCCGACCTGACCAGCACCATCATGGCAGACTGCGAGGTGCTGGAAAAGGACTGTTCCCACTTCATCCCCGCTCTGTTCGGCTCCCTGCTCTCCACGGTGCTCATTGCCCTGAGCCTGTTCGCCTTTGACGGACGGATGGCACTGGCGGCACTGTGGGTCATCCCGGTATCTGTTGCCATCGTGGTGGGCAGCTACCGGGTGCAGGACAAGGTGCAGGCCAAGACCATGGCGGCGAAAATAGCCTGTGCGGACGGCATTCAGGAGTACATCGAGACCCTCCGCGACCTGAAAGCCGGCAATGCGGAGCAGCGATATCTGTCCGGTCTTTCCGCCAAAATTCGGGCTGTGGAAAAGCAGTCCATCGCGGCAGAGCTGGAAACGGCGCTGTTCGTGTCCTCTGCGAGCATGGTGCTCAAGCTGGGCATTGCGTCGGTGGCACTCACCGGCGCGGTGCTGCTGGTGCAGGGCAGTATCGACGTGCTGACCCTGTTTCTGTTCCTGATGGCGGCTTCCCGGATGTACGACCCTATGCAGGGCGCGTTGCAAAATCTGGCGGCGGTCATTGCCATGCGCACCAATGTGGGGCGGATGAACGAGATTCTGGACGCTCCCCTGCAGACCGGCAGCGAACAGCTGACCAATCAGGGCTGCGATATCGTATTCGACCATGTGGGCTTTGCCTACCACTCCGGCGAAAGGGTGCTGCGGGATGTTTCCTTTACCGCCAAGCAGGGCGAGGTCACGGCACTGGTGGGACCCTCCGGCGGCGGCAAGACCACCGTTTCCCGACTGGCGGCATGGACATTTCCAAGATTGACCCGGAAAAACTCATGAGCCTGTATTCCATCGTCTTTCAGGATGTGACCCTGTTTGACAATACGATACTGGAAAACATTCGTCTGGGGCGCAAAGGTGCCACCGACGAGGAGGTCCTTGCGGCGGCAAAGCTGGCAAACTGCGAGGAATTTGCCGAAAAGCTGCCGGACAAGTGGAACACGAACATCGGCGAGAACGGCTGCGCCCTTTCCGGCGGCGAGCGTCAGCGCATTTCCATTGCCCGCGCCTTCCTGAAGGATGCGCCCATTATTCTGTTGGACGAAGCCACCGCCAGTCTGGACGTGGAAAACGAAACTGCCATTCAGGAGGCTCTTTCCCGGCTCATAAAACACAAAACTGTCCTTATCATCGCCAACCGGATGCGCACCGTAGCCGGTGCGGACAAAATCGTGGTGCTGTCCGACGGCGTGGTGGCCGAACAGGGCGCACCCGATGCACTTTATGCCCGGAACGGCCAGTACACCCACATGGTGGATCTGCAGACCGAAAGCCAGCGCTGGGCCATCTGACCCAATTCAAAAACAGCCCCGCGGCACAACAAAAAAGGACATCTATTCAAAAGAGTAAGTGTCCTTTTTAGCACCTGAATCCGTCAGCTAACAGTCAAGTTTAAATCACTTCCTTATCACTGTTACCCTGCGCAAAGCCGTGTCCTATGGGAAACTGGTAAATGGTGTTGATGTCTGCAAATTCGGCAAGCAGTGGGTTGTGTCCGCTGCTGCTATGAAGCGGGCTTACGGTGAGGCAAAAGGCAGCGCAGCATCTCGCACGCATTGACCATTTGTTGACCACCAACTGACCACCGGCAGTGATTTTTGCTGCCGGTGGTCAGTTTTTATCGTTGACACATTGTTTTATACTGCTTGTGATAGATGTGCCCTAGCAGTGCAGAACCAACAAAAAATTACTGTATATCATTGAAATATGCGCCGTGTCGTAGTTCTCCGACCCGGAAGGCCAGAGGTTCGAATCCTCCCGGTCGCACCAGAAAACCTCATTGCAATGTGTTTTTTGCAATGAGGTTTTTGTTAGTGTTTGATTTTCAGAATAATTTTAGCAGCATATCGTCTGCCGCATCGGTGTACTGCCCTTTTCCTAGACGCTCGTTCCTCAGCCTGTTTATAGTGATTCGCATGAGGCGGATTTCTTCTGTAGAAAAAGTAGCTTTTTTATCGGCTGGGACAGAATCAATTTTCAGTATCAGTCGCCCCGGTTTTTCCGTGTTATGGCCAAGTGCCTTTTCTTGATAGTAATAGGGTGTCAGTGCTTTCAGTAAGATACTTTTGTTTGCGCGTGTCAGCTTGATTTTTCTCGTCATAATCCAATCGCCTTTCCAAGTTTTTCTTGCGCTTTGCGCTTGTTCTTGTCGAATGCATGGGCGTAAATGTCCAGCGTTGTGCTTGCCTGTGCATGACCCAATAGACTAGCCACCGTGCGCACGTCCACGCCCTGCGCAATCAGCAGACTGGCGTTGGTGTGGCGTAGGCTGTGCAGATTCAGGTGGGTTGGCAAACCGTTTGGGCCACTACTGTCATTTGGCAATTCCGGCATTTTTAAAGTCCGGAACCCCATCCTGCTAGGGTGAATTTTGACAACCCATGTAACAGCATTTCATTCATCTCCGCCGAGAGAAGAAGAGGCCCGGAGGGCTTTACCGATTTGGGTAAAGCCCTCCGGGTCCTCCCCCCTCACAGCATCTTATGCAATCTGCTGCGGTACTGCTGCGGGGTGCAGCCTTGGTATTTTTTGAAAATCTGGGTGAAATAGCTCTGGGTCGGGTAGTTCAGAAAGCCGGCAATCTCGGCAAGGGTGTAATCGGTGCAGTCCAAGAGGTAGCGCCCCTCGCGCAGCTTTTCGCGGTGAATGTATTCGGGGATGCCCATGCCCATCTCTGCCTTGAATTTGAGCGACAGGCTGCGGCTGCAAAGACCGCAGTGGCGACTTAGCTCCTCCAGCCGTAAATCGTCATGGAGATGCTCCGAGATATAATTGATACAGGCTTTTACAGCGGTGCTTTGTGCGCCGCTGTTTTTTATATCTGCCACACGGCGGCAGAAATCCATTGCCATGGTGAAGTTCAGCTTCTGTATAGCCGTGATATCCAGCTGGGTATCGGCACGCTGGCAGTAAACATCGCTTAAGTTGAATGCGGTTTCGCCCGGCAGGCCGCCACGGATAGCCGCGCGCGTCAGCAGCGTGGCGAACGAGATAAAGGCGTACTTCTGCTGCTGCAGCGGATTCGAGCTCATCGCACCGATTTTCCCCTGACTGGGCTGCAGAAGGCGGTGCTGCAGCAGCTCTATGCTTCCCTGCTCTATTGCCTCACAGACGCCGGTCTCAAAGTCCACCGGCACATGAAATTCCGCCTTCTCCCGCAGATTGAAAAGAGCATCGTCCGGTCTCTCTGTGCGCAGCACGGTGTTATCCACAAACAGGATGTGCTCCGCTGTGATTTTCTCGTTGTGGGCCAGCCGCACCAGCAGGCACATCAGAGATTTCAGCTGATAAAGATTGACCAACGGCATCTGCATCATCAAATCACAGTATTCCTGCATCCGACGCGACGGAAAAGCCATCGAAGCCATCTGCATAATTTCATTGCGCGGGTGCTGGAATGGGCTGACAAGACCGACAATACAAAAGGCATCCTCCGGCAGCTCTACGACGCCGATAAAATATCCCGGCTCCACATATGTGACCAGCGGATGCAACGCGTCCCGCTTTTGCAGGATAAAATCTGTCAGTACCAATTTCACCTCCCTGTGCGGAACAAGCTCATCATTTCCGGCGGGCAGGGCAAATATAAGCTCTCCGTCGCGGCTGACCTTCGTCAGCGGAATCCGGCTTACCGCGTACAGCTCCTCACAGCTTTTTTGGAAATCCACAGCGTTCCCTCCTTTTATAATAAGTTAGCACACCATGGTTTGTTAAGTCAATGCGGTTTTGCAAAAATCAATCTGTTTTTTGCAACAGAAATCATATTTTTGATATAGTGGGCGACAAAAACGCGCTATAATGAACCTGTAATCAAGAGAACCGCATCTGCTCTACCGGGTGCGTAAAAATGAAGGAGAGAATCATTATGGCAAAGAAACCTCTTGGCACCGATTCGATGGGGATTCAAAAAACCATGCGTGTCGGCGATTATCTGGGCGACTGCGGCGGTCAGTTTGCACTGAACGCCATGACCGGCCTTGTTTCGGCAGTCCTCTACTTTTACACCGAAAAAGTCGGCGTAGCCGCCGCCACGGCGGCCAACGTTCTGCTGGCGGCCAAAATTGTAGACGCCTTCACCGATTTGATCATGGGCAAAATCATGGATAACGGCAAAAGCCCCAAGGGCAAATGCCGCCCGTGGTTCCTGCGCATGGCAATTCCCGCGTTTGTGGCGATTGTGGCGCTGTTCACTGTGCCTGCCGGACTGACAGGCTTTGCACAGGTTGCGTATCTGTTCCTGTCCAACGTGTTCCTGACCGCGATTGTCTCGACCGCGATAATGATTCCCTACAGCGCCATTCTGGTTATGCGCACCAAGAGCCTGGACGAGCGCAACAAGATGGGTATTTTCCGCGCCGCGGCTGGTTATATCATCGGTATGATTATCGCCATTGCACTGGTTCCCATCACCAATGCCCTTGGCCCCAACGGCGTGGCTGACCAGATGGCTTACATCAAGTTTGCTGTCATTGTCGGTACATTGAGCACAATTTTCCTTCTAATCCTCTACAAAACCAGCAAGGAAACCGCCGCGCAGGAGGAAAAGCCCGATGATGGTCTGGCCTTTGTCGATGCTCTGGGCAAGCTGTTCCACAACAAATACTGGGTCATCGTGCTGGTTGCCAACCTGTTCGTCAACGTGATTTATGCACTGACCTCCTCCTCCGGCACCTACTACGCAAAGTACATTCTGGGCGATGATAACCTTATCGGCATTATGGGTGCGGTTGGCCTGATTCCGACCATTGTCGGCTTTATCGCAGTCGGCCCCATGACCAAAAAATTTGGCCTGACCAAGACCCTGAAGATTGCCTTTGCGCTGGGCATTATCGGCAACGTCATCCGCTGCTTCAAGCCGGACAGCTTCAT
This sequence comes from Gemmiger formicilis, assembly GCF_024462815.1. Classification (GTDB taxonomy): domain Bacteria; phylum Bacillota; class Clostridia; order Oscillospirales; family Ruminococcaceae; genus Gemmiger. The sequence continues at coordinate 52,963 of NZ_JANGCG010000010.1, forward strand.
TCTCTGCATCACGGTCGGTTTGCTGGGCAGCTTTGCCACCATCCCGATGATGTGCCTGGCCGGTACGCTGACCAGCATGGCCATGGACTACAACGACTACAAGTACCACAACAAGATCATCGGTATGTCGGCCTCTGCCTCCAGCTTTGGCGGCAAGGTTGCCAGCGGCATCGGTGCCTCCCTCGTCGGCTGGATTCTGGGCATCGTCGGCTTCACCGGCAACATGGATGTTATCACCCCTGCCGTCCGCTACGGCATCTACACCTTCAGCCTCTACATTCCCCTGGCCATGTTCGTCGGCCTGTTCATTATGATTTCCAAGTTTGATCTGGAAGCCAAATACGGCGATATGATGAAAGCCATCGCCGAGCGCAACGAGAAAGAAAAGGCTGCGCAGTAAAAGTCCCCTTGCCCTGCCGCCTTTGGACGGCGGGGCAATTTTCGTTCTGTACAAGGAGAAACACTATTATGCTGAAATTATACGATTTGACGATTGAATACAAGCGCGAGCCGCTGGGGCTTGACGAGGTGCAGCCGCGGTTCAGCTGGAAATTGGACACTGACCGCACCGGGACTGTGCAGACTGCGTACCGGATAAAAGTGCAGCGCGGCGGCGAAACGGTCTGGGATTCCGGCAAAACGGAAAGTGCGCAGAGTATTTTGGTCGAGTACCTCGGCCCCAATCTTGAGCCGCGCACCGAATACACATGGAATGTCACCGTGTGGGACAACCACGGCGAGGAATCCTGCGCCGAAAGCCGGTTTGAAACCGGCCTTTTGCGCGGGGGCGCCTTTGAGGGCAAGGCCCGCTGGATTACCCACACGCTGGACAAGACCTCTCCCGTCAGCCCGGTTTTGTACCGGGAATTCACGGTCAGCGGCCCGGTTGCCAAGGCGCGGCTTTACGCCACAGCGCTGGGAATGTACGAGGCGGAAATCAACGGTGAAAAAGTTGATGACACCTACTTTGCCCCCGGCTGGACCAACTACCGCAAGCGGCTGCAATACCAGACCTACGCCGTTCCGCTGCGCGAGGGGCTAAACCGTCTGACACTGACGCTGGCGAACGGCTGGTATAAGGGCAAGCTCGGCTTTATGCCGCAGCCCAACCACTACGGCGACACCACCGCCGCGCTGGCCGCCCTCTGCATCACCTATGCGGACGGACGCGAGGAATGGATTGGCACCGACGAGAATTGGCTCTCCACCACCGGGGCCATTCAGTCATCTGAAATTTATGACGGTGAAACGCAGGACTTTACAGCGCAGCCTGCCGCACCGCAGCCCGCCAAGCTGTTTGACTACGGTTTTGCCACAATTATCGGGCAGGAAAACGAGCCGGTGCGCTGCCTGCAAAAGCTGCCGGTTATAAAAGAGTTCACCACCCCCAAGGGCGAAAAGGTCTATGATTTTGGCCAGAACCTGACTGGCTGGGTCGAGGTGGAAATTTACGGCGAGCCGGGCCAGACACTGACCCTGCGCCACGCGGAATCGCTGGACGAAAACGGCAATTTCTACACCGAAAACCTGAGTTTTGCCAAGGCGACCGACACCTATATCCTGCGCGGTGGTAAGCAGACGCTGCACCCGCATTTTACCTGGCACGGTTTCCGCTATCTGTGTGTGGAGGGGCTGCAATACGGCCAGAACGTGCATTTTACGGCCTGTCTCCTTTCCACCGACTTGCAGCAGACCGGCAGCTTTACCTGTTCTGACAGCCGCGTCAACCGGCTGCAACAGAATATTCAGTGGAGCCAGCGAGACAACTTCCTCGATATTCCCACCGACTGCCCCCAGCGCAGTGAGCGTCTGGGCTGGACCGGCGATGTGACCGCGTTCTGCCCGACGGCGGCCTTCAACGAGAACATTATGCCGTTTATGACCAAGTGGCTGCGCGATCTGGCCAGCGAGCTGGGCCCCGATGTGAGTATGCCGCAGGTTGTGCCGAATATTTTGGGCAACCAGCAAGACGGCGCGGCGTTCTGGGGGGATGTTGTCACGGTACTGCCGTGGACGCTCTACCGCGCCTACGGCGACAAGCGGATTCTGCAAAGCAGCTACAACAGCATGAAACACTGGGTCGATTTTATTGAGAGCCAATGCGGCGAAAACGGCCTTTGGCAGACCGGGTTCCAGTACGGTGACTGGCTGGGGCTGGACGCCGAGCGCTCCGGCCTGAGTGATGAGCGCAAGGGCGCGACCGATGATTACCTTGTAGCCAATATCTGCTTTGCGTGGAGTCTGCAGATTCTGGCCGACACGGCCCACGTGCTGGGCAACGCCGCCGAGGAACACCGCTGGCGGCAGCGGCGCGAGGGGCTTATAAAGGCCTTCCGCGCCGAGTATATCACCCCGGCAGGCCGCCTTGTCAGCGAGACACAGACCGCGCTGATTCTGGCCCTGCACTATGACATGGTGCCGGACGAAGCCCGCCCGCGCCTGCTGGCTGCGCTGGAAAAGAACATCGGCGCACACAAAACGCATCTGTTAACCGGCTTCATCGGCACACCGTTCGCCTGCCAGACTCTCTCGGAGAACGGCAAGCACGATCTGGCTGGCAAGCTGCTTTTGCAGGAGGACAACCCCGGCTGGCTGTATGAAGTCAAGATGGGTGCCACCACCATCTGGGAGCGTTGGAATTCGATTCAGCCGGATGGCAGCTTTAATCCCGCCAATATGAACAGCCTGAACCATTACGCCTACGGCTCCATCGGCAGCTGGCTGTACACAAAACTCTGCGGGCTGGAAATTCTGGAATCCGGCTACAAGCGGTTTGCCCTGCACCCGCAATTTATCCAAGGCATCACCCACGCCGGATTAGAGTATGAGAGCGTCTACGGCAAAATTGCAATTGCATGGCGGTGCGAGGGTGGCAAAATCACGGTGGACGCCACGATTCCCGCCAACACAACCGCCGAGTTGACCCTGCCCGAACAGGGCGAAACGCTGACACTCGGCAGCGGGCAGTACCACTATGAGTACCCGACCGCCACGGATTTGCGGCTGGACCGCTACACGATGGAAACGCCGCTGCACATTATCATGGAGCATCCTGTGGCCCGCGCCATCTTTGCGCAGTACGCGCCCGAATTTCTCGAAAACCCCATGCTCGAATATGTAAAGAATGAACCCGTCACAGCGCTGCTGGCCTATGGGGACAGCATCAAACCACTGTTTGAACAGGTACTGGCCGCCATGAACGCCGCAGAAAAGGAGAACGCACAATGAACGAAAAAATCGGTAAAATTTTGTCAAAAATGACGTTGGAGGAGAAAATCAGCCTTTGCAACGGCGCTGATTTCTGGCACAGCAAGGCAATGGAGCAGTACGGCATCCCGGCCATCACAATGAGCGACGGCCCCCACGGCGTGCGCTGCCAGAAAGACGCAAGCGATATGCTCGGCGTCAACCGCTCTGAGCCCGCAACCTGCTTTCCCACTGCCGTTACCAGCGGAGCAACGTGGGATGCAGCGCTGCTGAAGGCCGAGGGCAAAGCCATCGGCGAAGAGGGGCTTTCCTACGGCGTGGACGTTGTCCTTGGCCCCGGCGTCAACATCAAGCGCAACCCCCTCTGCGGCCGCAATTTTGAATATTTCTCCGAGGACCCCTGTGCAGCCGGTGCCATGGGTACGGCATGGGTGCAGGGGGCGCAGAGCAGTGGTGCGGGCACGAGCCTGAAGCATTTTGCCGCCAACAATCAGGAGTACAAGCGATTCAACGGCAACAGTCAGGTCGACCAGCGCACCCTGCGGGAGTTGTATCTGCCCGCGTTTGAGGCCGTTGTCAAAAACGCACAGCCCGAAACCGTTATGTGCAGCTATCCGCGCATCAACAATGTCCACGCCAGCGACAATACTTGGCTGCTGACCGAGGTACTGCGCCGCGACTGGGGCTTTGACGGCCTTGTTGTCACCGACTGGGGTGCGCTCTGCGACCGCGTCAAGGCCATGCACGCCGGATGCGATTTGAGTATGCCGCGCTGCAGCCCGGCGAGAGCCAGACGCTGACCTTTGCCCTTGATGACCGCAGCTTTGCCGTCTGGCATGACGGCGGCTGGCAGATTCCAGCGGGCCGCTATGAGATTCTGGTGGGTGCCTCGTCCGCTGACATCCGCCTGCGCGGTGCGCTGGACGTGGACGGCGTAAGCCTGACTGCGCCCGCGTGGCAGCACGGCAGCTGGTATGAAACCCTGCAGGGACTGCCCACCGATGCCGAGTTTGCGGCGCTATACGGCGGCCCTGTCCAGAATGACCCGCCGCTGAAAAAGGGCAGCTTCACGATGGAGGACTCCATTATGGAGATGAAGGACCTTTCCCCCATTATGATGCAGATGTTCAAGGGTACCGAATCCACGATTGCCAAAGGTTTTGGCGGCAAGGCCGATTACAGCGACCCCGCCTTTAAGATGATGGTTATGTCCGGCACCGATGCACCGCTGCGCGCCGCGGTGCTTTCCAGCAGCGGCGCCTTCCCCGCCAATCTGGCCGAGGGGATGCTGGCCATGGCCAACGGTCACCCGCTGAAGGGCGTGAAAAAGCTCCTCAAAAAATGAGCTGCGGAAATGAACGCTTTTTCTCGTAAAACAGGAAGAAATGTGGTATCATTAAGCTACAGAAATGCGAAAGGATTTTTTTCAATGATTTCTATTCCGTCAACGCAGAAGGAACCCTCCGTGTACTGGATTGGAGATTCCACCGTACAGTTCAACCATATGGACACATGGCCACAGTGCGGCATGGGGCAGGTGCTGGACCTTTACCTGCGCCCCGGCATCACGGTGCATGACCACGCCAAAAATGGCCGCAGTGCCAAGAGCTTCCGGGCCGAGGGCCTGTGGGAGCCGGTATATCGGGCCCTGCAGCCGGGAGATTTGCTGCTGATTCAGTTTGGCCACAACGATGAAAAGGAATATGACCCAGAGCGCTACGCCGCGCCGGAGGAGTTTGCACGGCTCCTTCTGGATTACGCCCGCCTTGCCAAGGAGAAGGGTGCCCATCCCGTGTTGGTCACGCCGCTGACGCGCCGTCACCTGTTGCCGAACGGCAAGCTGGAAAACAGCCACGGCGTCTACCCCGATACCGTGCGGATGCTGGCTGTGCGGGAAAAGCTGCCTTTAATAGACCTTACCACCGCAAGCCGCGCACTGGTGGAGTCCCTGCCAGAGGAAAAGAGCCGCGAATTTTATATGGTGTTTCCTGCCGGTGTGTATGACAATTACCCCGAGGGCAAGGAGGACAACACTCATCTGCGCTACCTCGGCGCAGTGAAGTTCTGCGGCCTGCTCGCCGACGGCCTGAAGGCACTGGGCGGCGTGTATGCAGACTTCCTGCTGCAGGGCCCCATTGCCGATAAATATGACGGTAAACAGTACGAAAAATAACGCTTTGCGCTTGCGGGCAAGCATCCTGCCAGCGGATGGTGGGCTTATCGCCCTGCCACTCGATGGGCAGCCGGACATAGGGGCTGGCATATTCCGCCTGCGCAAAGGTCAGGCAGCCGCACTCATCATCGTCCGTCAGGCGGCAGTGTGCGGGATACTTCGCCGTATACGCCGTTAATCGATTTTAACGTACTGTTGCAGAAAAGTCGGCTGCCGTTTCCGGCAGCCGACTTTTGCTTGATTATTTGACTTTATTTTTCACTGCGCTTTTTCTTACTGCTGATAACGGCTGTTGCGATTACTGCACCACCGCTGACAATCAGCAGAGCAAACCATAAGGTAAGGTTGCTATTATCACCGGTTTTCGGAATATCCGTTGGTTTGGCTGTTCCTTTTGTACCAGTGCCAGCACTAACGCTGTTCTTACTCCATTGAGCATAAAGTACGGTATCTTTGTCAGTCAATGTAAAACTATCGCCTGCTTTATACGCAGTACCTTTGCCATCTGCCTGTGTATTCCAGCCGGTAAAGGTATATTCGCTCCGAGTAAAACCGCTCTGCTGAATAACAATTTTGCTTCCTACATCGCCGGTTACAGACTCCATTGTACCGGCACCACCGTTGGCGTTATAAGAAACTTTGACCTGTGCTGGCGCATTCTTGCTCCACTGAGCATAAAGTACGGTATCCTCAGTCAACGTAAAACTATCGCCTGCTTTGTAAGCAATACCCTTGCCATCTGCCTGTGTATTCCAGCCGGTAAAGGTATATTCGCTCCGAGCAAAACCGTTCTGCTCGATAACAATTTCGCTTCCTACATCGCCGGTTACAGACTCCATTGTACCCGTTCCACCATTGGCGTCATAAGAAACGTTGACCTGTGCTGGCGCATTCTTGCTCCACTGAGCATAAAGTACGGTATTTTCGGCAGTCAACGTAAAACTAGCGCCCGGTTCGTAAGCAGTACCCTTGCCATCTGCCTGTGTATTCCAGCCGGTAAAGGTGTAGTTGTCACGGGTAAAAACATTTTCTGCAACGGGCACACTTTCTCCTGCCGCACCGGTTGCTGAATTTATTGTTCCTACGCCGCCATTTGCATCATAAGTTAACTTGCCCTGATATTCCTTAATTTCTTCCTTATATTTACAATACTTGCATTCTTTTGTTACAGTGCGGGTTATCGTGCCATCATCGTTTGTTCTCCACTCACCGTAGGTAGGTGCAAACGCATTATCCTTATAGCCTTCGGCATACAGACTATCATTGGAACCATTAACACCGTTGTTGTAGGTAACGCCCTCTTCTGCCGGCACACCGCTGTTATGGTATGTCGGGGCATCAACCATTTTGCCATCCTGCCAAACGATAGTGTTACCGAATTTTACAATGGTTTTGCCTTTATTATTTGTGTCGGATTTACCGCCATAGCCAAACAAACGAGAGCAGGTTTTTTCATCTGCATTTATTACCCCGTTTATAACATTATTGCCGGAAATATTGATGATATACTTAAGATTTCCCCTGTTGCTGTCATTGATGTTCAGCACCTGCTTCTTCGGAGACGGAGCGGAATCATTGACTGTACAACCGTTGAAATTTACTGTGATGTCAAACTTGTCTGCACTATAATCGGTGTAGACATTGATGACTTTGCCAGTGGAATTAAACGTGCAGTTATCGAAAGTCATCACGGGAGAGCAGTATGTCCAGATGGCGTAATCTCCATTTGGGCAGTTGAATGTGGTATTTCTGAATGTTGCAGTCTGATAACCCCAGTAGGAAGTCCTGCCGTTGATTTCGCAGTTTTCAACAATAGTATTGTTGGCACGGATAAAGCCGGTATAGTTTCTGGTCTCTTTCGTACCGTCTGGTGTTACAGAAGCAAGCAACGTCATCTTTTTAAAGGTTACCCGTTCTGCGCCATCGAAACTATAGTCGCCATTAGCTTCACCTGATTGATCGACGGTTGGCGTACCGATGCCCCACTTGGTGTTTTCAGGCCCCGCACCAATGAAGGTCAGGTCTTTACCCTCGGTGTATTTCTTGATGGGAGTACCGTTTATGGAAGTATTGTACAGTGTGTAGTTGCCTTCAGCCAGTTGGATGGTATCGCCACTGCTTGCAGCAGCCACAGCCGCAGCTACCGTCTGATAAGCCTTGTCACTGGTTGTGCCGACATACTCCTGCGTATCATTACCTTTTTTCGCATCCACGTAGATTGTTTTGCCAGCAACAGCAGCAGGCTCCTCCGCAAATACGCACGGTGTGATTGAAAGCGCCAACACCAATGCCAACAAACACGAGAGAACTCCTCTCATTTTCGGGTTTCTTTTCATTGCATTTCAGGCACAAGCTCCCAATCCGTCATAAGAGCTTTACCTACTCCCTCCTTTTTAATTTTGATAAAGTGTACCTTTGCAAAGGTCGAAGAGAAGTGAAATTTTGCCTTAGAATAATCGTGTTTCCCCTTGCAAATCCTGAATTTTGGTGTATAATTAAATGTGTACCGTTCCAAATTGAATCTTTATAATAATTTGTAATGGTACACCTTCCCAAATTATTGATTCGTTTTATTTAAACGGTGCTTTCAAATTTCCGAGCTTTGTCATAGAATGTTCCAACAGGCATATTACAAGCTTCTGCCGCTTGTTTCAGCGTCATTTTCTTCGCACGCCATGCCCTATGGACTTCGTGAAAATTGTGCGGCAATGGTTTTGGCGGTCTTCCAAATTTTACGCCTTTTGCTTTTGCTGCAGCAATTCCTTCCGCTTGTCGTTGGCGAATGTTGGTGCGCTCGTTTTCTGCAACAAAAGACAGGATCTGCAAAACAATATCGCTTAAGAAAGTTCCCATAAGGTCTTTACCTCGTCGGGTATCCAGCAACGGCATATCTAACACCACTATATCGACCCCTTTTTCTTTCGTCAGAAAGCGCCATTGTTGCTGAATTTCTTCATAATTTCTGCCCAATCGATCAATACTCTTGACATAGAGTGAATCACCTTTTTTTAGTTTTCTCAGCAGTTTCTTATACTGTGGTCTGTTAAAATCCTTGCCAGATTGTTTGTCCAGAAAAATCACATTCCCAGTTAATCCAACTTCTTTTAATGCGATTAGCTGACGGTTCTCATTCTGTTCCCGACTACTGACACGGACATATCCATAAGTGTTCATATATCCAAGTTCTCCTTTCATCACAATGACATAAGCATAAAAATGGAGCTATTGCAAAATAGTCCCAAACAAATGCAGCAGAGCCCCTCTCCGGCGGAGAGGGGCTCTGCTGCGTCTGTACAGGCTTATCACAAAATCATACGGTTGGGCACCTACCGTGCGCGGTTTTTCTTACAGTGCACCATCGGAACGGACGTTGTCATAGTTCAGCACACCGGCAAAGAAGGCAAGCGCAAGGCCCTGCCCCCAGCCCTGAATCCAGTCACGGCTGATGCCGCGGTAGCCGTCGGCGTTGTTCATCACTGCCGTGCCGCCGGAGACGTTCAGCACGCGGCCGTCGGGGCTGACGTTTGCCAGCATACCCGGAATCGACTTGTTGATGTACTTAATGTGCAGGGGATTGCCCTTGGTAATCATGGCGGCGGCAATGCCCGCGCTGGCGCTGACCTCCTCATAGGACGTTTCATCGTCCACAATCGTGCGCCACAGGCCGTTTTCGGTCTGGTAGAGCTTGAGCGCGGCCAGCTGGTCATTCAGGCTGCCCACCACATCCAGGAATTTGGGGTAGAGGTAGCACTGGGGCAGGCGCACGCCCACCTGGGACATGGTGTAGGCGGCCCATGCGTTGGCGCGGCCCCACTTGATGCCCGACATATGGTCGCCGGTGATATTGTTATAGCCGTGGTAGTACAGGCCGCTTTCGGGGTCCTGCAGGTACTTGATGTGCCAGTAATACTGGTTCAGGGCATCGTCAATCAGCTGCTCGTCTTTGAGCAGCACACCCATGCGCAGCAGGAAGAAGCCCGCCATAAAAAGCGTGTCGGCCCACGCCTGCTCGGGGAAATCGTTGTTGACCGAGACCGTGTGCTGCAGTACGTTATCGCCGAAGCGCAGCGCGTGCTTTTCCAGATATTCCACCTTGCTTTTGGCGATGTCCAGATACTTTTCATCCCCGGTGTGCTGGTAGAGCGTAATCAGGCAGTGCCCCATTGAGCAGGTGTTGACCGTCCAGCTGGGCAGGCCCAACTCGATGTACTCGTCCACACGGTCCTTGACCAGCTGCAGATAGCGCTCGTTTTTCGTGACCTCGTAGGCCTCGCAGATGCCGTAGTAGGCCACGCCGCAGGGCCAGTCCCACGTCATATCCATCCGCATGGTGCGGTCCACAATCTTATCAATCACAGTCTCAATCTGTGCCCTGTCATAAATCAGGTTTGCCATACTGTACCTCCTGTACTGTCTGTGTTTTATTCAGCGGTTTTCGATTTTTGTCGCCATCCTGTTCAAAAATGCAACATCGGCTGTGCCATAGGGCAGCAGCACCTCATCCCGCAGCAGCGGGGTTTCCGGTGCATGGGCACGCAGCCAGTCGATGAGGGTTGTGTAGTCCATCTCCCCTGCCCCGAGCGCGGTCATCGTCTTGGTACCATCCGGCTCTGTGCGGCAGTCCTTTACATGGACAGCCCCCAGCTGGCCGCCGATGACTGTCAGCCACGCCCGCCAGTGGGCGGCCTGCGCGGCCTTATCGCGGCCGTCCTGCGCGGTAAACAGGTTCACCGGGTCAAAAATCACCCGGAAATGCTCTGCGTCCGCGGTGTCCAGCAGCTGCTGCAGCAGCTCCGGCGTGCAGAGGGGATGCACCGCCACCGGCTCCACCGCAAAGACGGCGTCCAGCCGGGCGGCCTCCTCCGAAATGCGGGCGATGCTATCCAGCATCAGCGGGCGGCGGGCCGTTTTTTCCGCCTCCGGCAGTGCGCCCCATGCGGTTTCGCTGCCCACCATCCTTGCGCCCAGCTGCTTGGCGTAGCCCAGTGTGCGCTTGACGTTTCCCACCGCAGCGCGGCGGGCGTCCGCATCGGGGGCCGTCAGATCCTGATAACAGCTCAGCACGGTGATTTCCACCCCTGCCGCATCAAAGGCAGTGCGGATGTCCTCCAGCTGTGCCTGCGTTATATCTGCAAAGCTGTCAATGCCAAGGATGCCCCGGGGCATGGCCAGCTGGGCGGCGGTGTAGCCGTGCGCGTGCAGCGTGTCGGCCAGCGCGGCGGGGGTGTGCCTGCCGTAATCGTGGGCGCGGCAGCCAATACGTATCATCTTGTGTTCCTCCTATTCCTCTGTAGTCCCGGCAACGCGGGGCAGAAAAACAAAGTTGTGGTCGGCATCCGGGTGGGCCTGCTGCTCGGGCGTGAAGCGGGCGAAGTGGCTTTCGGGGTCTGCCGCCAGCCACGCGGCCAGCTCGGGGCTTTCCGCGCCGGGGACGCCGCGCAGATTGACGTTAGTGCGTGGTTCCTCGAGATACGAAAACAGCAGATTTTCGTGCACGCTGATCAAATGCCAGCGGTCGCCCGCCAGCAGCCCCTCGCTGGTAAGGCGCAGGTGGTGCTCCATATAGCTGCACCATTTGTCCGGCGGCAGCAGCGCAATGCGGCCCCGGCGCATGGCCGGGTGGCGGTTCCGCTGCCAGTCCGCGGCGGTGGTGGGCACTGCGTGGTAAAAATAGGGCTGCATGGCCGCCCAGAGGCGCGGCGTGGTGTCGCCCAGCACAGGCGGCCATGGTATCAGCTGTGCATCCAGCGCCGGGCAGAGCCCCTCCGGGGTGAAGGGTGCGTCCAGTCCCTCGGCATAGAAAAAGAGCTGGTTTTCATAGCGGTAAAGGCTGGCGGTGAGAATCCGCCCCGCCGCCCGGGCGGCATCCAGCGCGGCGGAGAACGCTGCCAGCGTATCCGCGCCGGGCTGCCCCGCAACCACCGCATGGCAGGACCCGCGGCAGACCCTTGCCCCCGCCAGCGCGGCGGGTAGTGTATAGGACATACAAAGGACCTCTTTTCTGCGCGTTATTGCACATTTTTCTGGCGAAACTGCACTTTACACACCCTGCCCGCTGTGCTAAGCTGAAAACAGCCAACACAGCAAAGGAGATGCACTATGGATTACAGCATTTTAGACTACGGTGCCGTGGCAGACGGTGTGACCAACTGCGCGGCGGCCATCCAACAGGCCGTAGACATGGCCAGCGCCGCGGGCGGCGGGCGCGTGGTAGTGCCTGCGGGGCGGTTCCTCAGCGGCTCGGTGTTGCTGAAAAGCAATGTGGAGCTGCATCTGGAAAGCGGTGCCGTGCTCATCAGCAGCCTGAACCCCGCGGAGATTCTGCCCTTCCCGCAGGGCGGGGACGGTGCCGACCCGGACGATACCGCGGACGGCTGGCAGGGCGGCTTTTTTCTGGGGGCCACCCATGTGCGCAATGTCACAATCAGCGGCATGGGCACGATTTATGGGCAGGGCGACAAGGTCTTTCTGGACAAGGATGTGGACAGCGGCTTTCATGAGTGCCCGAAATCCTGCGAGGCGTTCCGCCCGCGCATGATGCTCTTTGAGGCGGTGGAGAATTTCACCGTGCGGGACGTGACGCTGCAGGATGCGGCCTTCTGGACGCTGCATATGGCGGGCTGCCGCCGCGTGCGCATCCAGAACATCATGATTCTGAACGATGACCGCGGTGCCAACAATGACGGCATTGACCCCGACTGCTGCCGGGATGTGGTCATTTCCAACAGCATTGTGCGCACCGGGGATGACGCGATTGTGGTCAAATCCACCGGGCCGATGTCCCGCCGCTATGGCCCCAGCGAGAATGTGGTCATCACAGGCTGTGTGCTTCACTCCCGCGATTCTGCGCTGAAAATCGGCACCGAGACCCACGGCACCATCCGCAATATCACGCTGAGCGACTGCGTGGTGGACGATTGTTCCCGCGCAGTCGGCGTTTGGGTGCGGGACGGCGGCACGGTGGAGCACATCCATGTGCATCACCTGACCGGCAACACCCGCCGCTATGCGGACGCCTACCAGCTGCCCGGCGCGCCGGGCTGGTGGGGCAAGGGCGAGCCGATTTTCATCAGCGCCACGCCCCGCGCCGGTAAGACCGGGCCAGCGGGTATCATCCGGGATGTCAGCTTTGACCACCTCTACCTGACAAGCGAGAGCTGCGCTTTTGCCGCCGGTGAGCCGGACAGCGAGCTTGAGAATGTACGCATCCGCGACCTGCACTTGACCTTACAGCATCAGGGCACGCAGCCAGGCGGCATCTTTGATGAGCAGCCCTCGGCCCGGCACATCTACCCGCACGCGATTCCCGCACTGTATGCGCGATGCGTGAATGGGCTGACCGTGACGGACAGTACAGTACGCTTTGTCGGCGATAACGAAGCCTGGGACGGCCGCGTGACCGAACTGGAAAACTGCCGCCGCGCCGCCGTAGAGCTGGAAAAGCTGGTATAAAGTAAGCCGATTTGTGAGCCTCCCCACGATGGGGAGGCTCATTTTTCACAACAGCGCCTTTTTCATCCACTCCTTGCTGTAATACCGCGCCACAGGGATGATGCAGCCGGACGCCCAGCTTAAAGGCGTGGCCAGCCAAATGCCCCATACGCCGAGGCGCGGGGCCAGCAGGCCCGCAAAGGCCAGCCGCGCGCCCATCTCAAACAGGCCCGCAATCAGGCTGACGTTCACATCGCCCGCGCCGCGCAGCACGTTGAGGTAGCTGTTCATCACGGCGGCGATGATATAGGCAAAGCCCATCACGCTCAAAAAATCCGCGCCCTGCGCGATGCTGGCGGCATCGGTGGCAGGGTCCAGAAAGATGGAAAGCAGCAGTCTACGGGAGGCAAACACGGCCAGCGCCAGCCCCAGACAAATTACACAGAGGGCCTTCAGCGTGGCGCGCAGCCCCTGCCGCACGCGGTCAATATCGCGGCGGCCCATATTCTGCCCGGTATAGACGGCCAGCGCGTTGGAGACCGACACCACGACTTGAATCGTCAGCGAGTCGATACGCTGCACGGCGGTGTAGGCGGCCATCGTCACGCTGCCAAAGCTGTTGACAATGCCCTGCACGGTCATACCGCCCAGCGTAATCATACAGCTTTGCAGCGCTGTGGGCAGGCCGAAGCGCAGAATCAGCGCGGCATCCTCGCTGTTGAAGCAGAGCCGCACCGAGGCAAACGCAAACGGCTTTTTCCGCCGCCAGAGCACCCACAGGCAGATGAGCGCCGAGAGGAACTGCGCGGCGACCGTGGCCAGCGCGGCCCCGGCCACGCCCATACGCAGCCCCAGAATGAACCACAAATCCAGCACAATGTTGCACAGGCTGGACGCCGCCATGGCCGCCAGCGGCGTGCGGGAATCGCCGGTGCTGCGCAGCACGGCGCTGGCCGCGTTGTACAGCGCATTGCCCAGCAGCAGCCCGGCCGTGATGCGCAGATAGGTCACGCCCATACCCAGCAGGTCGGCGGGTATCTGCAGAAGGCGCAGTATCGGCGCGGTCAGCGCCACCCCCAACACCGAGAGCAGCACAGACCCCGCCAGCAGCAGGGTGAAAAACGTACCCAGCAGGCGGCGCAGCGCCTCATAGCGCTGTGCACCCCAATACTGCGCCACAATGACCCCCACGCCGGTGGAAAGCCCGCCCAGCAGCAGGAACAGGCAGGCGTTGATGTTGCCGGTGCTGCCCACCGCCGCCAGCGCGTCCGCCCCAAGGGCGCGCCCCACAATGGCGGTATCCACCACGTTGTACAGTTGGTTGAACAGGTTGCCAACCAGCAGCGGCAATGCAAAGGAGAATATGACTGTCAGCGGCTTGCCCTGGGTCATATCCACATTGGAGCGCAAAATTCTTCCGGTAATGCTCATAGGCTTACCATTGCCCCTCCCTGGGGCAGTGCATATCCAGCCGCGCCGCACGCATTTCCACATAGCAGCCGCACTGCATACAGGTCCCGGCGTTCAGCTGGTCACAGGCCTTGCAGCGGGCCAGCCGGGCAGCGTAGGCATCGTCCGGCGTGCGCTTTTGGGCGGGCAGCGTGGCGCGGTAACGCACAACACTCTGGTAGTAATCGTTTTCGTCCGCCATCTCCTGCAAAAGGCAGCGGCGGCAGATTTTTGCCTCGCTCACTGCGGCGTCACCGTGAAGGCGGCCACGCTGCAGGCGGGCAGAGTGGCGGTAAAGCCGTCTGCGGTCAGGGTTGCCTGCAGCGGCTGCGGGGTCACGGTGTCTGGCGCAGCAAAGGTGTTGTGGGCGGCAGCCGGGCCGGTGAGCACCGTGCCGGTCACGCCGGACGCCTTCACGCCGCCCAGCATAACTTTGGCTTCCGCGGCGCGGGCGCTGTCAAGGTTGGCCACCGTGACAAGGATTTTGCCGTCGGCGGCGCAGCTGGCGCTGACGTGCAGCGTGGGCACAGCCTGCTCGTCATGGTTCAGAATCGACGTCTCGGCGTAGCTTTCCAGCTGCTGTGCGCCCTGATGCGCCGCGTACAGCGCAAAGACGTGGTAGGTCGGGGTCAGTACCATACGGCTGCCCTCGGTCAGAATCATCGCCTGCAGGACATTGACCATCTGGGCGATGTTGGCCATGCAGACGGTGTCGCAGTGGTTGTTGAAGATGTTCAGGTTGATGGCCGCCACAAGCGCGTCACGCATCGTGTTCTGCTGGTAGAGGAAGCCCGGATTGGTGCCCGGCTCCACATCGTACCAGGTACCCCACTCGTCCACGGCCAGCCCGATGCTGCGCCCGCCTGCAAACTGTTTGATGATGCGGCTGTGGTTTTCCACCAGCTCTTCCATCCGCAGGGTCTTGTGCAGGGTGGTGTAGTATTCTTCACCTGTGAAGTCGGTCGCCGAGCCCTTGTGCTGCCAGTCCTGATGGGGCAGTGTGTAGTAGTGCAGCGAAACTGCGTCAATCACGTGGCCTGCGCGCTCCAGCACGGTGCGGGTCCAGTGGTAGTCATCGACATTGGCGCCCGATGCAATCTTAAAAATTTTATGCTCCGGCGAGTAATTGCGCAGATACGTGGAATATTGGCGGCACAGGTCAGCGTAGTATTCGGCGCGCATATTGCCGCCGCAGCCCCACGCCTCGTTGCCGATGCCCCAGTATTTGACGTTGTAGGGCTCTTCCCTGCCGTTTTCCCGGCGCAGCGAGGCCATCGGCGAGACGCCGCCCATATTGCAGTATTCCACCCAGTCGGAAAATTCCTGCACGGTGCCGCTGCCCACGTTGCCGGAGAAGTACGCCTCGCACCCGAGCTGCCGGGCCAGCTCCATAAACTCATGTGTGCCGAAGGAGTTATCCTCGCTGACGCCGCCCCAGTTGGTGTTCACAATCGTCTTGCGCTGGGATTGTGGGCCGATGCCGTCCCGCCAGTGGTAGGTATCGGCAAAGCAGCCGCCCGGCCAGCGCAGCACCGGGATATGGATTTTCTTCAGCGCGTTGACCACGTCAACGCGCATACCGTTGACGTTGGGAATATCGGAATCCTCGCCAACGTAAAGTCCCTGATAGATGCAGCGGCCCAGATGCTCGGAGAATTGGCCGTAGATATTCGGGTTGATGGTGCCGACCGAACGGTTGGTGTTGATAAAGATACACGGCATAGGTGCGCCCTCCTTTTTATTCCTGCGGCAGGATTTTGGTTTCCAGCCCTTCCAGCTCCACGGCAACAACGCCCTCGGGTGTTTTTACGGTGGTGGTGCAGGGGGCCTCGCTGTTGTTGATGACCACAAGCGTCTTATCCGCCGGGAACCACGCGGCCTCGGTGTGCGGGTTGTCGGTCAGCCAGTCGCTGTCCAGCGGCAGGCTCTTGGCCCAGAGCAGCAAGTTCAGCAGCATCCGGGCGTTCACCGGGCTGTAACTGAACCCGGCCATATAGACGCCGCGCCCTTTGCCGAAGTTGTGCGCCGCAAGGGCGGGCGTACCGTTCACGGCAGCCAGCACGCGGGTATCGCCGTCGGTCAGGTAGAGGTGGTCATGCGCTTTGAGCGTGGCGCCGTCGGGTATCAGCCCCTCCACGGGCTTCACTTCCACCGGCCAGCGGCCGTGGCAGACGCGTGCGCCCATATCCTCGTCCACGCCCAGCACCCGCGCCATGCGGAAGGTATCGCCGCAGCCGTTCACGGCGGACGGTTCCTCGACGCCCAGCAGTACACCGCCATTGTACACCCATTTGTTCAGGGCGGCAACCAGATTTTCGTCCCGCCACACGTCACCGCCGCTCCATGCGGTTCCGGCGCGGCCCGCGTTGATGATAACATCCACGTCCGCGGGCACGCCGTTTTTCACATCGTCAAAGCTCAGGAATTTCACCTGTACCGGCAGGCCCGCCAGTGCCTCGTTGATGTGAATGAGGGTGTGCATATAGGTTTCATGGAAGTGGCCGGACAGCGTCCAGGGGCGCAGGCCGCCCCAGCTGTGCAGCACCGCCACCGTCAGCGGCAGGATGGCCACCGGGCCATGGGTGTGCAAGGCCTTGATGGCGCGGAACTCATCGGCCACATCGGCAATGTATTCCACAAAATCCGGGAAATCGTTCAAAAGATGCAGATACCCGCCCAGACCGATGCGGTCAATCTTGGCCCGCAGCAGAGCACGACGCACGTGGTTCCAGTACTCGGCTGCATCGCGGGTGGGGTTGCCGCCCGGCGCAAAGGTGGGCGCACCGCCCAGCCCCACCGGAAACAGATACGGATGGAACCGCAGCTCATGCACGGAGGCTTCAACCCCGGCGCACATCCGCGCCTCATAGCCGGAGAACACGCACTTGATAATGCCGTCAAAGCCAAATTCCTGGAAGTGCGGGCCGTAGGGCTCGACGCCCACCCAGCTGTCATCATAGAACACATAGGCGCGCTTGCCGTAGCTGTGTACCAAATCCACCAGCCGTTTGCCGTACCCGGCCACAAACCGCTGGGTAAAGGCCATATAATCCCGCTTATGGGCCGTGGGCGGCATATGCGTCACCTGCAAATTGCCCTTGTTGATGAAGTCCTCCGCCGTCAGGGCGTAGCCGTACTGCGCGGCAAAATCGTCCAGCGCCTTTTCGGACACGGTAAAGTCATAGCTGCCCCAGTCGGTGAAGAGGTTCTGGTTGCGCTTGTCGCTGCCCCAGATCCAGACAAAGTTATAGAACATACTGGTGAACCGCACCACGTTGGTCTGCGGGTGAGCCTCGCACCACTTTTTGAGCCAATCGTACAGATATTCCTGCGCCTGCGGCGTGCGCGGGTCGACCGGCAACAGATGCTCACTGGTCCAGCTGTTGGTCACGTGGTTGTACATATTGATTTCTTCCCAGAGCCGCCATGCCAGAAAACTGACCGTGTAGGCGTGGAAGGGCACCGGCTGCTCCACCGTAACCGTGCCGGACGCGGCATCCCACGTCCATGCTCCGGCGGGCAGTGGCTTATCCGCCGTGCGGTCCCAGACCTGCCAATAGCGCAGTGCTGCGGGGCAGTCATTGACGGCAAACTGCTCGGCAAAAAAGCCAGCCATTGGGGCCACGGTCAGCGGGCCCTCGGTGGCAATAACCGGGTCGGTGCTCAAAAAGGTCTGCTGCAGGCAGTCCGGGTGCTGTTTGGCCCACACGTTGTGGTCGCGGATGATGCAGATGGTGGAGTAGATATCATACCCGGTGTCAAGAATCTCCTCTGAAAGCTGGGTGCCGTCACTGTCGCGGATGACATCCGCGCCCCATTTTTCGGCCAGCTCCAGCGTCAGCTTCTCCTGCCCGGCTTCACCCGGCAGCGTGAAGCCGCCGCTTGTGTGTTGGAATTTCATGAATACTCCCTCCTTTAAATATGCAGGCCACGGCAGATGGCTGCTGCAGCGCTGCGGCGCAAGGGCTCGTTCAGGGCTTCGGCGGCGGTAAGCTGCTCCGCCACGGCCTGCCCGGCGGCGCGCCTTGCGTAGGGCGGTACGGCATCGGGCACAGGCACAGGCTCTGCCAGCGGGCGGCGGCCCGCCGCACCGGGCATCAGTACCGCCAGAAAATCGGCACAGGTCACTGCCTTGGCCGGGTACAGGCAGCCGTCCGCCACCCATTCCGGCGGAATCAGATGGTTCTGCGCGGCGCACTGCACCGTCCCGGCGTAGGTTTCATGGCCGACAACATCCGCATACAAATCGTTGTAGACGTTGATTGGAAAGAGCTTCAACGCCTTGATGGCCAGCTCCAGCGCCTCGGCGCGGGTCAGCGTCTCCTTGGGGCGGGTGACGTCATAGTCGGCAAAGGGATCCCCCTCCGGTGCCGGGATACTGCAGTCCGCCGGGGGCGTCAGCGGCCGGTTGGGCGGCGCGGGCGTCCAGTCGGGCGCATCGTTCACCGCAAGGTGCAGGGCCTCGCCCAGCGCGTGGGCCACAAAGCCCGCCATCTTGTACGCGCCATAGTCATTCGTGTGGGTGAAATCCCCGGGGTAGAACCACCGCTTGGCGGTTTCCAGCCCATCGCGCCGTACCAGCTCCATGGCATAGCCGTGCAAATCCAACACCGGCACTGCCTCCTCCGCGCCCAGCGTCTTGACGGCGGCGGCAAAGTCGGCCAGCAGGTCATTGTAGTGCGCGGGGTCGCGCCAGCTGTTACGGGCCAAGGGGGTGACGAGCACCGGCACAGCCCCCGCTGCGCGGGTCTCTTTTAAATAGGTACGCAGCCGGTCGGTGTAGCCGCCCTGCGCCTGCAGATGCGCCAGCTTCTGGTCATTGTGGCCGAACTGGAAAAGGCAGATATCCCCTGCCCGCAGCCGCGAACGGACGATGGCCCAATGGCCCTCGCTCAAAAAGCTTTCGGTGGTAAGGCCGCTGTGGGCGTGGTTCGTAATGCACTCCGCCGGCAGATAAACGGGCAGCATCTGCCCCCAGCCGGAATAGCTGGTGCCCGGCGCATAAGGCAGCTCAGCGGTCTGGTCTGTGACGGTGGAGTCCCCGCAGACCCAGACGCGGCGGGCTTCGGGGGCATCGGTCAAGGTGAGCGCCGTCAGCGCGCCGCCCACCACCGCAACGCTTACCGCGGTACCGGGCACGGCATCCCCCTGCCCACGCGGCACAATTGGGAACACATCGCAGAGGGCCGTTACCGTCCGCCGTTCGCCTGCGGCCAGCGTGCCGCGCCAGACAAGACGGCGGCGGCCCGCAAAGACCAGCACCGCGCCGCCCTGTGTGCCGGTGACGGTGATTTCGGCGCGGTAAACACCCTCGGCAGGGGTGTCCGCTCGGAACCACACCGGCAGGCTGCGCCCGGCCAGATCGCTTTCGCGCACGGCGGCTGTGGCGCGGGCCTCAGCACCGTATGGCGTGCAGACCACCGTCAGCATCGGCGTGCCCGCGTACCACCACAGCGGCAAAAAGCCGCTGTTCGTCTCCGGAATCCGCAGCGCCGGCACAGCGTTGTAGACCTCCCCGGTCACAAAGCCGTACCCGGTTTTTGGGTCATACGGTGCAGCGCCCCCGGCGCTTGTCCATCGGAATTGCATTGCTCTACACTCTCCCCCTGTAGCTCACAAAAATTGGGGCCGCTGCCCGGCAGCGGCCCCAACAGCGCATAGACTATACGCGATTCAAATTGTAGTGATTACTCGACAACCAGAACGGCACCCTCGTCAATCAGGCTCTGCTTCTCGTCAAGGATTTCCTGATAACCGGCGTCCAGATACTCCTGGCAGTACTCCTCGTACTTGGCCTCAAACTCGTCGGGGCTGCAGGTGATGCAGTCTACGTAGGCTTCCTGCCACAGGCTGTTCAGGTCGGTGCTGTACTCAGCGGTGGACTCGACTGCCTTGGTGAAGATGGGGGTAATCAGACCGTCGTTGGAGCCCTTCTCGCAGATGTCATAGGTCTGGTCGATAATCCAGTCATAGCCCTCGGGCGCCAGCAGGCTCTTGTTGGCCTTGAGGTTGGTCTCCTTGTCGCCGTAGCCCATAACCTCCTGAACGAGGCACCAGTAGTCCTTGTTGTTGTTCTGGCTCAGCTTGGCCTCACCGTCATAGTCGGAAATCTGGGTGGCAATGCCGTCGGCGTCAACCGTGTAGGTCTCGCCCTCAATGCCGTGCTGCAGGTAGGTCAGGTTCTCGGGCTGGCTCATCCAGTCAAGGAACATATAGGTAGCGGCGCGCTCCTCATCGGTAGCGTTGGCGTTGATACCCATAATCATACCGTAGCTGGGGTACTCATAGTAGTGTGCGCTGAAGCCGTCCGCAACGGTGTTGGAAACGGTGGAGCCCAGAACAGCAACCTCGGCGTTGGGGTCGTTGGCCTTCAGACTGTCGAACACATCGGTACCGTTGGACATATAGAAGCTGTAGGTAGCGCACTGGCCGGAGACGAACTTGCCCTTGGCCAGGGAGTCATCGGTGGTCAGGTAGAACTCGGGGTCCATCAGACCGGCGTTGTACTTGGTGTTGGCATCCTGCAGGAAGTTCTTGGTGGCCTCCCAGGTGAAGGGTGCAACGTTCAGGTCCAGATACTTGGCCAGATCCTCCTCGCTGGTGCCCTCGGGAATCCAGTTGTAGAAGTAGGTAAAGCTCTTGGTAATCAGCGGGTCATTCTCAACGCCCAGACCGGCATCCTTGAAGGCCTGCAGGGCGGCAATCAGCTCCTCGTTGGTGGTGGGCACATCCAGACCGACCTGATCCAGCCAGTCCTTGCGAATCAGCGTAACCCAGTTGTAGTAGATGGGGTCGCGCTCTGCAAAGATGAAGGCGTTCTCGCCGTCCAGCTTGCCATAGGTCTCGATGGTGGACTTCATCTTGTCCCAGTAGGTAGGGGCGTAGTAGGCCACCTCGTCAAGGTCGATGGGCTGCATAGCACCCTCGGACCAGTAGTTGACGGCCTGCGGCATATCATAGTGGAAGATGATGCTGGGAGCGTTGCCGGCAGCAATCATCTGGTTGAAGTCCTGCACCTCGTTGGAGCGGGCAATGGCAACGTACTTGACGGTGACGTTGTACTTATCGCCGAACTCGGACTGCACCCACTTGGTGTAGTAGTTGTCGGTGGGGTTCCAGCCCTCAAAGCCGCGGTCATACACAGGAATCTGGATGGTGACATTTTCCGGGAAGCCCGCAGAATAATCGGTGTAGCTGCCGGTGCTCTCGGCAGGGGCGGCAGCCTCGGTGGAAGAAGCGGCGCTCTCTGCCGTAGAGGTGGCAGCGGAGCTGGCAGACCCGCCGCAACCGGCGAGCAGAGTGGCGGTCATGGCAGCGGCCATGCCCAATGCAAGTGTCTTTTTCATTGTTTTCCTCCTTATTGAAAAACAAATTGTTTAACTACGGTTGGGGTCGTTATCAGCCCTTGACAGCACCGACCATGGTGCCCTGCACGAAGTACTTCTGGATGAAGGGGTACACGCAGATGATGGGCACGGCGGCGAAGATGATACAGGCGGCCTTCAGCACCTCGGGGTTGGTCATCGAGACGGTGGCCACACCCTCGGTCTGGAAGCTCTCGCTTGCGGCGACAATCAGGTAGTAGAGCTTGAGCTGCAGCGGGCGCAGGGCCACATTCTGCTTGATGTAGTACAGCGCATCGGAGTAGGCGTTCCAGCGGCCGACGGCGTAGAACAGGGCGATGGTTGCCATAATGGGCTTGGACAGCGGCACCACAATCTTGCCCAGAATCGTGAAGTGGGAGGCACCGTCCAGACGGGCGGACTCAATCAGGCTTTCGGGGATGGAGCCCTGGAAGTTGTTCTTCATAATCAGCAGATTGTACGGTGCAAAGCACAGCGGCAGAATCAGGCACCAGATGGTGTCCAGCATATGCAGCTGGTTCATCAGCAGGTAGTCAGGAATCGTACCGGCGGTGAAGTACATCGTGAACATAATCATAAAGGTCATAACCTTGCGGCCGTGGAACTCCGGGCGGGTCAGCGCGTAGGCGGCGCAGACCGTCAGGAACATACCGATGGCGGTGAACACCACCGTGACCAGCACCGTGACCCACAGGGACTGCATAATGCTGGGGTCATGGAAAACCTTGTTGTAGGCCTCCAGATTGATGCCGGTGTCGCTCAGCGGCAGAAGGATAACCTTGTTGGCCACAACGTAGGCATTATCGGAAAGGGATTTTGCCAGAATGTGAATGAAGGGCAGGATGCAGGTCAGGGACGCCACACCGACAACCACAATGCAGAGGATATCAATGAGCAAATCAATGACGCGGGCCTTCGTCCACGGCTTTTTGTGTTTTTCAACAGCAGTTGCTGCGGTAGTAGTCATATCTGTGTGCCCTCCTTACAGCAGACCATCCTCGCCGAGCTTCTTGGCGATTTTGTCAGAGAGAATGACGAGAATGACACCGATAACGGACTGGAACAGGCCCAGCGCGGTGGACTCGCTGAATTTGTTGCCCTGGAACCATTTGTAGACCAGCACGGGAATCGTGGTGGTGAACTCGGTCGCCTTGGCGTTGGACAAAGCCACGATACGCTCGAAGCTACCGCCCATGAGCTTGCCCAGCTGCATAATCAGCATAACCACGATGGTGGAACGGATGCAGGGCAGCGTGACGTGCAGGCATTGCTGCCAGCGGTTGGCGCCGTCGACCTTGGCGGCCTCGTAGAGCTCGGCATTGACGTTGGTAATGGCGGCCAGATAGATGATGGTGCCCCAGCCCATTGTCTGCCAGATACCAATCAGCACGTAGCTGAACAGCCACCATGCGTCCTCCTGCAGGAAGGGAATCGGGCTGTGGCCCGCGTTGGCAATCAGCGTGTTGACAACGCCGGTGTTGGTGGCGAACATCGCGTAGGCCGTGGCGCCGATGACAACCCATGACAGGAAGTGCGGCAGATAAAGCAGCGTCTGGGTGACGCGCTTGAACCACTTGACGCGGATTTCATTGAGCAGCAGCGCCAGAATAATCGGCATCGGGAAGCTGAACAGCAAATCCAGCACGTTGAGCAACAGGGTGTTGACAACGGCCTTGGTGAAGTCGCGGTGCTTGAAAACCTTCTTGAAGATTTCCAGCCCTACAAACTTGCTGCCGGCGTAGCCCTTGCCGATTTTGTAATCCAGAAAGGCAACCGACAGGCCGGTGTAGGCAAGATACTTGAAAACGATGATAAACAGCATGGGCAGCAGCATCAGAGCGTAAAGCTGCCAGTCGCGCTTGAGGTAGTACATCGGGCCTTTTTTCTTCAGCGTATTGGCTGAAGGCTGCACCGCCGTACTTTTTTGTTTTGCCATAGTGCGTATTTCCTCCTTTAGCTTGCGTGCGCAGCGGCAACGTTGCCGTTTGTACCAGTTTTTCTTCTCGTTTGCTGATTCTATTATGCACTTTGCCAACTGCAATTTCTATCGAATTTTTCATCATTATTATGCAAAAACGCTCAGTAATTTTTCTGTAACTTTTTGTGGAAAGGAACATTTAGTGCTGTTTCGGCATCATTTGTCCATATTATGGGGCGTTTTGTTGGTGCATTTTCACAAGCTAGCCGCCACTTTCTTATGCAGACTGCACAATGATGGTCATTTTTGCGCGTTTGCACTGGCATTTTGCGCAATTTGTGCTACAATAAGGGTAACAAGCCAATATGGGCAGTCATATTTTAACATTTAATGGTATATATGTCAAAAAGATTGCCTGCTAGGGGGATTATTTATGGGTCGACACGCCGCCAATGTCATTGAATACCGCAGTTATGACCTGCCGCCGCACTTTCCCATCCGTCTGATTGCAGGCGATGACTGGCATATTTCCGATGTGCCCTCCGGCGTGCTGCACTTTCACAACTGCCTGGAAATCGGCCTGTGTGAGAGTGACAGCGGCAAGATGGATTTTGCGGGCACGGTGCTGCCCTTCAAAAGCGGCGATGTCACCGTGGTGGCGGGCGATGTGCTGCACACCACCTGGTCCGACCCGGGCTGTTCGAGCAAATGGCGGTACCTTTTTACCGACGCCGAGGAGCTGCTGCGCCCCTTCTTTGCGATTGACAAGCTGCCCAACACCCGACTGCTAAGCGGTCTGCTGAACGGCTGGTACGGCATCTTCCCCGCCGCAGACAATCCCAACCTCGCCTACTGCGTGCGCCAGATGATGCAGGAGATGGCCGACCGCAAGCTGAATTATGAAATCAGCGTCCGCGGGCTGTTTGTTTCCTTTATAACAGAGCTGATGCGCCAGCCAGCCCAGGGCAGCACCGGTACGCCGATGGGCAGCATGGTCATTGCCCCGGCGCTGACCTACATTAACAACCACTATATGGACAATTTCACCATCTGCGATCTGGCCGATGTCTGCAATATGAGCCAGTCCCACTTCCGCCGGGTCTTTCATGAGCTGATGGGCATTGGCCCGCTGGAGCACCTAAACCGCACCCGCATCACAAAGGCGTGCAGCCTGCTGCGTATGACCGATGAATCCATCCTGACCATCGGCGAACAGGTGGGCTTCCGGTCGATGTCGAGCTTCAACCGCCACTTTGCCGAGGCGATGGGCTGCTCCCCCTCCGAGTGGCGGCGCAGTGTCGGCACCGGACGCAGCACCTCCATCCTCAAATACAACGGCTGGCTGACCCCGCCGCGGGACAAATAAAAATGCCCGGAGGCATCAGTACAAGGTGCCTCCGGGCGCTTATTTATTGTGGGCTTCCCAGTCGGCGCTTGAAATCCTCATAGCCGAAGGAAACCGTTTTGTGAATCGTACCGTCCGCACGGCGGGCAAAGATAGCCGGCAGCGGCATACCGTTGAAGGTGTTGTTCTTGCAGGTGGTGTAGATGGCCACATCGCCAAATACCAGCAAATCCCCCACCGCCGGGACGGCGTCAAAGCTGTAATCGCCGATGACGTCCCCGGCCAGACAGGTCGGCCCGGCCAGCCGCACGGTGCAGGAGCGCTCGTCCTTCTCCCCTGCCGCCAGCAGCGGCGGGCGGTAGGGCATTTCAATCACATCGGGCATATGGCAGGCGGCGCTTGCGTCCAGAATGGCTACCGTTGTATCGCCGTTCTGCACAACATCCAGCACGCGGGTCAGCAGATACCCTGCGTTCAGGGCGCACGCCTCGCCGGGCTCGAGATACACCGTCACGCCCCAGTCATTCCGGGCGCGGCGGATGCAGCGTTCCAGCGTCTGCATATCGTAGCCCGGGCGGGTGATGTGGTGCCCGCCGCCGAAGTTCAGCCACCGCATCCGGGGCAGAATATCCCCGAATTTTTCCGCGACAGCGTCCAGCGTGACAGCCAGCGCATCCGCGTCCTGCTCACACAGGGTGTGGAAATGCAGCCCATCCAACAAATCCAGCAGTGCCGGATTCTGCACCAGCGCGGCCTCCCACTGGGCGCGGGTGGTGCCAAGGCGGCTGCCCGGCGCGCAGGGGTCATAGATGGCGTGGCCGTCCTGCGTCGAACATTCCGGGTTGATGCGCAGCCCTACGCTTTTCCCCGCCGCTTTGGCCGCGGGACCGAATTTTGCAAGCTGTGCCGGGGAGTTAAACACAATGTGGTCGGCATACCGCAGCAGCTCATCCATCTCGTCCGCACGGTAGGCGGCGCAGAACACGTGCACCTCCCCGCCGGGCATTTCCTCCGCGCCCAGCCGCGCCTCAAACAGGCCGCTGGCCTCGGTGCCCGCCAGATGCTTTGCCAACAGCGGGTAAAAATCATAGTTGCTGAACGCCTTCTGCGCCAGCAGCACCTTGCAGCCGGTGCGCGCCGCCAGCGCGCCAAGGATTTCGGCATTCTGCGTCAGCGCGCCCTCGTCTATCAGGTAACAGGGGGTCGGCAGGGCGGCAAGCTCCGGCCCGGCATACCCACCGAGTGCCGCAAACGGCGGCCGCGTATCGCGCTGCGCCATCAGTCCACCAGCACAGGGCTGTGGTTCTCGCTGCGGGGCAGGCCGTATTTGTCCAGTGCGTCCAGGAACGGGTCTGGGTTGAACTCCTCGACCGTGTAGACGCCGGGCTTGGTCCACTCTCCCGTAAGCATCATCAGCGCGCCGCACATGGCCGGGACGCCGGTGGTGTAGCTGATGGCCTGACTGCCGACCTCGCGGTAGCACGCCTGATGGTCGCAGACATTATAAATATAGTAGCTCTTGGGCTTGCCGTCCTTGGTACCGGTGAAGATGCAGCCAATGTTGGTCTTGCCCTTGGTGCGGGGGCCGAGGCTGGCGGGGTCGGGCAGCAGTGCCTTCAGGAACTGGATGGGGACAATTTCCTGCCCATTGTAGTTGATGGGCGTGGTCGAGAGCATACCCACATCCTCTAAGCAACGCATATGGTCAAGGTAGCTCTGGCCGAAGGTCATAAAGAAGCGAATCCGCTTGACGTCGGGCAGGTTTTTGCCCAGAGACTCAATTTCCTCGTGGTGGAGCAGATACATATCCTTATGGCCGACCTGGTCAAAGTCATACTCGCGCTTGATACTCATCGGCGGGATTTCGACCCACTTGCCGTTTTCCATATAGCTGCCGGGAGCGGAAACCTCGCGCAGATTGATTTCGGGGTTGAAGTTGGTAGCGAACGCATAGCCGTGGTCGCCGCCGTTGCAGTCCAGAATGTCAATCGTGTCGATGGTGTCAAACTCATGCTTGGCCGCGTAGGCGCAGTAGGCCTGCGTCACACCCGGGTCAAAACCGCAGCCCAGCAGGGCGGTCAGACCGGCATCCTCAAACTTTTTCTTGTAGGCCCACTGCCAGCTGTAGTCAAAGTAGGCGGAGAAGCCGGCCTCCTTGCAGCGCTTTTCATAGATAGCACGCCACGCGGGGTCATCGGTGTTTTCCGGTTCATAGTTGGCGGTGTCCATGTAGTTGACGCCACAGGCAAGGCAGGCGTCCATAATGGTCAAATCCTGATACGGCAGGGCGATGTTCATAACCAGATCAGGCTTATAACTGTTGATAAGGTCGCACAGCTGCTGCACGTCATCCGCGTCCACCTGTGCAGTGGTGATAACCGTCTTGGTGTTGGGAGCCAGCTTGGCGGCCAGTGCATCGCACTTGGACTTGGTGCGGCTGGCAATGCACAGCTCGGTAAAGACTTCGCTGACCTGGCAGCACTTGGAGATAGCAACACTGGCCACGCCGCCGCAGCCGATAACAAGAACCTTGCTCATAGTAAATACTCCTTTTATTGATTCTATTATGTTTTTCTATCATTGCCTGTAGAGGCCGGGCATTGCCCGGCCCGCAACGTAAAATGTACCGTTCGTTCCCGGTTTAACCTCCCGGGGCGTCGGGGACGTCGTTCACTTTTCCAGCGCCAGCAGCAGCTCACGCAGGACTTTGCAGGCCGTGGCCGTGGAAACGCCGCTCTGGTCCAGCATCGGGGCCAGCTCGTTGACGTCTGCAGCGATAATATTGGCCTTTGTCACGGTGCGGATGGCTCCCAGCAGCTGCAAAAAGCTCACGCCGCCCGCCTCCGGCGTGCCGGTGCCGGGGAACGCCGAGGGGTCAAGGCAGTCAAGGTCGATCGTCAGATAGACCGGCACGTTTGTCTTGCACAGCCAATCGGTCAACTCCTCAAGGCCGGTAAAGTCAAATTTGTGCATATCGGTGTGGCGGGCGGCAAACTGGAACTCCTCGCGCTCGCCGCTGCGGATGCAGAACTGGTGAATCCGCCCATCCCCAATCAGGTCATGGCAGCGGCGCAGCACGCAGGCATGGCTCAGCTGTGCACCAAGGTAGTCATCGCGCAAATCGGCATGGGCGTCAAAGTGAACGATGTGCAGATCCGGGTAGTTGCGCACGGCCGCCCGCACCGCGCCCAAGGTCACAAGGTGCTCGCCGCCCAGCAGCAGCGGCAGCTTGCCATCCCGCAGGATTTCCGCAGCGCGGGATTCAATATCCACCAGCGCGCTCTCGCTGGAGCCAAAGCAGAGCTCCAAATCGCCGCTGTCAAACACGTTGCCATCTGTCAGGTCCTTGTCCTGATAGGGGCTGTAGGTTTCCAGCCCATAGCTTTCATGCCGCATGGCCGCAGGGCCGAACCGTGCGCCGGGGCGGTAGCTGGTGGTGGAATCAAACGGCGCACCATACAGAACAATGCTTGCCGTTCGGTAGCTGCTGTCGCAGCCGATGAAATTTTCTACGTTGCGGTGCAACATCAGCGATCCTCCACTTCGCGCAGCATTTCTTCCAGAAACGCCGGCAGATAGAATGCCCCGACGTGCAGCCGGGTCGTATAATAGCGGGTGCGCATATTCAGCACCTCCCACGCAGCGCTGTCCATATCGTTGATGGGATGATATTTTTTGCTGGCAAAGCCGAACAGCCAATATCCCGCCGCAAAGGTGGGGATGTGCGCCTGATACACCTTGCTGATGGGAAAGGTGCTGGCAATGCGCTTGTGGCTGCGCTGCATGGCGGTGGCGTCCTCGGCATAGAAGGGGCTTCCCTGCTGGTTCACCATAATACCATCGTCGCGCAGGGCATTGTAGCAGTTGCCGTAAAACTCGCGGGTGAAGAGTCCCTCCGACGGGCCGAACGGGTCGGAGGAATCCACGATGATAAGATCATACTCATCCTCGCACCGGCGGATGAATTTGAGCGCGTTCTCGTAGTAGATATGCACGCGGCGGTCATCCATCCTGCAGGCGTTACCGGGCAGATAGGCGCGGCAGGCTTCAATCACCTGCGGGTCCATCTCCACAAGGTCGATGCGCTCCACACGGTCATAGCGGGTCAGCTCCCGCACAACGCCGCCGTCCCCGGCACCGATGACCAGAATATCCTTGGCGGTGCGGTGCACGGCCATCGGCACATGGGTAATCATCTCATCGTAGATGAACTCGTCGCGCTCGGTCAGCATAACATTGCCGTCCAGCGTCAGCACACGGCCAAACTCCGGCGTGTCAAAAATGTCAATGCGCTGGTAATCGCTCTGTTTGGAGTAAAGCTGGCGGTTGACCCGGATGCTGTGCTTGACATCGGGCGTGTGAAATTCAGAAAACCACATTTCCATTCTGCAAACCTCCCTGTCAGGCCAGCACGTTCAGGCGCAGGATGTCGGGGTCCTCGGGTCCCGTCATGCTGCAGCCCTTCGCCTTGGCGTACTCAATATAATCCAGAATTTCAGCGGTGATACGCTCGCCCGGGGCCAGAATCGGGATGCCCGGCGGGTAGCACATCACAAATTCGCTGCAGACCATCCCCTCGGTCTCGCGCAGGGGCAGGCTCTTTTTGGGCGCGTAGAAGGCCTCCTGCGGGCTGGCGGCCACCTCGGGGTCAATGTACTCTTGGCTCAAAAGGCCTGCGCCGTCGGTGTGGTAGCGGCGCTTGATTTCGGCAAGCGCGCTGACAAGGCGCTCGACCTCCTGTGGGCGGTCGCCGATGGAGAGGTACGCCAGAATGTTGCCGATATCGCCAAATTCAATCTGAATGTCGTATTCATCGCGCAGGATATCATAGACCTCGATGCCCGCAAGGCCGATGTCCAGCGTGTGAACACTGAGCTTGGTTGTGTCAAAATCAAAGACGGAGTTGCCGTTGCAGAGCTCCTTGCCGAAGGCGTAATAGCCGCCCACCGCGTTGATTTCCTCGCGGGCGTACTCGGCCATATCGGCCACCTGATGGAACACCTGCCGCCCGCGCAGCGCCAGATTGCGGCGGGAAATGTCCAGACTGGACATAAGCAAATAGCTGCCGGAGGTGGTCTGCGTCAGGTTGATAATCTGCCGCACATATCCGGCGTGGACATTGGGGCCGGTCAGCAGCAGGCTCGACTGCGTCAGGCTGCCTCCGCTTTTGTGCATCGAAACCGAGGCCATATCCGCCCCCGCCGCCATGGCGGAAACCGGCAGCCCGCCGCCGAAATAGAAGTGCGTGCCGTGGGCCTCGTCCGCAAGGCAGAGCATCCCGGCGTCATGGGCCATCCGCACAATGGCGCGCAGGTCACTGCAGATACCGTAGTAAGTGGGGTTATTCACCAGCACGGCCACCGCGTTAGGGTGCTCAGCAATCGCCTTGGCCACCTGCTCACGCTTCATGCCCAGGCTGATACCCAGCCGGTTATCGACCTCCGGGTTGACGTAGACCGGCACAGCGCCGCAGAGCACCAGCGCATTCAGCACACTGCGGTGGACGTTGCGCGGCAGGATGATTTCGTCCCCGCGCTTGCAGGCCGTCAGCACCATGCTCTGCACCGAGCTGGTTGTGCCGCCCACCATCAGAAACGCGTGTGCCGCGCCAAAGGCGTCAGCTGCCAGCTCCTCTGCCTCGCGGATGACCGAAACCGGGTGGCAGAGATTGTCCAGCGGCTTCATGCTGTTGACGTCCACGCCGACGCACTGTTCCCCCAGAAAAGCCGTCAGCTCCGGGTTGCCGCGCCCGCGCTTGTGGCCCGGCACATCAAACGGCACCACGCGCATTTTGCGGAACGTCTCCAGCGCTTCATGAATCGGTGCACGCCGCTGGTCGAGGCGGGGGCGTTTTCCCTCTCCGTTCATTTTTTCCTCCGTTCGCGGTTCCTTTGCAAACAAAAAAAGCGCAAGCCATGCACAGATGTACAGGCTTGCGCTTAAATTCAGCATTTTTTGCACAGGCAGAAATACCCCCGGTCTTGCACCGAGAGAGCATTTTTACCATATGATTCAAAAAGGCTGAGCGTGTCAGAGTCTATATAGCAATTATACTTTTACTACTCTTATTGACCGTTTCACAAGTCTGCACGTCAAAACGTGCAATTTCATGGTTGTATGTAAAGGAACCAACTTATAAAATTTGAGCTTTTAACTCAATCAATAAGGCAACCTAAGTTGCCGATCGGCAGTGGACCCGGCTGTCCGTATGGCCTTAGCCCCTGGCGGGCGGTCCGTAGGTAAATTGCTTTGAAAAACTCTTACAAACACGATTCGTCTTTCAAAATCGTGAAGAAGTATAACACAAACATTTTGCGCTGTCAATATTTTTTTCAAAGAGAAAAGTTCGGCTGCCGTTGTTGCCCGCAAGCGGCATTTTACCGCACGGTTCCGGCTGGGTGAGGTCACCCCGCCCTACGTACCGCCAATCATTACAGCGCTGTTTTCGCTCGGTCTGTAGGGAGGGGTCTTGACCCCTCCGCCGTTCTCCAATAGACTCCTCTCCCCCATCCTTTGCCCTGTAGGGGCCGGGCACGCCCGGCCCGGCAGTCTCCCACAAACGCCATTTACCGGGCAACCTCCGGGCGTCTCATCTCCCGCTTTCCCGCGCTCCTATCGCTTTACTTTTCCCACGTTTTGTGCTATAGTGAAAAACACTATAGAATGATAGAGTTGTAGGTGAATAAGTATGGAAGAAAAACGCAAACGGATTCTTTCCGGCATCCAGCCCACCGGCACGCCGACGCTGGGCAATTATATCGGTGCCGTGCGCAACTGGGCATTGCTGCAGTCTGACTATGACTGCCTGTATATGGTTGCCGACCTGCACAGCCTGACCGTGCGTCAGGTTCCCGCGGAGCTGCGCCGCCGCACCCGCGAGCTGGCCGCCCTGCTGCTGGCAGTCGGCATTGACCCCAAAAACCATGTGCTGTTTGTGCAGAGCCACGTGCCCGCCCACACCGAGCTTAGCTGGGTGCTGGCCTGCAACACTCAGTTCGGCGAGCTCTCCCGCATGACCCAGTTCAAGGACAAGAGCGCCAAGCACCCTGACAACGTCAACGGCGGCCTCTTCACCTACCCGGTGCTGATGGCGGCCGACATCCTGATTTATAACGCCGACCTCGTCCCCGTGGGGCAGGATCAGACCCAGCACCTTGAAATTGCCCGCGACATTGCCGGCCGCTTCAACGGCATCTACGGCGATACTTTCACCCTGCCCGAAGGCTATGTGCCTGCTTCCGGCGCTAAGATTATGTCGCTGGCCGAGCCCACCAAGAAGATGAGCAAGTCCGACACGAACGTCAACAGCTTCATCCTGATGACCGATGACAAGGACACCATCGTGCGCAAGTTCAAGCGCGCCGTGACCGACTCCGACGGCGTTGTCCGCTTTGACCGCGAGGCCAAGCCCGGTGTGTCCAACCTGATGTGCATTTACAGCACCTTCACCGGCAAATCCAACGAGGAGATTTCCGCCGAGTTTGAGGGCAAGGGCTACGGCGATTTCAAGCTGGCCGTGGCCGAGGTGACTGCCGACGCGCTGGCCCCCGTGCAGGCCGAGTACGACAAGATTCTTGCTGACAAGGCCTACGTGGACGAGGTCCTCAAGAGCGGCGCAGAGCGCGCTGCGCGCATTGCCAACCGCACCGTCAGCAAGGTGTACCGCAAGGTTGGCCTGCTGCAGCTGGATAAATGACGTTGTGACTTGACAAATCCCGGATAAACCTATATAATATTTAAGTTAGTGCGGCTCCCCAGTTGGTGCCGCACAACTTTTACTATCCAAATCATGTTAGGAGACACAGCTATGGCTAAAGAAGTTGTCGTTACCCGCGAGGGCTATAATAAACTCGAGCAGGAGCTCGAAAATCTGCGCACCGTCAAGCGTAAGGAGGTTGCCGACAAAATCAAGGTAGCCCGTGGCTACGGTGACCTGAGCGAGAATGCCGAGTATGATGCTGCCAAGGAGGAGCAGGCTTCTGTCGAGGCCCGCATCGCCGACTTGGAGGCCACCCTGAAGCTGGCCCGCATCATGGACGAGAGCGAGCTGTCCAATGACACCGCCTCCATCGGTATGCACGTCAAGATTCTGGCCGAGGGCGATGATTTGGAGGACGCCGAGGAGTATGACCTGACCGGCTCCACCGAGGCCGATATGGATCTGAACCGCATCAGCGACGAGAGCCCTGTGGGCGCTGCCCTGATTGGCTGCAAGGTGGGCGACAGCTTTGACGTCACCCTGCCCAACGGCAACATCATCACCTACAAGCTGCTGGAAGTCTCCCGTTCCAAGTAAGAAAAACACGCTGTAGAATCAAAAACCACGAAAGGACGATCTCACATGGAGCAGAATAAGCCCCAGACCGAGCAGGAGCTGACCCAGCAGGCCGCTGTGCGCCGCCAGAAGCTGGCAGACCTGTGCGAAGCCGGTCATAACCCCTTTGTCATCACCAAATATGCGCAGGACGCGTACTCGGCCGACCTCAAACAGGAATTTGCCGAGCTGCCTGCCGAAGCCGAGACCGGCAAGATCGTCTCTCTGGCCGGCCGTATGATGTCCAAGCGCGTCATGGGCAAGGCCAGCTTTGCCCATCTGCGCGACCAGAAGGGTGACATCCAGATTTTCGTCAAGCGCGATTTGCTGGGCGATGAGGCCTATGCCGCCTTCAAGAAGCTGGACATCGGCGACATTATCGGCGTCAAGGGCGAGGTTTTCCGCACCAAGATGGGCGAGATTTCCGTTCGCGTGTCCGAGTTGACGCTGCTCTCCAAGAGCCTGCTGCCCCTGCCGGAGAAGTTCCACGGCCTGACCGACCGCGAGGCCCGCTACCGTCAGCGCTATGTTGACTTGATTATGAACCCCGGCGTCCGCCGCGCCTTTGAGGTGCGCAGCCAGTTCATCAAGCACCTGCGCAACTACCTCGACAGCATGGGCTACATGGAGGTCGAGACCCCCGTGCTGAACACGATTGCCGGCGGCGCCGCAGCCCGCCCGTTCATCACCCACCACAACACGCTGGACATTGATATGTACCTGCGCATTGCCACCGAGCTGCCCTTGAAGCGACTGATTATCGGCGGCATTGACCGCGTGTACGAGGTGGGCCGTATCTTCCGCAACGAGGGCATGGATCCCAAGCACAACCCCGAGTTCACCACCGTTGAGCTGTACCAAGCCTACACCGATTTCCACGGCATGATGGACATTGCCGAGGGTCTGCTTTCCAGCGCCGCCAAGGAGATTCTGGGCACCTACGAGATTGAGTGGCTGGGCAACAAGATTGACCTGACCCCCGGCTGGAAGCGCATGACGATGATTGAGGCTGTGCGTGAGTACGTGGGCATTGACTTTGACGCCATCAGCGATGACGCCGAGGCTGTTGCCGCCGCCAAGGCGAAGGGCGTGGAGTTGAACCCCGCCGCCGAGCCGACCTGGGGCAACGCGCTGTACGCCTGTTTTGACCAGAAGGTGGAAGAGCACCTGATTCAGCCCACCTTCATCACGATGTATCCGGTCGAGGTCAGCCCGCTGACCAAGCGCAGCCCCGAGGACCCGCGCCTGACCGAGCGCTTTGAGTTCTTCATCAACCACGCCGAGATGGGCAACGCCTACAGCGAACTGAATGACCCTCTGGACCAGCGCGAGCGCTTTGTGAAGCAGGCCGAGCAGCGCGACCGCGGCGATGACGAGGCCGAGATGATTGATGAGGATTTCCTGACCGCTATGGAGTATGGCATGCCTCCCACAGGCGGCATGGGCATCGGCATCGACCGCTGTGTCATGATGCTGACCAACTCCGACTCCATCCGCGATGTGATTTTGTTCCCCACGATGAAGCCCATCGACTAAAAAGCATTGATTCCACGCCTTTTATCAACCGCGTTTGGATGATTTGACACCACATTGACACCAAACTTGTGCAGAAAAGGCTTTACAAGAAAGCAGAGAGTTATCCTCTTACGGATGACTCTCTGCTTTTTTGTTTATGTAGTTGTGCATTTCTGCGCGGAAGCAATGAGGTGATACCACCGAACCGCTTATATGGTCCAACGGATTTCTTCGCAGGTCCGTTTCTGATATGCGGAGACGGTGGTGAAGATCTGATAAGTTTGACGGATAATCAAATTACAAAATATGAGAAAAAATATCACTCACCCCTGATTTTCCTTGAGCTATATCCGAAGCCGATTACTCTCAAATGCACGCCAGAATTGTATGCTAAATGCATGGGAGAGGAACATCAGCATGATACACAAGAAAATGAACATGATGAGAGATAAGTCCATTTGTATGGAAAATCGTGAAAATGGGCTTTGCTCTTATTGAAAAGCATGATATACTATTCTTACATTGTACTGATGTAAGGAGAGCAGCGATGGCAGGCACAGAACGGTATGTTCGTAACAGCACAGCAGATTTTCTTGTGTTCACGAAAGATTCAGAGACAGATGGCATAGAAGTTCGCGTTCAGGATCACGAGGTCTGGCTGACGCAAAAAGGCATTGGACAACTGTTTGATGTTGACCGCAGTGTTGTTGCCAAACATCTGCGGAATATTTTTGCGGAAAATGAATTATCCGAAAGTACAACTTGTGCAAAATTTGCACAAGTTGCAGATAATGGCAAGACCTATCACTACAAATTCTACTCCCTGCCCGCCATTATTGCTGTTGGCTACCGCACCAATTCCACCCGTGCCACACAATTCCGTCAATGGGCAACCAAAGTGCTGGATACATTTACCCGGCAGGGATATGTTCTGGATAAGGATCGGCTTATTAATGGGCAAATCTTTGATGAAGATTACTTCGACCATTTGGTTTCCGAAATACAGGAAATCCGCGCCAGCGAGCGTCGCTTTTACCAGAAAATTACGGATATTTATGCTACTGCCGTAGATTACTCGGTAGACAGCAAAACGACCAAAGACTTCTTTGCAACCGTTCAGAATAAAATGCACTACGCTGTTCACGGCAGTACTGCCGCAGAGGTCATTGTGCAACGGGCAGACCACACAAAAGACCACATGGGGTTGACCTCATGGAAGAATGCCCCAAACGGGAAGATAGTCAAAGCCGATGTTTCTGTTGCAAAGAACTATTTGCAGCAAGATGAGTTACAAGAACTGAATGAGATTGTAACAATGTACCTTGATTATGCAACGCGCCAAGCACGGCGGCATATTCCTATGACGATGCAGGACTGGGCAGAGAAACTGGACGCTTTCCTGCAATTCAACGATGCCGAAATTCTAAAAGATAAAGGAAAGGTTACAGCAGCAATCGCAAAGGCTTTCGCAGAAAGTGAATTTGAAAAGTACCGCGTTATACAGGACAGGCAGTACCAAAGCGATTTTGACCGCCTTATGATGGAGGCGGAATCAACAAAACAATAATTACAGGCAGATGCCCTATGTGAGATTCATTTCACATAGGGCATTTTTCTTTTAGGGAGCTTCTATGGCTATAACAAAAATCCACGCGATAAAATCTACTCTCGGCAAGGCACTGGCTTATATTGAAAACCCGGACAAGACCGATGGACAGATGCTGGTATCGGGTTACAACTGTGAACCGCAGACGGCTTCAATCGACTTTGAAATGACTGCGGTACTTGCACACAAGGCACGAAATCTGAAAAGAAAGCGTTCCACAAATCTTGCCTATCACCTGATACAGTCTTTTTCTCCAGAAGATGCTGTCACGCCTGAGCAGGCACATGAGCTGGGGAAGAAACTGGCATTTGAATACACAGGCGGCAAGTACGAGTATGTGGTGGCAACCCACATTGATAAAGGTCATATCCATAACCACATCATGCTCAATGCAGTTTCCTTTTACGACTATAAGAAACTGAGGACGGTGCCTTACCGCACGGCACGTCAGATACGGGATATTTCCGATCGCTTGTGCATGGAAGCGCATTTATCCGTAATTGATGATCCACAAAAGATTGGGCAACTGTACCCTGAAAACGCAGGGAAAAAGAAATCTGTATCCAACCGGACGGAAATCCGAAAGAGGCTGGATTTTTGCTTGGAGCGAGCAACAGATTATAGTCAGTTTCTTTCTATGGTAGAGGGACTGGAAATCACACCTACAATTTGCGGTAAGCATATGAGCTATTTGCTGGAGGGTGCGGGTCGAGCAGTCCGGGATAATAGCTTATCTGATACTGATACATTTACTTATGCCGGTATCTGCGCCAGACTGTCTGACAATGCACAAGAGCAGAAATACCTGAGAAAGACAATTACAGGTATCCTCCGTTCGGCAACTGGTATGGCGGACTTTGCAGATAAACTGAAAACTGCAGGCATCGAAACCAAAGTGAAAAAATCGACCGGGCAGGTACTGTACCGGTCCACGGCGTTGGATGGTGCATGGATTCCCGAAGATGCCCTCGGTTCCGAATTCACCAGTGCAGGAATTGAGTATGCGCTGAAGAATGGAAAAATGCAGCTTTCTGATGGGGCAGAGAATTCGCTGCTCGACCGCTATCAAAAATTGACGATTCAGTATCCAGAAGTTTGTACGGCAGCGGTGAAGTTAAGCAGCCGCCAAATTCTGTCTGCGGGAAAAAATGGTTTGGTTCTTCAGGCTCACGATGACAATGGAAACCCCGCCAAACTAATGGTCAACAAAAGCGAAGTGACGACTTCGCCGGATGGCAAAATCACTTTCAACGTCGGAAACGACTTCTCTTATGACTTGGTTTATGAGGACGGAACCCACGGCACGATCCGAGGCGCGAAGCTGATCCAGCAGATTGACGAGGAAAACCATGTAGAGCCTGTGCAAGTCATCCTTTCGGAAAATCAGATAAAAGCTATGTCTATTCGAGGCGTGACGCTCCATCTACCGCAGAATGGCATTGAACGACTATTCATACCTGAAAAATATGTGCTTCGTGATTTGGATGCCGGGCAGTGTACAGTGCTTTTATATCCCAACCAGCAATATAGTTATGTCCCCATCGGAGATTCAAAGAAAAGGCTGAACATACAAGGCGACCGTCTCTCTGAATTTCTGGGAAGTTCAATTAATCCTATAACGGAAAGCACTGGACTAAAGCGTAAAATTGCTGCGGTAGAACGGCGCGCAGGAATTGAAAATGCGAAGTTCCTCGGCAAAATGCTGCAAGGCATGACCGATAGTCGAATCCATACCACCGGCGATTACGATAAAGTTATACATAATCTTGGAAAAACGCAGATTGGACTTACAAATGAACTGGCAGAGGTGAAGCAGAAGCGAACTACCTACGCAGCTGCTGCAAAACATTTGCAGATATGCAAGACTTATAAGCCTGTATGGATGGAGTATGCAGCAAAACCCTTAAATCAAAAGATGGAATATTTCAATCAACATAGTACGGAACTTCAAGCATACCGCAATGTAGCAGCATACCTCGAAAAAGAGGGCATCGACCAATCGGTAGAGATTGATAAGGTAAATGTCCTCGCACAAGAAATGGGGCATCGGATGGATGAATTAGTGGAACAATTAAGAGACGTAAATTTGCAGGAACAGAAAGTCCGTCAGGAACGGCAAACTCTTGCTGAAATCCGATCGGATTTGGTTGAATGAATACCTGACTTGTACAAATTCTTATAGAAAGTTCAAAGTACAAATTATCGGACAAGCGAGGATTTATAATAGAGTTGGCGATACTATGCGCTTGTAGAAACCGAGGGCAACGGTCAAAGCCATCCGTTTACACCGTGGTCAAAATGCAAAAAGCGCAGCCGCAGAGAACATCTGCGGCTGCGCTTCGATCCATTTTCAAAGCTTCGGCATCACTCAACGCCATATTGTTGTCTAAATAAATCAGCGACGATGTTTTGCTTTTGAGGCATCGGGCGGACAGACGAAGCCAGACTCGCCGCCTACTCCGCGCAGAGCTCCGCCACCAGAGCGTCCATCTGCGCTTCGCTGGTTTGGTTCAGTGCGCCGCGCAGCGATACATCTGTTTCACACAGTCGGAGTTCCTTCATCTTTTCCAACTCGGCGCGCATCAGCCGCGCGGCAGCAGGGGCCCATGAGCCGTTTTCCATGAGGCCGATTCGGCGGTTTCGGAATCCCTTTGTCTGTAAATGATCCAAAAAGGCCTTCATGGGCGGGAACAGTCCTCCGTCATAAGTGGAGCAGGCCAACACCAGTTTCCCACAGTAGAATGCGCTGGTCACGGCATAGGAAAGGTCTGTTGCCGTCAGATCGCACATGGTGACTTGCGCACCTTTTCCCTTCAGCTTGCTCTTGAGGGCCTCCGATGCATATGCGGTATTTCCATGGATGGATGCGTGAGCGATCAGGATGCCCTCCGGTTTTTCTGGTTTCCATTGTGACCAGAGATCATAGAGCCGCAGATACTCCCCCAAGTCTTCTGTGAGCATGGGGCCATGGAGCGGGCAGATCGTTTTGATCTCCAGCGCGGAGATTTTTTTCAGCAGCGCCTGCACCTGTGCGCCATACTTTCCGACGATGTTGTAATAATACCGCCGGGCCTGCGGCGCCCAGGGGGCACGGGCAGTCCGTTCCAGTGAGCCGAAGCGGCCGAAGGCATCCGCCGAGAACAGGATCTTTTCCTCCTCTTCATACGCTGCCATCACCTCCGGCCAGTGTACCATCGGCGCCAGCAGAAAGCGCAGCCGGTGCAAACCCAAGGAAAGCGTATCTCTTTCGCCAACCTCCAGCATACGGTCTTCCGACAATGCACCTGTGCCGAAGAACTGCTGGATCATGGTAAATGTTTTCGCGTTTCCCACGATCTTCATCTCCGGGTACTTTTGTGCCAGCCGCATGAGGCTGCCGGAATGATCCGGCTCCATGTGTGTGACCACAAGATAGTGGGGGCTGCGCCCCTCCAACACCCGCGCCACATTGGAAAGCCATTCTTCCGCCGCCCGTGCGTCCACGCTGTCCATCACGGCGATCTTCTCATCCAGAATAACATAGGAGTTGTAGCTCACTCCCATAGGCTGGACGGGGTACTGGTTTTCAAAGAGTGCCAATGTGTTATCATCCACCCCTACATAGCGGATGGCATCTGTTACCGTTTGAATGGTCATAATACAAAACAACTCCTTATCATTTGTTCAGGACCTGCATCTCCGGGTTCTTCTCCCCAAATTTCTCGCGCAGCGCACTGCAGATATCCTCCCGGGACTTGCCCTGCTTCTCACCGTTTTTAATGAGCTTGTACGCCTGAAACAGCGCCGAGGGGCCGATCTCGCTGCTGAAAAAACCGATGTCCTGATTCCATGCCAGCAGCTCGAACACGTCGCCCAAACCGTCGCAGTAATCGTCCCGCATGAGCTGCGCCTTGCCGTCCACCATGGCGATGGCATCCTCATGACACGCCTCGGCGCAGGCGCCGCAGCCGTTGCATTTATCCTGATTGATTTCAATGATCCGTCGTTTCATGTTCGATTCTCTTGTTGCTTTTGTGCGTTCATTGTACTATACTAAAAGCAACAAGTCGGTTGAATTTTCAACGAAAGAGAACTTTTTATGAAAGAATTTTTCCCAGTGCTCCACGCCGCGGCGCTTTTCTCCGGTATTTCCGACGACGAGCTTGCCGTCATGCTCTCCTGCCTTGGGGCGAGGATCGACACCTTCCCCAAAGGCACACGCCTGCTCCGCGCCGGGGAGCAGGTGGAGGAGGTGGGTCTTGTGTTGGCGGGCAGCGCCCTCATTATGCAGGAGGATATCTGGGGAAACCGCAACATCCTCTCCAAGACCGGGCCGGGGCAGACCTTCGCGGATGTGTTTGCCTGCGCGCCGGGAGCGGTGCTGAACGTGAGCGTGGAGGCGGAGAGCACGATGACGGTGATGTTTCTACACATAAGGCGCGTTTTGAGCGTGTGCCCCTCCGCCTGCTCCCACCATAGCCGGTTCATCCGCAATCTGCTGGGCGAGTTAGCGGAGAAGAACCTGCGGCTCAACGAAAAGCTCACCCACATGGGCCAGCGCACGACGCGTGCAAAGCTGATGTCCTATTTTTCCGCTGAGGCACTGCGGCGCGGGGTCTATGAGTTCGACATTCCGTTTTCAAGGCAGCAGCTTGCGGATTACCTCGGTGTGGAGCGCAGCGGGCTGTCCGTGGAGCTTGGAAAAATGCGGGATGAGGGCCTGCTCGACTTTCACAAAAGCCATTTCCTTCTCAAAACGCCGGAGGCTGACCGTCCCTTTCCTTCTGCGCGTTAAGGAGCCCCCTTTGGGCGTATTAGCAAGTGCGGATAACCCCGTCAGCCACGGAGCGTCGGGGTTTTGCAGATGGAAGAAGCAGCTACGGTCTGTAGAGATCGGCAGGACAGCGTCAGCTCGTACAATCTGATTTGATCATACCCACAGCCGCTTTGGCTGTGGGTATTTTCTGTTTGAACTCCAAAAGCTATGCAGAGCTCAAGGAGCCTAATCGTACAACCGGAGCAGCGCCGCGCCGATTTTCTCAAATTATGTGACGCCATCACAGTAAAACCGCTTGTCACGCGGTATACTACGCATAAAAACACAGCCGCAGAGTACATCTGTGGCTGTGTTTTGTGTTCAGTTGCTCACTGTTGCGTGGACTGGATATGGAGAGACAACATATCTCCCGATCTTACATGGGTTATCTTATCTGCCATCACTCTGGCAGTTTGCCTTGCAGATATGTCGGCATCCCCACTGCGGTCGTATCCGGCCTGACCTTAAACATGGCTTTTTCAATCCACCTCCCTTATCGGTTTTCCGCGATATATTTCTCCGCCATGTGGACTGCCACCGCGCCGTCCGCCACGGCGGTGACCACCTGACGGAGGGGCTTCGTCCGCACATCGCCCACGGCGTAAACGCCGGGAATACTGGTTTCCGTGGTCTCTCCGGCCACGATATAGCCGCCGTCGTCCAGCGCCAGTTGACCCACCGCCAGCGCCGTGGCGGGCTGTCGGCCCACGCTGACAAATACGCCGTCGCAGTCCACCACGCTTTCCTCACCGGTGACGGTGTCCCGCAGGCGGACGCCGGTCAGCCTGTCCCCGGAAAGCAGTGCGGAAACGACGCTGTTCCAACGGAATTCCACGTTTTCGGCCTGTGCCAGCGGCTCGTGATAGATCTTGGTGGCCCGCAGGGTGTCTCTGCGGTGGACGAGGATCACTTTTTTTGCCACGCGGCTGAGAAGGAGGGCATCTGCCGCGGCGGAATTGCCGCCGCCCACCACGACCACCGTTTTGCCCTTGTAAAACATCCCGTCGCAGGCGGCGCAGTAGGCCACGCCCCGGCCCACCAGTTCCGACTCTCCGGCCACGCCCAGCGTTCTGGGTTCCGCACCGGTGGCCAGCACCACGGTTTTCCCCCGGAAGATCCCCTCGCTGGTCTCCACGAGCTTGGGAACCGCCGTCAGATCCATGCGGAGGACTTCTGCGTATTCGCTGCGTGCCCCAAAACGCTCCGCCTGCTTTTGCATCTTCTCCGCCAGAGAGAAGCCGTCGATCCCGTTCTCAAAGCCGGGGTAGTTGTCGATCTGCTCGGTCAGGGCAATCTGCCCACCAGCGGACAGTTTTTCCAGCACGATGGTGTCCAGCCCCGCCCGTGCGGCGTACAGGGCGGCGGTGTAGCCGCCCGGTCCGCCGCCCACCACAATCATAGCATAAACATGATTGTTGTTCATATCTGAACCCTCCGTTATTTCGCCAAGGTTTCCTGAATGAAACGGTCGATCTCTGCCTTTGAGCCGGGCGCGGTGATGGAACCCACGGCCTTTCCGTTCCGGAACAGCACCAGAGTTGGGATGACCTTGATCCCCTCGGCCCCCGCCAACTGCGGCTCCTCGTCAATATTGATCTTGCCGACGGCAAGGCTGTCCGCGTATTCCTCTCCAATCTTCTCATACGCAGGGCCGA
Organism: Gemmiger formicilis; assembly: GCF_024462815.1. Taxonomy (GTDB): domain Bacteria; phylum Bacillota; class Clostridia; order Oscillospirales; family Ruminococcaceae; genus Gemmiger. Next base: position 95,735 of record NZ_JANGCG010000010.1, read on the forward strand.
TCCTCCGGCAATAGCTGCACCAGGGCGCCCAGAAATCCACCAAAACAGGCTTTTCCTCCCGGATCAACTGCTTAAACTGCTCCTGATTCATGTTCATAGCTGCCATATCTGCCAGCTCCTTTCCTTTGTTTTCTTATAAATCGTCTATTAGTGCGGTACTCTTGGCGTAGGCGGTACTGCGTGCCTCAAAGAAATCGGTCTTGACCATGTTGGCGTCGGCATACTGGCTGACCCATTCCATGCTCTCCGGTTCGCTCTCAAAGCCCGGATACAATGCCGGATAGCCAAGGCTCGTCCAGCGAAGATTGCCGAGATAGCGGATGTAATCGCTGATCATCTGCCGGTTCAGTCCCGGGATGTCGTCGCCGATCACATAATGCCCCCATGCGATCTCCTGCTCCACGCCCTCACGCATCATCTCGCGCAGCGCTTGTACGCTCTCGGCGGTGAACAACTCCGGCTGCTCCTTTTGCAGCTCCGTGATTATATTGCGGAACAGCCACAAGTGCGTGTTCTCGTCGCGGTTGATATAGCGGATCTCCTGCGCCGAGCCGGGCATCTTCCCGTTTCGGGAGAGATTGTAGAAGAACATAAAGCCGCTGTAAAAATAGATGCCCTCCAAAATATAGTTCGCCATCATCACGCGCAGCAGCGTGGGAGCATCCTTCCGCTCCTGAAACTCGTTGTAGCAGTCCCCAATGAAGGTGTTGCGGCGCAGCAGATGCTCGTCCGTTTTCCATTGGTAGAGGATGTCATTGCGCTCCACGGGGGAACAGATGGTGTCGAGCATATAGCTGTAGCTCTGTGAGTGGACACACTCCTGAAACGCCTGAATGGACAGGCAGAGATTGACCTCGTTGGCGGTAATGTAGGCGCCGATATTAGGCAGGTTCGCTGTCTGAATGGAATCCAAAAAGACAAGGAAACTCAAAATTTTATCGTAGGCGCTGCGCTCGGCTGACAGCAGGCGGGGATAGTCCTTCACATCCTGCGAGAGATTGATCTCCTCAGGAATCCAAAAGTTGTTCATGGCCTGCCGGTACCAGTCGCTGACCCAAGCGTACTTCATATTGTTGAAGTCGTTGAGGTTGGTGGTATTGCCGCCGATCATGCGCCGCAGGCGCACATCAGGGTCGCCCTCCGGGTTAAAGAGGGGCTTTTTCTTGAGTTCCATCATGCTATCCTCCTTATGACGAGCAGCTTTCGCAGTCCTCGACCTCAAGGGCCTTGCTGCGGACATAGTAAATTGTCTTGACGCCGGCCCTCCACGCCTCTAAATACAGTCTGAGCACCTGACGCATGGAATAGTCATTGGTGATATAGAGATTCATGCTCTGCGCCTGGTCAATATGTCTCTGGCGAAGGCCCGCGGCGCGCACCGACCAGGTTTGGTCGATCAGATGCGCCGCCTTATAGTACCACCATGTATCCATAGAAAGCTCCGGGGCAACGCGGGGCAGCATGCTGCCTTTTTTCTCCTCTAAGAAGAATTTCTTCATAATTGGATCGATGCCCGCCGACGTGCCGGAGAGGATAGATGTGCTGGAGGTCGGTGCGACCGCCAGCAGATAGGCGTTGCGCATTCCCTGCACGGCCACCGTTTCCGCAAGCGCCCGCCACTTTTCTGAGGTATAACCTCGCTTTTCAAAATACGCGCCTGTCTGCCAGTCGCTGCCCTCAAAGAGCGCGTAGCGGCCCTTTTCCTGTGCCAGTGCTGTGTCCGCCTTGACGGCGGCGTAGTTGATATGCTCGAATACCGCATCGGTGAAGGCAAGGTGCTCATCGCTCTCCCATCGGATGCCGCGCTTTGCCAGCAGGTGGTGGTAGCCGCTGACGCCCAGACCGATGCTGCGGTACTTCTGATTGGTAAGCCGCGCGCATTCCAACGGGTAGAAGTTGAGGTCGATCACATTATCCAGTGCGCGGATGGCCGTTTCCACCGTGCGTTCCATATAGGCCTCGTCCTCCACCGGCAGATTACCGAGAGACAGACTCGCCAGATTGCAGACCACAAACTCACCGGGGCGTGTGGCCGTCACCACCACTGTGTCGCCGTTCTCCGTGTGCACCTCAGTGCTGATATGCTCGATGGGCGCCATGTTCTGTGCGATCTCCGTGCAGAGATTGGAGCAATAGATCATTCCCGTGTGGCCGTTTGGGTTCATACGATTTACGCTGTCACGGTTGAAGGCGAAGGGTGTGCCGGTCTCCACTGCCGAGCGAAGCACCAGCCGCACGATGTCCTTGACGGTGACGCTGCGCTTTTCGATGCGCGGGTCATTGACGCAGTCCAGATACCGCTTCTCCCATTCCGTACCCCAGTAATCCTCCAGAGCGTAGCCCTTGACCGTGAGGATCTCATACGGACACATGAGATGCCACGGCGCGTCTATGTTCTCCTCCGCCAGTCGCCAGAAGAGATCCGGATAGCACACGGCGGGAAACACATCATGCGCCTTCATGCGGTCGTCGCCGTTGTTGGTGCGCAGTTGAAGGAATTCCGGTAGATCCCGGTGCCATGCGTCTAAGTAAACCGCCACAGCGCCCTGCCGCATCCCCAACTGATCCACCGCCACGGCGGTGTCGTTGACCAGCCGAATCCAGCGGATAACACCACCCGCCGCCCCTTGAAAGCCGCGGATGGTGCTGCCTGCAGCGCGCACCTTGCCGAAGTACATCCCCATTCCACCGCCGAATTTAGAGACCTTTGCGAAGTTGTCCAGCGAGCGGTAGATGCCGTCCAGACTGTCCGGCACAGTGTCCACAAAGCAGCTTGAAAGCTGATGGTAGGGCTTTCGTGCGTTGGACATGGTAGGTGTCGCCATCGTGACCTCCATACGGCTGAGCATATCGTAAAAGCGTTTTACCCACCCCATGCGGTCAGAGCCTTCGTTCATAGCAAGATGCAGCGCGATGCCCAAAAACATCTCCTGCGGTGTTTCCAGCGGCACGCGGCTGCGTGACTGGATCACATAGCGTTTGAGCAGCAGGTCAAGGCCGGAGTAGGTGAACAGCTCGTCCCGTTCCGGGCAGAGAAAGTCCTCCGCCATGGCAATCTCCTCGTGGGTATAGTGGGCAAGGATATAGTCACCGTAGAGTCCCTTATCCGTCAGATAGCGAAGCCTGCCATAGAGGTCGCCGACGCCGCGCCCCTCCCATTCCTGTGCGTTGCGACAGCGAAAGGAGTGGTTCAGAAGCCGCGCCGCGATGAACTCCCACTTGGGTGCCTCTGCCGTAGTCAGCTCTACCGCCGCCTTGGTCAGTGCCTCAGCCCGCTCATCCTCCGTCATGCCCGGGCGACAGAAACTCTCAAACTTCATTTGAAGCGCCGCGAGGGAGTAGACTTCCTCGGTAAAATCCATCTGGATGCGGCGCAGCACCTCGTCAAGCGAGTCATCCCCCACCGTCCGAGCGATGGTATGCCGGACACGGCGCAGCGCAGACCGCTTTTCGCGGTAGAGGATGTACGCCTTGGCCACCTCATAGTGTCCGCGCTCCATGAGCGTTCGCTCCACCTCGTCCTGCACACGTTCCACGGTGAGCGGCACTGTGACGGAGAGATTGTCGAGAACGGTGGCGAGGATCTCATCCAGCTCTCTGCTCCCGATCTCCTTGCCCTGTCCGTCAAACGCTTTTTTCATGGCGTTGAAAATTTTCTCCTGTTGAAAGGGAACAGACTCCCCGTTTCGTTTTCTGATCTCCATTTCGATTCTCTCCTCTTCTCCGGTCACTTCCTCTCTTAATCCTGTAAGGATTTGTAATAGAGCATACAGTGGCAGAATCCCTCGAAGCCCGGATCTGCAATTTGAACCTTAAACTCCTGGCACATACATTTGGTTGCCTCTGTGCGCTCCCTGCGGCAGGGGCTGTACTCGCCGGTGCGCTTGAGTCCTTCTCTGATGGTGCTGACAAACTCCTGATCGGGATTGAGCTTGATTTTCATGTTCGCCACCCCTTTCTTGATTGTGGCTTTATCATACCGCAGGACAAAGTCTTTTTCTGTGACGAGGTCACATTAATAAAAAAATCCGGTGCTCAAAAAAGCACCGGATTTTTGAAAGATGAATTACGCTTTCCACAGACTGTGGAGGTTGCAGTAGGCGTAGACCGCCTCGACCTCGTCGCCCTCGCAGAGCGCGAAGCAGACCTCCGGCTTTTCGCCGGGATGCAGTTCCTTACGCTGATTGCCCTGCTTGGTCTGGAGAGATACCCATTCGATGTAGTGCTCCGGCAGCATGGGGTGCTCCACGGAGCCGACCTTGACATGGACGATGCCGTTTTCCACCGTCCAGACAGGGACGTGCTTCTCCACGGCGGCGTCGGTGGTGCCGGGAACGATCTCGCTCATCGGCTTGCCGCAGCAGACGACAGGGACGCCTACGTCCTTAACTTTGGCAATGATGTTACCGCAATGCTTGCAAATGTAAAACTTCTGATCCATGATAATTCTCCTTTTCTTTACTTTAATAGTTTTCTGCGTGAATTTCAAAATAGCTCTGGGGATGGTTGCAGGCAGGGCAGACCTCCGGCGCTTTCTCACCGATCACAATGTGACCGCAGTTGCGGCACTCCCACACCTTGACCTCGCTCTTAGCGAAGACCTCCGCCATCTCCACATTGTGCAGCAGGGCACGGTAGCGCTCCTCGTGGTGCTTTTCAATGGCGGCGACCAGGCGGAAACGCTGCGCCAGCTCATGGAAACCTTCCTCATCGGCAGTTTTGGCAAAGCCGTCGTACATATCCGTCCACTCGTAGTTCTCGCCCTCAGCGGCAGAGAGAAGGTTTTCGGCGGTGTCGCCAATGCCGTTCAGCTCTTTGAACCACAGCTTGGCGTGTTCCTTCTCATTATCAGCGGTTTTGAGGAACAGTGCCGCAATCTGCTCGTAGCCTTCCTTCTTGGCCTTGGATGCAAAATAGGTGTACTTGTTGCGCGCCTCGGACTCACCGGCAAAGGCAGCCATCAGGTTTTTTTCGGTTTGAGTTCCTGCGTATTTCGTTTCTTTCATGGTGGATACTCCTTCCTGTTTTTCTGCCTTTATTGTAGCAAATCTATGATTTTCTTCTGTAACGAAGTCACATTTCTTTTTATTTTAGACGATTTAGTCTGTTCTTATCCCGCAGCGTGATTGCACCACGCTTCAGCTCCACCAGCCCGTCCTCCGAGAAGCTTTTGAGCATCCGTGCCACTGCCTCCCGTGCCGAGCTGATGTGCTGGGCGATCTGCTCATGGGTCATGCGTATCGTGTCGGAGCCGGTACGTTCCGCTTCGGCAAGGAGAAATTCTGCCAGCCGCTGATCCAATCCCTTGAACATAATCTGCTGCATCGCCCACATCACATCAGAAAACCGTTTCGTTGCCAGTTCATAGAGAAAACAGCGGACATGGAGATTTTTCTCCTTGAGTGCAGCAATGACAATTGCAGGGATAATCAGAACGTCCGTATCCATTCCGGCAGTCATTTGCGTATCAAAGGTGATCTGACTGATCACGCAGGAGGCGGAAAGCACGCATAGTTCGCCCGGATACAGGCGGAACAGCGTTACCTCCCGCCCCTCATCAGAGAGAAGATAGGTGCGGATCTCGCCGGAAAGAATAAGCAGCATTCCGAGACATTCATTGTCGCTGCTGTGAACGAACGCACCCTTTTTATAATGACGGACAAAGGCACTTCGGCGTAGCGTTTCTTGCTCCTGTTCGGTCAAGGATGACCAGAACGGAAGTTGTGTCAGTGTGCGTTCCATATCAATGGCAACTGTGCTTGCCGCAGCCGTGGTCACCGCAGGAGCGACCAGCCTCGCCGCGCTCATGGTCATGGTGGTCACAGTGAACATGGGGATCGTAGCCCAAACTTCCGTTGAGCAATGCGCTCACCGCCGCATCAGCGTCCCCGCTGACACCGCCATAGAGCTTGATGCCCGCTTCGGCGAGTGCTGCCTGCGCACCGCCGCCGATGCCTCCGCAAACCAAAGTGTCCACACCGTGCTGCATTAGGAAACCTGCCAGTGCGCCGTGACCGCTGCCGTTGGTGTCAACAATTTCCGCATGGACGATTTTGCCGTCCGTAACTTCATAAAGCTTGAACTGCTCGGTGTGACCGAAATGCTGAAAGATTTGACCGTTTTCATAGGTAACTGCAATTTTCATAATGGAATCTCCTTTGCAAGTTTTGCCTGATTTTTCCATGTTGGCTCTCTGCATCCGGCAGCAACGGCCGCAGTGAGCTGCCTCCTGTCCTCCGCAGATGCGGTAGTTTCCCCCGGTGATGTGCAGCGATTTCCCGTGGACAAGACACGCTGCGATCTTGCTCCGTGCGCTTTCGTAAATCTCCTGCACGGTAGAGCGGGAAATGTCCATCTGCGCGGCACACTGCTCGTGGTTTTGCTGCTCCAAGTCAACCAGCCGAATGACCTCGTATTCGTCCAGCGTCAGCAGGATCGGCTCGGTATTCTCGCACTCGTTGGGACAGAATGCATCGACCTGTGGTACGCCACAAATTCGACGGCACCGTGGCGGTCTTGGCATGGGAGCTTTCCTCCCTTTGTATTCGGTATATTCCGATTATAGCACTTTGAGCAGAAAAAAACAATTTTTTCAAAAGCTGCTGCATTTTCCGTCCTCATATGTGTACTGGCTGATATTCGGTGTCAAAGACTACATGTGAGGCATGTTCGTATTGTCAGATTAATATCTGTTGCGGAGACAGTGGTTCATTAACACTCCAAAGATTGTCTCCCTCAATTCATCTTGCCTCCGTCATCTCTGCGTCACTTGCTGGTTAGCAATAACCAAAGCGCAATTCTTTTGGAATGGTGCAAAAAAGCGGTGGAGAACAAGCTCCACCGCCCAAAATGCTTAGACCTTGAATTCTGAAATTGCTCTCCAGAACTCAATCAGCAAGACCTGATAGAGATCTTCATCCACGCGACCGTTCACGCGGCTGCATTTGTTCAGGAGCGATTCATACCGAACAAACAACTTTTCCACAGCGTCCTCATCACCGCGCTTTGCGCGCAGAAGCAAATCCTTAAAACTCTCCATAGTATTGTTCCTCCATTGCATTGCGGATCTTGTCGCAAGCATTCTTGCGATGCGTGCTTACGGTACTATCTTCTACTTTCAGCTTGACTGCGGTTTCTCGCACAGAAAGATGCTCTACATATAAAGAGATCATAACCTCGCACTCTTTCGGCGTCAGCTTGTGCAGATACTTTTTGATTCCTTCCCACATCAGCTTGGACTCGACGCTTTCCTCAATCGGGTTCATCAGCCGCCTGTACACTGTGTCCACCTCGTCGCGGCATTCCTCAATGGAAATCTCATCACCTCCCGGATAGGATAATAAAACCCGCAAAAATGGTACAGACGCCAACGGCGGGTGTACTGTTTTTGTGGGTGTGCAGGGATAGCCGCAAAGCGGCGCAAGGGGTGCAGCCCCTTGTTGCGGCAAAGCCGCCATATCGGAGCGC
>NZ_JANGCG010000097.1 GCF_024462815.1 Gemmiger formicilis
GTGGAACAACGCTATCGTCAACGCTATTTGGATTTAATCAGTAACAAAGAAAGCTTTGATCGTTTCATGAAACGCAGTCAAATTATTAGCGAAATCCGTCGTTATCTGGATGGCAATGGCTATGTCGAAGTAGAAACGCCTGTCTTGCATAACGAAGCAGGAGGAGCTGCTGCTCGTCCGTTTATCACACACCATAATGCATTAGATATGGACTTATACTTACGCATTG
>NZ_JANGCG010000098.1 GCF_024462815.1 Gemmiger formicilis
TAGTAGTCATACTTCCCCATCTCCGCAATATACACCTTGCCCAAATACCTCCCTCGAAATTTGTCAAAAAATCCGAAAAAAGGTGTTGACAAAGTATACGGGGGTGTGGTAATATATCAAAGCTGTCTCGCGGGCGGGGCCCGCGGCACAGCCGCTGAAGCCTTTAGGTATAGCTTGTAGGCGTTTTTTGAAGAAAACTTCTTCAAAAAACTTTCAGAAAACCTCT
>NZ_JANGCG010000099.1 GCF_024462815.1 Gemmiger formicilis
AAAAATCCCCGAACTTACGTTCGAGGATTTTGGTGCGGATGAAGGGATTTTCCCGCGGGCTAGTCAACACCACACTGTGGTGTTGACTGCGCACTGCGGTGCGCCGCCCTGTTCAAACCCTCTTCACCGCAAGACCAAACAAAAACACCGTAGCGGGATACGCTACGGTGTTTTTGTTTGGTGCGGATGAAGGGATTTGAACCCACACTCTTTTAAGGGAACTAGA
>NZ_JANGCG010000100.1 GCF_024462815.1 Gemmiger formicilis
GGCGCTTGCCCCTTGATTTCCGTGACCAGTATTTTGGCTGTGAAATCGAACTGACCGGGATAAACCGCGCCACGGCAGCCCAAACGCTTGCCGACCTGTTTGGCACCCGCGCCGAGCATTCCGGTGGTGGCTACGATGCATACAGGGTCAAAGATTTGGACGGTAAAGAATGGAAAATCGTCCGGGACGGCAGCATCCATCCCGAATGCCGTAGGCGGTCTGTTC
>NZ_JANGCG010000101.1 GCF_024462815.1 Gemmiger formicilis
GGCATCGAATGAAAATTTAATTTCAGCCTTCAACCCTTCGGTCACCAATTTCGAAAAATCCTGTTCCAGAGCTATCATGGCGTTTATCTTAGTCCACCAGTTATCGTTATACCCTGCCTGAGTCAAAGTATTATAAGGATTCGGAACTGACTCCCCGTATTCGGCATAACGAACAGCCCCATCCTCATCCCGATCGGGATAAAATAAAGGCATCACGTTCGGAG
>NZ_JANGCG010000102.1 GCF_024462815.1 Gemmiger formicilis
AATTCAAATACGCCCAGATGACCGAACTGCTCAACAAAATGAAGGAGGCACTTGCAAAATGATTCGTCTGTATGACTATGATGAGGTACGCCCCGAGCAAATCCTGAACCGCGACATCCGCGCCGACGCCGATGTGGAGGCCACCGTCGACGCCATCATTGCGGACGTCCGCCCCCGCGGCCACGCCGCACTGATTGACAACCCGCCAACTATTGCCCATGCC
>NZ_JANGCG010000103.1 GCF_024462815.1 Gemmiger formicilis
AACTGCGTGTACTTCTGGTTGATGCCCTGCGCGGAGATTGCCATTGCCAAAATAATGTTGGCTTTGGCTTCGCCCGCGTGGAGCGTGGAGTTGAACAATCGCCACTCAACTGTGCCATGGTAGAACACCGAATGTAGGTTCAAGGCATTATGTTGAGCTCAACATAACGCCTTTTATGGCAAGAAAGCGATTATGTATCCCACGTTCCAAACTTTAATTGT
>NZ_JANGCG010000104.1 GCF_024462815.1 Gemmiger formicilis
CGGTCATTGATCCGCTCAACTTCAGCGCTTACCAGCTTGCTGAAATCTGCTCCATATTCTTGACCACTGCTACATGAGATGAGAGTTGCCAATCCCTTGTCCATACCCAGTTGCTTTTGTGGCTTGCGAATATTATAGGCAACAGCTTTAATAGCACGATGAACTTCCAGCCGCTTCTTGTCTCGATCAAGAATGAGCTGGATGTCGCCACGTTTCTTCT
>NZ_JANGCG010000105.1 GCF_024462815.1 Gemmiger formicilis
TGATATGGATTTGTTCATACTCTTGTGCTATGATATTTATTAATAATGAAACCTTTTCCTCTTTTTTGGGTGTATATAAATAACAGAAAAATGAAAGATAAAGGAGGCTTCTGTTATGAAATAGAAATGGTTAATAATCACAATGGTGTGCATGGTCTTATTGTGCTTTGTGGTAATGGGCTTTCTGTTTACAATGGGGAAAAAACCATATAAAAATCT
>NZ_JANGCG010000011.1 GCF_024462815.1 Gemmiger formicilis
CACACCCCCCTATACTTTGTCAACACCTTTTTTCGGATTTTTTGACAAATTTTGAGGGAGGTATTTGGGCAAGGTGTATATTGCGGAGATGGGGAAGTATGACTACTAAATGTGGGTGCGGAGGGTTCAGTGGTTTACCGGTAACAGCAGATATTGGGAAACAACCGGGCCGGGCACGCCCGGCCCCTACCGGGGTGGCTATACGGCAAATTCTGCTTGCGGAAAAGCTGCGGGCCGGGCCCCTACGATGTGATAATGGGTTTACGGTATCTGCCATTTCATTGTGCTTCCAACAGTTGTTCCCTCATCCATTTCAAGATGCGGCGTTCGCGGCGGGAAATCTGTACCTGCGTTGTGCCGAGAACGCGGGCGGTTTCGCTTTGGGTGCGGCCCGCGAAAAAGCGCAGCCGGATAAGCTGGCGGTCGCGGGTATCCAGCCTGTCCATCACCTCGGCCAGTCCAATGCGGTCGGAGAGTGCCTCTTCCGGGGAATCCACCGGCACATCAAACTCCCGCAGGCCGTCCTCGTCATCGACCGGCGTCAGGCTCAGAGTGGGCAGTGCGGCGCGGATAGCCAGTGCAATCTGCTCCGGGGTTGTGCCCAGCGTCTCTGCCAACTCGGTCACAGCGGGCTCACGGCCGGTACGCTTCAGACAGCGTTCACGCTCGGCGTTTATCTTCAGGCTCAACTCCTTGAGTGACCGGCTCACCTTTACCGTGCCGCCGTCGCGGAACAGCTTTTTTATCTCCCCCAGTATGACCGGCACGGCATAGGTGGAAAAGCAGACACCGCGCCCGGTATCAAACCCATCGCAGGCCTTGACCAGGCCCAGACAGCCTGCGGCGTACAGCTCCTCGTACTCTATCCCCCGCCCCTTGAAGCGCCCGGCGCAGGCGTGCACCAAGCCCAGATTCCTCTCGATAAATTCTTCACGCGGCTGCAGCTCTGCGGGCATGACTGTCCCCTCCTTTTATATATGTAGGGCACTCACGTCCGCGCCTCCAGCCGTTTTGTCAGGGTCACACGGGTGCCGCGGCCCGGCGTGGAGGAAACCTTGACCTTGTCCATAAAACTCTGCATAACCGCAAAGCCAAGCCCGGCGCGCTCCTCGGCGTCCCCGGTGGTGAACATCGGCTCCATCGCTTTTTCGATATCCGGAATGCCGACACCGCGGTCGGTAATTGTGATGCGCACCACGCCGCCCTCATAGATGGCCGCCGTCATCGTGATGGGGCCCAGCCTGTCCGGGTAGGCGTGGACAATGCAGTTGGTCACGGCTTCTGACACAGCGGTCTTGATGTCGGCCAGCTGGGGGACGGTGGGGTCCAGCTGCACCAGAAACGCCGCCAGCGCGGCGCGGGCAAAGCTCTCGTTTACGGAGCGTCCCGCAAAGGTAATCTTGACCTGATTGAGCATTTTCATCGGTGGTTTCCTCCGTTTAGGCGTAGGTTATGTGTGCCAGATCCAGCATACGGCGCACAGCGCGGGGCGGGTTCTGCACCGTCAGCCGCCCGCCCAGCGCGTCAATATGACGACCGCGCCCCAGAATCAGCCCCACGCCGGAGGAATCCATAAAGGTCACACCGGAGAAATCCAGCGTCAGCAGCTCCGGCAGGCGGTCATCCACCTGTGCATCAATTTCCCGCCGCAGTGACTGGGCCGCGTGGTGGTCTATCTCGCCGCTGAGATAAGCCGCCAGCGTGCCGGTACCGGGCACAAAGGTTACTTTGGCCATAGGTTCGTCCCCTTTTACAAAATAAAAAGCCTGTATCGTCCATGATACAGGCTTCGGGGTGCATATTTTGTTGGAATGACGCCGACGGGCTTATTTTTCTGCTTCCTTTAAAAGAATGGGCCGGGCTTCGGCAGCGAGATAGAGCGAGCCGCAGACAACAACGCCCGCAAGGTTATTTTCGTCCGCGAAGTCAACGGCCTTGCGGATGGCATCCGCCACGCTGTCAGCTGCTTCCGCTTCGGTGTGAAAACGCGCCTCCTTCTGCAAATCCTCGGCACTCAGGGCGCGGGGGCAGTTGGGGGTGACAGTATAGACCTTGGCAAAGCAGGGTGCCAAATCGGACAGCATATCCTTATAATCTTTATCCGCCAGCACGCCCAGCACACCGACGAGGTTTTCCTCAAAGTCAGCGCGGGTCAGGGTCGCGGCCAGCATCTTGGTGCCGTCCGGGTTGTGGCAGCCGTCCAGCAGCAGCAGCGGATGGCGACGCATTACCTCAATGCGGGCGGGCATCCGGGCATTTTCCAGCCCCTGCAGAATGGCATCATCGGAGATGTCATACCCGAACTCCCGCCAAAGAGCCAGCGCAATCTCCACCGCCATGGCAGCGTGGTTGGCCTGGTGGGTGCCTGGCAGACCCAGTGCGACGCGGTAGCCGCCGTAGTCGATACGGTTTTCCAGCCGTTTGCCACGCAGCATCGTCAAATCATCCTTGTCCGGCGTGATGATGCTGGTGTGTGCCTCGTCGGCAGCGGTCAGAATCGGGCCCATTGCCTCCGCGGGCTGGTCGGGATAGTTGACAACCACAGTGCCCTCTTTGATGATACCGGCCTTTTCGGCGGCGATTTTGTCCAGCGTGTCCCCCAGAATCTCCATATGGTCATAGCCGATTTTTGTGATGGCCGCCACCAGCTTGTGGGGCACGATGTTTGTGGCATCGCAGCGGCCGCCCAGGCCGGTTTCCAGCACCACCAAATCACACTTTTCGCGGGCAAACCAGAGCAGTGCCAGCGCGGTGACAGCCTCAAACTCCACCGGCTTCTCGCCGCCCTCGGCCACGATGGCGTCAATGGCGTCCATCACCTTCTGGGTCAGGCCGGCCAGCGTGCGCGGGGGTATCATCTCGCCGTCAATCTGGAAACGCTCCCGGAAGTCCACCACATAGGGGCTGATGGTCAGGCCGGTCTTGTAGCCCGCCGCCGTCAGGATGGACGAGGTCATGGCCGCAAGGCTGCCCTTGCCGTTGGTGCCTGCAATGTGGATGCACTGCAGTTCTTTTTCAGGGTTGCCCAGATGGTCACAGAGGTTCTGCATCCGGGCCAGCCCCGGCTCTCCCTTGCCCATGCGCGGCAGGGCGTGCAGGGCCTCAATTGCCTGTTGGGTTGTCATTCTTCGTCCTCCTCATAGCTTTGCAGTTTCTGGTTTTCGCAGGCACGGCGGGCGGCGCGGCGGGCCAGGCGCTCATGCTCACGCTGGCGCAGTTCCTCACGTTCGGCACGCAAAGCACGGTTTTCCCGCGCCATCCGGGCATAGGCAGTTATGCCGCGGACAATCAGCAGGATGATGAGCGCCGCCAGCAGTCCTGCTACAACGCCGGACATATCAATCCAAACATCCACAACGGAAGAGGTGCGGCTGACGCTGCGCAGCTGGATGGTCTCGTCCATCAGGGCGGTGGTCATACCGCCCAGCAGCGGCCAGCTCATATGGCGCACGAAATGCCGTGTGTAGACGCGGATGCAGAGCATCAGCAGAAAGCCTTCCAGCGCAAATTCAGAGAAGTGCGCGAGCTTTCGTATTAAATGCTCCGACAGCGGGCCAAGGTGCAGCTTTGCAAGAAAGCTGTTCACCATCTGCATTACAGCCTGACTGCGGGCCGAGGATTCCGCGCCGGTCTCCAACGAATTGTGAAAAATAAACAGAATACAGCCAATCAGCGCCGCGGTGAACAGCACGCGGAACACAATCAGCAGCGGGCTTGTCTTTTCTCTTTCCATATTTTTCCTCACTGGTACTATACTCCTCTATGAATTGACATTATAGCACCCGCCGGACACAAGAGCAAGCGTCCGGCGCAAAAAACACGCCCGCAGGCGGCAAAACGGGCTTTTGGTGGCCGTTGCCAAGCCGGAGGGAATGTGCTATCCTTAAAGCAACACTGCAATTCCAGAGGAGGAAACGGTTTTGAACATCCAGATTTTCGGCACCAACAAGAGTTTTGATACCAAGAAGGCCCAGCGCTGGTTCAAGGAGCGCAATATCCGGTTCCAGATGGTGGATATGAAGGAAAAGGGCATGAGCCGCGGCGAATTTGACAATGTCTGCCGCGCCGTGGGCGGCTGGGAAAAGCTGGTCGATGAAAAAGCCCGGGACAAGGACACACTGGCGCTTCTGCGCTGGCTGGACGAGAGCCAGCAGGCCGACAAGCTATTTGAGAACCAGCAGCTGCTGCGCCAACCTGTTGTCCGCAATGGAAAGAAAGCCACCGTGGGGTATTGCCCGGAGGTCTGGCAGGGCTGGGAATGACCCCGCCCACTGTGCGGTGAGGCGCGATTGCCCCCTTGACAAATCCGCCCGCCTGCTGTACATTATAAGGTACAAATGCAGTGCGAAAGAGTGTGCCCGCATCGTACTTTTGCAGCAAGCCGGGGGTTGATGCAAGCCCGGCAGAGCGCGGCGGGTGCTGTCACTTTCAAGCAGGCGCGGTGAGAGGGGCTTCTCCCCTGCCAGCCGCGCCCGGGGTTGCCGCCGTTATCAGGGCAGGCGGGCTGTTCGGCCTGCCGCAAAGCGGCCCGGGAGGGCAACTTGGGTGGTACCGCGACTTGAATTTTTCAGGCCGTCCCATGATAAACTCATGGGGCGGCTTTTTCATTTGCAAAAAACGCCCCGCACATTCACTAGGAGGTCACAATATGCCGAAAGAACTCGCCAAGCAGTATGCCCCGCAGGGCACCGAGGACCGCATCTACCAGAACTGGTGCGACAAGGGGTATTTCCATACCCAGATTGACCGCAGCAAAAAGCCGTTTACCATCGTTATGCCGCCGCCGAACGTCACCGGCCAGCTGCACATGGGCCACGCGATGGACGAAACCTGGCAGGACATCCTGACCCGCTACAAGCGGATGCAGGGTTACGCCGCCCTGTGGGTGCCCGGCACCGACCACGCCTCGATTGCTACCGAGGCCAAGGTTGTGGCCAAAATGCGCGAGGAGGGCCTGACCAAGGAGATGGTGGGCCGCGACGGCTTTTTGGAGCGCGCCTGGGACTGGAAGAACACCTACGGCAACCGCATTGTCAGCCAGCTGAAGAAGCTGGGCTGCTCCTGCGACTGGCAGCGTGAGCGCTTCACGATGGACGAGGGCTGCTCCAACGCCGTCAAAGAGGTTTTTGTCCGCCTGTATGACCAGGGCCTGATTTACCGCGGCAACCGTATGGTCAACTGGTGCCCCCACTGCAACACCTCGATTTCCGATGCCGAGGTCGAGTACGAGGCCAAGGAGGGCAGCTTCTGGCATCTGCTCTACCCGGTCAAGGAGACCGGCGAGCTGCTGGAGCTGGCCACCACCCGCCCCGAGACGCTGCTTGGCGATACCGCCGTTGCCATCAACGTGGATGACCCGCGCTATAAGCATCTGCACGGCTGCCATGTTGTGCTGCCGCTGGTGGGCCGCGAGATTCCCATTGTCTGCGATGAGCACGCCGATATGGAAAAGGGCACCGGCGTTGTGAAGATCACCCCCGCCCATGACCCCAACGACTTTGAGGTCGGCAAACGCCACAATCTGCCGATGATTCGCGTGCTGACCTATGACGGCCATATGACCGGCGCCGCCGACAAGGCCGCCGTGGATGCCGAGAAGGCTGCCGGCCGCGCCGCTGCTGATGAGCCCGATGTGCTGGACTGCGGCAAGTATGCCGGCATGACCGCACTGGAGGCCCGCAAGGCCATTCTGGCCGATCTGGAGGCCTGCGGTGCCCTGAAGGAGACTGAGCCGCTGACCCATGACGTGGGCACCTGCTACCGCTGCCACTCCGTCATTGAGCCGATGGTCTCCAAGCAGTGGTTCGTCAAGATGGAGCCGCTGGCCAAGCCCGCCATTGAGAGCGTGGAGAAGGGCGAAATCAAGTTTGTGCCCGAGCGCTTCACCAAGAACTACATCAACTGGATGAAGGGCGGCCGCGACTGGTGCATCAGCCGTCAGCTCTGGTGGGGCCACCAGATTCCCGCCTGGTACTGCGATGACTGCGGCGAGACCGTGGTTGCCAAGGACGCCCCCGCCATCTGCCCCAAGTGCGGCAGCGCACATCTGACGCAGGATCCCGACACGCTGGATACCTGGTTCAGCTCCGCGCTGTGGCCGTTCTCCACCCTCGGCTGGCCCGATGAGAACGCTGCGGATTACAACTACTTCTACCCCACCAACACCCTGGTCACCGGTTATGACATCATCGGCTTCTGGGTGTCCCGCATGATTTTCTCCGGCCTTGCCTACACCGGCAAAGCGCCGTTTGACACCGTGCTGATTCACGGCATCGTCCGCGACAGCCAGGGCCGCAAGATGTCCAAGTCGCTGGGCAACGGCATTGACCCGCTGGAGGTCATTGAGCAGTACGGCGCGGACGCGCTGCGCATGATGCTGATTATCGGCTCCACCGCCGGCAACGATATGCGCTACAGCGACGAAAAGGTGCTGGCCTGCCGCAACTTTGCCAACAAGCTGTGGAACGCCTCCCGCTTTGTGCAGATGAACCTGCCCGAGGACTTCCAGCCCGGCCTGCCCGCCGAGGAACTGCTGGACATGAGCGACAAGTGGATTCTGTCCGAGCTGGCCAAGGTTGCCGCCGAAGCAACTGCCAACCTTGACAAGTATGAGCTGGGTCTGGCCGCCGAGAAGGTTGAGAACTTCATCTGGGAGGTCTACTGCGACTGGTATATCGAAATCTGCAAGACCCGCCTGAACGGCGAGGACGCAGCCGCCGCCGACACAGCTCGCAAGGTTCTGGTCTACGTGCTGGACAAGGCCCTGAAACTGCTGCATCCCTTTATGCCGTTCATCACCGAGGGAATCTATCAGGCTCTGCCTGGCAGCGCCGAGACTATTATGAACGAAAAGTGGCCCGGCGATGAGAATATGAAGGTCTGGGCCGAGGACTGCGCCGACTTTGAGAAGCTGGTGGACTACATCAAGGCTGTCCGCGCCATGCGTGCCGAGATGAACGTCCACCCCGCCAAAAAGACGAGCATGGTCATCGAGACCGCCAGCCCCGCCGCCTTTGAGAAGGGCGGTGCCTATCTGGCCCGCTTCGCCTTTGCCACCGATGTGACCGTGACCGCGAAGTATGAGGGCAGCACCGACGGCATGGTGAACGTGGCCACCCCCGACGCGAAGGGCTTTATCCCGATGATGGAGCTCATCGACCGCGAGAAGGAGCTGGCCCGCCTGAACAAGGAGCTGACGAAGGCCGAGAAGGAGCTGGGTATGTTCACGAACCAGCTGAACAATCCCAAATTCGTTGAGAAGGCCCCCGCCAAGCTGGTGGAGGAAACCCGCGCCAAGCTGGCCGCCGCGCAGGAGAAGGCCGCCAAAATCAGGGAGAGCATCGCCGCACTGGGCTAAACGCAGCGCCCCTGCCCTGCCGCGTGTAAGCACGCCTTACCCATAAAAACAACCCCGCCCCATCAAGTGAAGTGCTTGATGGGGCGGGGTTTTATCGTTACAGCATAAAAATTGCAGAGGTAAAATTACAAGTACCGATTACTTGCGGCGCTTGCCCTTGCCGCCCTTGCGGGCGTTGGTCTTGGCGGCGGCAGTCTTAGCGGCCTCCACAGTCTTTTCGACCACAGGCTTGGCAGCCTCGACAGCCTTCTCGACAACCGGCTTTGCGGCCTCGACGGTCTTTTCGACAACGGGCTCAGCGGCCTTGACGGCCTTCTCCACAACCGGCTTAGCAGCCTTGACAGTCTCCTCGACCACGGGCTTGGCGGCCTTGACGGTTTCCTCGACCACAGGCTCAGCGGCCTTGACGGCCTTCTCCACAACCGGCTTAGCAGCCTTGACGGCCTTCTCGGCAACAGGCTTGGCAGCCTTGGCAGCCTTCTCAACCACGGGCTTAGCGGCCTTGACGACCTCCTCAACAGCCTCGGTGGCGGCCTTCTCGGCAGCGGCCTTGGCCTTGACGGCGGAAGCCTTCACGCTGGTCTTAGGCTTGCGGGTGACCTCGTCGATGGTCCAGAACTGGTTGTCACCGTTGACATCAGCCCAGATCTGCAGCACGGTGCCGTTCTCGGTAGCCATACCGGGGTCCAGCAGCTTGCCGGCCAGGTTGGACTTAATCTTGACGCGGCCGTCATTGGTGGGCTCCACAACCCACAGCTGGCTGGAGGCCTGTGCGCCCTCCCACTGGTGGACGCGGGTGCCGTCGCTCACGCCGCCCATATCCAAGTCGAGCATCTTGCCGGTAAAGCGGTTCTGGATGCGGTAGACGCCGTCACCGGCGGCCACGAAGTTCCACTGCTGCCACTCGGCGTTCGCGTTGTCCCACAGCTGAATCTTGGCGCCGTTGTCGATATTATAATCGGCAACCTCCACAACCTTGCCATTGGCAGCGCTGATAGTGTAGAACTTACCCTCGGTAAGAACGGTCTGTGCGGTTTTCTTTCTGGGTGCCATAATGCAATCCCCTCCTGTTTATATTCAAAAAATAGCTTATGTAAGGCGGCCGGTTCTTCCCTCAGGCCGCAGGCAGGCACAGCTTTCTGCGTGTCTACGTATCCTATTATAACCATTTTTTCCCTGCGCGTCAACTTTTTCGCGCTGTTGCGGCGTTTTGCACAAAAACTGCCGGGACGGCAGATGCTATCCCAGCAGTTTTGATTGATTTTAAGCCCTTTTGCGGCTTTTTACGACTTGTGCGCTATCAGCTGTTCTCGGCAAAATTGCCGGTGTACAGGCGGTAGTAGCGGCCCTTCTGGGCAATCAGTTCATCGTGGGTGCCGCGCTCGATGATGCGGCCCTGCTCCAGAACCATAATGCAGTCAGAGTTGCGCACCGTGGACAGGCGGTGGGCAATCACAAAGGTGGTGCGGCCATACATCAGGCCGTCCATGCCGTCCTGCACCAGCTTCTCGGTGCGGGTATCGATGGAGGAAGTTGCCTCATCCAGAATCAGCACCGGCGGGTCAGCAACGGCAGCGCGGGCAATGGCCAGCAGCTGGCGCTGGCCCTGACTCAGGTTCGTGCCGTCGCCGGTCAGCATCGTGTTGTAGCCATCGGGCAGATGCTTGATGAAGGTATCGGCGTTTGCCAGCTTGGCGGCGGCCATACACTCCTCATCGGTGGCAGTCAGGCGGCCGTAGCGGATATTCTCCATAACCGTGCCGGTGAACAGGTGGGTATCCTGCAGCACGATGCCCAGCGAGGAGCGCAGCGCGTCCTTCTCAATCGCCTTGATGTCCAGACCGTCATACAGAATCCGGCCCTTCTGGATGTCATAGAAGCGGTTGATCAGGTTCGTGATGGTCGTCTTGCCGGCACCGGTGGAGCCGACAAAGGCAATCTTCTGGCCCGGGCGGCCGTACAGATTGATATCGTGCAGGACAATCTTCTTCTCGTCATAGCCGAAGTCCACGTCCTTAAAGACGATATCGCCCTTCAGCTCGGTGTAGGTGGGCTTGCCGTCCGCACCCACGTGCTTCCACGCCCAGGTACCGGTGGACTCGTTCGTCTCGGTGACGGTGTCATCCGCCTGATACTTGGCGTGCACCAGCGTGACATCGCCCTCGTTGACCTCGGGCTTCTCGTCCAGCAGGGCAAAGATACGGGAGCCGCCGGCCAGTGCCATAACCACGGAGTTCAGCTGCATGGAAATCTGGCTGATGGGCTGGTTGAACTGGCGGGTCAGCACAAGGAAGCTGGCCAGACCGCCCAGCGTCAGGCCACCGAAGCCGTTGATGGCCAGTGCACCGCCCAGAATGGCGCAGAGCACATAGGACAGGTTGCCCAGCTGGCCGTTGACCGGCATGGCCACCAGAGAGTAGGCGTTTGCCTTGTCGGCACTGTGGAACAGCTCATCGTTGAGCTTGTTGAATTCTTCAATGGCAATGTCCTCATGGCAGAAAACCTTGACGACCTTCTGGCCGTTCATCATTTCCTCAATATAGCCGTTGACCTTGCCCAGCTCCTGCTGCTGCTTGACGAAAAACTTGCCGGAGTTGCCAGTCAGGTATTTGGTGGCCAGCAACATCACGCCGACCATCGCCAGCGCCAGCAGCGTCAGGGGGATGCTGAGGTAAATCATCGAGGCCAGCACGCCGACCAGTGTGATAATCGTGTTGACCAGCTGGGGCAGGCTCTGGCTGATCATTTGGCGCAGGGTGTCGGTATCGTTGGTGTAAATCGACATAATATCGCCGTGGGCGTGGGTGTCGAAATACTTGATGGGCAGCGTCTGCATATGGGTAAACATCCCATCGCGGACGCTCTTCAGCGTGCCCTGCGTAATCTTAGCCATCAGGCGGTTTTGCACAAAGATGGCAATGATGCCCACCGCATAGAAGGCGGCCACCCGCATAATGGCGGCGGCAAGGCCGGAGAAGTCATTGCTGCCGTCCTTCAGAAGGGGCAGAATGTAGCCGTCAATCAGCGTCTGGGAGAACATGGTGCCCTGCAGCTGGGCAAAAACCGCCAGCAGAATACAGCAGAGCACAACAATGACCTGCACCTTGTACAGATTCATCACATAGGCAAGGATGCGCTTGAACACCTTGCCGGGGTTTTCGACCTTGGGGCGGGGGCCGTTGCTGCGCCCGCCGGGGCCAACTTTGACAACCTTAGGCTGCTGTGCCATTATGCCTCCCCTCCCTTCTCATCAAAATCGCCGGAGCCTTTGGTCTGGCTGTTGTAAACATCCTGATAAATGGCGTTGGTTGCCAGCAGGTTGGCGGGGGTGTCAAAGCCGCTGACATGGCCGTTGTCCAGCACCAGCACCTTGTCCGCATTTTCCACGGAGGAAATGCGCTGCGCCACGATAAAGACCGTGGTGCCGGGAATCTTCTCGGCAAAGGAGTGTCGGATTTTGGCGTCCGTGGCGGTATCGACCGCAGAGGTGGAGTCATCCAGAATCAGGATATGGGGCTTCTTCAGCAAAGCGCGGGCAATGCACAGGCGCTGCTTCTGGCCGCCGGAGACGTTGTTGCCGCCCTGCTCAATGTGGGTTTCGTACTTATCGGGGAAGCGCTCAATAAATTCATCGGCGCAGGCCTGCTTGCAGGCCTCCTCAATCTCGGCATCGGTTGCCTCGGGGTTGCCCCAGCGCAGGTTTTCTGCAATCGTGCCGCTGAACAGCTCGTTCTTCTGCAGCACCATGGCCACGTTGTTGCGCAGAGTTTCCAGGTCATACTTACGCACATCCACGCCGCCGATGGTCACGCTGCCCTCGGTCACATCGTAGAGGCGGGGCAGCAGCTGCACCAGGCTGGACTTTGCCGAGCCGGTGCCGCCGATGATGCCGATGGTCTCGCCGGATTTGATATCCAGATTGATATCCTCCAGCGCCTTCTCGCCGTCCTTCTTGTAGGCAAAGCTGACATGGTCAAACTTGACAGAGCCGTCCTTGACTTCCATGACGGGATTTTCGCCGTTCGTCAGGTCGGACTGCTCGTCCAGAACCTCGGCCACGCGCTTGGCGGAGGCCATGGACATCGTAATCATAACGAAAACCATCGAGAGCATCATCAAGCTCATCAGGATGTTCATGCAGTAGCTCAGCATACTCATCAGGTCGCCGGTGGTGAAGGTGGTTGCGCCGGAGCTGACAATGAGCTGTGCGCCCACCCACGAGATGATGAGGATGCAGCTGTACACCGTCAGCTGCATCAGCGGGGCGTTCCACGAAAGAATCAGCTCGGCGCGCATCAGCAGGTTGCGCACATCGCCGCTGGCCTTCTCAAACTTTTCGCTCTCGAATTTCTCACGCACATAGGCCTTGACCACGCGGATGGCGGAGACGTTCTCCTGCACACTCTCATTCAGGTCATCGTACTTGCGGAAGGCCTCGCCGAAGTACTTCGTGGCGCGGTTCATAATAAAGAACAGCGCGCAGCCCAGCAGGATAACGGCAATCAGATAGACGTTGGCCAGCTGGCGGTTGATGGTGTAGGACATAATCAGCGCCGCCACCATGCTGGCGGGGGCACGCACCGACATACGCAGCAGCATCTGGTAGGCGTTCTGGATGTTCGTCACGTCGGTGGTCATACGGGTGACAAGACCCGCGGTGGAATACTTATCAATGTTGGCAAAGCTGAAGGTCTGGATGTTTGCAAACATCGAACGGCGCAGATTACGGGCAAAGCCGGTGGCCGCATGGGAGCCGGACACCGCGCCCAGAATACCGAACAGCAGCCCGAACAGCGCCGCCACAAGCATCTGTGCACCGATGGTGTAGATGACCTGCATATTGCCCGGCGTAACGCCGTCATCAATGATGGAGGCCATGAGCTTCGGGATGATCATTTCCATGACGACTTCCATAATCATAAAGATGGGCGTCAGCACGGAGACCAGGCGAAAGCCCTTGGTTTCACGTCCAAGTGTTTTTAACAAGTGGTATTTCCCCTTTCCTGGTTGGTGTTTTCCGTTTTCAAGATATGCTGTGCATTTTTCAGCGTCAGCTCCAGCACTGCGCGGGCCGCGGCTGCCTGCTGCGGGTCAATCCCCGCCTGCAGGTCATCCTCAAACCGGGCAATGCAGGCTTCAATTTCTGCGTGGCAGGCGCGGCCCTTTTCGGTCGCCACCAGCCGCTTTAGGCGGGCGTCCTTCTCCACAGCACACCGGGTGATGAAGCCGTCCTGCTCCAGCCCCTGCAGCATGGCCGTCACGCTGGAACGGCGGATGTTGAACCACTGCTCAATATCCCGCTGGTAGACGTCCCGCCCGCTGCGGTTGGCGCGGACGATATCGCCCAGCACCATGCCGCGTGCGCCGGAAAGCTCCGGCGAAACATCCGCTGTAATGCGGGCATCGAGTGCGCGGCGCACAACCCGCGCGGTCTGATTGACCAGCGCGCCGAAATGCTCTGACGCACAGCTTCCACATTCATTTTGCAGTTTATCGCACATTTCTTCCCTCCTGTTCCGATTTTCTCTTCCGGGCCTGTTAGAATCCGGATTGTTCAGAATCTAACAGTTCGTTTGCGTACTTTACAAGTATAGCACCGAATGTGCGAATGTCAATAGTGCTTTTTTTGATATTTTTATGTCGATGTCTGCGGCGCGTACCCCAGATACGGCAGGGCCTTTTCCAGCACCTCGGCGCAGACCGGACCGGAGAGTGCGCCGCCGCTGGTGGTCCAGCTGTGGGGCTCATCCAGACAAATCAGCACCGCCAGCCGCGGCGCGTCTATGGGCGCCACCGACACAAAGCTGGCAATGCGCGCGCCCTCGTTGGCGCTGTCCAGCTTCTGGCTGGTGCCGCTTTTGCCGCCCACGCGGTAGCCCGCCAGCGCCGCATATTTTCCGGTGCCGTCCGTGACCACGCCCTCCATCAGGCGGCACATTGTGGCGGAGGTTTCGGCGCTGATGACCTGCCGCTTTACCGTGGGTTGTACCTCTTTTATGACTGTGCCGTCCGGGGCGGTGATTTTTGCCACCACATAGGGCTGCATCAGCCTGCCACCGTTGACCACCGCGCAGACCGCCGTGAGCATCTGCAGATAGCTGACCTTGCTGCTCTGCCCGAAGGAGCAGGACGCCAGCTCCACCGGGCCCATCCGGTCGGCGGTGTAATACTCGCTGCGCTTGATTTCGCCCGGCAGGTCTATGCCGGTGGCCTCCCGCAGGCCAAACGCCGCAAAATAATCGCAGAAGCGCTCCTTGCCCAGCCGCGCCCCGATTTGGATAAAGCAGGGGTTGCAGCTGACGGCCAGCCCCCGGGCGAAGGTCTCGCTGCCATGGATATGCCCGTTTGCGCAGTGGAACCGTGTACCGGCCACGGTGATTTTGCCCGCGCAGGTGAAGTAGTCGGTAGCCTTGCACGCACCGGAATCCAGCGCCGCCGCGGCCGTGATGAGCTTGAACACACTGCCCGGCTCATACAAATCGCTGATGGCCTTATTGCGCCACTGCGCCTGCTGGGCCTGCTGCAAAGCGGCGCTGCGCTCTGCGCCGGTCAGGGCATTCACGGCGTCGCGGACTTCCTTATTTATAAGGGTGCGCGGTGTGTTGGGGTTATAGTCCGGCTGGCAGGACATTGCCAGCACCGCCCCGGTCTGCACGTCCATCACAATGCCCACGCCGCGCTCGGCTACGTGGTGTTCAGCCACCGCCGCGGACAGGGCGCTTTCCAGCCAGTGCTGAATGTTGGCGTCAATTGTCAGTGTCAGCGTATTGCCGGGCACGGCGTCCACCAAGGTCTGGTAGTGGGTGGGCATATCATAGCCCCACGCATTTTTGGCGGTCAGGATGCGCCCATTTTCCCCTGTCAGCTCGTCATTGTAGCGCAGCTCCAGCCCCCACAGCCCGGCATTGTCCACATCGGTAAAGCCCAATATCCCGCCCATAAAGCTCCCTTCCGGGTAGACACGCTTTGTGTCCTGCCGTATCTGCACACCGCTGACGCCGTTTTCCCGGCACCAGTCGCGGACGGCATCGGCCATTTCGCGCCCCACGCGGCGGCGCAGCAGGCAGTCATTGGAGGTGCGCTGGCTAAATTTTGCCAGCGTATCGGCGTAGTCCAGCTCCAGAATTTCACTCAGTGCCCGGGCGGCAGGCTCCACATCCGCATCGGCCATCTCACGCGGGGCGGCGCGGATGGTCCAGCAGGTCTCACTGGCCGCCAGCAGTGTGCCATCCGCGGAATAGATTTCGCCGCGGGCGGCAGGCAGCGTGGCCCCGCGCAGCTGCTGGTCGGCGGCACGGGCCGCATAGCCGCCGGGGTCGCACAGTATCAGCACCGCCAGCCGCACGGCCAGCCCGCCCAGACATCCGGCCGCCAACACGGCGGCCAGCAGCCGCGTGCGCAGGCGCATGGCTGCATTTTGCTGCGGCGTGATGTGACGCATACCCCCGGCCCCCTTTCCCCTTCTCATAAGGCTATGCGGCAGCTCTTGGCAAAATGACGAATTATCGGCGTGAAATTCTCCGTATTGTCGATTGACCATTTAGACACATTGGGTGTATACTGTATATAGTCTGTTTTGACATTTAATTATCAAAGTCCTAAAAGAGCATTTTATTATATTAAGGAGGCATACCCTATGGCTAGATTTACTTTACCCCGTGACTTGTATCATGGTCCCAACGCGCTGGAGGCTTTAAAGACCCTGCCCGGCAAGCGCGCCATGATTTGCGTCGGTGGTGGTTCCATGAAGCGCTTCGGCTTCCTGGACCGTGCAGAAGCCTACTTAAAAGAGGCCGGCATGGAGGTCGAGCTGTTTGAAGGCATTGAGCCGGACCCGTCCGTGGAAACCGTCATGAAGGGCGCTGCCGCCATGGAAAAATTCCAGCCCGACTGGATTGTGGCAATCGGCGGTGGCTCCCCCATCGACGCAGCCAAGGCCATGTGGATTAAATATGAATATCCCGACATCACCTTTGAGGATATGTGCAAGGTGTTCGGCATCCCGCCGCTGCGCCGCAAGGCTCATTTCTGCGCCATCTCCTCCACCTCCGGCACGGCTACCGAGGTCACGGCCTTCTCCATCATCACCGATTATGAGAAGGGTATCAAGTACCCCATCGCCGACTTTGAAATCACCCCCGATGTCGCCATCGTTGACCCCGAGCTGGCCCACACCATGCCCAAGAAGCTGGTGGCCCACACCGGTATGGACGCCATGACCCATGCGATTGAGGCCTACGTCTCCACCGCCAACTGCGACTTCACCGACCCGCTGGCCCTGCACGCTATCGAGATGATTCAGGCTGACCTCGTCGGCAGCTACAACGGCGATATGGCCAAGCGTGACGCTATGCACAACGCGCAGTGTCTGGCCGGTATGGCCTTCTCCAACGCGCTGCTCGGCATCGTCCACAGCATGGCCCATAAGACCGGCGCAGCCTTTGCGGACTATGGTGCCCACATCATCCACGGTGCGGCCAACGCCATGTACCTGCCCAAGGTTATCGCCTTCAACGCCAAGGATCCCACCGCCAAGGCACGCTACGGCGTCATTGCCGACAAGATGCATCTGGGCGGCGAGAATGACGATGAGAAGGTTGCCCTGCTCATCCAGTATCTGCGCAGCATGAACGATGACCTGAACATCCCGCACTGCATCGGCCACTACGGCGCTGACTCCTACCCCACTGAGCAGGGCTTTGTGCCGGAGAATGTTTTCCTCGAGAGACTGCCCGAAATCGCCAAGAATGCGATTGCCGACGCCTGCACCGGCTCCAACCCGCGCCAGCCCAGTCAGGAAGAGATGGAAAAGCTGCTGAAGTGCTGCTACTATGACACCGAGGTTGACTTCTAAAATCAAACAAGCCCACAGCGTGTAAAACCGCTGTGCCCCTGCCCCGGCCGCGTCCCTCCGCGGCTGGGGCTTTTCTATACCGAAAAGTGCGCAATATCCTTGCGATTTGATTTTTTGCCATTTTGCCGCAAAACGCTTTTGTTATGCTCTTTTGCAGTCATTTTTGGACACGTGTCAAAACGTTGATTTCGTATAAATTTTGCTGTATACTATTGGTACATTCTATGGAAAGAGGCTTTTTACAATGGCAGTTAACACAACGCCGCAAGCACCCCTGTTTACCAAGCGGGCGCTGTTTACCCTGATTTGGCCCCTGCTGCTGGAGCAGACCCTCAGCGTCACCATGGGCATGGCCGACACGCTGATGGTAGCCGGTGTAGGCGAGGCCGCCGTCTCCAGCGTATCGCTGGTGGACACACTGAACGTTTTGATTATCCAGATTCTTTCTGCCCTTGCCACCGGCGGCGCGGTCATTGCCAGCCAGTATCTGGGCCGCCGGGACACCGAGAACGCCTGCCGCAGCGCCGCCCAGCTGTACAGCGTGCTTGGCATTTCCACCGTGGTGGTGGGCATTGTCTGTATGCTGCTTTCCCGCCCGATTCTGCGCGGCGTCTTTGGCAGCATTGATGAGGATGTTATGCGGTTTGCCCAACAATATTTCCTCATCAGCGCGGTGTCCTACCCCTTCATCGGGCTATACAACGGCGGTGCGGCGCTGTTCCGTGCGCAGGGCAACAGCCGCATCAGTATGCTGGCCAGCCTTGTGATGAACGTCATCAACATTGCGGGCAACGCGCTGTTGATTTACGGCTTTGGCATGGGGGTCATCGGCGCGGCGCTGGCCACGCTGATTGGCCGCGTGTTTGCCGCCGTCTTTATCCTGTGGCAGAACCAGAACCTGAGCAATCCCCTGCGCGTGCAGGAGCTGGCCGACCTGAAGCCCCGCAGCCAGCCCATCCGGCAGATTCTCTCCCTCGGCATCCCCTCTGGCCTTGAAAACGGTATGTTCCAGATTGGCAAGCTCTGTGTCAGCAGCCTGACCTCCACGCTGGGTACCTCGGCCATTGCGGCCAACGCCGTGGCCAACTCGGTCTCCACGCTGGCGAACATTCCCGGCAACACAATGAGCTTGGCCATGATTCCGGTTATCGGCCAGTGCCTGGGTGCAGGCGACAAAAAGCAGGCCAAGCACTACTCTGTCACCCTGCTGGGCATTGCCATCAGCGGCTTGGCCATTGCCAACGCCCTCGTTTTTGTGCTGATGCCCGAGATTGTAACGTGGTTCAACCTCTCGGCGGAGGCCTCGGTGCTCTGCACAACTGTGGTGCATATGTTTAACGTTGCCAGTGTGTTCTTCTGGGCCACCAGCTTTACCCTACCCAACGCCCTGCGGGCGGGCGGTGATGCCAAATACACCATGACGGTCAGCATCATCAGTATGTGGCTGTTCCGCGTGATTCTGAGCTATGTCTTTGTGCTGCAGTTCCAGCTGGGTCTGGCCGGTGTCTGGCTGGGTATGTTCTGCGACTGGGTTTTCCGCAGTATCTGCTTCCTGATTCGCTTCGTCCGCGGCAAGTGGATGAACCACAAGGTGATATAATAACAAGCACCCTGCCCATTGCGGGCAGGGTGCTTACTGTTTTCGGCGGAATTACTCGACCATATACTCAAAATCAATGCGGCCCAGCGCCACATCGGCGGCGGCGACCTGAATCTTCATGGAGGAGCCCAGCATCCAGCTCTTTCCGGTCAGCGGGTCCAGCATACTGACACCGTCAATCACCTGCGGCTCGCCCTTGCAGAGCTGCGCGGCGGGCACAAAGCCCTCCACCGTGTTGTCCAGCTCAACAAAGACACCGCGGGGCGTGATACCGGCCACCGTGCCGGTGTAGACCTCGCCCAGATGGTTGTGCATATACTCTGCCTTGTACAGATCCTCCACATCGCGCTCAATGCGCACGGCTGCAACCTCCTGCTTGCTGGACTTCTCGCTTGCCTGCTGGGCAAACTCGTTGAAGTCCTTCTGCAGCTGGCTGTTGGAAACACCCTGCAGCATCTCACTCAGGATGCGGTGGATGGCAAGGTCTGGATAGCGGCGGATGGGGCTGGTGAAGTGCGCGTAGTCCGCCAGCACCAGACCATAGTGGCCCAGCGGCTGCGGAGCGTAGCGGGCCTTCTGCATACTGCGCAGGATACCGGTGTGCACCGGAATCTGGATGGGCTGCCCGCGGGTCTCGTCCAGCAGGGCGGCCAGCTCCAGCTGGGTGGGGATGGGGTTCTTGAACTTGGCGTTCAGGCCGCAGGCCAGCAGCGTGGCGGACAGCTTCTCCATCTTCTCAGCATCGGGGGCCTCATGCACACGGTAGACGAACGGCACCTTGTTGGTGCGGCCCGCGTTGGCGGCGCACTGGTTGGCCAGCAGCATGAACTCCTCAATCATACACTCCGAGGTGCCGCGGTCGCGCTTGACGATGTCGACACAGCGGCCGTTCTCGTCCATGACGAGCTTAGCCTCGTTGGATTCAATCTCCATGCCGCCGCGGGCCTTGCGCAGCACCAGACGCTTGCGGTACAGCTCGTCCATCGTGGGCAGCTGCTCCAGCACAGCGGCGTACTTGGTCTGCAGCTCAGAGAGGTCTGCGCCCTCCTCCGGCTCCAGCAGGGCGTTGATTTCCTTGTACACACCCTTGACACGGCTGCAAATCACGCTCTTGACGAACTTGTAGCTGTGGATCTCGCCCTTCTCGTCCAACCGCATCAGGCAGGAGAACGCCAGACGATCCTCGCCCTCATTCAGAGAGCAGATACCGTTGGACAGCTGGGTGGGCAGCATCGGGATAACCTTGTCGGCATAGTAGATACTGGTGGCGCGCTCAAAGGCTTCCTCGTTCAAGGCAGAGCCGGGGCGGACATAGTGGCTGACATCCGCGATGTGAACGCCGAGCTCATAGCCGTCCTCCAGCTTCTGCAGACTGATGGCATCGTCAATGTCCTTCGTCTCGGCAGAGTCGATGGTGAAGATGGGAATACCGCGCAGATCCAGACGCTTGGCAACCTCAGCCGGGTCAACCACTGCGTTATCGTAGGCACGGGCCTCCTCCAGGACCTCGGGCGGGAACTCCTGACGGACATTGCGGCCGTACAGAATGGCCTTGGCGCACTCGGAGGCGTAATCCGAGGAGCCGAATTTTTCCACAACGGCGGCGCGGTGGTCGCTGTGGCGGTTGCCGCGGTGGGTAATCAGGAAACCGACCTTATCCCCCAGATGGACGCCCTCGCTCCCCTGCTTGGCCAGCAGGAACTTCACATCGCGGCAGCCGTCCGGCTCCACGGCCATACGGCCGTCCTCGGACAGGCAGACCGTGCCCGCAAAGCGGTTGTTCGGCACGGTGACCTCCACAACCTCACCCTCGGAGGAACCCTCCACGCGGGGATGGTCGAACAGTTTGACGTTGATTTTGTCATTGGGCATCGCGCCATGCAGCGCACGGCCCGGAATGAAGATATCGCCCTCTCCGTCATCACGGCTGGCAAAACCGAACCGTGCCGCCAGCTTGACCAGCGTGCAGGGAATCGTGTCCGGGGCGTTGGTGTTCTCATAGGTGGCAAAACCGGGCACATAGGTGCCGTTGCGCATCGACAGCTCGCCGGTGGCCACCATGGCAGAGACGGTGGTGCGCAGGCGGGAATTATCCACCTGCAGGTTGTTCTGCAGCTCGCGCAGCGTCATGGGGCGGCGCTTAACTGCATTCAAAATAGATTTCTGTAAGGGTGTCATATTTACTCCTTTAATTTACGTCGCACCGCCATCCGGCGGTGCCCTTCCTACAGCTTTCTTTATATCTTTCCACAAAAAACGGCCCGCCGGGGCGCTGCCTGCAAAGGCCTGAAGCGCTTGGCGGACCCTTTTGTTTTTAGCTTACGCTGTCAGCATCACAGACGTGCGCTGAGGACGCAGACGACCAGCGTAACGACGAAGAAAACAACGCCGCAAATCTTGGTCAGCTTGGCCAGCTTAGCGTCAACGCCGCGCTCACGCCCGGCAGCCATCGTTGCAGAGCTCTCGCCCATAATGGCACCGGAAAGGCCCTGACCCTTCTGCTCCTGTGCGAGGGTGAAAACGATAATCAGCACGGACACAACGACGAGGACAACGCCGAGAGCGATCTCATACCAGTTCATTGAATAGCACTCCTTCTATTTCTATCCACGCCGTCATAGACGTGAAAAGTCTCATGTGAGGTACAGTATAACATAGATTTCCCCGCGTTGCAAGGGCTTTTCCCACGTTTTGCGCATAAAATTTGCGTAGCGTGCGGGATTTTCCCCTTGCAATCCGGGTATAAAACAGGTATAATTAGGAAGATATTCACACGTTATATGTCTCAGTAGCTCAGCTGGATAGAGCACACGCCTCCTAAGCGGCAGATGGTTCGATTCCTTCGAGCAGTGAAAATTGCATAAATCTTAAAAATGTCTCAGTAGCTCAGCTGGATAGAGCACACGCCTCCTAAGCGTGGGGTCGGAGGTTCAAATCCTCTCTGGGACGCCACAGCAGCGCTGCAAGCCCTTTTTCGGGGCTTGCAACGCTTTTTGCTTCTCCTTCTCCCGGTAATTCCACTTCCATTACCGGGAGATTTTTATGCGCCGCATGATGTATATTTGCTAATTGGACTCGAACGCTTTTTAGAAATTTGCTAAGAAAATTCTGCGTTTTGCTAATTCGATTTTTCGGATCACTTTGCCGGGGCTTGCGCCGCTATCAGGGCTGCGAGCGCACTTGCAAGCTCCGGCGACTTCTGAAGCTGCTCCACAAGGCTTTCAAGGTCCAGGGTCGCAGGCTCCGATTTTGCCGGTTCTTCCGGCGGACGGACATTGCGAAGATCAGGCTTGGCATAGAAGGCTGTCTCAAATTTCTGAGCATTGACCTTTCTATCCTCGTCCAGAATGTGAGCATAGATACCGGTTATCATGTCGATCTCAGCATGGCCTGTATCGCCCTGGGTGGCTTTCAGATCGCCGTGGTTCAGTTTCAGCTTGTAGGTGGTACTGGAATGACGGAGAGAATGAAAGACCACCTTCGGCAGCCCTGCGTCCTCACGGAGCTTTGCAAACTCTTTGAGGATGATCCGATCCTCGCAGGGGCGGCCATTGGGAAGTGCCACCACCAGATCGAAGTCCTGATACTCGTCACCCAGGAAGCCTTTCAGCTCGTCCTGGGACTTCTTCCATTCCCGCAGGATGTAAGCCAGCGTTTTCGGCAGCCACACCTTACGGATGCTGGAATCGGTTTTCGGCTTTTTCAGAATAATTCTTGTGCTGGTGTTCGGCATGAGCGGAGTGAAGATGTAATAGATATCCTTCTCACCCAGCGTTTCAATCGCCCGTTTGGAAGCCCTCGTCAGCTCCTTGTCGATGTAGACATAGGCATTATCCGCCGCAATATCTTCATCGGAAATATGGACGTTCTCCCAGGTCAGCCCCAGGATTTCACCCATACGCAGAGAGCAGGCAAAGGAAAGGTTCATTGCCACATAGAGCTTGCTGTCCGTGCATTTGTCCAGGGCAAGACGGATCATATCCGCTGTCCAGATATCCCGTTTCGCATACTCCGTTTTAGGGAGGATCACATTGTCAAAGGGATTTCTTGCAATGATTTCCCATCGTACCGCCTGCTTAAACGCACACCGCAGGAGCTTGATGATCTTTTCAATGGTCTTGTCGCTGACATAGGTGGTAACAGCCTTTCGGGTCTTGGTAGACACCGACTTGGTTTTCTGCAAGGTCTGGATATAACCGTCAACCGCACGGGGAGTAACCGCCTGTACCTCCATATCACCGATGATCGGATTGATATAGTTCGCAATCAGCGCCGTTTGGCTGTCATACATAGACACGCCCCATTTCTTTTCTCCGTAAAGAGATACGAAGTCATAAAGGAACTCGGTAATCGTCTGATTGCTTGGCGGGAGAAAAGTTCCCGTGTGCTGCTGATTTTCGATTTCCGCCTTGCGCTTCAAGGCCTCTTTGTGGGTATGCCAGGTTTCCCACTTCTGTTTGGTTTCTCCGTTCTCGTCCACATAGTTGTAAACAACGGAATAGTTTTTCTTTCGCTTGATAATAGATGCCATATCGTTCTTCCTTTCTTGGATCACAGGTCGAGGGAGTCAAGCCACTCGTCAAATGACCGCTTGGAAATGCGTATGGCGTTACCAATTCGCACGATTTTGAAGTGCCCTTCTTTTACAAGGATATATGCGGAAGTTCTTCCGATGCCCAGAATTTGAGCAATATCGTCAACCGTATACGTCCTTCTTTCAGGGGTTTCTTTCTTCGTGCCGTTCCATGTTTGAGACATGAGAACCCCCTTTCAGTTATGAAAAGGAACAGCACGAATATGTGTGGGTAATATAACTTCCACCATCATTTTACCGTGCTGCTCCATGTTTGTCTGCTGCTAATTGAAAAGTTTACGATCTATCCATAAACTTTCAAAAAGGAAAAGTAGGCTTACGGACGGCTGCTGGCACAGCTCCACGGGAGTCTAACCCCGGCCCATGCTGATGGGTGCGGCGCACAATGCTTTGTGGGCGTTCAATGCGCGAGTATCTTTAACCCTGCCCGTGTGTCATCGCCCACAAGCTGCCACGCTTGCTTTGCGGTCTGGTGCTGTTCGCTCGCCCGTTACAGTGGTCCCGTCCTGCGGACTTGAAACGAGGTCATGGCGCACCGACCGTATGGCTCGGCACAAACAGGAATGTATCCGTTTGCCTTATACTGCGGCGTTGGCCTCCCAACGGGCTTTCTTTGTCAAGGTGCTATATAGGGGCGCCGCGTGGAAAGGGGGAAAACACGCAGCGCCCGGCCCTGGGTCAGTTCAGATCAAAGCCCAGGATGGAGATAATCAGCTTCGTTTCCAGCCGCCGGCGCAAATCTTCATCTACCTGGGGACGAGGAAAACCGTCAAGGTCATAGCTTGTCCTCGTAGACAGCGCGGCGATATAGCCGGAATAGTGCCGGACTACCCGGTTCACCGCTTCGGGGTTGCCCCCGACAGCGGCGGCGATCACCGGATAAGGGATCAGCGACGCCCGCGTGCACGCAGATTTAATCATCCGCTTCACCTCCCATCAGCTCCTTCAGCAGCCGATAGGCTTTCTGCCTGCGGGTGTTGACCGTCCGGCGGGCCATGTTCATGTACTCGGCGATCTCGCGGTCTGCCATGTCCAGGAACCAGTACATCAGGAAGATGTCCCGGTTATTCTGGGGCAGGGCGTTCAGCGCCTCGGCCAGCCGGTCATCCTCAATCAGGATCACAGCGCCTCCCACGGGGAAGGCCGTGTATTCCCAGGAGTAGCGGTCATAAACCGCAAGCTGGGCCAATTTCTCCTCCGACAGTTCGCTGAACAATGCCTCACACTTCTGGCGGCGGCTGATCTCACGATAGCCATTGTACGCCTCGTATTTCAGCACCTTCTTGCAGTAGCTGTCAAAGGCGTGCTGCTTGTGCTCGTAGTGGCGGTCAGGTTTCAAGTTCTCACCTCCCTTCGTGCCGGGAGGCAGTTCTTTTCTTCCCCTTTCGCTCACTACTCGTTCAGCGATAGGCCGTTTTGGCTTCGTTGCGGGGGGATTATATGTAATTTTCTTGCCGCTCATAGATAAGCTCCTTTCGTTTCGTTCAGGCCAGTGGGTCAGAGCGAAACGGGGCGGGGAGCGGCACCGGGGGCAAGGTTCGGGCCATGATGGCCCGATGTTCCAGCCCCATAGGTATGAAAAAGCGCCCGGACAGCGAAAAGCCATTCGAGCGCAAAAAATACGGTATTCAGTTACATTTTGAAAATTTTCGCGCTGCCTGCCAGACGGGGCCGGTTCGGTGGCCGGGCTTTTTTGTCGATAGTGCAAATATCGTCTGAATTTGTCGGTGGTCAGTGTGCTTCATGGCGGCTCCCTCCTAAAGCCGCCATGTCAGCGTATGGGCATCACTCCTTTGTTGAGGGCATAAAGAACGGCGGCCTTGATTTGTTCAAAGCCGCCGCAGCGATAAATAAGCATGGGTAGTGTCTGTCGAACGACGGCTTTTTTTCTTTTGCCGTCGTCCGGCAGATGAATGAAAAATTATTGGATTTCGAGTGTCACAGTCAATACATTGGATTTAATTTCAGCAGAAACATTGCCGCCTAGTTTATCCGTCAGTAACTTTACAACCGCAAGTCCTACTCCTGTACCACTGTTGTGTCTGGATGCGTCCCCTGTATAAAATCGTTCAAAGAGGCGGGCGGGATTTATTTCAGTTTTGCTATCTATCGGATTTTTAATCGTGAAAATAGCCCTATTTTTCCTTGTCTGCTTTAAGCCCATTTTTATGTCGCCGGATGAATAACGTATCGCATTTGTCAGTAGATTTTGTAAAATCCTTTCCACCATGCTGTAATCAGAATTGAGATAGACAGAATGGGGTGGCAAATCAATTTCAGGTGATATATTTTTTGCTTCCAATGCAGGAGCATTCTCTGTAATAAGATTTATCAGCAAATTAGACAGGTTAAAATCTTCTCGCCGGGGTGTTATCTGCTCGGCATCCAAAATAGACAGGTCATAAAAAGTCTGTACCAATTCTTTCATTCTTTCTGCTTTGTGAAAAATGGTTTCTATTCGCTGTTCCTGCTTGTCTGTCAGAGTTTCTTTTCTTAATAGCTGTAAATGTCCGAGTATAACGGTCAATGGTGTCCGTAGATCATGTGAAATATTTGCAATCGACTCTTTCAGATAGTTTTCGTGGCGAAGCGTACTGGCAATCAACTGCCTTTGATTATCGTTATACTGGTTTAGTATTCCTGCCAGTTGTTCCAAATCTTTGTCAATTAAAGAGATGTCCAGCATTTTCTCGGATTTGCCATTTACCAATTCAGCTATCTGTTTTGATAGATTGCGGATTTGCCGTTTTGTTTGAAGATATTTGAATAGCAAGATAAGCAACAGCAAAAATACAATCAATAGCAGTAGCTCTATTTTAGACACCTCCTTCTTTCCGTTTTCTAATTGAAATCTATTTTAATTCACATTTCCGAAAGCTGCACCATGATAAAATCAACAACGTAACAACCCAAACAATTCCAATCAAAATCGGGAATGGTTGGAAGATTGCTGTGCTGGTAACTGCCTCCCTTATTTGATAAGTTGGCAAAAAAGCTACTGGAAATTTCAACATCATTCCAAAACCCAGATAAAGACTAAGTACAAACGTTGTAACGGCTGTAACAGCAATCGCTTTTGCAGAATTACGCAGTGAAAAGCAAATCCAGATTGCAATGAAAAAAGTAGCACTGTTCAAAAGTAAAGAGTATAGAACCGCCTTAGCAGCCTGATAAATAAAGTTTCCTCCGTCAATAAATCCAAATCTGAAAAATTCTCTTATACACCCGGCAATGGGATAAACAAGAGCCATGACGTTAAACGCAATCAAATATGTGATTACCTTTGAAAAGAAGATTGATTTTCTGGAATGGCCCGCAGTTATTTCAAGATCTACTGTCCGATAAGAAAACTCCTGTCCTAAAATCAAAGCTAGAATACTGGACATCAGAATGAGAAGAAATGTAGAGTCATAAACCATTCCGTTAAAAATATCCGCAAGGGAAGTAGCCGCCCCGCCGGTTGTTCCCATAACTTCCGGGACATAAGTTTCTGCCGTAAAAAAGCCAATTAGAAAGATGCCTACCATGCCACACCAATACAAGAAATTATGTGATAATTGGTATCTTTCCATTTTTAATAGATTACTCATTTCGATACCTCCCTGTCACTTCAAATCGGAATGCCTAAATCCCAAATAAGCGCCAAAATATAAAATGAATATCCACAAAAAATCTGTGAAAACAAATTGTACCATAGATGGGGTAAATTGCTGCAATGCAATCAGTCGGAGCTGTCCCATTGGCAATATTCGCGAAATAAAGAGTGCCTGATCTCCATTCATCAAGAATATCATTAGGAAAAAGAGAACCATTGGGACAGCTAAAGTTTTTCCTATATCACGAAACAGAAGCGCAAAGAAGAACGGCAACAGGCACATTGCAAATAAAGAAACTACAACTGCCAAAACGGTATAGAGATTGCCGCTAACACTCACGAAACTTTCTTTGAAGCAAACCCTACCAATCAATCCATGTACCAGTAATGG
This sequence comes from Gemmiger formicilis, assembly GCF_024462815.1. GTDB lineage: Bacteria > Bacillota > Clostridia > Oscillospirales > Ruminococcaceae > Gemmiger. The sequence continues at coordinate 26,392 of NZ_JANGCG010000011.1, forward strand.
TAAAGCTAAAATCGTTATGCAGGCTATTTGATAGGCAATCAGTTTTGCAAGTAATACTTGTCCTCGGTTATGGCCTGCAATGATATATGATTGCAGCGTTCTTTGTCCAAAGTCATTTCCAACAAACAACGCAGAAAAGACGATTGCCAGAAAAAAGAGAATAGGCACATTATATAGCGATGCAAAGAATAGACTGGATGTTTCTCCAATACTGTCTAACAGCAGCACACTGCTCAAAAAAAGATTAAACGTCACAATCCCCCAAAAGTACCGGCTATGAAACAGTTTATAAAACTCAGTATTTAGGAGATTTAACATTTTCTGAACCTCCTATCTTACTTAAAAAGTAATCTTCCAATGTATCGCCGGATACAGAAAGCCCTGTAACGAGAATATGCGCATCCGACAAAACAGCCGCGACTTTTTCCAAATCATCAAGATAATCGTACAGGCGAATTGTCCCATCCGGCATCAACTTGAAATTTTCTGTATGAAGTTTTTCTTCCAACACAAGCAGCGCCTTTTGCGGGTCGGTAGCCTTGATTGCAATATGCCGTTTACACCGTTCATTCAATTCTTGATCGGAGATTTCTTCAATGATTTTTCCTTTGTCAATTAAAATAAATTCTGTTGCAGTTTGGTATAATTCTTCCAAAATATGGCTGGACACCAAAATTGTCATTCCATATTCCTTGTTCAAGGATTTCAGCAAATTTCTGACTTCGACAATCCCGGCAGGGTCAAGTCCGTTGATCGGTTCATCGAGAATTAAAAATTCTGGCGTGTTCAAGAGAGCGATTGCAATTCCCAGCCGTTGCCTCATACCCAAAGAAAAATTGCGAACACTCTTTTTGCCAGTGTCCTTTAAGCCAACCACATTCAAAGTTTTTTCAATCACTGTTTTATCGGGGATGCCGCGTTGGATGCGTTGTATCTCCATATTTTGATAAGCTGTCATGGCCGGAAATAGTGCAGGTGTTTCAATCATGCAGCCAATCCGCTTTCTCTGTTCCTGCAAATCTTTTGCCGAACTCTTTCCCCATAAGCCTAAAGTACCGCTGGTCGGGAATGCCAGCCCTGTAACCAATCGCAGAAAAGTAGTTTTACCTGCTCCGTTCTGACCGATAAAACCGTAGATTTTCCCTTTCTCAATTTGCAAGTCAATATGATCTAAGGCAACAGTATGCCGGTATTTTTTTGTCAGACTATGTGCCTGTAAAATGATGGAACTCATGTTATCAACCTCCTTTATGATTGATTGTAAGAGGCAATCATAAAGAATTTCTTAAATCCAAACAGAAATCTCTAAAAAATGTCTAAAGCCAGAGGTCTAATCTCTGGCTTTGTGTAAACGGTATCCAATACCCCAAACAGTATCAATAAAGTCCTTGTCCGGGCAAACGGCTTTTAATTTGTTACGGAGATTACTTATATGAACATTTAATGTGTTATCCTCACTGATATACTCGGTGTTCCAAACACTTTGAAATAAATTTGCTTTTGAGAATATTTTATCCGGGTATTTCATCAGCAACTCTAAAATTGCAAATTCTTTTGCCGTCAAAGTCAATTCGCTGCCTTGCAAAAAGGCGGTATTATCGTTCAAATCCAAAATCAAATCGCCATGACGTAAATAGGTAGGAGTATCTTTTTGAAACTGCACTCGACGGAGATTACTTTCAATTCTGGCCAGAACTTCCTCCATATCAAACGGTTTTGTAATATAATCATCTGCACCGAGACGCAGTAAATCTATTTTGTTTTGCGTTGTTCCTTTGGCAGAAATAATGATGATTGGAACCGTAGAACATTCTCTTACCGCTGTAAGTACGGTATCACCATTTCGATATGGAAGCATAATATCAAGCAAAATCAAGTCGATATTATTTTCCCGCAGGCAATCCAATACATGAAGCCCGTCATATTGGCAAAAAACTTCATATCCATTTTCCTGCAAAAATTCAGCTAATAACTTGCTGATTTCCAAATCATCCTCAACCAACAGAATTTTCATTTTCGTTTTTCACCTGCTTTTTATATCGTCTATCAGCGGGTTTGTCTGTTTCCTTGGGGATCAACCAAACACCGGCCATTTTCACAGCGCTGGGAATACGGCCCTCGACGCAGTAATAGTTGACTTGACGGGACGAAACGCCCCATTTCTCGCTTGCCTCTTTGAGTGTCATATAGTCCATATTTGCACCTCCGACAACATTTCTTATTATATTTCATTTGTTCGAAGAATACAAGGCATGATATATCTATCATATATTTGTGCTCATATCTCGGTACAATGCAGCCAAAATCTCCGTTTCAAATTGTAGTATTGATAGAGGGGAAAACGAGGGAAGGGTTACGATAGCAAGCACAGCAAGCGAGTACCCGCTTGCGAATTTTGAGATTTTCAGGTCCCTTACCCGGAAATTCAAAATTGCTTGTTGGGATAGTCCCAAACCCTTATGAAGAACGGAGGCGGCGAATGGCAAACCGAAAGCGGAATATTCAAATGAAATTCTATGTCACGGAGGATGAAAAACGGCTCATAGACGAAAAAATGAGCCAGTTACCGACACGCAGATATGGCGCCTACCTCCGAAAGATGGCGATTGACGGGTATATCATCTACACCGACACCACGGAGATCAAAGCGTTTACCTCGGAACTGTCCGCCATCGGCAGGAACATCAACCAGATAGCCAAGCGGATCAACGCCGGAGGTCCTGCGTATCAGGCCGATATGGACGAGATACGGGAAAGGCTGGACGAGATATGGCAGTTACAAAGACGCATCCTATCAAGTCAACGCTGAAAGCCGCCATTGACTATATCTGCAACCCGGAAAAGACGGACGGAAAGCTGCTTGTATCCTCCTATGGCTGCGCCGCCGAAACGGCAGATATTGAATTTGCCTGGACCCGCCGCCATGCCATCGACAAGGGAACGAACCTGGGGCGCCACCTGATCCAAGCCTTTCAGCCTGGGGAGGTTACGCCGGAACAGGCCCATGAAATAGGCATGGAGCTTGCAAAAGAAATCCTGGGTGGCAAGTATGAATTTGTACTTACCACTCACATAGACAAAAATCATGTTCATAACCACCTGATTTTCAATGCGGTCAGTTTTGCGGATCATAAGCACTATCATTCCAACAAGCGGAGTTATCACTATATCCGCCGCACCTCGGATCGGCTTTGCAAGGAACACGGTCTGTCTGTCATCATCCCAGGACAGGACAAGGGCAAGAGCTATATTGAACATCAGGCTACGCAGAACGGCACCAGCTATAAGGCAAAGCTGAAAGCGGCCATTGACCGGCTCCTGCCAGCCTGTCCCGATTTAGAAGAACTGCTTCGCTGCCTGCAGAGAGAAGGCTATGAGATCAAGCGGGGCAAATATATCTCCGCCAGAGCGCCGGATCAGGAACGGTTTACCCGTCTGAAAACTTTGGGGATGGACTACACCGAAGAAGCCCTTGCCGCCCGAATTGCCGGACGCTCCAGACCTTCCCGCCAGCCGAAACAGCAAAACGGAAAAATCAGTCTGCTCATTGATATCCAGAACAATATCAAGGCACAGCAGAGCGCAGGCTTCACCCATTGGGCGAAGCTGAACAATCTGAAACAAGCCGCCAAGACCATGAATTTCCTGACCGAACACGGGATAAGCAGTTATGGAGAACTGGAAAGCAAATTGACCGCAATATCCGCACGCAGGGATACCGCTCATGCAGAGATCAAGCGGATAGAAAGTAGAAGTGCCGAACTTGCCCTTGTGATGAAGCATGCCGGAACTTACCGTCAGCTAAAGCCACTTTATGACCGATACCGTAAATCGAATGATAAAGAAAAGTTCCTGCGGGGGCATGAGAGCGAGATCATCCTTTTTGAAGCGGCCGCCAGAGAATTGAAACGGCTGGGGGCTGTACCGCTGCCGACAACGGAAAGCATGAAAACGGAGCTTGCCAATCTCAGCGCAGAAAAGGAACGCCTTCTTGCGGAGTACAAAACCGCAAGAACCGAAGCCCAGAAATACGAGACCGTCAAGCAAAATGTGGATGCACTGCTGGCCGTTCCAAAAGAATTAAACCATGCGCATGATTTTCAATTATAACAGAAATAATGGAAGCTATATTGACCTATCTTTCTAACCAAAGTATAATGATTATGGATTATTATATGTACTGGGGTGAGAAGATGTCGAACAAGGCTACTATTTCAAGGAGAGATGAGCGATTGCTACATACAAAAAGCGGAAATCGTTGTGCCATGTGCAAGACAATTTTGGTCGATGTTGGAAACCCTTCTGCTGCATGTGTTGGTGAAAACGCTCATATTTATGGTGAAAAGCCTGATGCTGCACGATATGACGCAACTAAAGATTCTTCTTTCGTAAATAGTGAACAAAATTTAATTTTTCTTTGCTGCAACTGTCACAAAAAGATTGATACGGATGTGGCTTCATATCCAGCAAATGAACTATTCGCTCTAAAAGCGCAACACGAACAATGGGTTACACAAAAATTAGAAGAAAAATCTATTTCTTACAGCTTTGCTGAATTAGAAGTACTGGCAAAGTATTTGGTATCATCAACAGCGTCTGCGCAAACAACATCATCTTTTTCTCTGTTGAAAATTGATGAGAAAATCAAGAAAAATTCTTTGATAGATGTTCAAGGATATATAACGATGGGGTTATCCAGCAATTTCACGATTGCAGATTACTTAAACAGACACCCGGACCCGTTATTTGCTGCAAAATTGACTAATATTATGGCTCAAAAGTATCGAGACCTGAAGTCGAGTGGATTAGATAACTATGAAATCTTTGATGAGCTTTGGACTTTTGCAAGCGGGAATAATTCTGATTTTTCCTATAAAGCGGCAGGTCTTGGCATACTAACCTACTTTTTCGAAAAGTGTGAGGTGTTCGAAAAATGATTTTGCCGGACAAAAATATAAAACTTGAGTATTCTTTATTAAACTGTGGTGCCATCGTATTAGATGAAATTTCTGAACCGCAGACCGTATCGTTACTATGGGATAAATCTAAAAATCATGAAACTTTAGCAAATTATGAGAAATTTTTGCTGACGTTAGATTTTCTGTATTTAATTGATGCCATTACTATAAAGGATGGTTTGATTGTGAGGTGTAAGAATGATTCACTCAGTTAGAAGCAATAATCCAAAATTCAAACCGGTAGTGTTTCATTCTGGTTTTAATGTTGTTTTGGCGGATCGTAAGCGTGGTAGTGATACCGAAGAAAAGCGTACACGAAATGGCGCTGGAAAAACAACATTAGTTGAGATCATACATTTTTGCTTGGGTTCTCAGGTGAATCGAAATTCCGTATTTAAGAATGAAAATCTTAAAGGCTGGTCTTTCATCTTAGAAATAGATATCAAAGGGAAAGCATATAGTATCGAACGCTTTACGGATTGTCCAGGAAAACTTTATATTGACGGAGATTTATCATCTCTCAACTTTGACTGTAAGTATGATAAATCCCAACATAGTTACTATGTTTCACCCGGCACTTTTAATAGAGCAATGCTATCTGAGTTCTATGGTATTGAAACAGTTGACAATAATCAGCAACATGTTCCATCCTTTCGAGAATTGATTTCTTATGCTATCCGCAAAAATGTTGAAGGATATAAAAGTGCATTTGAGTTTTTCTCCCGTCAAAAAGCTTCTAGCGTACAAGTATGCAATGCTTACTTTCTGAATCTAAGCATGGAATACGCCTCTCAATTTCAGAGTCTAAAGGAGAAGAAGAAAGGCATTGATGATTACAAACAAGCTGCAAAATCTGGTGTCATAGGAACATTTAGTCTAAACATTGGAGAACTAAGTACAGAAGTTATCACTCGCCAAAATGATGTCGATAAGCTCAAAGAACAGTTAGAATCTTTTCAAGTTCATCCCCAGTATGAGGATATTTCTAAGGATGCTAATAATTTGACTGAGCAGATTCATATATGCACAAATACGCTTGTTCTTCGCCAACAACTACTGGAAAGGTATCAGACAAGTTATAGTGATGAAACACCGAGCCTGCCCGTTGTTGATATTGAAAAAATATATGCTGAAGCGGGAGTCTTGTTTCAAGACTCAATTCTTCGACCACTTTCCGAAGTAATCAATTTTCACAAAGCGATTGTTACAAATCGTAAAGAATATCTCCATAGTGAAATTATGTCTCTGCGAAAAGAAATTGATGAGCTAAATGAAAAAATTGCGAATCTCAGTTCTCAGCGGGCGGAACGAATGAAAATACTGGAAACTCATGGTGCATTAGCTGAGTATATACTCATTCAAGATCGATATGCAAAAGCAAAGCAACTTTTGGAAGACGCAAAAAAGAGGCTCGAATCAGCAGAATATATTGAAGATAGTAAAAGCCACTTAAAAATTGAAAGTCAAGAGCTTTTGATAAAATCGCGCCAAGATTATAACGAAAGAATCCAAACTCGTGAACAAGCTATTTCTTTATTTAAGGCGAATACGGAATTTTTATATCGTGAAGCTGGTACACTGACGATTGATTTGAATGAAAATGGATATTCTTTTGGCGTTGATATTAAGAGCTCTCGAAGTCAAGGCGTAAACTACATGAAGGTTTTCTGCTATGATATGGTTCTTGCTGAACTTGGACATTCAAGGACTCAATATCCTGACTTTCTGGTGCATGATAGTACAATTTTTGATGGAGTAGATGAGCGGCAAGTTGCAAGAGCATTGATGCTTGCTCTGTTAAAAAGTAGTGAACTCGGATTTCAATATATATGCCTTATCAATTCTGATATGATACCATATCAGGAATTTGATGATGAGTTTACCCATCAATTCAACAGCAGTATTGTCCTTCGCATTTCAGACGAACAAGAGGATGGCGGTTTATTAGGAATTCGGTTCTGAAAATAAGCAAAAAAATGGGAGTACAGCTAGTCAGATGAATTGAGAAGCTGTACTCCCATTTTGCGTAATAAAAAGTGTTTGAATCGGGCTTTTTAGTATGGCAATAAAACGCATGAACATTCCAACAATACCCACTATGGCGAAATTTTCTTCTCATATGGAAATAGAAACACATTCATGTTAAAATTAAAATACATACTCTAAGGAGGTTGAAGCACATGGACGAGAATAATTCCATCCAGCTTTTTGAAGATAGAAAAATACGCACCGCATGGGACGAAGAACAAGAAGAATGGTATTTCTCTGTTGTGGATGTTATTGCTGTCCTGACAGATAGCTCTAATCCAACAGACTACCTCAAAAAAATGCGTAAGCGTGATGAACAGCTTGCAAGCTACCTGGGGACAAATTGTCCCCAGGTAGCAATGATGGGTGCAACAGGCAAAAAGCGTAAAGTGTTGGCGGCAACGGCTGAACAGATTTTACGCATTATTCAGTCCATCCCATCACCTAAGGCTGAACCGTTCAAACTCTGGCTTGCGCAGGTCGGCCGTGAACGCATTGAAGAAACGATTGACCCGGAACAGGCAATCGACCGTGCATTAGAGACCTATCAAAAAAAGGGATATGATACAGACTGGATTCATCAGCGACTTCTTTCTATCCGTGTCCGTAATGAGCTTACCGCGGAATGGCAGGAGCGCGGCGTACAGCAAGGCAAAGAATATGCCATTCTCACCGATGAGATTACGAAAGCATGGTCCGGCATGACTACTCGGCAATATAAGAAGCTGAAAGGTCTGAAAAAAGAAAACCTTCGTGATAATATGAGCACGATGGAAATTGTTCTGAATATGCTGGCAGAGGCAACAACCACAGAACTGTCAAAAGCACATCAGCCGGAAGGCTTTTCTGAAAGTCAAAAGATTGCCCGTCGCGGCGGCAGCTATGCCGGTCAGGTTCGACAGGATATTGAAAAGGATACCGGGCGACCAGTCATTACATCGCAGAGCGCCGCACAGCTTAATGCCGTAGTCGTTGACATGATAGAAAGTGTAGCGGAAACGGAAAAACCTGATAATGACGAAAACAAATAAAAAAAGTGGGAGTACAGCCAATCGGATGAACCGAAAAGTTGTACTCCCGTTTTGCGTGACAGAAAGTGTTTGAAATCAAGCCTTTTTCTTCATGTGCCAGCAAGCAGACCGACACATGAAAAATCATAAAGGCTCCCTTTGAAAATACGGATACAGGGGATTATTCTGCGGTTTCCCCACCCTTATCCTCACAAATTTTAGAGCGTTTGGAACTGTAATGCGGACAGACAACTATTCTATACCGGTCAAATTGCTGTTCTTAATGCGTAGAAATGGGCAAAAAAGAATGCCGGACGCAAGCGGGCATATGGCCGCCGTGCCCGGCGTCTGCTTTACCATTTGTCTATGAAATGGAACTTCTAACTGTCATAGTGTAAATATCAAATCCCATAAAATCAAACAAATCGGCATGCCAAAAAGAGGATATCCTCTATCTAGGATAGCATCTGCAAGTCATATAGGTTCTCTTTGAAACTGCGAATACAGGGGATTATTCTGTGGCTTTTCCACCCTTATTCTCACAGTTCTCAGCCCGTTTGGAACTGTAATGCGGGCAAGCGACCAGACACGCCCGGAAACTCTGCTTGCAGCCGTGAACACATTTTTTACAGATATGGTTATACTGCCGCCTGCCGTTCTCACCCAGGAAGAACGCCCATTCCAGCCGCCATTTCTTGCTTCGACTCATAGGCAGTCATGCTCCGGCACATCACGGCCGGTCTTCTTGCCCTCCGGGGGCTTGTGCTCGGCACACTCCCGTTTTGCGTCCTCCAACCTCTCACGGATGGAAGGCTTCTCCGGCGTTGTCCGCTCTGCATACTCCTGGGCTTTTTCCAATTCTTCGCCGCGTCTGCCGTTGTTGATAACGCCGTCGATCATGCCGTAGTCATCCTCCAGCGTCATTTCAGCGGTGCGGAGAGGATTGTCCTTTTCCGGCTGCTCCGCTGCCACGGCAAAGGCCCGTGTACCGTTTCCCATGATAAGATACTTTCCATCATCGGAAATATGGTGGACGCCATACCCGGCTGCCTCCATCTGCTCCCGGCTCATAGCCGTCACCTGAAAGCTGCCCCTCGGAGTCTGCACACGTTCGCCAGTTTCAAAACGGTCTGGCAGATAAGCGAGGTCTTGCTTCTCTGCCGGGACAGGGAGAACAACGATATTGCCATTGATCTGCATAAATCGTTCCGGCGTTTTGAACTGTTCCGTGTATTTCTGGATCAGTTCCGGGGACAGGGACGCAAAATCTTCCTCACCAAGTCCAACCACCAGGAAAGTCCCTGCTACGATATCATAAATTTCTCCATTTTCATCCCGCAGCCCACGGTTCAGATCAAGCCCTATGAGCTTTCCTTCATCATTGCAAACCAGCGCCACCGGGTCAGAATAGGGATAAGTTGCGCCAATGTCTCCGCCGACCTCCGCCTGCAGGGAATGAAGATCGGGGTTGATCTCCTTCACATAGGGTTCCTTCATAGGTTCCACTACAAGCACAGTCATCTTTTCCGAGGCAACCTTCTCCGCAGCGGACAGCATTTCATCCGCATGGGACTTCTCCGAGTCATCCAAAGCGGCCTTGACCTCCGCCGGATCAAAATCAAGAAATTCTTCATAGCCCGTGGCATCCTTGAACTTTTCAATCTCCGAAGGAAGATAGTCTTCCTGCGTCTGCCCCAGCGCCGCCAGCTTTTCATCCAGCGCAGAAATGCGTCCCACCATCAGGTTTTCGTAAAGTTCTTCCTTTGCGGCGTGCGCCTCTGGGTGCTCCGCTGCATACTGCGGATCGTTCTGACGGAAAAACTCATCCATGTCAAAGGCGATATCCATAGCCCACTCGGATTTTTCTTCTTCGGGAAGATCATCCTGGAAGGCCATCACCCGGTACTCGTCCGGGATACTGCCGCGATCGCCGTCATAATACTCATGGAAGCTATCGCCTGTATCACGCACATAGCCCTGATCCGTGAAGGTGCCGTTTTCCTCCAACGCAACGTCCCGGCCGTAGGCCTCATAGTCGATGTAATTCTGCAAATGCTCTGGCACCTGCATAACGTCCAGTTCTTCGATGTAATAGCGGCCCAGATCGTCATAGTCATGGATATCGGGGTAAACCTCATAGCAATCCAGATTCTCGGTGAGGTTGATGATCTCCTGCAGGCTGCCACAATGGTCGCCCATTTTCATACCGGCCTGAAACTGTGCGTATTCGCTTTCGCTCATTTCATCCAGCTTCGACGCCAGATAATTCAGTTCGTCCAGACTTTCATATTCACCCAGCTTGCTGTAAAGACCGTCTACATAGCAGTCATAGTCCGTGATGAACCATTCCTCATACGGCTGGCCGAAGTCATCCTTCTGGCCGATCCCGATGCGCTTGAACACTTCTTTCAGTTCCTCGGCGGTGGTGGGAAATTTCACCCATTCGCCCACAAGCTCGCCCTCGTTATATTTCCCAAGATTGGTGATAAAGGCGGCAAAGGGATAATCCTTGTCGTGATCGTAATATGGCATATCAGCACCTCCTTACAGTTCCGGCGCAGACTTTTCCTTGTGGGGCTGCGCCTTGTTTTTCTCCGCACATTCCTTCTTGCCCTGTTCCAGCCGTTCCCGGATGGAAGGCATTTTCTCCGGCTCCGCAGGGCGTTCATGGTTCCACTCGTCGCCGGAAAGAGAAATATATCCGTGTTCCGAAAAATGCCCCTGTTCCTCCTGCATGGCGTACTTGCCAAACGGAACAGGGTCGATTGCTTTCAGAAGTTCTGGGGGCAGCAGCATATCCATGTGCTGTGCCAGATACCGCCACCCCAGATCGTTCAGATCGTGGATATTGGGCTCAAATACGAAATAGTCAATGTTGTCCGCAAACTCCTTAAACTGCTCTGGTGTTGTCAGCTTGAAGGGCGAGGTCTGCACCGCCGCCAGCACCTCCCGGTCCTCCGGGGAGAGGACAGTCACCGCCGCCCTCACTTCGGGTAAATGTTCCAAAGTCTTATTTTCTGCCATTGACACCTTCCTTTCTTTTCGGAAATTCCAGTTTGAAGTTGATGTATTTGCCACCCGTGTCATCCAAGATCACCGCAGCGTCATAAGCAGCCTGTTTCTTTTCAGACCACATTCCCTTGACATTGGTACGTCCCTTTTTCAGAAGGTCCGTTGCCATCTTCTTTGTCAGCTCCTTCTTGCGGCTCGTCCAGAAGCGGTCATTTTTCCAGAGGACGAAACCGCAGGACCGATCCGAACACGCAAAGTTCTTCTTGCCCTCATAAACCGGCTGGCCGCAGCGGGGGCAGGTACCGATCACTTCCTTCTCCGGGGCAAACAGCTTTTTGCCATCCTCGGAAATGCAGGAATAGGTGGACACGATTTCCTGGACCATCGTACAGATACCGTCCATGAAAGTACCCGGATCAGCGCCGCCCCTTGCGATCTCCGTTAATTTCTGTTCCCATTCTGCGGTCAGCATGGGAGAGGTCAGCGGCTCCGGCAGGACCGTGACAAGGTTGATACCGGCTTTTGTGGGGATCAGGCTCTTGCCCTTGCGTTCCACAAATCCGGCTGCCACCAGCTTTTCGATGATTGCCGCCCTGGTCGCAGGCGTGCCAAGACCTTTTCGCTCCGCTTTATCGGGAATATCATCCTTGCCTGTGTTCTCCATAGCGGACAGGAGGGTATCTTCTGATACATATTGTCAAGGTGGTTTTAAGAAATTTTCCCGCAATCGTTCATAATGAGCCGCTTGATTTTATCGCTCATAGTTTCCTTGCTGGTGGTGCTGAAGTGGATTTTCACCCGATAGGTCGTGTTTCCGATTTTCTTCACAATATCGGGTTGCTCTGCTTCCTTTACGGTCAGAGGGGAAGCGTTTGCGGCGGTGCTGGTTTTATTGCTCATAGGCTCTCCTTTCCATGAAAAAAGCCCTTATGCTGCGGCGCACAAGGGCTTGTAGTCATTCTTCTAAAACTCTGAAAGCGCGAAAGTGCAAAGCGCAAAGGGTCTGCACTTTGCACTTTCAGCTTGCGGGTTCGGGTGGCTGCTTCCTCTTGATGAAGTTGTACCATTGACCGCCGACGCGCCTTGCGCCCAAAATGCCGCCCATGTTGCGCTTGGCGTTCTGCACCGTCCTTTCGGATATTCCGGCTTCGGCTGCGGCCTTTACAATGTCCTCGCTGGCAAGCTCTTTTCCGTCTGCCAACAGGTCAAGTATCAGCCGTTCCGCCTGTTCGGTCTTGGTGGCGGTGTTGCCGCCCGCGCCGGACAGCAGCTCATCGGCGGTAATGTCATACTCGCCTATCCACGAAAAGCCCGTTTCCGGGTCAAGGCAAAAGGCTATGGGCTTGCCCTCCGGCGCAAGGGAAGATTTGTCATGGACGATAACGCGCACATTCGGCTCCCGCTTCACGCGTCCGATCAGCAGGACGCTCCTTGCTGCGGCGCGGAAGTCGATAGAGCCTAAGCCCCGGTAGGCGCTTTGTCCTCCGGCGGCTTTGTTGAGGTGTCCGATTAGGATAACGGCGCACCCGGTACGCTCGGCAATCTCGGCAAGGCGGCGGAACATGGGGCGTATCTCATTGGCCTTGTTCATGTCGGTTTTCTCGCCCACATACGCCTGTATGGGGTCAAGGATAATCAGCCGCGCCCCGGTCTGCCGGATAGCCCTCTCTATGCGCTCGTCGGAAAGGGAAAGCCCCTGCTTGCTCTCGTCAATGACAAGAACGCGGTCAAGGTCTGCTTCGGCTTCCATAAGGCGGGGCTTGATTGTGTCGCCCAAACCGTCCTCGGCGGTCTGGTAAATCACATTGAACGGCTCATGCGCCGCCATGTGTGGGAACGGCTTGCGGTTGGTACAGGCGGCGGCAAGGCGTAGGGCAAAGGTGGTCTTGCCCTCGCCGGGGTTGCCCTGCACAATGGTTACTTTCCCAAAGGGGATATACGGCTCCCATAGCCATTCAACGGTCTGTGTGTCAACCTCGCTCATGCGGATAATCTCGACGGTTTTTTCCTGCGGCGGCTCTTTCAAGCCGTAAACCGCTTCCCGGATATACTTCCCGTCTGTGATTTCTGCCCGGTGCTGCAATACCTCGTTCCAGTCCTTAAACAGCGGCACAAGGCGGTGGACGGTATATCCCTCCGGCACAAGCTCCGCAAGGCGGCTGCAAGCGTCGTTTCCTGCTTGGTCGCTGTCAAGGCAGAGGTAAACGGTCTTGATGTTCGGGCGGTCAGAGAGGAAACGCAACAGGGCTTTTTCTCCCACGCCGCCCAATGACAAATAGCTCTGCTTCTGCCATGCCTTTTTGAACAGGCAGAGGAAAGAGAGCAGGTCAACGGGGGCTTCAAAGACAAAAAGCCTGTCGCCCTCGCCCCGGTAGCAGAAATTAAAGGCTTTGTCGCTGCTTTTCACATCAAGCCGGAAGTTTCCCGCCGTTCCTTTGCTGTGGGCGTAGCGCGGTATTCCGTCCTCGTCCCGCCCCACAAATACGGCGTTGTGGTGGGCTGCGTCCTCGTAAATATCGCCGCGGGCAAAGAAAAAGCCCGTCACATCTTCATCAATGTGGCGGGCTGCTGTAAGGTAGTTCCTCGCTGTTCGGTTGTCGCTGTTTGGGGGCGGTAGCCGGAAGTCGGAAAGGGACGCGGGGCAAGGTCTGTCCGGCGGCGGTGCGGCTCCCTTTTCTCCTGTGAGAAGTTCCACGGCTTCGGTAAAGCTCTTGCCGAAAAACTCCATGACAAAATCAACGGGGCCGCCGCCCTTACTCTGGCTGTGCCTGTACCATTTGTTTCCCCGGACGGTCAAGCTGTCGTGCCGTTTCCAGCGGTATTCATTCCCGGCGCGGGTAAGCTGCTCGCCCTGTGATTGCAGGAAGGAAACAAGGTCGGCTTGGTTCGCCCGGTCTATCTGTTCTTGGGTGTAATACATGGTTGATACCTCGCTTTCTTCGGTTGAATTGTTCATAGTTTCTAAGTATAATAAAAACAACAAATTGGAAGTTATCATAAAGATGGTGCGATATATGATTTTTAAGGGATTTCCATACTATTTGGGGGCAATTGCGACAACAAAATGTATAAGAGCGATTTTATTTGTGTTTGTGCCTGGCAAAAACGGAGATAGGGTTACCCTGGATTCTTGTACTGGATGGGTTAGGCACATGGGAAGATTTTACGAGAGCAGGACATATTCATTTTTGTTAGATACACAATTGTCGAAAGGGAATATAGAGGTCCTTTTGCTGGATAAGAAGAAGCACCCCATATTAAAACTCAATGAACACTCTCCATCCGGTACAATAGCCTTAGATGGAAAGAGCAGATATTATCTGCGTTGGGAATTTAGGAGTGCCTCTGGTAAATGTAAGCTACAATGGTAAAAGCAAATCCCGGTTTATCGGAAAGCATTTAGGACGGACAAGCTGGACAGCTTGCCCGTCCTTTTCCTTATCGCTCCTGTTCATGCCGCTTGGCGCGGGTCTGCTCCGGCTGGTCGGCTTTCAGCGCAATATCAACGCACTTGCGGATATTGTGCAGTTCGGCAACCTCGGCGCGGGTTTCTTTCAGCTTGGTATATTCCGCTGTTCTCTGCCCGCTGAGAGTGGCGTACTCTTTTTCCCATTCAGAGATAGGCAAGGTCTTTGTCCCTTTCGGCAGATTTGCATGGAGATAGCGGCTCGCTGCGTTCCATAGGGTCAACTCGGCGCGGTGGGCTTCCTCGTACTTGTCGCGCTTGTTTGTCCAGCCGTTTTGCAGCTTTTTCAGCTCATCGTGAACGGGCTTGTACTCGGTGTAGTTCTTCCCGTATTCAATCAGCTTTTGCAGCTTCTTCATGCGTTCCTCGGCGGTTTTCATTCCCGCCCGGATAGTGTCGGCCTGTTCGCTGACAGAGGAAAGGGCTGCGTCCAGCTCGTCAAGGGTCGAGATACCATGCTCGGAAAGATAGTTGACCGCTGCCGCTATGGTTTTCAGTTCATCGGCTGTGTGCTGTTGTTGCCAACGCTGCGAATACTTCCGGCTCTTTTCTCTCTGAACGCTCAAATACTTCATCAGCAGATTTGCAAGGCCGGGGGATTGTTGCGGCTGTTCCGGGGCGGTTTCCCGCGCTTTGAACAGGTCGGCAATCCACTCTTTGAGCTTCCCAACCTGCGCCCGGATTTCCCGGATAAGGCGGTTTGCCTTTTGGATATTTCGGTTCAGTTCGCCTTTCTCGGTGGCAATACCTTTCTTCTCCATCTGGCAAGCCGCCACGCCCATGTGGACGGTGGGTATCTCGTCAATGCCGCGCTCGGCGTTGCTGCGGTGGTCGATACGCTCCGGGCTTCCGTTCCTCTCCAAAAAGTCGTTGGTAAGGTCAGCCCATGCCTTTCGCCACAAGAGGGCGTTGCCCTTGTCGTTCCAGCCGGTCAGATCAACTTTGTGCGTCTTGTATCTGCCACTTGGCAAGCGAATACGCTCGCCGTTCCCGTCAAGGTCATATTCCTTTCTGGACTTCGCCGCCCACGCGCCGCGCTCGTCAAAGGGGCGCATGGTAAGCATGATGTGACAATGGGGATTGCCCTTGCCGGTGTCGTGAATGGCATAATCGACGCACATTCCTCTGGAAACAAATTGAGAGGAACAGTATTCCCGGACAAGCCGGATCTGTTCCTCTCTGGATAACTCTATGGGGAGCGCCGCGTCAATCTCTCTGGCAAGCTGGGCGTTCCCAGCTTTCTCGTAAAGCTCCACGCTGTTCCACAAGGTTGAACGGTCAGAGAAAGAGGGCGGGGCATGGGGCGGCAGCAGGATTTCGGTATGGACAACACCGCCTTTGCGGGTGTAGTCGTGGGTCATTCCGTCCCACTCGTTTGTCAGCTTTTCACCGCTTCGGTAGGCGGCTGCGGCAACGGCTGATTTGCCCTTGCCCCGGCTGACAATGCTGATGTTACAATGGTAAATGGCTATGGGTATCACCTCCCGGATAGGATAACAAAACCCGCAAAAATGGTACAGACGCCAAAGGCGGGTGTGCCGTTTTTGTGGGTGTGCAGGGATAGCCGCGTAAGCGGCGCAAGGGGTGCAGCCCCTTGTTGCGGCAAAGCCGCCATATCGGAGCGCGGGGAAAGTTCCCTGTGCGGAGATAAGCCCTCGGCAGAGCGCACACGCCCGCAAGGGTGTATAAGTGCGCCCTTGTTGCCAAGGGATTATTTAGCTTGTCGTTTTCTCGGCTCGTTTTTTCAAAAACTCCCGCGCTGGTTCACTCGTCAAAGCAAGTCGGAGAAGTGCTGTGGCTTCCTCGTCGGTCATGTTCTTTGCTTCCGGCACAATGCTCTCAAAGACTGCGCCCCGGACGATCAGCCGGTGGCTGCGCGTCCGGCGTTCCTCTTGAGACAGCTTTTGCCGTAGCACCTTTTCCCAGTTCTCAAACTGCAGGATTTTCTTCTTTCCGTCCTCAATCTCGGCGGTCAATTCCTCGCATGTTTTTTCTCTTGGTTTCGTCATAGCTGGTCGCTCCTTTCTGCTCATGGATATAGAAAAGGGGCAGTCGATTTCTCGGCTGCCCCTTGTTATATTTTTTGCCTTTATGGAAGTAAAGTAATATCCACAAATTGCTCTGCCCATATTGTTAGAATTGTTGCTGGCTCCCCTGTATATGTTACCTCTACACGGTCACCAAGCGAATATCCGTCAGCAGATTGTCCGTCTGGTAGATCAATCCCGTACCCGCGGCTGTATTCCGGGGCCTTATCCTCGTCCAAACGAATTCCTATATGATTTGCGTATGGGTCGATTGCCATAATTTCACCTGTGATAGTGTGGACAGAGTTACTGCTTTGCTGTGTTTTATTGACCAATGCTTGCAGGCATTTCGCATAATCCTCCGCAGATATATTTTCCGAACTGATTATGAAAGCAACATCATCTTGCAAGAATTCAGCATAATAACATTCTGCTCCGTTTTCATTTTTGTAGTGGAAAACAGCCAACTCCCTACCATTGATATCTGTAAACTTGAGTTCGTCATCACTTAAATCAAAAATATCATAAGTGTGCTTAAACACTTTTGACAGGACGATATTGACACTCTGCGTTCCATCGGAATTTTGGAACACAACAGAATTTCCATCATAATAAACATCACGATTTTCTGACTGGAAGATGCCAAAATCTTTGCTCTGGAGTGTAAGATAGGGGAGCGTTTCTGAAATCGGAAGAGATACATCAAAATAATTGAGCAGTTCTTCATAAGATATTGCGGTAAAATCGTCTCCGGAAAGATTGATATTACCAATTACGGTATCAGGAATGGCAATTTCATTGATATTAAGGCTTATAGCCTGTTCGGTATTGTCCGACTGTCCATTTGGGTTTGTAATGATTGGGGGATTATAATCTGGCTGTGGCATAGTTTGTCCCGGAAACTGTTTCCACAATGTCGCAAATGGTACTGCTAATACGATGGCGGCGCAAGCAGCTAAAGAGGCGAACTTTATCCACCTGTTTTTTGGGCAGTGGTAGTTTTCGGCTTCCTCATAATATTTGTCGTTGACTTCGCTCATGGCTTCGGAAAACAATTTAGCGTTCATACAAAAACCTCCTGTTCTATCAAGTATTGTTTCATCTTCTGACGGATCAGAGTGAGCCGGACGGATACATTTTTTTCAGAGATACCTACGCGCTTTGCTATGTCCGCATAGGTATCTGCATACGCATAGCGGCGCATGAAGATAATGCGCTGTTTTTCGGTCAGCGTATCCAAAAATGCCTCAATGATACGAGCTAACTCTCTGGCTTCAATTTCATCTTCCACAGTTTTCTGGTCTGCGATACAGCCCTCAATTTCGGCTAAGGCAATCGTATAGTGTCCGCTTCGTTTGGCCGCTTCCTTTCTCCAATAGATTTTGAGTGAAATGTTCCGAACGATTTTCACGATGTAGCTGAGCAGCGGGTTAGGGTGTACCGGGGGAATGGCGTTCCATGCGCCTAAGTAAGCGTCGTTGACACATTCCTCCGCGTCCTGCCTGCTGTTCACAATGTTGTACGAGAGATTGTGACAGATTTTTCCGTATTTAATGTCCAATTCCCGTATGGCTTGCTGGTCACGCTTAAAAAACAACTCGATAATTTTTTCATCATCAATCATCGCGCCACCTCCTTTCCGGCTTCACCTATATACTACGGTTTTAGCGGCAAATACTAAATGAAAGAGAAAAGTTTTTCAAAAAAATTATACCATGCCTTTGATAAAGCCGCTTGCGGCAGCTTTTGCCGCTTCACTGGCAGCTCTCCGGCGTTCCTCGCTGTATGGGGCGGTCAGACGGAAAGAGAAGCGGCCTTTCTCAATGTCAAACTCCATGCAGCCCGTTTCCGGGTCTGCGTCGGTCTGGCGGCACACATCGGGGTGCTGCTCGGCATAGGCGGCAAGCCGTTTCTTCAAGGCGGTGTTGTGGGTGCGGATATGGATAAGCGGGTCTTTCTCGTCAAACCAAATGTCGGTGGTCTTTTCCTGCTTGGTAAGCCCTGTTCGCATAAATGCTCCTTTCTGCGCCCTCGTTTGGAGAGAGGGGCATTTTTGATGGATTTTTCCCGGCTCTTGACTTTGGGAAAATGGGGATTTTCAAATAGAAACCGCCCCGGCGAACCATTCCTCGTCCGGGCGGCTCCTATCGTGTGATTTCCGTTTTTTCCGGCTCTTGACCGTCAAGCATGAATTAGCTCATGCTATGTGTTCTCCTTTCTGCTCGGCGGCAGGGGGCAGTTGCTTAGCTTGTTCCTGTTCCTGCTGTTCTTTCCATTGTCTGCGTTTCTTTTCCATATAGCGTCGATTGTATTCTGCTTTTTTTGCTCGGCGGCGTTCCTGTTCCGCTAACGCTGCCTTTTCTTCGTCGGTCAGTTCAACTGCCTTGTGAGGAATGTCCACCTTGCCAACGAAATTAAAGAAAATTTCAATTTCCTGTGTTCTGCTTGCTCCTTTGCCCTGGGCTTGGTGGACGAGGATTTTTTCTACAAACTCATTTATCATGGCAGGGGTCAACTCGGAAAAGTCTGTATATTTTCTGACAAGGGAAAGAAACTTTTCGGCGTTGATGGTTTCCCTGCTTATGCGTTCAAGTTCCTGCTGGTCTTGGGAAATGATTTCTGTCAAATCGCTTAACTCGGCTTCAAAATCGCAGAGCATTTGTTCAAAAAGGGTATCGGAAAGTCGGCCGCTTACATTGTCCTCATAGAGCTTTCGGATTAGGCGGGTCAGTTCATCGGTACGCTTCTCGTTGCGCTGCTTCCGCTGGCGAATGGCTCTTGCAGCTTTTTCCTGCCTGTCCTCGGAAGCGGAGCAGACCTGTGCCATAAACTCGGCTTCATTGTTCAACGCATAGTCGCAAACGCCCTTGATGGCTTCCAACAAAAGCTCGTTCACAACAGCAGTACGAATAAGGTGCGTCGTGCAGTATTTATCATAATGCTGGTTGCCCAAATCGTAACGGGAACAGTTGTACTCGTCACGATCAGGGCGCTTTTTCCCGTTGGGTCTGCCCGCCCAGTCACGCGCATTTCCGGCCTTGCCCCTGTGGTTATACATCTTTGCACCGCAATCCGCGCAAAACATCAAGCCGGTTAGTGGATTGGCCTTTCCTATGCTGTCTGTCCGGCGAATGGTTTTTCGTAGAGTTTGTACGCGTTCCCATGTTTCCTTGTCGATGATAGCTTCCTGTGTGTTCTCAAAAATGACTAAATCCTCTTTGGGGGTCATTTTGACGCGCTTATCTTTATAGCTCTCCTTGTAAGTCCTAAAGTTTACCGTATGCCCCATATATTCCTGCTTGGAGAGTATGTCGGCAACTGTACCGCCGCGCCATGTATAGGGGTCTGCGGCATTGTAGTTTGATTGATGGTTTCCCATGCCGCGTTGTGCAAGATAGTAAGAGGGGCGCTCAACCTTTTCCGTTGCCAATATGCGGGCAATTTCATACGGGCCTTTTCCCTCAATGGCCATGCGATAAATCCGGCGTACTACTTCGGCAGCTTCCTCGTCGATAATCCAATGGTCTTTGTCGTTGGGGTCTTTCTTGTAACCGTAGATACAATGGTTGCTTGTGTGCTTGCCGGACATACCTCTTGCCCGTAAAACAGTGGTTATCTTACGGCTGCAATCACGGATATACCATTCGTTCATAATGTTCAAAAAGGGTGCAAACTCGCTGCTTTCCCGTTTGTCGCTATCTACTCCGTTGGTAATGGCAACAAACCGCACACCTTTCTCTCTGAACATTACTTCGGTGTAAAAGCCCACCTGTAAATAATCTCTACCGACGCGGCTCAAATCTTTAACAAGGACAGCAGCGATTTCGCCTTTTTCAATGCCCTCAATCATGCGCTTCCAGCTTGGACGGTCAAAACTTCCACCAGACCAACCATCATCTGTGAAGTGGACGCAATTCGTAAAACCGTTGGCTTTCGCATAGTCCTCCAGCATTTTCTTTTGATTGATAATGCTGTTACTATCACCTGTAAGGTCATCGTCACGGCTCAATCTCTCATAAAGGGCGGTGATTTTTGCGTTGCCTAATTTCTTGGGTTTCATGGGAACGCTCCTTTCTATGGGTAATTTCTTATCCCCCTTTCACAGCATATATCTTCGGTGTAGGGCTTCGGCGGCTGGGTGAAATGCTCGGTAACAGCAACCTCCGCACCGTCAAAAGTCTGCCCTTCGGTGAAGTCCGGGAGCGTATCGCCGTCCCCATCCGCAGGCTTTTCCTTCAAGAAGGCACGGAAAATGCGGTCGATTTCCCGCCAGCCTTCGGAAATGACGCGCTTGCCCTTTGCGGTGAAGGAATGGCCGCAGCAGTCAAATGTGGCCGTGACCGTCTCATACACATACGGCTCTGCCGATGCACACAGCAGCTTGCAGCAGACCAGGAGGAACAAATTGCGCTCGCCCAAGGGCAGAGTCTTGATATCCGCTTTTTCAATCTCCATCGTGGGGATAATGGCGTGGTGATCGGATACATCTTTGTCGGAGATCATGGCCTCCACCAGCGGGAAGAAGTTGCCGCAGCCATCAAAAGGCGGCAGCTTTGCCGCCAGATGGATCACACAGGAGACCGTTTCTGCCATGTCGGAAGTCAGATATCGGCTGTCCGTGCGGGGATAGGTCAGCAGCTTCTTTTCGTAGAGGCTCTGGGCGTAGTCTAAGGTCTGCTTCGCCGTATATCCAAACAGGCGGTTTGCCTCACGCTGCAAGGTGGTGAGATCATAGAGCTTCGGCGGCTGTTCCTTCTTCTGCTCCTTCGTGACAGAGGTACAGGTGACGGTCGCACCCTTGCACATGGCCGCTGCCTGTTCCGCCGCTGCCGAATCGGTGAATTTCTCCGACACCGCCTCGGCTCCATCCAGCGTCAGGCGCAGCAAATGATATTTTTCCTTGTGAAACAGCGTGATCTTTGCGTCACGCTCCGCCAGCATTGCCAGCGTGGGTGTTTGCACACGCCCCACATTCAAGGTGCGGTGATAGAGAACGGAGAAAAGGCGCGTGGCATTGATCCCCACCAGCCAATCCGCTTTCTGACGGCAGAGGGCAGATTGATATAGGGTCTCATAATCGGCACCGGAGTGCAGGTCAGAAAAGCCCTCCCGGATAGCGCTGTCCTCCATTGAGGAAATCCAGAGACGAAGAACCGGCTTGCGGCATTCAGTCATTTCATACACCAGCCGGAAGATCAGTTCCCCTTCACGTCCGGCGTCGCAGGCATTGACAATGGTATCCACATCGGGGCGGTTCATCAGGGCGCGTAGATTTTCAAATGCGTCCTCCTTGCCCGGTGCCAGCACATAGCGGAACGGCTCCGGCAGAATGGGAAGATCGTCATAGCGCCACTTCTTGAAACGCTCGTCATAGCCCGCCGCATCCATGGGGGAAACAAGGTGCCCTACACACCAGGAAACGATCAGGGCGTTCCCCTGAAAATAACCATCGGCCCCAGATTTAGCACCCAGGGCCGACGCGATAGATTTTGCTACACTTGGTTTTTCTGTGATTATTAGCTTCATATTTTCTCCTTTTGTGGTATAATAATTACATGGGGTGATTGATTTGGTTCTGATGAATATGTATGGTAAGATACCGGAAACGATAATTTCTAAAAAATTAGGAATTGGTATTTGTAATCCTGCACCAGATTGGGTAGAAGGATTACAAGATGATTTTGAAGAAGAACTCTTAATTCATGAACATGAGATATCTTCATTCAAAAAATCAGGATATGATACTGCCTGGGTCGCTGACCATTATAATTTAGAACATTATAATTTAGAAAAGATAGTGTTCCAATTAGGTTGGCAAGAAGAAGGAAAAACTTCCATGCAGATTATTGCTGAACACTTAATTGAAATCCAAGTCTTAGACTTTGATAATTCGTTATTGCAGATGAAAAACGATCATTTAGATAGCCCGACATGCGAGCCTCAATATCCAAGAAAGTTTTTGAATTTATGTTGTAAAATACAGTCGTCACAATCGGCTCAAACAGTTATTCCAAATCGAATACCTTTCTCAACTTATAACTCCGATGATTTTCAGCAAAAGCCTTTGATACTTAATTTTTTAGGAGCAATGCTACATCCGCATCCTAATTATCCGATTTCAATACCTGACTATACAGCAGGAGGGATAAAGTCTCTAGAATATATAGGTAGTCTAATTGACAATTTCTTAGTCACAGATAAAGATTTTTGGCTGTTTGATTACATAGTCAATGCCGTGTTCAACGACGAATCTCATGATGCCTATCATATATTCAAAGTGATGTCCCTTATTGAAATGCTTATTATCACTCCTAAAGGAAACGGGAAAACTGTAGGAGAACTCGAACGTAAACTTCCGCAGTTCCTTCCAGATAGAATACCTGTCGAAGAACGCGCATTGTTCTCTGAAATTGTGCGTAAACTTAGAAATAAAATTGGACATGGTGATTTTGAGGCCGTACAGCAACTATTAGACCAGTATCGCAACTCTTTTATGCAAAACTTCTGGTACGATGAATTTGAATATAGCATTGAGAACTGGACATACGGCAACATATGTATTAATCTTGATTCGGCGTTAAATGAGATTTTATGGCTAATGTTATCTGATAGGGCGCAACTAGCATCAGTTCAAATGAGTTAATAATAGGCTCTCACCGTTAATGTTTGACGGTGAGAGCTATATTTTTTAACTATTTCGTTTCCTCGTCCTCGGTCAGATATTCTTCTTCATCCTCCAGGTCGAAATCATCCAGGTCAGCGGGAACTTTCTTGCCCTGCTTCGGTTTCAGCACCAGGAAATAGACCGCTGCGCCGCCTCCGGCTGCAAGAATCAGCAGCACCGCCAGGATTGCCCCGGCATTGCTTTTCTTTTCAGGTTCCGGATTCTCCGGTTCGGTGGGCTCCGCAGCTTTCTGTTCTGTGCCAACACATTCACTAAGATTTTTTACGCAGACCGGGCAAGCGGTATTGACCGCTCCGGCCTGGCACTTTTCCGTACAGGTGCAGACAATAGGTGTTTCCGCCTTTTCTCCATCCTCCGTGAGTGCCATGAGGTCGGCTTCATCCACCTGATTCAGAAAATGCACGGTTTCCTCGCCCTCGTCGTCACGGTCGATAATGAGATAGAACACATTGCCGTTCTTCGTTTCCACTGTAATAAACTGCTTGCCGCTGGCGGTCGGACTGCCAATATCGTCAATCAGCGAAAGGTTCCCGTTCGGAGTCAAGGCGGCACCGCCATTCAAACCACCGCCCAGCATACCCAGCAGATTTTCCAGTGTTTCCGCATCCAGAGAGAAAGAACCTTCCCCAGAGCCAGCCTCGCCGTCACTTACCGTCATGTAGCCGGAATAGACATAGCCAACTTTCTCCGGCAGGATGACCTTCAGCCAGTCGCCGTCCGTGCCGATCACCTTCACGGTCGTTCCATTGGGAAGCTGGGTGAAGGCGGTATAATCCATTCCAGCGCCCGTGCGGACATTCAGATTGCCGCCGCCCGTGGTGACGGTGCCGGTCTGCTCAGAGTCATTTTCGCCGGAACTGAACTGGATACCGTCCTCGGTGACGGATACCGTGACCTGGCTGCCTGCCAGAGCGGAAAGCAGATCAGAGACATCCCCAGCCGTTTCCTGTTCAGCCACGGACTCCGTGGTTTCCTCGCCGCTGCTGGCAAAGGCGGTGATAGAAAAAGCGGCAGTGCTGAGCACCACCGCCAAAAGAGCCGATACCATTTTTGTCATAAAGTTATGCTTCATCCTCGTATCCCTCCGTTTCCTCATTCTCGGTGCCATCCTCCGGCAGCATACCTTCCGGCAGGGAGATCATACCGCTGGCATAGGCTTTCAGGAAGGCGGTCAGTTCCTTGTTATCCATCTTCACGGCTTTCACCATGCGGACGATTTCCAGATTTTCTTCCTCCGCAAGCTGGGCCTCCAGCGCACGAAGGCGTTTCTGCTGTTCCGCGATCTTTTCTTTGGTTTTCGCAATGTCATTGCGAATCTTCTGTGTCGTTGCCATAATTCAAATTACCTCCATATCGTTTTTTAGTTGTAGGGCGGTCGCCCGAAAGCGTAAAAGTGGGATTGCCAGTAGCTTGTGTTGATATCTGCATACTGGATGGGGTCGCCGCAGTGCAGCATTTTTCCACCGCCCACATAGATACCCACATGGGAAACGCCCGGCGTATCGTAAGTGCCGATGAAAAAAATCAAGTCGCCGGGTCTTGCGTTGGCGGAGGATACCGGGGTGGAAATGTCGTAGAGCCCCTGGGCTCCCAGCCTTCCCGTATTGCAGACGCCGCTTTGCGTCAGCACCCAGGACACGAAGCCAGAGCAATCAAAAGAAGTGTTTGGATTGCTGCCGCCCCAGACATAGGGATAGCCAATGTACTTCTCCGCCTCAGTAATGAGCGCCGCAAAGGTTTCATCTTCCATTGCGGAAGGTGGGATATCATAGGTGGTGGGCGGTTTGGTGTACTTGTCTACATAGCCGGAGCCTGGGAATAAATCTTCCCGGTTCCCCAGCGTTGCCATATAGACCGCATACAGGGAAAGTGTTTCCTCGTCCATGATGTAGACCGGCACATGGGAAAGGTCAAAGTTTTCCAGCTTTACCTTGCAGATATAGTAATTGTACGGCACTTCCACATCATAGTCGTTTCCCTCACTGTCTGTCCGTGTCTCCGTCCGATAGCGTACCTCCACTTCCACGGTCTGCGTCAGGATATACTCCTTTTCAAAGAGCATTTGCAATTCAGCCTGAACCTCGTCGATGGTGAACACCCCTTCATGGAACGCTGTGAGAATGGAGGTCAGCACATAAGGGTCATGCTCGATCTCGTCCAGATCAAAACGGTATTCGTCATATCCGGGGTGCAGAGCCTCATAGTGGTCCAGCTTATATTGGAGCTCCTGCTCCAGTTCGCAGTAGGCCGCCTCCGCAGCCAGCATATCCTCATCCTCGGAAAGATAAGAGGAAGTAAATACGCTACCTATGCCGGAGCCCGCCATCATGGAACAAGAAGATACCCCGCCAAACAGCAGAGCAACACAGGCGCCAATGCCGATCACCAACAGCACCGCCCGGCTATGGTGTTTGATGTAGAGGAATGTTTCCTTGAAGGCGTCCTTTGCTTTCTGCGCCGCACTTTTCGCCGTGGCCGCTGTGTTCTTTGCGGTTTTCTCTGCCTGCCGCAGCTCCTTTGCGTAGTTCCGCTTGATCCGCTGTTTCTGCAGAAAGCGAGATACCGGGTTAGAAGCTGCCAATGCAGGATCATCATGCAGTGCCTTTTGGTAAAGGTACTCGGCGTTTGCCTTGACCGAAGCCTGCTCTGCCTTCGCCGCGTCACGCCAAGGCTTTGTGCGGTGATGGTGAACGGCGGCACGGACTTTGCCTTTTCCGTAGGCAAGCCCGCGTTCCGTCAGCACCTCGCCCTTGTGTCCGGTCTCAACACCCACATTTTCCTGTTCCACCTCATGCACCTTTGCATGGGCGGCGTGGACGATCTCATGAACCGGCCGGGAAAGCGGATTGTGCCGCAGGCGTCCGTTGGGGCGTTTCTCCACTTCTTCAAAGCGAAGCTGCGTTTTGCCTTTCCCGGCTGCCTCGTCAAAAACACGCTCGGTACGGAGAACTTTCTTTGTGGGGATAGCGGCCTTTGCCGCGTCCAGCCTATCCGCCGCACGGTCGGAATGGTCGATGTACTTTCCAAGTGCGGGATCGGCACGTTCTTCCTCGGTAAATTGCAGGCGGGAGGACGGGCGCTGCCTTGCGGCAGAACCATCCCGCACCGCCTGGGTGTCAGCCTTTTCCGCCTTTCGTGCGCTTTTCTTCTCATGGTGTTCCGCCGCACGCAGGGCAAGGTCAACCGCAGCGCCAGCGGATTCTTCCGAAGAAGCAGACAGTTCCGTTTCCGGCTCCCGGCTGCTGATATGTTCCACCTCGCCCGTGGCAAGGTTTTCCGATATCGCACCGTCACGGGTCATTTTCTGCGTGATCTTATCGGTTGCTTTCAGTTCCCTCATAGGCGGTCACCTTCCTTTCCATAGGGGCAAAAGCCGCCGCAGGTGCCATTTTCGATCATGGCGATATAGCGGAAAATGGGATAGGCCTGGGGCGGGCAGACCGCATTTCCCAATGTTTTCAGCCGCAGCGCCCGGTCATTCATGCGCTCGGTCATGCGGGGGATTCCTTCCGGTTCGGCGGCCCAGAGGATACGTCCGTCCATCCTTTCGGGAAGCCCATGAGCCATTCCACCCAATCCGGATTCAGCGCCGCCGTTTCGGACACCGGCCGCTCCTGGGAGATGATCTGCGCCGACAGGTTCCCGTCCTTCTTCGCCGGATCGAAGGCCGACGGCTTCAAGGTTGAGCGGAAACCGTCCGACGCCACCGGGGTCAGATAGAATACCGCCGCCGACAGGCTGAGGCTCCAGATCGCCCCGTTTCGGTTCCTCTTGCGGAATATCCCATTGTCCGACAGGAACACATCCAGGCTTGCCGCGTCCCTGGCGGTGTTGTTGTCGGAGGCAAGGGGTGTGGGAAACATCAGCCGCAACGATAAAAGTTCGCTGGCGCTCATGCCATGCGCCGACACCGCAAGCCGGAAATACGAATGGGAGAACAGCGTATCCCGCTTTTGCCAGGTCAAAGATCGTTTTGTCGAGCCCCATATTGATGAAGCCAGCAACATTTTCCCCAAGCACCCAACGGGGCCGCAGCTCGGTAATAACGCGGCACATTTCCGGCCACAGGTAGCGTTCATCCGCAAAGCCCTTCCGTTTTCCGGCGGTGGAGAAGGGCTGACAGGGAAAGCCGCCTGAGATAACGGTAACTGTTTCAAGTCCTGTTCTTTCAAAAAACGCCTCCTTCGTGAAAGTAGTAATATCCCGGAACCTGGGAACATCCGGCCATCGTGCGGAGAGGACGGAGTGCGGAAAATCCGCCCACTCACACTGGCAAACGGTTTCAAACCCGGCAGCCTCCGCCGCCAGGTCCAGACCGCCAATGCCGGAAAACAGGCTCACATGGGTCAGTTTATTCATGGTTTTTCGGCGCACGGAACGGTTCGATCTCACTTTCCAGCTCCGCAAGGACCGCCTCCATATCCGCCGTGACCGCCTTGTTTCTGGCGATCAGCCGGTTCATCACATCAAAGAAGGTTTCACCTTCCTGTTTTTCTTCTGTATGCAAATAGCGGGGATCATTCATGTTCGTTTTCTCCTTTCCCGGTTTCACCAAGTTTTGTTGTCATAATGCTGTAAAGTTCATTGTCCTTCGGGAAGTCATCCACAAAAGGCAGGATCACATTACCGAAGAAGATCAGCCCCTCGCCGGGGCCTGCGTTGCTGATATGCGCCGCCTGCTGGTTGGAGATATTCAGGCGCTCGCAGAGGATTTTCCTGTCTCCGCTGGCCTGGTTCAGAAGGTACACAAAATCGCTGTTTTCAAAGATGTTCTCGATCTCCGGGGAGGAAAGCAGGTCCTTAATATTCTGCGTGATCCCCGTGGGGATACCGCCCCATTTGCGAAAGCGTTTCCAAATTTCCACGCTCCAGGAACCAACCTCGCCCCGCAGCAGAAGGTGGAACTCGTCTACGAAGTACCAGGTGGATTTGCCCTGATCCCGGTTTTGGGAAACACGGTTCCATACCTGGTCCTGGATCACCAGCATACCCAGGCTTTTGAGCTGCTTTCCCAGCTCCTTGATATCGAAGCAGACAATGCGGTTGTTGATATCCACGTTGGTACGGTGGTTAAAAACATTCAGGCTGCCATGCACATACAGTTCCAGTGCCGCCGCGATCCGCTGTGCCTCCGGCTCCGGCTGCCGTTTGATCTCGTCATACAAATCTTCCAGCAGCGGCATATTCTCCGGGCGGGGGTCTGCAATATAGGGGCGGTACACGATCCGCACAGCACGGTCAATGACCGTTTTCTCCACCGGCTCCAGACCGTTCCGTCCGCCTGCCGCCAGTTCGCAGAACGACAGGATAAAGTCGGATTTCAGCGCCAGCGGGTTATCGTCCTCGCTATAATTGAGGTTGATATCCATAGGATTCACATACTGCGTGCTGGTAGGTGAGATTTTGATGACCTGTCCTTCCAGACGGTTCACCAACGGAAAATATTCAGCCTCCGGGTCGCAGATCAGGATATCGTCCTTTGTATTCAGGAACACACCCACGATGGAACGCTTTGCGGAAAAACTCTTGCCGCTGCCGGGCGTACCTAAGATCATGCCGTTGGGCGTTTTCAGCTTTTTGCGGTCAGCAAGGATCATATTACCGGAAGTGGCATTGAGCCCGTAGTAAAGAGCTTCGCCGCCGTGGAAAATCTCCTGTGTGGTGAAGGGAACGAACACCGCCACCGCCGAAGTGGTAAGCCCGCGCTGTATCTTAATGCGGTTGACACCCAGGGGCAGAGCCGACACAAAGCCGTCCTCCTGCTGAAAGTCCAGCCGCACCAGGGAGCAGTTATATTTCTGCGCCACGCTTGCCGCACGGAGAAGGTCATTTTCCAACTTTTGCTTGCTGTCCGCAAAGTTCACCACCAGAAAGGTCATCAGGAACATCCGCTCATTTCTGCTTTGCAGGTCACGGAGGATGTTCTTTGCCTCTCCTGCGTAGGTGGCAAGGTCGGTGGGGATGATATCCATATCGAAACCTTCCCGCACCGCCTTTTTCTGCGCGTCGATCTTCATACTGTCAATGTCGGTGATTTTCCGCTTGACCGTTTTGATCGCCTCGTTCTGATCCATGCTGCGGATATGGAGGCTGACAAGCAGCCCGCTGTCTGTATCCAGCAGTTCGGTGAGCATACGGTCATCCATTTCCGGTGCGCTGATCCGCAGAAAGGACACGGCGCAGAATTTATCTGCCATCGTGAACTTCCGTGCTTCACCGAAGCGGAAGGAAGATGGTGCGATAAAATCCTGGACCGACAGGCCGGAAGGGGCAAGCCAGTTCCATTCAAAGGCAAACCGTTCCCCGTCCGGGTGCAGGATGCCGTGGAGCATTTCCAGCCACTCCTTGCCGCCAAGCTCCTTTGCCAAAGCACCCATGACCTTGAAATGGTTAAGGGCGTCCATGACAATCCGGGAAAACCGTGCCCGTGCGGTTTTGCTGTCCCGTGCCTCGATGGTGAGGGTCAGATACTTCGTTTTGATAAGACCGTTGTTGCCCCGTTCAAGCTGCTTGCGGAGCATTTGCGTGTAAAGCTCACGGATATGGTCGAAGTGATCTCCCTGCGCCGCGATCTCGATACGCTTCACAAAATCCTCCCGGTTCATGCGGCGGCTCACAAGAGATAGCTGCATCCCGATAGAAGCGTCATGGGCGTTATACATATCGCAGAGGGCTTCAAAGATTGCCGTCTGGTCGTCAGGCTTTGCAAGCTGATAATTCACATCCTCGAACTCGATACACTTCGACCAGGTGTGGTCGTCCAGCTTGCACAGGCCGTCCGGGTACATCTGGCGGAACGGTAAGGTGTCCTGTGCGGAATGTACCTTGCCGTCGCCTCTGGCGGTTTCCAGGATACGGCTGATCTCACGCTTTTCTGCGGCGGTCAGTTTTACCGCGGCTTTTGCCGCCTGCCGTGCCTGCGGCTCTGGCTTTCGCTTTCTGAACAATGGCTTTCACCTCCTTTTCCGCCTGGGCCTGCCGCTCCAGGGCTACATAGAAATTGTTTGTCTGGTAAGGCCGTTCCTTCGTCCGCAGGAACATACAGCGGATGACTTGTCCGGCCACCACCTCCAGGGGTTGACCATGCCGCTCATACATGGCAAGCAGAAAGAACGGGAGCATGACGATAATCATGCAGAACGCGGCGGCGCTGTTGCTGGCCGTGCGTCTGAGCAAAAAGAAAAGCGGTACTCCGATGAGTGCCGCCGCTCCGAAACATATAAGCTGCCGTTTGGTAAGCCCAAACAGCACTTTGGATTTTACTTTCGTCAAATCCTTTGGAATGGTTACATACGCCAATTTATCAAGCCTCCTTAATGCGCTCCGAACAGGCTCTTAGAGAGGCTGCCGGTCTTGAACAGGGCGAAGCACAGCAGGACCGTGTAGCCCATGCAGGCCCATATCGCGCCTGAGATATTTCCGTCCGTGGCGATACTCTGTACCAAAACAGAGTAGATTCCCACGCACACCATGATTAGAAATGCCTGGAACGCCAATGCAAACAGGGATTTCAAGTAGTTCTGTCCTGTATGGCTCCAATCCCGGTTTGTCATAGTGGCAAGCGGAATCGGTCCAACGGAAGTTGTCAAATACACCTCAATCATGCGACCATAGATGACAAGCATGATACAGATGGAAAGGGCATTCATGGTAAGCCCCACGAAAAGGGACTGGAACCACAGCCCGAGCAGTTCTCCCGTGCCCAGGGCTTCAAGCTGCGCCTCCATATCCGTGATGACGCTGCTGATATCAATGGAGGTATTCCCAATGATGACGCCCGCGCTGCTGTTCACAACGCTTTGCCCCACATCGAAGATACCCATGACGATATTCCATGTGTTCGTCACAATGAGAACGGCACAGAAGGTCTTGAAAATCCACTTGAAGAACATCCAGGTGTCTACATCGTGCAGATTGTTTTTCTCTGTCACAAGCTGGATCAGCTCATAACACATTACGAATGTCAGGATAACCCCGGCGATTGGAACGATCACCGTTTCAGAGAGGTTTCGGATCATAGAAAAGACGCCGCTGTTCCATGCCAGCGGCGTCTGTCCCACTTCACCGGCGATCTCGCCTACTTTGGTATTGACCGTATCGAACATGCCCGACAGGTTTCCCGTGATCCCCTCGATGAGCAGCCCTCGGAGCCATTCATCGAGTTTGTCGAGTATGCCGCCCATAAGCGATCACCGCCGGACGATCAACCGAACAGTCCGGAGAGCAGAGGTACAAGGGTGATGCCGATGAGGGCGACACCGCCGCCGGCCATCAACTGTTTTATCCCCAATTAGGTGTAAAACTCTGCTCGATGGCGGGCGGCGGCGTACAAAAAATCTATATGGTATTTTTTAAGAGAACCGTCCCGGCGGGACAGGTCAGGCAGTGACCTGTTCCACCTCCGGGATGGGTTTGAGATTAAAATGAATTTCGATAGAAATGTGTCTTGTTTTATCTTCGTCAATGCGCTCATGCACGACGATTTCTTTGATTAAGCGGTTGAGGGTGGCTGCGTCCAGCTCTGTGATGTTGGCGTATTCCTGAATGGCTTCCACCCATTGTTTTGCGTCATTGGCAAGCTGGACTTCATCGGACAGCCGCTTTCTGCCCTCGGACACTTTTGTTTTAAGCTCCGTCTGCTCGGTCTGTGTCTTTTCCAGCATGGTGTTGAAATTCTGCTCACTGATACGCCCTGCAATCATATCCTCATAAAGCCGCATGACCATTTTGTCCAGAACCTCAATCCGTTCCTCGTCCCTTGTAAGGGAGCGTTCCATTGCTTCCCGCTGTTCCCGCTGCTCGGCTTCACAGGTATTGGTCAGGCGGTCAGCAACCGCTTCCCCGTCCATCAGGGCAGCTCTGGCACATTCCCGGATTTTCCGCAGCACATGGCTGTAAAGGGTGTCATAGTCAATCCGGTGCTGGGTGCAGTGGTTCTTTCCAAAGGCATTGTAGGTCTTGCAGGAGTAAATCCGCTGGGGATGTTTTGCGTTTGTGTAGCGTATCGTCAGCGACTTCCCACACTCGCCGCATTTTATCAGTCCGGCAAACAGGCTGATTTCATTGGTCTGCCCCGGACGCTGGCGGGATTTCAGCTTGTTCTGCACAATATCAAAGCTCATGCGGTCAATCAGCGGTTCGTGCTGTCCCTCAACCACAACCCAGTCCTCCGGTTTCTTTTCCCCAATCGTGCCGATTTTGAAGCGGTAGTCTTTTTTCTGGGAAGCAATCGCCCCGGTGTAGACGGGATTCATCAAAAGGTCTTTGATAACGGAGAAGTCCCACATATACCGCCCGTTTTCCGGGTCTTTCTTTTCCCATTTGGTGCGGGTATTGCGAAGCCCCCGTTCCCGGTTCCACCATGTGGGGCAGGGGATTTTTTCTTCCTCCAGCCGTCTGCGGATATAGTTCGGACCATGACCGTTTAGGGCATATCCGAAAATCAGCCGCACAATCGGGGCGGTTTCCTCGTCAATGAGCAGATGGTTTTTGTCCTCCGGGTCTTTCCGATACCCAAACGGGGCAAGACACCCGGTAAACTGTCCTTTCTGCGCTTTCAGAAGATAAGAGGAATGGACTTTCTTGGAAATATCCTTGCTGTACATCTCGTTCAGGATATTCTTGAACGGGGCAATGTCGTTGTTATCCCGTAAGGTGTCGATACCGTCATTCATGGCGATATAGCGCACCCCGTTTCTTGGGAAAAAGTCCTCAATCAAATGCCCGGTTTGCAGATAGTTACGCCCCAGTCGGCTGAGGTCTTTCGTGATAACAAGGTTGATTTGCCTGCGCTCAATGGATCTCAACATTCTCTGTAAATCAGGACGCTCCATATTAAGACCTGTGAAGCCATCGTCCTGATAGACTGCCACAACCTCCCATCCCTGCTTTTCGCAGTATTTTTCCAGCATATCACGCTGGTTTGCGATACTGGCACTTTCGCCTTGCAGGTCATCGTCCTTTGACAGTCTGCAATAGACCGCTGCACGATAGCCCCCGGCAAGTGCCGAACCGATTGTTCTGTATTCCATTTCGTTCATCATAGCCATTTACCCACACAATCCAGACGGTATCCGGCTCTTTTGAACCTCATCTTCATTATACTTCAATTCTTTCTTTTTAGCAAGATATTCTTTTGTATTTGACTTGCCGTATTTCTGGGAAATCAGGCTGACGAACACATCGGTGGCGTCCAGCTCCCCGTCAAATACAGTGGTCACATGAATCTCTGTTTTGTTTTTTGCCATAGGCAGTTATCCTCCATACATGAAAATAGCCAGACAGAGGGTGTCGGCAACGAAGTCCGGCAACGGGCTTCAAAAGACCTTGCAAACAATCTCAATCTGGCGGTGGTTACTATTTATACTTTTCTTTTATTTTTCTGTTGTTTTGGTTGTCATAGGGGAGAAAAGCCCGCAGTTATGGGTTTTTCCCCGGCAACCGGCTCGGCAACGGGATAGCAACGAAGTCGGCAACGGGCTGTCATTTTCAGAATGGAAGCTCCATCTGCTCCGTGACCTCCACAAAACCGTCCATAGATTTTTCGGGCGGGTTGTCGGTGTCCGTTGCCGGGATTTCACGCTCCCAGCCCTTTTGTCTGCCATATTCCGCAAACATTCTTGGATTGGAAAAGTAGTTCCACCCGGTAATGCACTGGTTCATTATCTCGTTGATTTCCCGGATTTCCCATTGCTTCGGCTCGTCAAAGGTGTGATTTAAGGCTTCCTTGTAGAGCTGCTTGGAACAGACCGTTTCCCCGGTGTACTTATCAAGGTAAGCCTGTATCATCCCGGCTTTGGTGTCCTCCGGCATAAAATCCCGCTGGTGTTCTTTGAGATACCGCTGCATGGCTGGGCTGAATGACAGCTTGTACCTGCCGCTTCGGTAAATCTCCATTGCTTCCGCCCACATCTGGCTGATATAGGCTCTGGAAGCGGCTTCGTCCTCCAAAATGTGAACCTCGGCTTGCTCCGGGTACACCATGACCGGGATAAATCGGCGGTTGCCGGAACGGTCAAGGGGGAGAAAGTCAAGGGCGTTGGAAGTACCGCCGAACACGCACTGACGGGGACGGTCTGCCGGGTGGGTTTCATAGGGTATCTTATAAACCTCTTTCTGTCGGCTTAGAAAAGACTTGATTTCCTCAATGCTCTTGGCATTGGCGGTTGCCATCATTTCCGACATTTCAATTATCCAGTGACCTTGCAGCTTGCGGTACACGTTATCATCGTCCAGCTTCCGCAAATCATCGGAAAACCACTCGTCCCGGACTGCCAGCAGACGGAAGAAGGTGGACTTGCCAGCCCCCTGACCGCCTACCAGACACAGCATGATTTCAAACTTGCTTCCGGGCTTAAATGCCCTTGTAATCGCCCCCAAAAGAAACAGCTTTAGGGCTTCATAGGTGTAATCGTCCACATCCGCCCCCAGAAAGTGCCGCAGACAGAAGCGGATGCGCTCCGTCCCGTCCCATGCAAGGCTGTTCAGAAAATCCCGGATGGGGTGGTACTTATTCTCATTCGCCACAATCCCGATGGCGGTTTCAATCTTTTTCTCACTGGTCAGCCCGTAGGTTTCCTCCAGATAGAGAAGCAGATACTTCATGTCTGTATCGGTCAGGGCTGTGCTTTCTCTGTGAAAACCGATGGGCTTTATGATGTCCTTTCGGTCGGTCAGGATGTTATAGGCGATTGCCCCGGCAAGCACCGGGTCACGCTGGAATACGGTCAGGCAGTTCCGTATGCTCTGGCGGACACCGCCTTTCTCGGTGGTTTCCAGAGTTGCCTTTACTTCCTCAACGCTCTGGGGCGGCTGCATGGCGTTCATGGTGTTTTTTAGTTCTTGCTGCGTCTGCGGCGGCAAGCTCTGCCATTCGCTGTTCAAGCTGTATCACATCCTTTCCATGTTCCGTAATCAGTGAAGCGATTTCCTCCGTATCCCCAAACAGCAGCACATCCAGCAGATATTCCACATGGGCTTGCTTCTGCAAGGCTTCCACGAACCGGGGATGAAACGCTTCCTCCGGGGAGTGCGGGGCATAGTCGGTTTTCCATACCCGTAAGAGGTGTAGATAATCGGCAAGGACACGGAAGCAATGTGCCTTTGCTTCCCGGAACTGTTCTTCCGGGGATTTCTGCCGGGGCTTGGGCTTCCTTGCCCTGCCCGGTGGCTTCCAGTCCTCATAGGCAAGCCCGAAGTCACTCGCCAACTGTGCGGCGGCTTCCTTTTTCCCCAGCCCGTACAGGGCAGCTACAAAATCAATCACATCCCCATCTGCACCACATCCGAAGCAGTGGAAACGCTTGTCCAGCTTCATGCTGGGGGTCTTATCGTTGTGGAACGGGCAGCAAGCCATCCCGTTTCTGTTTACCCGGATTCCGTAATGCTCCGCAGCCTGTCTTGTCGTAACGGACTGCTTCACAGCTTCAAATACATTCAAATCAATTCCTCCTTGTAAAAAAGAAAAGGCACTTATCATTCTCAATCTGAAAATGGCAAGTGCCTGTTAAAGTTCCATATCCTGTTGTTTGTGTTTCGTCTGCGCCGGGGCGTTTTTCTGTGCTCTCTTCTCGTCAGCCTTATCCTGCAAGACTTCTTTGAGGGGCTGCTTCTTGGGCGGCTCTTTGCTTTCCTCTGTGCCGGGTGTGGCTTTCCGTACCCAGTAGCGGATGTCCCACAGCTTCTTCAAATCTTCCTGCACCTCGGTCAACGGTACTTTCAAGTCTGCGATTTCGTCCACAAGCTTCGCCTGTTCCTGCAAAAGCTCCTTTTTCGTGCTGTCCTTATCGTCCGGGTGCTTGGCAAGGTAGGCACTGGCTTTCTCAAACCGGGCAACCTCCGGGTGTTCCAGCTTGAATTTTTCCTTAGTTTTCTTGAAAAATATCTTCTGGTATTTCTCATAAACGGGCTTACATTCCTTACAGTCCGTCCGGGCGGCAAGGATAGCGTCAATCACGTTGCTGCGGGTTTCCTTTGGCTTCATCTGCTTTCGGTAGTCGGCGGCAGATTTCCCGGACGTTTCTATAAAGTTTTCCAAATCCTCCACGGTGGAAAGTCCCTTTCTCTGGAGATAGGACAGGGCTTCGCTGACTGCCTTTAAGTCTTTGGAAGTCCCCCGGCTTTGTCCCGCCCGTGTCCAGCTGCTCCGTTCTGCCTTTCGTATCTCCATATACTTCATCAGCAGATTGGGAAGAAAGACCGCTTCCTCCGCAGCTTTTTGGGCAAGCAGTTCATTCCGCTTTTCGCTAAGCTCCGCAATCCAGCCTTTGAGATTTTTAATAAGCTGCCGGATGGACTTCATCAAACTATTGGCGGCTTTGATTTCTCGGTTCAGGTTGCCGATGTTCGTCTGAATCCCACGCTTTTCCATCTGCCGGACAGCAGCCCCTTCATGGACGGTAGGGATAATATCAAGCCCCTGTCTTTCGTAAGAACGGAGATCTACTCGTTCCGGGCGGTTGTTGGCTTCCAGATAGCGGTTTTGGATGACCTCCCATTCATGCCGCCAGATTTCGCCATATTTGCGGTCGTTCCAGTCAACCGTATCTTCCTTGTGGCTTTTCCACCTGCCGGACGGGAGCTTGATTCGTTCCCCGTTCTTATCAAGTTCATAGACCTTGCGGCTCTTGGGAAGCCATTTCCCACGCTCATCCATTGCCCGCATGGTCAGCATGACATGGGCGTGTGGGTTTCCGTCCCCTTTGTCATGGATGGCAAAATCCACGCACATTCCTTTGGAAACAAACTGCTGATTGCAGAAATCCCGGACAAGGGCGGCGTACTGGTCGGGCGGTATCTCTCTGGGAATGGAAAGCACCCACCGCCTTGCAAGCTGGGAGTTCCATTGCTTCTCAACAGCTTCGGCAGCGTTCCAGAGGGTGTTGCGGTCTGTGTACTCCAGGGGAGCGTTTGCCGGGAGCAGGATTTCATTGTGGACGATACCACGCTTTTCCGGGTAGTGTTTTACTTCCTGGTCATATTCACAGAACAGCTTTTCGCCGCTCTGGTAAGCAGCGGCGGCAACCGCAGACTGGCGGTGGCTGCGCTGCACAATAGAGATTTCGTTGTGTGGACAGGGCATTTTGTGTTCCTCCTTTCCGTTTTTGGACATAGAAAAAGCAGGATACCTTTTCAGATTTCCTGCTTGTTGTGCCGCTGGGGGCGGCGGGTATTTAGTAATACATTTACATAGTTTTGTGCAAGTACCAAAGTCGCACAATAAATACAATTTGTCCAATAGCATAAGCCCCAATAATAGTGAAACATGGGACTACTGTCATATATCCGGTGAAAATCAAAGCAAAAATAGAAACAGCAATCGTAACATTCATTACCTTGAAGCCACTTGCCATAGCAGCATTACTAAGCGAAATATTTCTCTCGTCATTTTCCTCTATTTCCATTTCTTTGGTTTTCTTAACGAACAAGTCGCACACACCAGATACAATCAGCAAAATTCCAATGAGAGATGTACCTACTACTATTAAGTCGGGACGTGGCACAGGTATTATTTCATGTACTCCCAAACCGTATGTTAGCAATCCTCCCAGTAGAATAATCATTCCTGTAACTGTCATTAAAATCAACAACCTTTTTTTCATAATCAATCCTCCTCGTAAATAAAAATTTCTTCAATACTCATGTTGAAATATCTGGCAATCTTAAATGCCAACTGAATAGATGGGTTATAGCGTCCGTTTTCCAAAGAGCCGATGGTCTGGCGTGATACTTCCAATGCATTTGCTAAATCTTCTTGCTTTATGCCTCGTTGCTTTCGTAATTCTTCCAGGCGATTTTTCATGTCATCCTCCTCTCTTATGGAAAGTTAACTTTCCATGCTTCCATTATATCACATAGTTCTTTTATGTCAAGTTAGCTTTCCATTTGCATTATATTTTATGAAACTTATCGGCTGGGAACAGCTTGCAACGCAAGGTGTCCCCAGATGGCAAGTCCACAAAAGGGTAGCTGGCGGCAGCCAGCGCAGGGGAAGCGTAGCGTCCCCTGTATGATTTGGAGCAGATCTTGACTGCGGAAAATCACAGCCCTCCGGCAAGGCGCCTTCGGAGAACGCAATGCACCAACCTCTGGGTGGTGTATAATTGCGCCCTTAGTAAACTAAGGGGTTTCCGGCTTCTCCCGTTCCAGCAGTTTTTTCAATAGTTCCTGCGTGTCCTGCCTGTGAAAAATGAGTTTCAACAACAGCATGACATCATCATCTGTCAGGCGTTCCGGCTCTTGCAGAAAACTTTCCAGCATACCGCCACGGGTACAGAGCCGGTGCGTTCGTTCCTTTCGGGTAAGCTGCTTTAACTGGTACTGCAATGCCTTTTCATCATTGATGGCTTTCTGCAGTTTCTTTTCGCTTTTCTCCAGCTCCCAGTTGAGTTTTTCCAGCTTTGAGGTCTCAGGCAAGGGCAGCGTCCTCCTTTCCCGGTATCAGCACATAAATCCGGTTTGGTTCTCCCACGCCCTGACGCACCCGCATGATAAGCCCAGCGGTTTCCAGTTCATTCAGAGAACGCTTGACCGTCATGGAGTTGCGGGACAGGACTGTAGCAATGGCTGTGACAGGGAAGCAGACAAACAGGATTCCGTTTTCGTCCTCCTGCCCTTTGGATAGCATAGCGTCCAGCATCCGGCAGTACATGACCTTTGCGGTGCTGCTGACTGGAAATCCTGTCAACGCTATGGGAAATGGCATACACGGCGGCAATGGTGTGTCTATCGTCATAAATTCAAAATTCATTCGGTGTGTTCCTCCTTTTTCTTTGCTCGTTTGGATAAATAACGGGGGCAGTCAACCACAACCGCCCGGAAGCTCTGCCTGCACCCATGCTGGCATTTCCGGCATAATTCGTTGTAAGTGACACGCCCCCGGTCATTGAGGTAAAAGGAAAGCTCATGCTTCCTCTTTTTGCTCATTCTCGGCATATTGCGCTTCCTCCCGTTTTTGTGTATGGTTTCGGGGCGATTTTCGGCAAAATTACGGTCATAGAGCCGCTTAAAATCTCCCGAAGTATCAGCGATAGGGTAGACTATCCCCCTATCAGATTGTCGTGTTTCGGTATCATTTCGGTGTCAGTTCGCCAGTTCTCCCCGGTGTCGTTCCTCCCCTGAATCTCACAGCGGCGTATCGCTCCCTTTGGTACGCTCGTTTCGGTCAGGGTTCCTCCATATCCCTGCCAAAATTCATGGCGCTACATCGCCGGGGAAGCATATCCCACACAGGCTGGTCATTCGATTGGAATAATCCATCGATGAACTACCTGTATCATAGAACATTTTTGTGCCCTGTGCCGTATGTCCACAAAGTAGGAATTAAGGGTAAAAATCAGAAATTTCCACGATTACGGAAAGTGTGATATAATCCAGATAAGCGGCAGCAATGAAACCGTTGGAAAGGAGCGTGTGCCCATGAAAGGAGCAACAAGCATACAGGAACGCCTTTGGGAACTCCGCAAGGACAAAGGCTTAAATCTGGAAGAACTATCAAAACTAACGGGTATTTCTAAATCAGCCCTTGGCAGTTATGAAAAAGAAGATTTTAAGGAAATCAATCATGGCAACCTTATCACGCTGGCAGACTTCTATGGGGTTTCCGTCGATTATCTGCTGTGCCGGACAGAGAACAGGGAGCAGATCAACACGCCACTGACGGAGCTGCATTTGAACGATGAAATGGTTGCACTTCTGAAAAGCGGACGGATCAACAACCGTCTGCTCTGCGAACTTGCCACCCATAAGGACTTTATCAAGTTTCTTGCGGACATTGAGATTTATGTGGATGGGATTGCCACCATGCAGATTCAAAACCTCAACACCCTTGTCGATACTGTCCGGCATGAAATCATAGAACGGTATCGCCCTGGCGAAGATGACCCACATTTGAAAGTGCTGCAAGCCGCCCATATCAGTGATGATGAATATTTCAGCCACATGGTTCTGGATGACCTAAACCTGATTATCCGGGATATTCGGGAAACCCATAAAAAGGATAGTGAGAGTGCGCCCCAGACCACTGTTGCCAATGAACTGAAAGAAAATCTGGAAGCGGTCGAAAATTTCAAGGGCAGCCGTTTGGAAAAACTGGCAGTGCTTTACTGCAAGCAGCTCGGTATCAACTATAAAAATCTGTCAGATGAAGAATTTCGCTGGCTTATTCGGATTCTCCAAAAATCAAAGAAAACGGGAACGCCTATCAACCAGAGGAAAAAACGGTAAAGGAAAACCGCTGTTGCATGGTTTGTTGGATTCCATGTAGCAGCGGTTTGTGCTGTGGTTATTACTTCATTCGTTTTCTTAATATTCGGCGATAATTTGTTTCTCCCTTTGGTGCGTCCTGTATAATTTCCAACACACCATCTTCAAGCATTTTATCAATGCGATTGGAAATCCATACATCACTAATTCCAAGTTGATATTTTCCTAAAACATTACCTATGACAATAGCCATTTTGAATTGCTCTGGCTGTTCCGCAATTTCACGAAGAATGAAACTATCATATATATCTTCTGAAACGCTTTGCAATTTACCATTTAACATTGCACGCAAAGGTGCATTTTCATTTTGAAGTTGATTCCATTTCATAGCACAAGCTGAAAGAAATACAGGATTAGCTTTCTCTTGTAGAGTTATATAGTTTCCCCATTCGCCAGGAGAGACCTCGCCCCATGCTATTTTGGATGTCATAGTATTTTCTTTTCCATATTCCCATGTAGGTAACTTAACCAAATAAATTGTTGTCTGGCAGTTTAAGGGTTGAAGTTGTTTCATAAGCCAATACATACCACAAAGCTCATCTGGATTATAGCTATACCAAATGCGAATTTCTTCCCCAGCTACATATCGTTCAATCACTGAGGTCAATGTAGTTTTAATTTTCTGTATTTTTTCTTCAACCTGATAATCTAAATCCTCTACAAAGCAGACAGACAGCATTTTCTTGAAAACATTTTTCCGCTGTTCGCCAATTCCATTATCAGAAATATCTCCCACACTAAGAGCCATATCAAAACAATAAACATCACAGCTCTTGCCTCCCAATGGAATAGCATTCTCCCAAGCAATGCGTTCTTGTTCCTGTGCTTGAAGCTGTGCTTTTTTCATTTCATCT
This sequence comes from Gemmiger formicilis, assembly GCF_024462815.1. GTDB lineage: Bacteria > Bacillota > Clostridia > Oscillospirales > Ruminococcaceae > Gemmiger. The sequence goes on from NZ_JANGCG010000011.1 coordinate 67,694, forward strand.
GAAGATGGAACACTCCCGTCTTCATGCCTCATAAATATTGAAACAGCACTTCCTCTATACTTTCCCTTGCCGTAAGTTTGGGCAATTTTCAAACTTCCACAGGCACTTTCACCAAATACAATTTCAATCATCTTATATACCTCCGATTTAATTGCTCCCGTTATGAATAAATCATCTCATGCAAAACAATTTCTTCTGCCCGGTTATGAATGTTATTGCAACGCTGCACCCATTCCATTTGGTGGGTACGCTTCAATTCCTCGGTTACGCCCTCGGCAGTTTTCATCTGCTCCATGATGGTGTCTAACCGTTCCCGTGCCTGTTCGTTCAGGTCTGCAAGATATGTCCACAATTCCCCGGTCAGTATCAATGTATTCAATCTGGCTGGGTGGACTTCCCTTAAATATTCCCGGTGCATCCGTCCGTACTTTCCGATAGGGCGGTGTTCCTCCGGCAGTTTCAAGTCCGGGATGTAATAATCTCCGACAAGGATATAATCAATTCCGTTTTCCGTTATTCTTGGTTTCAATTCGCTCATGTTCCTTACCTCCTGTGGAAGCAGGCTCGTCTGGTACTAACTCAATCACATCAGTAATCTCACAATTCAGCGTTTCGCAGATACGGGCTAATGTATCCATGCTGATGTGCTTTCCCTCTTTGCTCATGTTGGCAATCATATTTGTTGTCATACCAGCGGCAAGCCTTAAATCCTCTTTTCTCATATCACGCTCTAACAGTGTGTGCCAGAGTGGTTTATAGCTGATGTGCATATTGTTTTCCTGCCTTTCTATCCATACCACCGGGGCGGCTGCCCCGGCAGGAACTTTTCTCTTATTATAGCACCAATCTTGTGAAATCACAATTTATTCTTGTAGCCTGCCGCTGATACCGTCTGGATTGTGCTCTTCCTTTCGTTTTTTGTTCCAACTAATTAGCCATGAACTGTTTCATACCCTGGCTTTTTGCTTATGTGTGATAAAGAAGCAATAGAAGTGCAAAAAATTTTGCCGTTCCTATCCGACACTTGGCCATTGTGTCGGATAGGTCGGGCGGTTATTCGGGCAAGTCAATCTTGCCGACAAAGCTGTAATAAATCTCAATGTCCTGCCTGCGGGTGCCGTTCTCATCATAGCTGCACTCATGCACCACAATTTTCTCGATCATTTCCCGCAAGAGAGTGGGGGTCAGTTCTTCAAAGGCAAGGTGCTTGCGGACAATGCCCATAAATTTCTCGGCGTTGACGGTAGCTGCCTGTGACTTGTCCAGTTCGGCTTGCAGGGCGGCGGCTCTCTTTTTCAGCTCCGCTTGCTCGGCTTCGTAGTCAGCCGACAGTTCCATGAAACGCTCATCGCTGATTTTGCCGTTTACATTGTCCTCATACAGCCGCTTGATAATGCGGCTGATTTCAGAAATGCGTTCCTGCGCCTGTTCAAGCTGCTTGATGGCTGCGGCGGTCTTTCGCTTGCCGCCGATCTCGTTCTGCTGGACAAGTAGTTTCACAAACCGGCTCTCATGCTTGGCTGCGTATTCGGTCACTTGCCGGAGATTTGCCAGGACACCAGCGGTCAACAGATCGGTGCGGATAAAGTGCGCCGTACAGTTGCGGGTGCGCTTCTTGTAGCTGCCGCAGATGTAGCAGTCCTGTTTGCGGTCTTTGTTCTGATACCGCTGCTGATACAGCACATGGCCGCAGTCGGCGCAGAACAAAATCCCGGAGAACAGCCCCACTTCATCGTAGCGGTTCGGGCGTTTGCGCTGTTTGCGTAACTCCTGCACCCGTTCCCATGTTTCCTTGTCGATGATCGGCTCATGGTGGTTCTCGAAAATGGCCTGCTTCTCGACGGGGTTCTCTATGCTGTGCTTGACCTTATAAGAAGGCTTTTCCGTTTTGAAGTTCACCAGACATCCGGTGTACTCTCGGTTTTCGAGGATATGAACGACGGTGTTGGTCGCCCATTTGCACTCATAGCCTGGGTGATAACGGCGGGTGCTGCCTGTCCGCTGATATTCCAGCGTCCCCGGCGTGGGGATTTGCTGCTCCGTCAGCATACGGGCAATCTTGGTCGGGCCGTTCCCGGCAAGGCAAAGCTGGTAAATCTGCTGCACCACCGGGGCGGCTTCCTCGTCTATAATAAAATTCTCGTCCTCGTCCATCACATAGCCGTAAACCGGCTTGCTGGTAACAGGCTTGCCGCTCATGCCTTTTGACTTTTTCACTGCCTTGATTTTCTTGCTCGTATCTCTCACCAGCCATTCATTGAACAGATTTCGCAGCGGGGTAAAATCGTTGTCCATGCCCTCGCTGGCACTGTCCACATTATCGTTGACAGCGATAAAACGCACACCCTTTTGAGGGAACAGCATTTCCGTGTAAAACCCTACCTGCAAGTAGTTTCGCCCTAACCGGCTCATGTCCTTGACGATGACCGTACCCACTTTCCCGGCTTCAATGTCCGCAAGCATGGCTTGAAATCCGGGCCGCTGGAAGTTCGCGCCGGAAAAACCGTCGTCGGTGTACCAGCGCAGATTGGTAAAGCCGTTCTGTTTTGCGTAGGTTTCGAGTATCCTTTTTTGGTTCGATATGGAATTACTCTCGCCTTGCAATTCATCCTCGTGGGACAATCTCGGATAAAGGGCGGTAATGAGGTTTTGGGTGGCTTGTCTTAACATAAAATCCTCCGTTTCCGACAGCCAGCCCCACTATTCCGTGGTTTCATTGTACCACGGAACGGCGGGGGCTGTACAGCGGCAAAAGCGTTAAATTTGCTTCTTTACAGCTTTTCAATTTTCCGATTTTTATGGTATGGGTTGTCGTCCCATATTTGCAGTAGAAAAGTTCATAACTCCGTGGTATACTCTGATTTAACAAAAAAATCAGAAGTTAAAGGAGAAAACATGAAGTATACAATAGATGAATTAACCGCGGCCAAAAGGCAAATTGATTCAACTCTGCACAAGCTAAGAGAAACAGTAAAAACATTTGAATCAAAGGATAATTCCGAGCGTTATAAATCACAAATCACATTGGCAAAGAGAAGAATAAAAGCCTTTGAAATTGCAAATTATTTTATAGAGAATGAGATTAAGAATTGCTAAAGCACTTCCGATTTTCGTTCCAGCGGTCATGCTCCCTGGCATGGCCGCTTTTCCATGCCCCGGTTCACGCCGGATAAGTCGGCTCCTGTGTAGCAGCGGCTTCCGCTTCCAGTACCCGCGCCATTTTGTCGGCGGCTGTGGTTGTGGTGTCTTTCTTGAAATAGCCGGACACGACAAGGACGGAATTGCCCATGCGGATTTCCGTCACACAGTCAGGGCGGCGGGTGGTGCGGGTGTCGTGCTGCTTGTTATCTGCCATAGGCAATACTCCTTTCAGTCGGTAATCAGTTTCTTCATGCTCTCCATTTTCCGCTTGGCGGTTTCCTGCCGGAAGTTGTCGCCGGTAAAGCGTACCGGGACGCACATGGAAAGCAGGCGGTCATAAATCCGGGAATGGGCGGTGTCCTCCGGGTTGTGCAGGTCGTCCAGCGTAAGGTTGGTCGTGACGATCAGCGGCTTGCCGCTGCGGTAACGGCTGTCAATCACATTGAACACCTGTTCCAGCCCGTATTCCGTCCCGCGTTCCATGCCGAAGTCGTCAAGGATCAGCAGCGGATAACGACAAAGGCGGGAAATGTACTCGTTGCGCCCCTCAAAGCTGGCGGCAAGGTCATTGAGGATAAGAGCAAAGTTCGTCATGCGGACGGGGATTTCTTTCTCCATGAGGGCGTTTGCGATACAGCCTGCAAGGTAGCTTTTGCCGGTGCCTACGCCGCCCCAGAACAGGCAGCCGATATTGTCTGTCCGCATATCTTCCCAATGCTCCACATACCGGCGGGCAAGCCCGGTCTGCGGGTTCCTGCCGTTGTCGTTCTCGAAAGTCCAGTCCCGCATGGTGGGGTCGGTAAAGCCCCGGCGTTTCAGTTCTTCCACGGTGTCAAGGTGTCTGCGCCGCTTTTCGGCGGCTTCCCGTTCCTCGCGGGCGGTTCTCTGGCAGTCGCACTCTGCCGGGTGGCGGTCGCGCCCGAAGATAGCGGCCTTATCCGGCGCAAAATAGGCTTCTTTCGGCTTGCGGCACTTGCCGCAGTACAGTAAACCGTCCTCGCCGGTGTAGTCCTCCGGCTCCGGGATGGTGGTCGTCATATTCTCCAAAACCGCGTTGATTTCATTCTTCATAAACTCTCGCCCTCCTTGCATGAGTAGTCTGGTATGCCCTTTTTAGGGGCTTCCTTTTTGTCGTTCCCCGCCCATATCCGCAGGGCGGCGGCATAGTTCTGGTAGCTTTTCCCGTTGGCGGCAAGGTAGCGGCTCATTTCCTCGATGAACCGTTCCAGCCTGTCAGGGTACTCTGCCTGCAACTCGTCGTATTCGGTCTGTGACAGAAAAATATTTCCATATCGGCCATAGGGCGCGGACGGCCCCCCACTCACTCCCTTTGTTTGGCTCTCTGTAAGGTTGTTTATAGTAGTTTGGTTAGGGGACGGTTTTCCGACCATCATAAGGTCGGTTTTCTGACCATCAGTAGGACGGTTTTCCGGCTCTATGAGGGGCGGACTTCCGGCCATCAGTTGGTCTGAAAACTGTACCTGTGGCACTGGCGGTACTTTGACATAAAGCCGGTTCGGTGCGGAGAAGCCGCCCCGTTCCCGTTCCAACAGCCCCGCCGTGTCCAGTTCATTAAGCGCCCCCTTGATGGTGGTGCTGCCTTTATCCAGTATTTCTGCTATCTCCGCGATGGGATAGATAATATAAATCCTGCCCTCGTCGTCCAGCCACTTGTTTTTCTGGGAGAGGGTGGAACGGTCTAACAGCAGCGAATACAGCAGCTTGGCGGTCTGTGAAATCTCCATTTTCAGCAGGAAACGGGGATACGGCAGATAGGCGGGCAGCCGCGTGTCTGCCCTGATATAATCAGCGATAGGATCACCTCCCTGTGTTCGGGTTGATTTTGGCGTATTGTCACGCATTAAAACGCCGTTTCCGGGGGAAAAGGATAAATGTATCGCGTACCCTTTGACACCCACGAAAAAAGCCTTGATTTATGCGGGTTTGAAAGGCTCTAAAGCGTGACATCTCTGCCTTTGTTTCCGCTTTCTCTCGGCGGCTTTGATTTTCTTCATGCGCCCGGCGCAGTCGGGGCAGTATTTTCCCCGGTTGGATTTGGGGACAAAGGCCGCCCCGCAGACGGCACACCGTTTCCGGCTTCCCCGGCACAAGAGGGCTGCGGCCAGCTCCCCGTCAAGGGGCAGGACAGCCACACGGAACCAGTGGCACATGAGGGAAAAGGAAATGCTCTGGACGCACACGCAAGGCTCCCCGTCGTCCAATAGCAGGCAGTTCCCCTCATCGTAGTTACAGCACTCATGTACCAGCCGCCGCGCCCGCCGGTGCTGGCGGTAGTCCATGTGGGGCAGGTTATCGCTCATGGCTCTGCTCCTTTCTGCGGTGCGGCTCGTCCCGGCGCAAAATCTGGTCGATGTTCCGCTTGACGGTCTGCAACTCCTTGAACCGCTGTTTCTGTTCGTGATAGGTGTTATACAGGCCGTCTTTCTCGGAGATAAGCTGCTCGATCTCGGCCTGCAACGCTTTCCGGGCGGGCAGCTTGGTAATGCCATGCGCCTTGAAATACCGGGCTGCTGCGTCGGCTATGATAAAATCGCTCTCATGGGCCTGCCGGTATGCGGCGCGGGCTTTCTCGGATTTCTGTGCCCGCAGCCCGTCGCGGGCGGCCTTGGTCTGGGCGTAGGCCAACACCTGCCGCTGCAACTTCTTTTTCCCTTGCAGCTTCGTTTCCAGTGCTTTCAGTTCGCCGCTGGTCTGGCGCATTTTCTGATAGGCGGTGTCAACGGCGGCTTCTAACTGCTCCGGGGAAGTAAAGCCGTATTGCTGGTAGACGGACAGCGTTTTGGCGGCCTGCTTCAGATTGTGTATCTTCGCCCAGCGTTCATAGCCCCGGCCTTTGCCCTCGGCCATTTTCTGCTCAATGTCCACAAGCCGCTGCACTCCGTCCTGTTTCGGGGCGGCTATCTCGGCTCTGGCAACCTGCAAGCGGTCTTTTATGGTGCGTGGGGGATCGGGGGATCTGGCTGGCGCTTCGGCTGCTCTGGCGGCGTTTTGCTCTAAAACGGCAAAGACAGCGGCGCGGTCAAAATCGTCGCCCAGCTTCCGGGCGGTAATTGGCTTTGTCCTGTCCGGCGTGAGGTAGGAAAGCCGCCCCCGGCTCTCCTTGACGGTCACACCCTCCTGCAGCAACAGAGAGGAAAACTCGTCAAAGCTGGCGGCGGTGGCAAGGGCTTTCCGTAGGGTCTGCCGCAGCTTCTCCTTGTTCGTTTCAAACTTGGTCTGCCGGGGCGTGATACTATCGGCAATCATGGGGGCGTTCTGCTTGTCCAGCGCGGCCTGTCCCTTTTTCTGCGCCCAATACTCCCGGTCGGTGACGCGGTTCTTGCTGCCGTTCAAGAGGTCGATTTGATAAAGCCCCTCCCGGTGGCACATCTCCATGACTTCGGATTTGAAGTAGCGCAGGGCAGCGTCGGTACATCGGTGCTTGCAGCCGACTTTCGTATCGGCCGGCCTGTCCATGTAGGGCAGGAACGGCACTTCCTCAATCCGCAGGCTGTTTATGACGATATGCACATGAATGTTGCCGCTGTGGTTATGCCCGTCCGGGTGGGTGCAGACAAGGGCCTGGTGGCCGGGAAAATGCTCTTTACAGAATTGTTCCCCCAACGCCTGCGCCCGGTCTACGGTCAGGCCGTTGTCCGGCCCGTCCCGCGGGTCAAAGCTGATGATGTAGTGGTGGCTTTTCACATCTTCCCGCCGCTGGTTTTTCTGATAGCGGAGATTGGCCCGCATACACGCAACGGCAAAATCCTCCCCGTCGCAGTTCAGCGTGGACAGCCGGTAGTCCTCGCGGGGGATAAGCCTGCCGGTTTCATCAAGGACGGGCTTCATGGTAAACTCGTCATGCTCAAAGAGAAGATATTGCTCGGCGGCTCCGTAGTCGGCGTTTTTAGAGTTGATATGCTTGAGTGTTGCCAACCGCGTCACCTACTTTCTTGAGGACTTCATACTTGAGGACGGCAAGGTCGGATATGGCGGCGCGTACCTCGCCGGAAAGGGTGTTGTAGGGTACGCCGTATTCGTTCAGATACCGGGCAATCTGATTGAGGTTGCCGCCGATCCTGCCGTACTCGGCTGTCAGCTTCCCGACAGCGGAAAGCAACTCGTCATTGACCGACGACACATGGACAACCGGGCGTATGGTCGCCCGCCGTATCGCCTGCCGGAGAAATTCGGACTGGCTGATACCATAGGGCGCAAGCCGCGCTGTGAAGTCGGCATACTCATCTTCGGACAGCCGGGTTTTCACAACGCGGCTGCGGTGGGGCGTGTTGTATTTCTTTCGCATGGTGTGACCTCCTTTCTCGCCCGTAAGGGCGCATGAGCAGGGTTTGGGGAAGGCACTCCCCAACAAGTTTCCCGCGAGGGGCAAAACTGCAGAATTGCGGATTTTGGCACCGTGGTAGAAACTTGCTCTCCGTGACTGCAAACTTTCTCTCACTTCCGTCCGCCACTTTTTTGGAAAACTGCAACCACAAAAGTTTGTTTCTCTTTTTCTGCTACTACTAATCCTGTAAAGGGCATTCCTGCCCGCTTTCGCTAAAATGACACCGGACGCAGTGGTTTCTACCCGGTGTTGGAGAAATCCTTTCTCTTTGCCCTCTACTACGGGTAAATGCTCCAAATGCCAAACACCAGGGCAGAAAAATTCCCTCCTCGCTTACTACTACAACCGGCAGGGGGCAAAATGGCCGGGAGCGGAGCCGGACAACAAAAAAAGCAGTAAATCTTTTTCAAGACTTACTGCTTTCGCTGGCCGCGTCGGTGGCGGCTGGTATTCAGTTTTTATGACTTGTCCGGTGGTTCGTCAAGCCGGAACTTGAATTGACAGTCAATTAACCGCTGCTTTACATAGTCCTCCACCTCGGCGTTGACCTGCCCGTTCACTTTTGAGAAATAGCGGATATATCCGGCGTAGTGGAGCAGGACAGCGTTCACGGCTTCTGGGTCGCCCTCACGGGCTTTGAGGATTGTTTCATAGGGGAGAAGTCTACTCATACCGGCTCACCCCCATTTCTTCGCGTAGCCGCTGCAAGGCAAGCTGGATATGCCGCCCCGCTGTGCTGCGTGACCGGCCAATACACGCGCCGATCACGCGCTGCGGCTGGCGCAGAAAGTAATAGCGCAGGATTTCTTCCCGCGTCTGCTCCGGCAAAACAGAGATCGCGTCGGCAAGGGCGGCGTTGCAGAGCAGGACGGTCTGACCGCAGACGGTAAATGGGTATTCCTCGTCCGGCTCCGACGCGGCAAACTGGACAAACTTCTCGTTCATCAGATAGTCAAGGGAAACTTGCCGTTCCCATTGCCGTTTAAGCTTCAAAATCTTGTCCAAGGCGGCACAGCGGATAACAGTCTTGCAAAAGGCGTTGTACCTGCGCTGGATATATTCTTGATAGGCTATCTGGTCGGTCATGGAAATTCCCCTTTCTGAATAATAGTGCGGGGCGGTGGCACTTCTTGCTGTCGCCCCTTGATTGCCTACCAGCAAAGGCGGGCGGGGCTGTCAACGGCTGCGCATATGCGCCGTTCATCTTGACCGTTGACTGGCTCGGCTGGGTTTGCTATTTACCCGACAAACTTGAATTTATTTTAAGCTATCACGTTTTACCTTCTTAAGCCTTACTATCATTACCATAGGAATTTCTTTGTTGGTTTTAAAACATTCTTCATAAAATCCATCAATGACAAATCCAGCTCTAAAACAAAGGTTAAAAATATCTTGTATGGAACGATGATAATAAATCTGCTCTTTCGGTTGCCCTTCAATCGCTATATCATAGTAACTGTGCGGTGTCATATATTTTTCAGTCAACGTGACAAAACAAGGGTGTTGCGTTGCAAAGACAAAAATTCCGCTTTCCTGCAACAGTTCATAAACAGCCATAAGAAGTGGTTCAATATCCGTAATATCCATAATTGCCATATTAGAAACTGCTTTCGTAAAGGCTCGATTTCTTTTTAATTCTAATATACTTTTTCTATCGGTCGCATCCGCCACACAAAATTCAATTTGTTTTGCATATTGTGATTGCCGTCTTTTAGCCAATTCTATCATTTTTTTGCTGTAATCAAAAGCGACAACCGAAGCGCCTCTTTGTGCAAGATACGAAGAATAATTTCCATTGCCACACGCAATATCCAAAATGTAATCCGCAGGATTAGGAGATAGAAGTTCCGTTACTTTGGGACGCACTACCTCTCTGTGAAATTCATTAGATTCGTCACCCATTGCATTATCCCAAAATTGTGCGTTCTCCTCCCAGATTTTTTTACTTTCCTCTGTTCCCATGTTCTCTCCCACTCCCCAAATTTGCTTTTTTGCTTCCATTAAATCTTCCTTACTATATTCCATTGTTACCCTCCATAACTTCTGATTGTTGCCGTCTTGACGATTATGTATCTTTACATTACCTTCTGAAACATATGGCGCACCTTGTCCAGGCGGCTGTTTGGACGGCGGGGCTGGATGACCGGCTGACCGACAGCGGCCTGATATCCTTTCAGCTCTGTAAGGCATACGCTCCGCCCGTTGGTGTAAAAGGCCAGATCAGTACGGTATGCCTGTATACAGCGGGCGGGAATCTCGCCAGTAAAGACAACTTCATCCTTTTTTACCTGGGCCGTTTCGATGGTGGCACAGTATTTCGGTGCATCATGATAAGCCCTGGAAAGGTATTCCTGGGGCGCATAGAGGATGAAGGAGAGATAAGGTTCCAGCAGCTGCGTCCCCGATTCCTTCAATGCCTGTTCCAATACAATCGGGGCCAATGAGCGGAAGTCCGCCGGCGTGCTGACCGGACTGTAATAAAGCCCGTATTCAAAGCAAATCTTACAGTCCGTTACGTTCCAGCCGAACAAGCCCTGCTCCAGCCCGTAACGGATACCATCCCTGACAGCGTTTTGAAAACTCTGGTTCAAGTATCCCAGCGAAACCCGGCTCTCGTATTGTACACCGGAGCCAAGCGAGAGTGGTGTAACAGACAGTCCTATGGATGCCCAAAACGGGTTGGGCGGCACCTCGATATGGATGGTGTGGCTGGCTGCTTTGAGCGGCCGCTCCATATAAATGACGGAGGGTTCCTTTACCACTGTTTCAAGCTTGTATTTTTCCGACAGCAAAGCGGAAACAACCTCCAACTGCACCCGGCCCAAAAAAGAAAGAATGATCTCATGGGTGATGGAATCCACTTCGCAACGCAAAAGCGGGTCAGTATCCGCAAGTTGCGTAAGAGCGTCCAGCAGCCGTTCTCTTTGCGCTGCCGTTTTCGGCGCAATCGTCGTCCGCAGCATGGGGAGGGGGTCCTCGCGCCACCTTTTACGAGGGAGCCGGGTTTGGTCCCCTAATACATCGTTTAACCTCACGCTGTCGCTGGGAAGGATAACAATTTCACCCGGATAAGCGGTGTCTGTCCGAACAATTTCCCCTTTGGATGGAATACGCATCTCTGTGATTTTCAGCTTTTCTCTCCCGGCCAGGGCCACCGTATCCCGCAGGCGCAGCGTTCCGCTGTATAGCCGTAGATAGACACGCCGCTGGCCGCAATCTGTATACTCCACCTTGAAAACGCTGCCGCATAGGGCGGCGCTCCCCTGTTCCCCAATCGGTTGGAACAGCCCTGTCACCGCATCCATCAACGGTTGAATGCCAAGGCCCTTTTTGGCGCTGCCATAATAGACCGGGAACAGGGAGGCGTCTTGAACCCGCCGCTGTTCCTCCCGCACAAGTTTTTCCCGGCTGATTGGTTCTCCTGCGATATACTTTTCCAATAATTTATCGTTATTTTCGATGACCGCATCCCATGCTTCTATGTCGGTATTTTCCTCCAGGACTATTTCCGGGGACAGCGACACCGTCTGCTTGATGATAATATCGGCGGAGAGCTTATCCCGAACAGACTGAACCACGCTCTGCAAATCAACGCCAGCCTGGTCGATCTTGTTGATAAAGATAACGGTGGGAATGTTCATTTTCCGCAGGGCATGGAACAGAATACGGGTCTGGGCCTGCACGCCATCTTTAGCGGAGATCACCAAGATGGCCCCATCTAAAACAGCCAAAGAGCGGTACACCTCCGCCAAAAAATCCATGTGGCCGGGCGTATCCACAATGTTGACTTTACATCTGTGCCACTGGAAGGAAGTGACTGCCGCTTGAATGGTAATCCCACGCTGCCGCTCCAAAAACATGGTGTCCGTCCTCGTTGTCCCTTTTTCGACGCTCCCCGGTTCTGAAATGGCTCCGCTGGCATATAGCAGGCTCTCCGTCAAGGTCGTCTTTCCAGCGTCTACATGGGCAAGAATTCCAATATTGATTATTTTCATGTGATTGTCCTCCCTTTACTGCCCCGAAGGGCATAAAAATCCCCAGCAGTAAAATACTTTTACCACTGGGGATGATAATTTGCGGACATACACATATACAGCATACACCTGTTTGTGAGTGCTGTTTTTGGGGATATGTCAAAATTGATAAGGCAAAAGTATTCTTAAATTGGGTACAAAAAACTAAGCCCCTACAAAAGGGACTATCATAATCCTTTGTTCCCACTATTTGATTATAGTTTTATTTAAGAATACCTTGCCGCATATTTTTTACTCCTTTTCTGGAATTGAATTATTATATCACATCAGTTTTAGGAAAACAAGTATCTAAAAGAAATTTTTCTTCCCCTTATATGTAACAATCATACCGGCTTCCTAGCGTTCAGAATGTTTTCTGCTGTCTGCTGTGGTGTTTGGTTGGAATTGTCCAACCAAAAGCCGATCCGTGGTGTTGTCTGCATTTTACTAAATACAAATTCAATGTATACAGAAAGATATAAGGAGTGGGAGGGATTCCGCCGTAGTTGGCATTGTAGGAAAATCCAAAAGTTTAGATTTTCCCACAATGCTTATCTTTTGGTCTTTGGTTCGGAATAGTGTAGTGCTGGCGGTCTATCTCTTGTTTTCGGTTGCTTGCTTCCTTACCGTACATGAGCATTGGAAGCAGGGTTGTCCTGGCCGTAACCTTCCAGAAGGTTGATAACGCCCCAGATACCAAGACCTGCGCCCAGGGCCACTACGAGAGTCTGCAAAACACCAACTGCACTGTTGAAAAATTCCATAAAATAATCCTCCTAAAAAATGTTTTTGATTTTGGGTTAAGTCGTTGCGTCAATCTCGTACACATCGAAGGTGTCCGTGGGTTTTACCACGGCACGCTGCTTCTTCATGTACCGTTCCATGTCAAAGACATTTTTAGGGTCGGCGTCGGCCGTGTATCTGTAATTCGGGTGTCGGGTGAGGTCGTACTTGTCCGAAAGGAATGGGCGCACGCCCCGCAGCATGAAGATACACTTGCCGCCGTCCATCACTGCCAATTCGTCCTGGGTCATCAACTCCTTTCCTAATTTCTGATAACTGAGGCCGTGGGAAACCTGGCTGCCCCGGTTTTCGGACTGGTTATAGAGATCAATGGTCTCTTTCCCCAGCAGCTCCGAAATTTCCTTGAGCGTGGATTTCTCTTTGCCTCCCAAAAACAAGGTGCTGTCACAGTTACCGACGATGGTATCTGCCGCGTCCTTGTAGATGGTCTTTAACTGGCTCTGCGACTGCAAAATAATAGAAGCCGATATCTCACGGCTTCGGATGGTGGCGATCAGCTTATCGAAGTTCGGTATCTGGCCGATGTTGGCAAACTCGTCCAGGATCAGACGAACATGGACAGGCAGCCGCCCGCCGTAGAAGTCATCCGCCTTGTCGCAGAGCAGATTGAAAAGCTGACTATACATGAGGGCGGCCACGAAATTGAAAGTGCTGTCCGTATCTGACAGGATCACAAACAGCGCCGTCTTTTGGTCGCCCAGGGTATCCAGTTCCAGTTCGTCATATTCCATCAGGTCCCGCAGCTCCTTGATATCGAAGGGAGCAAGCCGGGCACCGCAGGAAATGAGGATGGATTTTAAGGTCTTGCCAGAGACAAATTGTCAAGGACTTTTTAATCAAATTCACAGAAAACTCACAAAAGGTGCCAGAAGCACTGTATGGCTCCTGACACCTCATTTAACAGATTACATTTTTCCGTTCAGCAGGTCTTTGCAGAGATACGCATAGTCTGGCAGCTGGTTGATATATGGCTCCCAGAGCCGCTTGATTTCGGCTAACTCCAGCGGGTCGGCTGCTTCCAGTGCATGATCGTTGCCAGTCATATATAAAACATCCGTAGCAACATCATCCAAACACTTGCCGCAGAGATCGGCGGCAGATTCTATCCTGATACCGGTATCCACATAGACTGGATTTACGCCAATCGTCAGCCAGACATAGCCCACCTTGTCCGACCAGAGCAATTCAAAATCAGGGCTTTGCCGCAGATGTTCCGCAAAGACTTCCTTTACTCGCTCAATTTCATGTTTCTCTTTTTCTGTGTAAAGCATTTTCATGTCCTCCTTGACAAAAATTTTGGTGCGTACCATCATCAGTTTAGCACAAGGCGGCTTAGTTTATCAGTCTGTCACATCTGCTGAATTTCATTTTTGAGCATACGCTTGATTTTATCGCTCATGGTTTCTGTGCTGGTATTGCTGAAATGGACATGAACCTTGTAGGTCGTCTTGCCGATTTTCTTTACCATCGCTGGCGTGTTTTCCGGCGCTCTGGCCGCAGCAGCGGCGTCTGCCATCTGCATAGTACGGGGTTCTTTGTTCATAGCGCTCCTTTCTCCGAACGGGTCTGTGCCGCCCGGTAAAAAATCAATCGTGCTTACTGTTTACAATGTCTTTTGCTGCCTGTCGGGTGACACCGGCATTTTCTTCCCGGAAATTCTTCCCGTCAAAGAGGATCGGCGCACACCGTTCCAAAATACGGTCATAGATACGGGCGTGGGCCAGATCAGGCGGATTTTTCAGCTCGGACAGTTTCAAGTTTGTTGTGATAATCATGGGTCTTCGGCTGCGATAGCGGCTGTCGATGACGAAAAACATCTGCTCCATAGCATATTCGGTACTGCGCTCTACACCCAGATCGTCAATGATAAGCAGGTCATATTCGTCAAAGCTGGCAATAAACTCTGACCTGTCCTCAGAGAACATCCCTGTCAGGCGGTTCAGAATGGTGGGGAAGTTCGTCATCAGCACCGGCACATCCTGGTCAAGTAGAGCGTTGGCAATACATCCGGCGAAAAAAGACTTGCCGGTTCCCACATCTCCAAACAGTAAAAGCCCGATATTGCTCTTATATGCCTCTTTCCAGTTCTCCACATAGGCATGAGCCTTGTCCATCAATGGGTTTTGCCTGTTATCATTGGAAAATGTGTAGTCGTACAGATAACGGTCTTGCAGGCCCTGTGCCTTTCGGCGTTTGATACGCTCCATGCGGCGCTGCCGTTCTTCAGCAGCCTTGCGCTGCTCCTCAGCCTCCCGCTGGCACTGGCAGATGCAGTGCGGCATAAAGTAGCCGGATTTCCCGAAGCATGGCACAACGGTCTGCCTCTGGCCGCCGCATTTCTTACAGTGAATGAGCCCGTCTGACGGGTCTATATACTCGTCCTCAGCCAATTCCACACCGGCAGCTGCCTTGTCGATGAATGCCCGGATTTCTGCGGTAATCTCAATCATACAGTTTCATCCTCCTTTACGCTGTAATCCCGGTTGCGTGAGGGTGTGACCGTTTTTTTAGCGTCCTCACCGGCCCAACGCCGGATGGTCGCTGCATGGCTCTGATAACGCTTGCCAGTAGAAGCCATGTACTCGGACAGCTTTTCGATGTACTGTTCCCATACAGCAGGAAAGCTGACCTGCAAGTCTGCCAGTTCTTCATCCGTCAGGAAAACATTCTGGTAACGGCCATAGGTGTGGGAAGGGTGCCCCGTTTCAGGGCGTACCTTCTCTATCTCTCTCTTTATCTCTATCTCTTTCTCTAACTCTATCTCTATCTCTGGTGGACGAATGTCGGACAAATGTCCGCCACTTGTCCGGAGCGCAGAAAGAGCCTTATTTTGAAGCCTTGCAGCCCGCTTTCGCTCGGCCTCGGTAGAGGACTGGCCTATTAAAAGTTCGATGTTGCTCATGTAGAATGTGCCGCTGTCCAGCACTTCCACAAGACCCAGCTTCAAAAAGATCTGCAAGGCTCTCTCCACAGTGCCGATCTGCTGGCGGGTAATGGTAGCGATCATCTGCGCTGTGTAAGGGATGTCCTCGTCAAGCTGGAGCCGCCCGCCATGTTTCAGCGATTTCAGGTACAGCTTGAGCAGAATGTTGGAATACAGCACACCGTCCTGCATACTTTCCAGCAGCACGATGGAATCATCATCAAAATAGTTTTCTTTGAGTTTCAGGTAATAATATTTTCGATTGTCTGACATAGGGTTCCTCCTTAGGGGTTCTTTTGGGATTCTGTACGCATTTTAAGGCTATTTTAGGGGTCAGAGGATAAATCTATCAGACTGCCTTTGACACCCTCAAAAAAAGCCTTGATTTACAAGGGTTTTTCAGCCCCTAAAGCGTGACATTTCTCCCGTTGTTTCCGCTTGCGCTTTGCGGCGTTAATCCGCTTCATGCGTGCGGCACATTCCGGGCAGTATTTAGCCCGGTTAGAACCGGGGGTAAACAGCGCCCCGCATACGGCGCATTTCTTAGCATTCAGCCGGTGGAACAGCGCCGTTTCCAGTTCCTTATCCTGCGGCAATACCGCCGCCCGAAACCACCTGCACAACAGGGAGTAGGAAATGGACTGGACACAGATACATTCCTCCCCATCGTCCAGGGCGATACAGTTTCCGGCAATGTAGTTGCAGCACTCATGCACCAGTTTCCGCGCTCTGCGGTACTGGCGGTAATCCATGACAGGGATAGGTTCAGTCTTGTTGTTCTTCATAAATGATTTCTTTCATAAAGCAGGTAACCTCCTTGAATGAATTTATTGTTAAATATTCGTGCAAAGTATTGTTTTCTTCGTGCAAATGGCATATACTATAATTGCCAGCAGAAAGGGGTTGATCGTATGGCTGGAAATACCACAAACATCAGTATCCGCATGGACGCAGATTTGAAAGCGCAGGCGGACGCACTGTTTACGGAACTTGGCATGAACCTGACTACGGCGTTTAACATCTTTGTGCGCCAGTCGCTTCGTGAAGGCGGCATTCCCTTTGAAGTAAGGCTGGAACAGCCGAACAAAGAAACGGTTGCTGCCATGCTGGAAGCGGAAAGGATTGCAAAAGACCCGTCTGTAAAGGGCTACAATGACCTTGACGAGTTATTTGCTGACCTGAAAAGATGAAAGAAACCAAATATACCGTCAAGTACACGACCAGTTTCAAAAAGGACTACAAACGAGCCATCAAGCGTGGCTTGAAGATTGAGCTGCTGGAGCAGGTCGTAGCATTGCTGGCAATGGGCGAACCGCTGCCGGATAAGAACCGTGACCATGACCTGTCCGGCGATTGGGCAGGTCATCGGGAATGTCATATTCTCCCGGACTGGCTGCTTGTCTATCGCATAGAGGATGATGTTCTGGTGCTGACGCTGGCCCGCACCGGCACACACAGCGACTTGTTCGGCAAATAAACAGTCTGCCGCCGTATGGGGAAACCTGTACGGCGGTTTTTCTGTATGCAAAAGTATGTCGTGAAACGCGACGCACTTGACAGGGGTACGCCAAAACGCGGTAGCCTTTACCGCTCCGGCCCACGGTCGTGAGACTTGTCCCTTTCCTGTCGGGACAGCTGCTCGGCGGTTTTGCGGAGCCGTTCCACTGCTTTCAACTCCTCCCGCATGGATTTCATGGCAAGCGTGTCCGTCTGCTTTCCGGCGGCCAGCTGGTCGATTTCCCGCTGCCATGCCTTCGGGGTGATCCCCTCGCCGCTGTCTTTCAGTTCTTTCAGATACCGGGCTGCTGCATCATACAGGATCAGTTCCCGGCTGTGGCGCTGCTCAAACTGTTCCCGTTTTTCCGGTTTTACTTTGGCAAGCTGCTTGTGGATGGACTTGTACTGGTTGTACTGTTCCCACATCTCCCCGCGTTCGGTAAGAATGGCGATCCGGCGCTCAGCCTTGACGATCTTTCCCCGCAGGTCATAGTAACAGCTGTTCATATCAGCGATTTTTTCATGAAGCTGCTGCATAGACTGGATGCCGTTTACCTGCAAAAAGCTGAATAGTGCAGCGCTTTCCTGCAAAGCCCGGATTTTGCCGGTGCGGGTGCGGGGAGCGTTCAACTGCTGTTGGGCTTCCCACAAGGCGGTCAAGCTGCTTTGCTGCGTTTGTGGTTTTTCCGCTTCCGCTTTCGACCAGCGATAAAGACGGGTAATGCGAGCTTTGATTTCTTTCAGCAGCTTGTTGTCGGCGACGATCTGTCGGTTTACTTCCCCCTTGTCGGTGCGGATACCGCGCTTTTCCATTTGGCTGGCAGCTGGCCCCAGATGGACAGAGGGAATTTTATCAATGCCCTGCCGCTTGTAGCTGCGGTGGTCAATACGCTCCGGTCTACCGGCAGATTCCAGTGCCCGGTTGGTGTAGGCTGCCCACGCTGCCCGCCAAATCTCCAC
Organism: Gemmiger formicilis; assembly: GCF_024462815.1. Classification (GTDB taxonomy): domain Bacteria; phylum Bacillota; class Clostridia; order Oscillospirales; family Ruminococcaceae; genus Gemmiger. The sequence goes on from NZ_JANGCG010000011.1 coordinate 85,377, forward strand.
ATTTCCTTTATCGTTCCAGTCGGTCGTATCCTCCCGATGATTTTTCCAGCCGCCTTTCCCATCCGGGATACGCTGTCCATTCTCGTCCAGATCGTATGCCTTGCGGCACTTTGCGCCCCACTGTCCATTTTCTTTCAACGGCCGGAGCGTCAGCATGATATGGACATGAGGGTTGCCGGTTCCCTTGTCATGGATAGCAAAGTCGGCGCACATTCCTTTGTCTACAAAGTTGTCCTTCACATAGGCACGCACAAGGGCAAGCTGTTGTTCGCCGGACAGTTCACGGGGTAAAGCTGCCTCAATCTCGCGGGCAAGCTGGCTGTCTCTTGCTTTCTCGATTTGCTCCACGCTGTTCCAGAGGATAGAACGGTCTGCAAATTCCGGCGGGGCGTGGGCAGGCAGCATGATCTCCGCATGGACAATGCCGCCTTTCCGGGTGTAGTCGTGGATCATTCCGTCCCATTCATTTGTCAGCTTGGTTCCACTGCGGTAAGCAGCTGCGGCAACGGCTGAACGGCCTGCGCTGCGCTTGATGATACTGACGGGGATATGACAGAAATCTATGGGGAACACCTCCTTTCAGTGAGGGGATAACAGGCTCTGTGGAGCCGGACAAACGCAAAGCGGGTGTTTGGCTGCGCAGAGCACACAAGGGGTTTGGGGAGCGTAGCTTCCCATCGCGGACGAAGTACGCAACGCCCCCGGCAGGGCGCACAGCACCGGCAACGGTGTATAAGTGCGCCCTTGTAAACAAGGGACTTATGGCATATCCCCGGATTTTGGCAGGTTTGCAGTCAATTCCGCAGCCCCCGGAAGATAGGACAGGGCAATCAGAAATGCTTTGACCTCTGCGCCGGAAAGGCTGGAAGCCAGCGGGAAAATCCCCTCCAAAATGGCTCCGCGCTCAATCAGGCGGCGGGTGCGAACCCTGCGTTCTTCGTTTCGTTGCTTGTTCTCCAAAATCTTCTTGCGGTTTTCAAGCTGCCGGATCTCCTTCAGGACTTCCTGCCGTTCTTCTTTTGGGGGTTGGGCTGTAATTTTTTCGTTCATGTCATGCACCTCTTTTCTTTGGAAACGCTTATAGATTGACCGTCCATTTCTGACGCGCAAAGTACCGGCGCAGCCTCCGCAGTGCAGCGTGGATGGATTTTCCCGCCTGTGATGGTGTGATACCCTCCATTGCGGCAATATCTTTCACTTTCATACCCAGCATATAGCGGGCGTGGACACGGCGAGCCTGCATAGGCGGCAGGGAAGAAATGGCTTCATACAATCGCCGTATCAGTTCTTCGTATTCGGCTAATTCTTCTTTTTCTATCAGATGATCCTCCGGCGATGGCTGCGCCCAGCCGATTGCAGCATTTTCGATTCCATCGTTACAATCGAGGGAGTAAAACGCCTTATACCGGAACATCTTGCGTTCTCTGGCGGCCTCGGCTCTCTTATCCAGAAGAAACGCTTCGACGATCTCATCGGACACCTCCACAAAAATGTCCTCTTTGCAAAATGGATAATATTGTTTGAGATTGATGGTCTGCATAGGCACGCCCTCACTCTGTTTGAAAAAGGTCATCATAGCAGCGGCGCATATTCCGCAGACCCCGACGGATGGAAACGCTGACCTTGCTGCTGTGGACGCCCTCTCTCCGGGAGATTTCCGGCTGCTTGATACCGGCAATGTAGTAGGCGTGAACACGGCGGGCCTGTGTCGGAGTGGCATGAGCCAGAGCCACCGGCAGAGCTGCTATCAGGTGCAGGCGGGTGGTCATTTCTTCTCGTTCCAGCAAAATATCTTCCGGCGATCTGCTGTGTTCCAGTGCGTAATTTTCCAGCCAGCTGTATGCGTCCAGAGAGTAGTAGGCGCGGTGGTAGACTTTCCGACGCTCATAGTTCTCCATCTCCCGCTGGGCCTGATACATCGCTGCCCATACCTCGTCCGTAACATCCACAAACTCGTCATGCCGGTAGTGGGGATACATCCACCGCAGATTGATTGTTTTCATAGGCTTACCTCCTGAAAATCGGAGAGGCGGGCAGCTCGTCCGCTGTCCGCCCCTCGCTGAGATAAGGGAAATGATCCCTTTCACTTGGTAGCCAGAAAACAGGTCATTCGTTAAGCCTGCTCTCAAAGAAATTTATAAATTTTTTTCTGACCGCCTCCACACTTTGATACACAGCCACTTTGGAGCAGCCGCACAGCACACCGATCTCTGCAAGGCTCAGCCCGTCAAGCGCATAGAGCAGGAACCGGCGGCGCTGGGCCTCGGTACAGGTGTCCAGAACTGCCATCAGCTCATGTAGCGTTTCCATGCGGCAAAGGTATTCTTCCGGCGTTTCGCCGTAGGCTCCTACACCCTCGGTGGTAATGATGTACTCGTCAAACTCCCGGCCATCCCAATGCCGCCGCTGTTCATGGAACAGGTTCTCCGTTTTGTGATCTGCCCGATCAAGAAATTCATAGACTTCCAGCGTGACCTCCACGGCCACAGCTTGTCCGTTATAATTGATGGTAACTTCCATCTGTCCTTCCTCCATTCAGACTTTTTTGGGAAAATCTGAATGGGGTGGTGGGGCGCGGCACCGGGGATAAAGTTCGGGCCATGCTGACCCGATGTTCCGGCTCCATAGGGACAAAAAAGCGCCCGGACGGCATAAAGCCATACGAGCGTCATGGAATATATTTTGCTGTTTAATTACATGGTATAGTGCATACTTCTGACCGCATTGCTCCGCTGCTGGGAACAGGCTTTTTTTAGCTGGTGCAGGTCATGGGTACTGTGAAAAAAGGCAAACATAGACACGGCGGCATCCTCCTATGTGCCGCCGTGGATTTACACGGTGTTAGGTCGTCGTTGGTTTAGGATAAACGAAAAGAAACGGCGGCTCTGAAATCAAAGCCACCGCTTCATAGGCGCGTGGAAATGTGTCTGCTTTACGACGGCTTTTTTTCTTTTGCCGTCGTCCGGCAGAATGTTACTCCATATTCAATTCAATGCTTCCAGTGAAATTTTCACATTCAATGCCGATATAGTTTCCACCTTCAGGGAGTGTAATTGTATCACTATATGTTCCGGTTGTTTCAAGCAAAGTGACTTCTTCATCAGCTCCAGAAATCCAAAATACTTTTGCAGTTCCATCCGTAACCTCCAGCGCGCAGTCAATAGACAGATCCTTACCCGCTTCACGCTTTATGGAAGTTCCGCCGAACAAATACTCTGTATCTGAAAAATCCTCATAGTTGGCTGTATAGCTTCCTGTATAATCATCAATTCCTTTTTCTTTCGTACCTTGTAAGGATGAATTTCCGGTAAGTGCTATGGAACCAGCAGACTGAACAATATTGTTATACTGATCGAGAACTTCATCTTTTGTACAACCGGAAAGCACAGAAGCGCCCAACAGTATCAAGCATAATGATAGAACTATTTTCTTCACAGGTATCACCTTCCTTTCCTGCGTACAGCACGCTTTCCTTTTCCCTTGGAATTTGCCTGTTTACGGGATTTTATTTCTTTTTTGTTACTGGACATCAGTAACAACAGCACCGCCCAGAGAACCATGATGCCAACCCCAATGACTGCCAGCAAAGGATTCGGGGCTGTGGTTGTTCCGGCATATCCACTCATGTCAAAGCCCACTAAAATCAGCGCAGCAGAAAACGGATAGATGCTGGCAAGGATACCGCCTTTGAAGAACAGCATGCTATATCCAAGGAAAAACGCCAGAATGGAACCTCCCAGATATGCCCCTCGGATCTGCCCAAAAATCAAGATCAGCGGCATACAGACCAAATAGGTCGTCAGAGCTGCCAACACGATCTGTGTACCTCCATGAAAAAACACTTCCACTGTCAGTCCCGATAATCCAACCGTCAATCCAGTAATCAAGGTAACGCCAACGCTGTATATTCCCAGCAGGACTGCAAAAATCCCGACCCAAAAGAGCTTAGCTCCCAGCATTTTCGGCATGGAAACAGGAATTGTCATGATGTTTTTCAGCGTATCATGGGTGGATTCTCTGTCAATCAGCCAGCTGCCAATCATCACCAGTGAAATCGGAAAAAACATCTGCGTATTGCCCCAGACAACATTCTCAAACAGAGTGGAAAAATCATAGTTTGGATTTCGGTACTCCGCCTCCACAATCAGCTGGCTCCCATATTGCACCAACGGACAGAGTGCAAGCGCCACCAGCCCCACCCAAAGTATTTGGCACCGGCGTAGCTTGAGCAATTCTGCTTTTAATAAATTCCACATAATTACACCCCCTTAGATTTCCTGGCGCCGGTAAACCAACGCAATCAGCGCAAGAAATACAACGGCTTCCCCAACAATCACACCGAACACCTGAACACCATTCAGAAAATACGGACTGATCCGTTCCAACAAGTCTGCCAATTCCGCACTGGTCTGGCTTTGGTCATAAAATTGGAAGGTCCAGCGGAAAGCCAGCGGTCCCGGAAACAGGGTTCCGATATTCAAACCAAAAGGCTGTGTGAGGAACGCATCGCTCATCGAAAGGATATAATTTGCAGTCGTATAGAAAAAGGTAATCACGACCGACACGATATAGTTTTTATTAAGAAGAACAACGAGCAGGATACATGGAAGTGCGCCTACCCACATAATCAGCCCTTCTTCTATCCCAACGCCAAACAAGGTCCAAAACCCAACCGGCTCCCAGCCCTGAAACAGCAAAACCGCAAGATTTACCAATCCTCCAACTGCCATAAAGCCAACGGCAAACAATAGCAAAACCAGCATCTTGGACAGCACCAACTTGGTTCTGTTTATCGGTATGGTAACAAGGTTTTTTAGTGTGTCATTGTCCAGCTCCTCAAACAGCAGATTGGAAGCCAGTATCACAAGGAGCGGCATCAAAAGCAAATAAGCACTGAGCTGGAACAGGCTGGACATCACTCCATTTACAGCATCCACATCAGTGTTTACATCTGCCAGAAAGAAAGCATAAGCCAATGGCATGAAAACAGAAAGCAGCAGAGAAATAAATACCAAGGGCTTCCGTTTTAATTTCAAAAATTCGCATTTGATTAGTTTAAGCAATTCCTTCGCCCCCTGTCACACGCTTGAAGTAATCTTCAAGACTTTCTTCACAAGTATGCGCCTCCGATACCTCCAATCCGTTTTCTACAAAGGCAGTTACAATTTTCCCCACAGGCAGATCAAGGTTGTGCAGGCGCAGATTGTGGTCGTCCTGTATGGAAAAATGGTTTTCATGGAAATTGCGTTCCAAAATTCTTGCCGCCTGTGCAGTATCAGAGAGTGTAAACCGGATATGCTTACTGCTTTTTTGCTCCAGTTCAGCAAGGCTTTCTTCTTCCAGCAATGCGCCGTGGTCGATAATTCCAATATCGTCAGCCAGCAAGGAAATCTCCGAAAGAATGTGACTGGAAATCAAAATGGTTTTTCCTCTTGCGTCGCAAAGCTCCCGAATAAAGGAGCGTACTTCTGCAATACCGATAGGATCGAGACCGTTGATCGGCTCATCCAAAATTAAAAGTTCTGGATCGTGCATAACGGCAAGGGCGATGGCAAGCCGCTGCTTCATACCAAGAGAATACTGTGAAAAGAGCTTTTTATCTTTGTAAGGCAGTCCTACCAGATCCAGAGCATCTTTGATGGCATGATTGTTTGGTACGCCCCGCAGGGTAGCAAAGATACGCAGGTTCTCTGTGCCGGTCAGATTGGGATAAAAGCCGGGAGACTCAATCAAGCTACCAATACGGGGCAGCAATTTCTTTTCATTCCCCTGCAAGGGTTTCCCCCAGATTTTGACCTCCCCGGAAGTCGGCTTCGTTAAGCCCAACAGCATTTTCATGGTAGTGGTTTTTCCGGCTCCGTTTCTGCCCAGCAGACCATAAATTCTCCCACGCTTCACATGGATATTTAAGTCAGCCACACTCTTTTGTGAGCCATATTGCTTCGTCAGATTTTTTGTTTCAATGATGTAATTTGTATCCATATTCAAAACCTCCTGTTCTGTAAGGTATTCTATCACGCCAACCTTGCATTAACCTTGCCGCAACCTTGCATTAACCTTGCAATTTGAAATCCGGCAAAAATGACAAAGGTTCCCGCCATAAAGACGGGAACCCGCTTAAATCTCCAAAGGAAAAAGCAACATAAATTCAGTTCCTTCTCCCGGAAAGCTTTCAACTGTTATGCTTCCACCCATCTTTTCTACAAGCTGATGGACAATAGAAAGACCAAGTCCGCTTCCTTTTTCGGAGCGTCCTTTATCACACTTATAAAGCCGTTCAAATATGTGTTTCAAATCGTCTTTCTCAATTCCTACTCCATTATCCGCCAGCAGCAGCTCCATGTTATTTTCCTTCTTTGACAGGACAATTTTGATTTTGTCTGCATGGCTGTGAGCGATTACATTTTGAATGAGATTGTTGACGATCCTCATATAGCTGTCCATATCCAATCTTACCCGGACAGGCTGTTCGGGAATATCAATGTCATAATCAACCTGTTTATCCTCAAAAATCGGTATCCAGTCAATCAGGATATTTCTTGTCAGCTCTGCGGCCTCAACGCTCTGGATTTCCAAAGCAAACTCATTGGAATTTAACTTGAACCAGTCAAAGAGCACATCAATATATTCTTTCAGATCATGGGCTTTCCGTCGGGCGGTTTCAATATAATCATCCCGGTCTTTTCCTGTGACCAGTCCTTTGTGTGCAGCGTCAAGATACCCAATCAGAGTGGTAAGGGGTGTCCGAACATCATGGGAAAGGCTCGTCATAAGCTGGCGGTTGGTTTCTTCTGTCTGCCGTACAGTTGAAAGTCTGCTTTCATAGGACACAACAATCTCATTGATTTCATAGGCAAGAGGTGCTGTCAATTCATTTGTTGCAGACAGAATACGCCGGTTGCCATTTCCGTTTTTCACATCAACCAGCACATCGGTCATTTCTGCGATTTGTTTTTTTACGCGCCGAACGAGAACGATGGAAGTCAGCACAGCCACAACAGCAATCACAATGGACAAGAAAACGATGATTTCCATATTGGCTATACCTCCTTATTAAAGCGGTAGCCAATCCCTTTGACCGTTTGGATATACTTTGGGCTTGAAGGATTGACTTCTAATTTTTTACGAAGCCGGCTGATAATCGCCATAATGTTACTGTCATCATAGAAATATTCTTCGCCCCAAACTTCCTCATAAATCTGCTGTTTTGTCAAAATTTTTCCTTGATGCTTTGCGCAGTACAGGAGCAGATCAAATTCCTTTGGTGGAAGTTCAAAAGTGCCATTTTCCGTCGTAACAGAACGATTTTCAAGGTCAATTTGCAATCCATCAAAATCCAGTTTTTGCACAGCTCCGGCTTGATGATTAAAGCGGGTGTAGCGGCGAATGAGGGACGCAATACGGGCAATCAGTTCGTCCATATCAAACGGTTTTGTCAGATAATCGTCCGCCCCGGCCCGTAAGCCCCGCACTTTAGAAATGCTGTCATTTTTGGATGTAAACATCAAAATCGGCAGGCTGTTCTCTTTGCGGATTTCTTCCAGCGTTTCAAAGCCATCCATACCGGGCATCATCACATCCAGCACCACAAGCTGATACTCCTGCTCTTTTAATTTCTGCAAGCCCTCTTTTCCGGTATTACAAAAATCGGCTTCTATATGTTCCGATTGTACGCTGCGTTTAATCAAAGCGCACAGTTCTCTGTCATCATCTATAATCAAAATTTTATTCATGGCGTAGTTCCTTTCCTTGTTTTGTCCGGCCATCAAGCGGCTTCTCCGCAGTTTTAGGGAGCAGCCAAACACCGGCCATTTTCACAGCGCCGGGGATACGCCCACCGGCACAATAATAATTTACCCTACGAGGTGTCACGCCCCATTTCTCGGCGGCCTCTTTCAATGTCATATAGTCCATTTCGCACCTCCACAGAGTACATTATAGTTCTCTTTCTCGAACAATGCAAGAAACGGAATGTGAATTATAAACTTCAACCAACCTGCATATAGCAACATTCCACAGGCAAAGTATGAATTATACAATGTAACTGGGTGATGTTATATGGCGAAAGTTGAAGATTGTCCCGGTTTTGAAACCTTCGGCGCAGATGTCAAAGCCGCACGAGAGGCAAAGCGTCTGGCACGAAAAACATTGGCAGAAATGGTTGGGATTGAATGGCGGTATCTTGCCAACATTGAGAATCAAGGTGCGATTCCGAGCCTGCCTGTGATGATCCAGTTGATTAAGGTCTGCGGACTTCCCGTGGAACGGTATTTTAACCCGGAGATCATGCGGGAAGAAAGCGAACAGCGGCAACGAGTCAGCCACAAGCTGAAGCTTTGCCCTGAAGAATACCTGCCGATTATCGAAGGTGCCATAGACGGGGCGCTCAAAATGGAACAGACTGCGAAGCAGAAGGAGGACGCATAATCGCGGCCTCCTTCTGGCGTTTCTATATCAAGTTTCCCGGCACTTTTCCCAAAGTTCCCGGCACCTCTGCTGGATTTCTCCGGTTTCTGTCACAGTCAGATCGCGGTCATTTCCGGTAATCTTATCTTCCAGAAAGTTGGCGTATGTATCCAGCAAGGCGTTTCGCAAATCCTCCGGAGTTTTCTGTATTTCGGCGCTGTACCAGTCATTCCGGTGAGGTTCCCATGCCATCAATGTATAACCGTGGCTGGTCTGCACCACCTCATACAGAGGATCATCATCCAGATATGCCTGAAACACTTCCAGAACCTTTTCAAAGGTCAGCATTTCCCACACCTCCCATTCAACTGCAAATCAGTTCCCTGATTAAAATTTCCTCAATCTGTGCCGTTAATGTGTTCATCAGTCCTACCCAGCGCATAGGATCACAGGCTTTCAGTTCCTCAGTGACGCCCGCAGCCTCCATCATGTGAGGCAACATGGTGTCCACGCGCTCCTGCGCTGTCCAATCAATCTCTAACAGGTGCGGATACAGTTTCTCGCTCATCAGCAGTTGGTTGTAGAGAATAGGACGGTGTTCCTTCAGGTAGGACTTTCGCATCCTGCCGTACTTGCCGATAGAAGTTTCCGGCTGTTCAGAAAGTTTTAGGTTGGGTATATCATAATCTCCACAACGAATGTAAGTCAACTTACTCATATTCATGCTCCTTTGCTCCGTGATGATTAGACTGCTGCGCTGGCTGCTATGCTGCCTTTGCGCGGTTCTTCTTTTGGTAGCTGCCCGATAGTAGAAAAAACACCTTTTTTCATATCCTCAGCCCGGATCAGGGCTTTCTTAGCGTCCATTTCCGCTTTTTTCTTCGCCTTGATTTTGTCCTCATACCGTTTCTGTGCGCCGCTGGCTTTCCGCTTCAAATAGTTCTGATGGAGCCTGTCCTTGCGTTCTTCTCTTTTCCGCAATTCTTCCTGTTCCTCTGGGGTTAAAGGAACCGGCTGTAAGGATGGTGGAATATAGCGTCCTAAAAAATTAAAGTAGATTTCAATTTCCTGCGTGGTATCCTGACTGCCTTTTCGGGAGCGTTCATGGACAAGGATTTTCTCTACAAACTCGTTGAGCATGGTATTTGTCAGCGTGTCAAAATTCTCGTACTTATCAATCAGGGCTATAAATTTCTCTGCTGATTTCTGGCTCTGCTCATAGCCGGTAACAGCCTTTTCCAACTCCGCAATTTCAATCTCAAGTGCGTCCTGCTCTTTGGCATACTGTGCATCAAGCGCCTTATATCGTGTATCCGGCAGCTTGCCGAGGGCGTTATCCTCATAGATTTTGCAAATCAGTTTTTCCAGTTCTCCGGCTCTCTTTTGGGCAGTAGCCAGATGCCTGCGCTTTTTCGATATATCGGCACTCTGTTGAGCAACCTGCGTCTCCTGAACAGTGTGAATAAATTCCGTCCGGTCATTTCTCGAATATTCAGCGATAGCCCGGAGTGTGTCGGAAACCAATGTCAGAACAGCACTCTCATTGATACGGTGTTGTGTAAGGCATAGTGTCCCACACGGAACTTTGGTATAATTGGAACAGGTATATTGAGAAATCCGCTTGCCATTGTTGGTGCGGTGGACATACATCTTGCCGCCACAATCGGCACAATAGAGTAAGCCTGTGAGGGGAGCTGCTTCGCCCCAGCCGTTTGGATAACGCCGTACATTGCTGCGGATTTTCTGCACCAGATCAAAGGTCTGCTGGTCGATAATGGCTTCATGGGTATTCTCAAAGATCGTCCACTCGTCCTCAGAAACATAGTGGCTTTTCTTGTCCTTAAAGTGCTTGCGGGTCTTGAAATTGATGGTGTGCCCCAAATACTCTCGTTTTTTCAAAATGTTCACGATGGTAGATGATCCCCATCCATAGGGGTCTTTGACCGGCTTTGAACGGTTCACACCCTCGTTGAAGCGGGCAAGGTGTACGACGGGAATTTCAATCCGATCTGCGGATAATTTGCAGGCAATCTGATAAGGCCCATATCCCTCCAGCGTGAGGGAGAAGATACGGCGTACCACTTCGGCGGCTTCCTCATCTACCAGCCAATGCTCCCGTTTTTCGTCCCATAAGTAGCCGTAAATCACAGTGCCGGTCAGGTGCTTGCCGCTCATACCTTTTGCCTTAAACACAGAACGGATTTTCCTGCTGGTATCACGGGCGTAAAATTCATTCATGATGTTGCGGAATGGGGTAAAATCGTCATCGCCTTTCAGACTGTCCACACCGTCGTTGATGGCGATCAGACGAACACCGCGTTGCCGCAAAACCTCCATGACCTGACCGACCTTCAGATAGTCGCGCCCCAACCGGCTCATGTCCTTGATGACGATTGCCTCTACACGCCCTGCCTCCACTTCCTCCATCATCGCCAAAAATCCGGGGCGGTCAAAACGGGTGCCTGAGATACCATCATCTGTAAAGTGCGTAGGGTTTGGCAGCCCATTCCGGCGGGCAAAATCCTCTAACATCTGTTTTTGGTTGGATATGGAATTGCTCTCGCCCTGTAACTCGTCGTCCCGGCTCAGGCGCTCGTACAGTGGGGTAATTTTTTCATTTCTCATGGCTGTACCTCCTGAAACAAAAATGCTCTAAGTGATTGCTTCACTAACCATGACAAAATCATGATTAAGAAGTCACTTAGAGCATATATCACCCGCCGCCATCTTGAATTTGCGGTACTGCTTTACGGCAAAGTGGTCCGGCTCCCGTTCCTCCAACTGAGAAAAGAGCAGGTCCACCGGGCTTTGATAAGTTTCGTCATCCTCTCTGGCTTCACTGGCATTGATAAGGTCCAGAAGTGTGATGAAGTTCTTTTCTTCCTCCGTGGCCTCATACCAGATGTAGCCGATCAGTGCGGAATAATAGAGGCGTTCTGCTTTGACCCAGAAATCTTCCGAAGATTTTTCGCCTTCGCCCTTCGTGTTCATAATCAGGGCGTTCACCAGCTTTAAGATATCTTTCTCTGATCGGATATAAGCCAGCGGATTGTATTTCATGGATTTTCGGAAGTTTATCAGGTTGAGGCACTTGATACGGTATTTCTTCCGTTCCAGGAAAGCGCCGATCTCCGGCAGCAAGGTTCCTTTCGGATCAGTGCAGACATAGGACGAATGAGCTTGCAGCAGCGACGGCTTACAGAAGAACCGCGTCTTGCCGCTGCCGGAACCGCCGATCACCAGAATGTTTTTATTTCTGGCATACTTCGGCTGCTTTGGACGGCTCGCCATCGTAATCCGTTCCGTCTGCGTCATGGGGATGTTCTGGAAAAAGTCCTTGTCCATGTAGGGAGCAATATCTGCCGCCGTACCCCATGAAGCGTTTTGTCAAGTGCTTTTTTGAGTTATTGACGCAAATTATCGTGAAAGTGCGAAAGTGCAAAGTGCAAAGGGTCTGCGTTTTGCACTTTCAGCTTGCGGGTTCGGGTGGCTGCTTCTTCTTGATGAAGTTGTACCATTGACCGCCGACACGCCTTGCGCCTAAAATGCCGCCCATGTTGCGCTTGGCGTTCTGTACCGTCCTCTCGGATATTCCGGCTTCGGCTGCGGCTTTTACAATGTCCTCGCTGGCAAGCTCTTTCCCGTCTGCAAGCAGGTCAAGTATCAGCCTTTCGGCTTGCTCGGTTTTGGTGGCGTTGTTGCCGCCCGCGCCGGACAGCAGTTCGTCGGCGGTGATGTCGTATTCGCCTATCCACGAAAAGCCCGTTTCCGGGTCAAGGCAAAAGGCAACGGGCTTGCCCTCCGGCGCAAGGGAAGATTTGTCATGGACGATAACGCGCACATTCGGTTCTCGCTTCACGCGCCCGATCAGCAGGACGCTCCTTGCTGCGGCGCGGAAGTCGATAGACCCTAAGCCCCGGTATGCGCTCTGCCCTCCGGCAGCTTTGTTGAGATGTCCGATAAGGATAACGGCGCACCCGGTACGCTCGGCAACATCGGCAAGGCGGCGGAACATGGGGCGCACTTCGTTTGCCCGGTTCATGTCGGTCTTTTCGCCCATGTACGCCTGTATGGGGTCAAGGATAATCAGACGCGCCCCGTTCTGCGTGATTGCCTTTTCTATGCGCTCGTCGGAGAGGGTAAGCTCCCGCTTGGCTTCATCAATCACAAGTACGCGGTCAAGGTCGGCTTCTGCTTCCATCAAGCGGGGCTTGACGGTATCGCCCAGCCCGTCCTCGGCGGTCTGGTAAATCACATTGAACGGCGGCAGGGGCTTCATGTTCGGAAGCTCCCGCCCGGTGGTGCAGGCGGCGGCAAGGCGTAGGGCAAAGGTGGTCTTGCCCTCGCCGGGATTGCCTTGCACAATGGTTACTTTCCCAAAGGGAATATACGGCTCCCATAGCCATTCAACGGTCTGTGTGTCCACCTCGCTCATACGGATAATCTCAACGGTTTCTTCCTGCGGCGGCTCTTTCAAGCCGTAAATCGCTTCCCGGATATACTTCCCGTCCGCGATTTCTCCCCGGCGCGTCTGCACCTCGTTCCAATCTTTGAAAAGGGGAATAAGACGGTGGACGGTCAAGCCCTCCGGCATAAGCTCCACAAGGCGGCTGCAAGCGTCGTTTCCGGCTTGGTCGCTGTCAAGGCAGAGGTAAACGGTCTTGATGTTCGGACGGTCAGAGAGGAAACGCAGCAGGGCTTTTTCTCCCACGCCGCCCAGTGCAAGGTAGCTTTGTTTCTGCCATTCCTTTTTGAACAGGCAGAGGAAAGATAAAAGGTCAATCGGTGCTTCAAAGACAAACAGCCTTTCGCCCTCGCCCCGGTAGCAGAAGTTAAAGGCTTTGTCGCTGCCTTTCACATCAAGCCGGAAGCTCCTGGCTGTGCCGCGCTGGTGGGCGTATCTCGGTATGCCGCTTTCATCTCTGCCGACGAATACGGCGTTGTGATGGGCGGCTTCCTCGTAAATATCGCCGCTGGAAATGAAAAAGCCCGTCACATCTTCATCAATGCGGCGGGCTTCGGTAAGATACCTTTTCACTTGTTCGGCGGTGGGGCTGCGGGGCGGCAATCGGAAGTCGGAGAGGGGCGCGGGGCTGTCCGGCGGTGGGGCTGCGCCTTTCTCTCCTGTGAGAAGTTCAACGGCTTCGGTAAAGCTCTTTCCGAAAAACTCCATGAGGAAGTCAACGGGGCCGCCGCCCTTGCTCTGGCTGTGCCTGTACCATTTGTTTCCCCGGACGGTCAAGCTGTCGTGCCGTTTCCAGCGGTACTCGTTCCCGGCGCGGGTAAGCTGCTCGCCCTGTGATTGCAGGAAAGAAACAAGGTCGGCTTGGTTGGCGTGGTCTATCTGTTCTTGGGTGTAATACATGGCTGATACCTCTCTTTCTGTGGTTGAATTGTTCATAGTTTTGATGTAGAATGAAACCGAAAAATCGGAAGTTAGTGAGGTGCTGGATTGTGAATGAAAGAGAAAAAAATATTCACTTATGGTTTGAAATGTGGCTTACAAAACAGGATTTAGGTATTGATAATATTTTTGCAGAAGATGTAATTTATACTGAAAGTTGGGGTCCAAAATATAATAACCGTCAAATCGTAAAACACTGGTTTCAGGAATGGAATACTCGTGGCAAAGTCGTTGCTTGGGAAATCAAACAATTTTTCCACAAAGGAAATCAGACGATTGTGGAGTGGTATTTCAAAAATGAAATGAACAATGGGAGCATAGAGGAATTTGATGGAATTTCCCTGGTTGAATGGACAAAGGATAATAAAATAAAATCATTGAAAGAGTTTGGCTGCAATTTGAATAATTATAATCCTTATGAGCATAGTGACCTGCCCGAATTTAGGGACGAAAGAGCAAGTTGGTTTTAATATTAGGAATCAATAGCGTCCATTTTATCGGAAAACATTTAGGACGGACAGGCAAAACCGCTTGCCCGTCCTTTCCTTTATCGCTCCTGTTCATGCCGCTTGGCGCGGTTCTGTGTCTGTTCCGGCTGGTCGGCGCGGAGTGCAATATCCACGCATTTGCGGATTTTTTGAAGCTCGGCAACCTCGGCGCGGGTATCTTTCAGTTTGGTATAATCGCTGTCCCTCTGCGTTTTGAGGTCAGCATATTCCTGTTCCCATTCCGCAATAGGCAAGGTCTTTGTTCCTTTCGGCAGATTTGCATGGAGATAGCGGTTTGCCGCGTCCCATAGGGTAAGCTCGGCGCGGCGGGCTTCCGCAAACTTCTCCTGTTTTCCTTTCCAGCGGATTTGCCGATACTCGTCCTGTATGGGCTTGTAGGTTTGATAATTTCTGCCGTACTCCATGAGCTTTTGCAGTTCTTTCATGCGCTGCTCGGCGGTTTTCATTCCCTCCCGGATTGAATAGGCTTTATCACTGACAGAGGAAAGAGAAGCGTCCAGCTCGTCAAGATTAGAGATACCATGCTCGGAAAGATAGTTGACCGCTGCCGCTATGGTTTTCAGTTCGTCGGCTGCGTGTTGGTGCTGCCAACGCTGCGAATACTTCCGGCTCTTTTCTCTCTGAACGCTCAAATACTTCATCAACAGATTTGCGAGGTTGGGAGATTGCGGCGGCTGTTCTGGGGCGGTTTCCCACGCTTTGAACAGGTCGGCAATCCATTCCTTGAGTTTCCCAATCTGCGCCCGGATTTCCCGGATAAGGCGGTTTGCCTTTTGGATATTTCGGTTCAGTTCGCCTTTCTCGGTGGCGATGCCTTTCTTCTCCATCTGGCAAGCCGCCACGCCCATGTGGACGGTGGGCAGCTCGTCAATTCCTCTCTCGGCGTTGCTGCGGTGGTCGATACGCTCCGGGCTTCCGTTCCTCTCCAAAAAGTCGTTGGTAAAGTCAGCCCATGCCTTGCGCCACAAGAGGGTGTTGTCCTTGTCGTTCCAGCCTGTAAGGTCAACTTTGTGGGTCTTGTATCTGCCGCTTGGCAAGCGAATACGCTCGCCGTTCTCGTCAAGGTCATATTCCTTTTTGGATTTCGCTGCCCATGTGCCGCGCTCGTCAAGGGGGCGCATGGTAAGCATGATGTGACAATGGGGGTTGCCGCTGTCGGTGTCGTGAATGGCATAATCAACGCACATTCCTCTGGAAACAAATTGAGAGGAACAGTATTCCCGGACAAGCCGGATCTGTTCCTCTCTGGATAACTCAATGGGGAGTGCTGCGTCAATCTCTCTGGCAAGCTGGGCGTTCCCGGCTTTCTCGTAAAGCTCCACGCTGTTCCACAAGGTTGAACGGTCAGAGAAAGAGGGCGGGGCGTGGGACGGCAGCATGATTTCTGTATGGACAACACCGCCTTTGCGGGTGTAGTCGTGGGTCATTCCGTCCCACTCGTTTGTCAGCTTTTCGCCGCTTCGGTAGGCGGCTGCGGCAACGGCTGATTTGCCTTTTCCTCGGCTCACAATGCCGATGTTCCAATGGTAAATGGCTATGGGTATCACCTCCCGGATAGGATAATAAAACCCGCAAAAATGGTACAGGCGCCAACGGCGGGTGTACCGTTTTTGTGGGTGTGCAGGGATAGCCGCGTAAGCGGCGCAAGGGGTGCAGCCCCTTGTTGCGGCAAAGCCGCCAATGTCGGTCAGAGAGGGAAGCAAGCGGCTTTCTCTCTGTGCCGACAAGCCCTCGGCAGAGCGCACACGCCCGCAAGGGTGTATAAGTGCGCCCTTAGTTCCTAAGGGATTTTCAGCTTGTCGTTTCCTCGGCTCGTTTTCTCAAAAACTCCCGCGCTGGTTCACTCGTCAAAGCAAGTCTGAAAAAGGTCTGCGCATCCTCGTCCGGCATGGCAATAAGCTCCGGCACAAGGCTTTCCATGAAGCCGCCGCGCTTGCAAAGCCTGTGGTTTCTCGCCTTGCGTTCCTCGACGGATAGCTTCTGCTTGATGATTTTCTCCCGGTTCTCAAGCTGCCGGATTTTCTTCTTTCCGCCCTCAATCTCGGCTTGCAACTCCTCGCGGGTTTTCTCTCTCGTTTTCGTCATGGT
>NZ_JANGCG010000106.1 GCF_024462815.1 Gemmiger formicilis
CTGGCGGGCGACGCCAGGAGACTGATCTCTTCCGGCACCGCACGAAGAAGTTGGCGAAAGTTGTTGAACACATGGGGCGATTCGCCGCCCACGTCGAATTCCTCGAGCAAGCGCTTCTTCGAGATGTCGAAGCCCAGCCCCTGATAGAAATTCTCGCAATACCGAATGTACTTGGGCTCGTCGCCGTGCAGAGCGCCGCTGAAGCGAAGAAGGGGATTG
>NZ_JANGCG010000107.1 GCF_024462815.1 Gemmiger formicilis
TATGAAACAATTACTAGAAGCCGGCGTACACTTTGGTCACCAAACTCGTCGCTGGAACCCAAAAATGAAGAAATATATCTTCACAGAAAGAAACGGTATCTACATCATTGACTTACAAAAAACAGTGAAATTAGTAGATGCAGCTTACGATTACATGAAAAACGTTGCAGAAGAAGGCGGCGTTGCTTTATTCGTAGGAACTAAAAAACAAGCACAAG
>NZ_JANGCG010000108.1 GCF_024462815.1 Gemmiger formicilis
TCGAAAACGGTCCAGCGCTTTCTATCCGCCATACAAGCTGTGCGGGAGAGCGAGGCGGAGTGATAACCTTTCCGTATCAACTGGTGAACCAAGAGAGACTTCTCAAGAGGTCTCTCTTTTTTTATACTGAATATAGAAAATCAGAACAGATGAGCGACTCAGTTCGCAGAAAGGCGGTCATATCTCATGAAAGCAGTATTGATCAATGGAAGTCCCCG
>NZ_JANGCG010000109.1 GCF_024462815.1 Gemmiger formicilis
TGTTATTATACTATAATAAAATATATAATATATTTTTCATTATAATATTTTTAAATAAATATTATAATAAATTATATAAATAATATTTATGTATAATAATAATAATAATAATTGTTATTAATTAATTCTATAATTATTATATATTTAATTTTTTTTTTTAATATAATATATAATAATATAATTTATTTTAATTTTTTTTATAGTTCCGGGGCCCGGTC
>NZ_JANGCG010000110.1 GCF_024462815.1 Gemmiger formicilis
TAAGCCGCCAGCCGCCCGGTGAAGTCGGCGTATTCTTCATCGGTCATGCGGGTCTTTACCACATGACGGCGGTGGGGCGTATTGTATTTCTTTCGCATGGTCTGTGACCTCCTTTCTCGCCCGACAGGGCGCATAGCAGGGTTTGGGGAAGGCACTCCCCAACAAGATTCCCGCAGGGGCAAAAATAAGCGGAGAGCGAATTTTGGCACCTCGGTAG
>NZ_JANGCG010000111.1 GCF_024462815.1 Gemmiger formicilis
GTATTAGGACACATAAATGCCGATTCTACTCAAAAATATATTGGTGTAAATCTACGTCAGCTTCCCAGTTGCGCATTGCAGGAGACTGATTAGTGTTTGAGGAAAAATTACTTGAACCCCATTTTACCAGTGTGCTTGCACCATATATGCTGGTTGTTGTGGAGCAAAAACGGGCCCTTGGAAATAAAAACAACGCCGGTGTTGAGGCACTCAGTGC
>NZ_JANGCG010000112.1 GCF_024462815.1 Gemmiger formicilis
TCACCGCCGCCAGCAGCCCCAGCGGCAGCAGCAAAAGTATCGAAAAATCCACGCAGCCACGCAGAACAGGTGGTGCCGCTGCACCCTGCTGGGGCAGCAGCACGCGGGCCACAAATTCCAGCCCGGTGTCCGAGGCGGCGGCCTTGCGGCGGGTCAGGGGGCGCAGCCGGGTCACAGCCGCCCGCCTAAAATTCAGCACGGGCGGCGGGGTGCCGC
>NZ_JANGCG010000113.1 GCF_024462815.1 Gemmiger formicilis
GCGCTCGATGAAGTCATTTTTGGCGCCGGTGTTGATGTTGAAATCAGGGCGCAGCTGGGCATCCATTTCCAGCCAGTATCCGTTGTTGGACTCAATCCAGTCAATCTTGCCATAGTGGAAGGTGAAGTACGCGACGGCACGCAGCATCTCGTCATAGTTGCCAAGATTGTCCACGCGGTAATGCTCGGTCAGGCACTGCTTGAGCTCTGCCGGAA
>NZ_JANGCG010000114.1 GCF_024462815.1 Gemmiger formicilis
TCAACCCTGCCCGCATCGACAGCTACTGTCAGGCGGTGGATGAGCCGATTCTGGAGGAAATCCGCAAGCTGCCCAGCGGTGCCAGTATGGATCAACTGAAAGACCGCTGGTACCGCGGGCGGGACGGCAGCGACTATCACTACCATCAGAGCCGGTATCACGCCTTTTATGGCAAGAAAGCGATTATGTATCCCACGTTCCAAACTTTAATTGT
>NZ_JANGCG010000012.1 GCF_024462815.1 Gemmiger formicilis
AGCAGCTTGCACTTCTCGCTCGCCGTATCGGCACTTAGAATTATGCGGTATTGCCTTACCTACTAAAGGCGGTGGCATAATGAACACATTTGAACAAAAATCCAATTCACTGGGCATTGAGCTCGGCTCCACCCGCATCAAGGCGGTGCTGGCCGCGCCGGACGGTACCGTGCTGGCCAGCGGTGCCCATGACTGGCAGAACCGGCTGGAGGGCGGCTACTGGACCTACCACCTTGACGATGTCTGGGCCGGGATCCAGGACGCCTACGCCCAGCTGAAGGCCGACTACCGCAGCCGGTACGGCCAGCCGCTGCAGACCGTGGGCGCGCTGGGCGTTTCGGCCATGATGCACGGCTATCTGCCGTTTGACAAGGCCGGGCACCAGCTGGCGGCGTTCCGCACATGGCGCAACACCACCACCCTGCCCGCCGCCACGGCGCTGACCGAGCGCTTCCACTTCAACATCCCGCAGCGGTGGAGCATTGCCCACCTCTATCAGGCCATCCTCAACGGCGAGGAGCACGTCCGGGACGTTGCCTTCCTGACCACGTTGGCGGGCTATGTCCACTGGCAGCTCACCGGCAAGAAGGTGCTGGGCATCGGCGATGCCTCCGGCGTCTTTCCCATCGACAGCGCCCGCTGCGACTATGACGCGGCCATGCTGGCCTCCTTTGACGAGCTTCTTGCCCAGAACGGCCTGCCCTATCATCTGCGCGATTTGCTGCCCACGGTGCTCTGCGCCGGGCAGGAAGCCGGTTCCCTGACCGAGGCGGGTGCCCGGCTGCTGGACCCCACCGGCGATTTGCCCGCCGGTATCCCGGTCTGCCCGCCCGAGGGGGACGCCGGTACCGGTATGGCCGCCACCAACAGCGTGGCTGCCCGCACCGGCAACGTCAGCGCGGGCACCAGCGTGTTTGCGATGGTCGTGCTGGAGCGCCCGCTGCAGCAGGTGCACCCCGAGATCGATATGGTCACCACGCCGGACGGCCGCCCGGTGGCCATGGTGCACTGCAACACCTGTACCTCCGATTTGGACGGCTGGGTCAGCCTTCTGGGCGAGATGACCGCGGCCGCGGGCGTGACGCTGACCAAAACCCAGCTGTACACCCTGTTCTACCAGAAGGCCCTTGCCGGGGCCCCCGACTGCGGCGGGCTTGTCAGCTTCAACTACTTCTCCGGCGAGCCGGTCACCGGCCTGACCGAGGGGCGTCCCCTGTTTGTGCGCCGCCCCGATGCCGACTTCACGCTGGCCAACTTTGCCCGCGCCCAGCTCTACGCCTGTATGGCCACCCTGAAAATCGGCCTCGACATTCTGTTCGGGCAGGAGCGGGTCACGGTGGACGATCTGCTGGGCCACGGCGGGCTGTTCAAAGTACCTGTGGTGGGCCAGAAGCTGCTGGCCGGGGCGCTGGGTGTGCCGGTCTCGGTGATGCAGACCGCCGGTGAGGGCGGCCCGTGGGGTATGGCCCTGCTGGCCGGCTACCGGCTGCACCGTCAGGCCGGGCAGACGCTGGAGGAATATCTGCGCGACGCCATCTTTGCCAACGCCGAGGGCAGCACCGTGCAGCCTGACGCAGCGGACAGCCGCGGTTTTGCCGCATTTTTACAGCAGTATACCCGGTGTCTTGCGGTGGAGCGTGCCGCCGCGGACGCGATGCAATAAGGCATACGTAGGAGGATGCAACCATGGAAATGCAAAGCTATGAATTCTGGTTTGTGGTTGGCAGTCAGTCGCTGTACGGCCCCGAGGTGCTGGAAACCGTGGCCAACCGTGCGGCGGAGATGGTCGGGGCGCTGAACGCCTCCGGCAATCTGCCCTGCAAGCTGGTCTACAAGGTCACCGCCAAGACCAACAAGGAAATCGCCGATGTGGTGCGCGAGGCCAACTATGACCCCCACTGCGCCGGTATCATCACCTGGTGCCACACCTTCAGCCCTTCCAAGATGTGGATCAACGGCTTTGCCAGCCTGCAAAAGCCGTACTGCCATTTTGCCACCCAGTACAACCGTGCAATCCCCAACGAGGAGATCGACATGGACTTTATGAACCTGAATCAGGCCGCGCACGGCGACCGCGAGCATGGGTTCATCGCCGCCCGGCTGCGTATGCCCCGCAAGATCATTGCCGGCTACTGGCAGGATGCGGACGTCCAGAAGCGTCTGGGCCGCTGGATGCGCACCGCGGTCGGCGTGGCCGTCTCCCGCGAGCTGAAAGTGATGCGCTTCGGCGACAATATGCGCGAGGTTGCCGTCACCGAGGGCGACAAGGTCGAGGTGCAGACCAAGCTGGGCTGGCAGGTCAACACCTGGGCCGTGGGCGACCTTGTCAAGGTGATGCACGAGGTCACCGACGCCGAGATCGACGCCCTGATGGAGGTCTACCGCGCCAGCTATGACTTTGCCACCGACAACCTTGACGCGGTGCGCTATCAGGCGCGGGAGGAGATCGCCATTAAGAAGATGCTGGACAGCGAGGGCTGCAAGGCGTTCAGCAACACCTTCCAGGATTTGTACGGTATGGAGCAGCTGCCCGGTCTGGCCAGCCAGCACCTGATGGCGCAGGGCTACGGCTACGGCGGCGAGGGCGACTGGAAGGTCGCCGCCATGACCGCCATCCTGAAGGCCATGGGCGAGGGCGGCAACGGCTGCTCGCTCTTTATGGAGGACTACACCTACAATCTGGTGCCCGGCGCGGAGTACAGCCTGGGTGCCCATATGCTGGAGGTCTGCCCCTGCTGCGCGGCCGAGCGTCCCCGCATCGAGACCCACCCGCTGGGCATCGGTATGAACGAGAAGGACCCCGCCCGCCTTGTGTTTGAGGGCAAGCCCGGCAAGGCCATTGTGGTCAGCCTGATCGATATGGGCGGCCGCCTGCGCCTGATTTGCCAGGATATTGAGTGCGTCAAGCCCATCCTGCCCATGCCCAATCTGCCGGTGGCCCGCGTGATGTGGAAGGCACTGCCCAGCCTGACCACCGGCGTGGAGTGCTGGATCACCGCGGGCGGCGCGCACCACACGGTGCTGAGCTATGACGTGACCGCCGAGCAGATGCACGACTGGGCCAACATGATGGACATTGAGTTTGTCCACATTGGCAAGGACACCACCCCCGAGGCGCTGGAGCACGATTTGTTCCTGGCCGACCTTGCGTGGAAGCTGAAGTGAGGCACCCTATGCTGGAAGAACTGAAACAACAGGTCTACGCGGCCAATATGGAGCTGCCCCGCCGCGGCCTTGTGACCTTTACCTGGGGCAATGTGTCGGGCATCGACCGCGAAAAGGGCCTCGTGGTCATCAAGCCGTCCGGTGTGGAATATGACGAACTGACGCCGGAAAAGCTCGTTGTGATGAGCCTTGACGGCGAGCGTGTGGAGGGGGAGCTCAACCCTTCCAGCGATACCAAAACCCATCTGGAGCTCTACAAGGCGTTCCCCACGCTGGGCGGCATTGTGCACACCCACAGCCCCTACGCGGTGGCGTGGGCGCAGGCCGGGGCGGACATCCCCTGCTACGGCACCACCCACGCGGATTACTTCTACGGCCCCATCCCCTGCGCCCGCCACCTGACCAAAGAAGAGCTGGACGAGGATTACGAGAAAAACACCGGCAAGGTCATTATAGAGACCTTTACCGGCCGCGGCATTGACCCGGTGGCCGTGCCGGGGGTCATCTGCCACAGCCACGGCCCCTTCACCTGGGGCAAGGATGCCGCGCAGGCCGTCTACCACGCGGTTGTGCTGGAGGAGGTCGCCAAGATGGCCCTGCTGACACGGCAGATTGCCCCCAACGCCGCTGCCGCCCCGCAGTATCTGCAGGACAAGCACTACTTGCGCAAGCATGGCCCCAACGCCTACTACGGCCAGAAATAACGGCTGCTATTCATTCAAGAAAGGACGATATACAATGAAATTCTTTATTGATACTGCCAACGTTGCCGAAATCCGCAAGGCCAATGATATGGGCGTGATTGCCGGTGTCACCACCAACCCCAGCCTGATTGCCAAGGAAGGCCGCGACTACGCCGAGACGCTGGCCGAAATCGCCACCATCGTGGACGGCCCCATCAGCGGCGAGGTCAAAGCCACCACCACCGACGCCGAGACGATGGTCAAGGAGGGCGAGGCCATCTACGCGCTCGACCCCAAGCATATGGTTGTCAAGATTCCTATGACTGTTGAGGGCCTCAAAGCCATCAAGGCGCTGTCCGCCAAGGGCATCCCCACCAACTGCACGCTGATTTTCAGCGCCAATCAGGCCCTGCTGGCCGCCCGCGCCGGTGCCACCTACGTCAGCCCCTTCTTAGGGCGTCTTGACGACATCTCCCAGCCCGGCATCGAGCTGGTTCAGAACATCCACGATATCTTCCTGAATTATCCTGACATCGAAACCCAGATTATCGCCGCCAGCGTGCGCAACCCCATCCACGTGCAGGACTGCGCACTGGCCGGTGCGGACATCGCCACCGTCCCCTACAAGGTCATCGAGCAGATGGTCCACCACCCGCTGACCGATGCCGGCATTGAGAAGTTCAAGGCCGACTATAGCAAGGTTTTTGGCGAGTAATTCCCTTACCATTCTCTTCCTGTCTTCCATAAAAAAGCTGTGCAGCGCCGTTTTTGGTACTGCACAGCTTTTTTGTTGTCCATCGTGCAGAAGTAGAATAGCTGCCGCGCACCCCTTGGCCACCTCTGCGAGGGGGCTGCCGCCGCAGCGGCTGGGGGAGAGAACCTTGCGGCTATCGCACAGCTTACGCCTGCGGCGTAGTATCGCTATTGTCCGTGGTCGGGGTCTCCTCCGGCTGGGTGGTCTGCGCGTAAATCGGGCCCTCGTGCGGCTGGGCATCCGGCTGCTCGTAGCTCACGTTGGGGTGGTCCTTGCTCGGCGCGGGCTGCTCGTAGGTGATCTCCTGCTTCGGGTGGGCGGCACGGTAGTTGTTGTACTTGTCCACCAGCTCATCATAGGAATAGCCATCCTTCGGGATGCCCAGATACTCATAGCTGCCAAAGCCCAGAATCATATTGAAGATGGGGTCCAGCAGGACAAGGCCGATGGCGAAGCCGATGCCCTGCCCGAAGGCGACCGACTGGCGGTACTTTGTGATAATGGCGATGATAGCGGCCAGAAGCGTAAACAGCGTGCTAAAAACCGGGATACCGGCGGCGGCCACGCTCAGCACCAGCGGCACAAGGAAAAGCCAGCCATTGCCCCAATAAATTTTGAACTCAATGTAGCTGTTGTAGAACGGCACAATGGATGCCCAGCCGGGCTGCCCCGCCTTGGCGAAAATCCGCCACCCCGCAACAACCTTGAGCACCACCCAGATGACGCCCAGCAGCCAGAAGGTGCTGAAAAGACCCATGATTGCCTGATAATCGTACATAGAATTCACGCTCCTCTTTATTTTGCGGTCGGTCCGCGGTTCAGGGCGCAGGGCCTCCCTTTTCGACAGTATAGCACAAATTTTGCCCCATAACAACAAGAATTTGTCATTTTGTCAAAAAACAAATGATAGATAAATCAGGTGGTATACCCGGAAATTAGGGCAGCCCGGGCCGGGCATACCCCGGGGGCGGCTGCCGTTCACCGGCCAGCCACCCTCTTACCGCCTATAATAATGCTTGTTCTCCCTGCGCCGTGGCAGAACAACCCTCACAACCACCAGCCCGCCAATGCCGCAGGCGGCGGCAACTATCGCCACAATGCCCCAGACCGGCAGCCCGGTGCGGGCCGGTTTGGTCGGCTCAACGGCGGGCGTCGCGGTCGGTGCCGGGGTCACGGTCGGTGTCGGTGCGGGTGTTTCGGTGGGGGCTGCGGTCGGCGTGGCCTGCGGGGTGGCCGTGGGGCGGCTTGCCGTGCTGCCCGCAGAGCCAGCCGCAGGCGCGGGCGTGGCGGCCAGCGCGGCGGTGTCGGTGTAGCCCTTGACGTTCGGGTAGCCGCTGAGCTGCACGGTGGTGACCGCCCCGCAGTGGTCGCAGCGGTAGCCGTCTGCCACGGCAGTCCAGTTGTGGTAGCCGCACTGCTTGCAGGTGTAGTATATGCTGTCATCCGGCGTGGGCGCGGGCGTCGCAGTCGGGGCCGGTGTGGCCGTCGGCACAGGGGTTGCCGTCGGCGCAACCGTGGGTGCCGGGGTCGGCGTGGCCGTGGGTGCCGGGGTCGGGGTTGCCGTGGGCGCGGGTACTTCCTGCACCTCCAGCTTCAGGTACCACTCCGGCGTGGCCTTCCGCTCGCAGCTGCGCACGCCTGCATCCACCACTTTATACGTTACACCGTCATTTAAAAAGAGCTCCGTCTCGCTCGGGTAGATTGAAATCCCGCCAATGTACGCAGCCCCCGGGTAGTCCTTCGGCAGATAAAATTCCAGTATAATCGGGTGCTCGCCGGTTGCAAACTCATCCGCCGAGCTGTGCAGCAGCGCGGTGCTCGTAAATTCCTTGGTCGTGACCTCGTTGCCGACACAGCCCAGCAAATCTGCCAGCGTGCTGCCGCCGCCGGTAATGCCGCTGATGTCGCTTGTGCCGCTGTAGCCAACCACGTTCTCGCTCAGGGTGTAGCGGGCGGCCTCCCAGTGCAGGTTCTCGCCCACGGTCTTGAACTGGTCATAGCCGCCCACGCCATATTCCGCGATGGCACGCTGTTTATAGCGGCTGTTCTCGTTCTGGCAGGCCAGTATGTACGCATAATTGTGCGCGGAATAGTTCACAATGTTGGGGTTGTCCTCCGCCACCAGCGAGAACCCGCTGTTGAACGCCTGATACAGCGGCAGCCACGTGTCAATCGCGGCGTTGTCGGCAAAGGTGCGGTAGTCGGCGTACGGCGCTTTGGGCGCGCTGCCGCCGCTGACTGTGACCGTGGCAACAAAATACCGCTGCCCGACCACGGCATAAATCTCGGCGGTGCCGTTGGCCACGGCGGTGATGGTGCCGCTGCCGCTCACGGTTGCCACCGTGTTGTCAGAGGACGCATACTGCACCAGCTTTGCCGGGGCGTTGGCCACGGTAAAATCGGCGCTCTCCCCCGCCTGCAGGCGGAACGCCGCCGCGCTGGCCTGCGGCTCGCCGGTAAAGCAGGCCACCTCGTTCTGCAGCGCGTAGTCCAGCACGGCCGTGTTGTCGGCCCCCGCACGGAGCGAGAACCCCTCGGTGTGCTTTTCCTCGCCCATATCATCGCCATAGCCCACCGCACGCTTGCCCAGCGTGGTCACGCTGTCGGGCAGCGTCACCGTTTTGGTAGCGGTGTTGACGATGGCGTGCGGGCCGATTTTGGTCACGCCGCTCGGCACGGTGAAGGCCTCCGCCCCGCCCAGATACGCCACCAGCGTCTTGTCATCGTCGGCGTACAGCGCGCCGTCCGCCCAGGTGTAGTGCGGGTTGGTGGGCTTCAGCGTCAGCGTGATGCCCTGCCCGCACCCGGCAAAGGCCGCAGCGGTAAGGCTGGTCACGGTGTCCGGCAGCGCCAGCGTTTCCAGCGCACTGCAGGAGGCAAACGCGCCGTCCTTAATCGTGCGCAGGCCCTCGGTCAGGGCCACAGTGGAAAGCGCCCGGCAGCCCCGGAACGTCCCGGCTTTGAGCACGGTCACGCCCTGCGGAATGTTGATGCTTTGCAGGCCGCTGCACATGGCAAAGGCCCGGCTGCCGATTTCCTTCACGCTGTCCGGCAGCTGAATTTCCGTAATATAGCTTGCTTCAAAGAACGCATTATCGGCAATTTTTGTCACGCCTTCCGGCACGGTAAACACCACCGGGTCCGCGCTGGAGCCGCCGTCCTCGTCAAGCGCTGCAGGCGTTTCCGGTTCGCCCGCGGGTGCGCCCCACATCGCCGGGACGCTCAGCAGCGCAGTTCCATCCTTCGTGTACAGCGCGCCGTCCACGGCGGTGTAGGCCGTGTTGCCCGCGGCCACGGTGTAGGCCGCAAGGCCGCCGCCCATCGTGCTCACGTCATTCAGCGGCAAGCCGATTTTCGTGACCGATGCCGGGATGTTCAGCTCGTCCAGCGTCAGCCCCGCAAACGCCCGCTTGCCAATCGTTGTAACGCCCTCGCCGAGCGTGACCTCCGTCAGGCCGCTCTCCGCAAACGCGCCCTCGCCAATGGCGGCGCAGCGCAGCTCGGCCTTGTTCAGGCTGCTGTGCAGGAACGCATAGTCGCCGATGCTGGTGAGCTTGCTGGGCAGCGCGATGGTTTTCATCCCGCAGTTCACAAAGGCGCGGTCGCCGATGGCGGTCATCGTGTCGGGCAGGGTGACGCTTGCAAGCTCGGTGCAGCCGTAAAAGGTCTGCGCGGGCAGCGTGGTCAGCCCCTTGCCGATGGTGGCGCTGGTCAGCGCCGCACACTCCGAGAAGGCGTGGATGCCCATTTGGGTCACGCTGTCGGGGATGGTGATGGAGGTGAGCGCGCGGCAGCAGTAGAAGGCGCTGTCGCCAAGGCTTTTTACGCTGTCCGGCAGTTCCACCGTCTCCAGCCGGGCGCAGCTGAAGAACGCGCCCTCGCCCACCGTGACAAGGCTGCCCGGCAGGCTGACCGTGGTCAGGCCGGTGCAGTCGTTGAAGGCGAAATCGCCGATTTCGGTCACGCCGTCCGGGATGGTGACGGCGGTCAGGCTCTGGTTTTGGGCAAAGGCGCTCTCGCCGATTTTGGTCACCGCCGCGCCGCCCAGCTTTTCGGGCAGTACCAGCGCGGTGTCAGCGCCGTCATAGCCGGTGATAACGGCGGTACCATCCGCGCCGATGGTATAGGTATACCCGGCGTCGCTGTCCGCAAAAGCAGCCGGGGCGAACACAGAGACCGACAGCAGCACCGCGGAAAATGCTGCCGCCCGCAGAGTCGAACGAACCATAATGCGCATCCTTTCACTGAAACGGCTTCGTATACCTATATTAAACCACATTTCGCCGTAAATGTGTGTAAATTTTTGCACGAAATTTGGAATTTTTTGAAGGTGACTTCATCCCCGCCCCTACCGCACTATTCCAGGAGACTGTAGGGCGGGATGACCCCATCCCGCCGCAACCTCACGCCGCCTCCTTCCCCCGGTTCGCCACCCACCCAAACTATTTATTATCTATTATTTTTTCAGTAAATTTCCCAAACATTTCGCAAAATTTCATTGTATTTCACAGAGCTTTCGTGTACAATTAGATACAACCTTAAGTGGTTATATAACGTCAAATTACAACAAGGAGGTTCTATGAGCGAACAAAACCAAACCCCAAAGCCCCGGATTTCGCTGGAAAAATTTGAAAAATGGCTGGTTCTGCAGGAGCCCGGCTGGCTGCTGACGCCCAAGGCGTACCTGTTCTGCGTGGACGGCTGCGGCCCGGACGAGGTCTGCCAGCGGTTCGGCATGGTGGAAAGCATCAGCCAGCGCGCCGGCAAAACTGCCGAGGAAATCGCCAGCTGGCACAAAACCAACGGTGGTATGTATGAATCTGACCCCGCGCTCTTTGCCGAGGCCGTCTACGCCTACGAGCGCCGCGAGAAGGCCGCTATGACCGTGCTGCAATTCGTCTCGGACGTGAAGCCCAAAAAGGCCGAGTACCTCATCCCGCCCTATCTGCCCAAGGGGATGCTGACCGTGCTGGGCGGCGTGTCGGGCGTGGGTAAAACGTGGCTGGCGCTGCACTGGGCGGCGCGGGTCAGCCACAGTTTTATGCCGGAGGAGCCCGGCGCGGTCTACTACTTCACGCAGGAGAACGACCCCGCCATCGTGCTGCAGCCCCGGTTGGAGGCGCTGGGCGCCGACCAGACGCGGGTGGCCATCCAGCGCTTTGACGAGAGAGCGTCCGGCCTGACGCTGGACGATGCCCGCATTGAGTCGGCGGCGCTGCTGGTGCCGCCCAAGTTGGTGATTTTTGACCCGATACAGAGCTACCTAGGCGCGGGGGTGGAGATGAACAAGGCCAACGAGGTGCGCCCCGTGCTGGACTGGCTGGGCCGGTTTGCGCAGCGGTACAACTGCGCGGTGGTGCTGGTCAGCCATATGGCAAAGCCCAGCGCCACCAACGCGGATGCGCTGGACAGGCTGCTGGGCTCAAGTGATTTTCGCAATGCGGCGCGCAGTATTGTGATTGTGGGCCGCGACCCCGATGACCCCGAGGTGCGTGTGTTTGCCCACGCCAAGAACTCTTTGGGTGAGCCGGGCGCAAGCCGCCGCTACCGTGTGGGTGACAGCGGCGTGCAGCTGCTGGACACCTGTGATTTGACCGCGAATGAAATCATCCGCGCCACGGCCCGCAGTGTCGGGCGGCCCACCGGCAGCCGCGCTGCCGAGGATTTGTTGGCGCTGCTGCACCCCCGCGGCTGGGTCACCGCCGATGAGGTGAGGCAGCTGTGCGAGGAGAAGGGGTATCAGATGCGCACGTTGCAGTATGCGGCAAGGCAGCTGGGGTTGAAGCATATGCAAACAGGCGGCGGTGCCACACGAAAAGATTGGTGGTTATTGCCGGGCACTTCCACACAGCAGATAAAAGTTGGATGAAAAAAACTCTCTATTATCATTATAATTTTTTTCGTTCAATTTTTTAACCAAAATTCTATGTGTTTTTTTGTGCAAAAAGTTGAACGAAAAAAATACATATATAATAGGGGAATTTATTGCGTCCAACTTTTGTACCATCCCGCAAACCGTAGGGGCGGGGTCAACCGACCCGGATACTGTGCCGCTGTCCGTTGAGGGTATACCCAATCTCAACCGCGCCATTCCCGGCATCCGCGTTGACCTGTACATCCTGTGCATTCTCGGCTATATCGCGCACGGCGGCGTACTGTTGGCGCATGGCGGGGGTGTAGCGGCCGGGGTCGTCGGAGGTCAGCAGGATGCCGCTGAACAGCGCGTTCACCGTGGCAAGGGCGGTTTTCTGCGCGGCGGTCAGCTTGCAGTTCTCCGCGCGCAGGAAAAACACATCCGGGTCGCTGCCGTAGGCGCGGCCGTTGAGCTGGCGGCGGAAAATCGTGTTGCCGATGCTCTGCCGGGTCGAGATACGCTCCCGGTGGAAGAGCCGCATATACCACACATCGTCCCAGTCCAGCCCCACATCGCAGCCGATGCGGCAGTAGTCCACCACGCCGAACGCGGGCATAACCGGCACGCCGCAGCCCAGTATCAGCTTGTCGCCGCACCAGTCGCGCAGCAGCGCCATCGCCCGCTGCATCCGGGCGGCGCGGGACTCGCGCTCGTTGCCAAACGGCGCTGCGCCGTACAAAAAGTCCAGCTTGACAAGGTCAAAGCCCCACTCGTTCAGCACGCGGTCGAACACCCGCTTCAGGTAGTCCAGCACCGCGGGGTTGTCAATGTCCAGCGCGTAGGAGCTGCTCCAGCCGCCGCCGCAGCACCACGGCGCGCCGTTGACCTGCAGCAGCCAGTCAGGGTGGTCGCGGTAGAGCGCCGACTCCTTCTCGCAGACGAACGGTGCCAGCCAGAGCCCGGCCAGAAAGCCGTCCGCGTGGGCGGCATCCGCCAGCCCGCGCAGGCCGTGCGGGAACTTGGCGGGGTCGGTTTCGAGCCAGTCGCCGACCTTCGGCTCCCAGCCATCGTCAATCTGGAACAAATCCCCCGGCTTAAAAAGTGACTTACAGCCGTCCAAATCCTGCCGGATGCCCGCCTCGTCAATGTTCTGATAGCGGTTGTACCAGCTGGAATAGCCCGCCAGCTTCTTGCCGGTGCGCGCCCGGCAGCCCAGCGCCGCAAACCACGCGTCAAAGACCTCGTCCTCGGTGCCCTCGGCAAAAAAGAGGTCAAACGCGGCAAACGCGCCGCCGTTGTGGCGCACCCCGGCGCAGTCGCGCTCGATGCGCAGCACCGCGGCCTTGGCGTCATAGTAGAAAATCGTGTAGCCGGGTGTCTCATCAAGGCTGGCCACAAGGCGGTAGTGCGCCCCGCGCCGGAAATAGCAGTAGGAAAAGCCGTGGCTGCAGCCCTTTTGCTTGCTGTAGCGCACAAAATGGTAGTCGCCGTAGCGGTCAAAGGCGTACTTGTCCAACAGGAGCTTGGGGATGCGGTCGGTGCCGCGCTGTTTGTCCCATTTTGACAATTCGGGGCACTCTGTCCATGTCTGGTAGCCGTTCATAAACAGCTTTTCGCCCTCCGCCATCGCCCACGGCAGGGTGGCGGCGGCGTTTTCAAGCGTACCGGCTGGCAGCGCTGCAGTCAGGTGCAAAGCCCCCTGCCCTGCCGGAATCGTCGCTTTATCGTCATAATTACCCGCCGTTGTGGCGGCGTGCCAGTGCAGCTCAGCCATGGTAGGTTTTCTCCTTTTCTGTCTTGGCGTGCAGCTCGGCGCTGATTTCAGCGGCGCGCGCATCGGTCAGGGTGAACTTGCGGCGGAAGAGCACCAGCGCGGCGGCCAGCACCACCATCGGCAGCACGGTCATCATCAGCCGCAGGCCCAGCAGGGTCGAGGCGCTCTGCGCGGCAATGGGGCCGGTCTCGTCGGTGTTGCCCGCCAGACCAATCAAATCCAGCCCGATGCCGGTCAGGAACACGGCCACGCCGGACGCGGCCTTGACCACGAAGGTCTGCATCGAGAAAATCACGCTCTCCTCGCGCCGGCCGGTCTTGCGCTGGCCATAATCCACGCTGTTGGACAAAAACAGCGTGGTCAGCACGCTGAGCATACCATTGCAGGCAAACACCACCACGCCGGGGATGCAGAGCAGCGCCAGACTGCCGGAGAAGCCGGTCAGGCACATCACCAGCAGCACGGCATAGCCGCCCAGCGCGGCCACAAGGCTGGCGGTAAAAACTTGCGTATTGTTGAGCTTTTTGCGCAGCAGCGGGTAGAGCACCATCATACCCAGAATCTGCGCCGCGCCGCCAATCGTCGAGAACAGCGTGTAGCTGGCCTTCCAGCCCACGCCGCCAAAGTCATATTTAAAGAAGTAAATCACGAAGTTGGAGGTCAGGTAGAGCGCCGAGTTGATCAGAACGATGCTGCCCACCACCACAAGCGCCTGGTCGTTGGAGAACAGTGCCTTGAACATTTCACGCACAGTCGCGGTTTTCATCTCGCTGCCGCTGGTCTCGCGCACGCTGGCGCAGCAGAGGGTCTCGGTCACAACGAAAATCACGGCCACGAGCAGCGCCACCCAGCGGAAGCCTGCGCGCTCACTCTCGCCGCCGAACGCGCCGACGAGCAGCATCGTGAACATGGCAATCAGCGCCGAGCCGACGCCCGCGCAGGTGCGGCCGATGACCGACAGCTTCTCGCGGTCGGCGGGGGTGCGGGTCACGGCGGGAATCATCGACCAGTAGGGAATGTCCATCATCGTGTAGGTGACGCCCCACAGGATGTAGATGACGCTGAAATAGACCATCATCCCCGCGCCCGCAAGCACCGGCGCGGCAAACAGCGCGTAGAGCACCACGGCGTTGAGCACCGTGCCGGAGAAAATCCATGGCCGGAAGCGGCCCCAGCGGGTGCGCGTCTTGGCGACAATCACCCCCATAAAGGGGTCATTGAAGGCGTCAAAAACACGTGCTATCATCAGAATCAGCCCCACGAAGGTGGCCGAAAGCCCGAGCACGTCCTGATAGTAGTACATAACGTAAGACGCCGAGAGGGCGTAGACCATATCCTTGCCCACGGCGCCGATGCCAAAAGCGGCCTTTTGCCTGGTTGTCAGTTCCATGATGTATTCTCCCTTTGTCAGCCGGCGGCGTTCATCGAATCAGAAGCCCATCCAGCAGTATACCCATCATTTCGTCCAGCGCCCTCGCGTAGGGGATGCCCTGCTGCTCCAGTGTGCGGTCGGCGAGGAAGCTCTCAATCGAGGCCGCAATCATCCGCTGCAGCACCGGCAGCGAGACGGTGCGGATGACGCTCTGTTCCATCGCCTGCTGCAGCAGCGCGAGGGTGGGCTCCCAGCCGGTTTCCAGATGCTGGCGCACGCGGGCGGCCACGCGGGGGTATTTTTCATCCAGCAAATCCATCTGCTGCAAATCCAGCGCGGTGTATTCCTCCGGCAGGGCGATGATGACGGCGCGGAGCTTGTCGGTCAGCGTGCCGGGGCCGTCCAGAATGGCCTGTTTGCGGGCGTGGATATGCGCAAAGGCATCGTCCACCATATCGAGCAGCAGCGCCTCCTTGGAGGGGTAGACCGCGTAGATGGTTTTTTTGCTGATGTGGATGGCGCGTGCCGCTTCCTGCATCGTGAAGCGCAGTCCCTCGCGCCGGAAGAGCTCCATCCCGACCGCCCGCAATCGTTCACGCAGGGCGGTTTGTGAAGGTGTTTCGTCCATTTTTTGCACCTCTTTGGTTGGGACCGTAGGGGCGGCGTCCCCGACGGCGTGGCGGATGGGAAACGGCATATGCCTTGGAAACCAAATCTTACTTTCCGGTTTCCATTCTAATCCGGAAGCCGGGAATCTGCAAGGGGGTTTGTGTGGATTCTCTGTTTTATCCAAACGGGGCGTGTGAATTTCGGCGGTTTGACGAATAAAAAAGCGTCCTGCCGGGGCTATCTGCCCGGCAGGGCGTCGGATTCACGGTTATAGGGCCAGCGGCTTGTACCGTTGGGTCAGGATCTTTCGCGGTATTCCATGGGGGTCTGGCCGGTGACGTCCTGAAAGACGCGGCTGAAATAGTTGCGCGTGCTGAAGGACAGCGCGGCGGCGATGTCCTGTATGCTCTGGTCGGTGCTCTTTAAAAGCACCTTGGCACGTTCTATTTTGGCAAACTTGGCGTAGTCGGTCACGCTCAGGCCGGTTTCCTCCTTGAACTTGTGGGTCAGGTAATACTCGGTGTAGCCCACCAGCGCGGCAAGGTCCGCGGCGCGGATCTTCTCATCGAGGTGCATCTCGATGTAGTCCACGCACTTCTGCACCTGTTGGCTGAGCTTGGGGTTGGTGCGGCATTTATGGACGCGCCGGATGAAATCATCGTAC
Source organism: Gemmiger formicilis (assembly GCF_024462815.1). Lineage (GTDB taxonomy): Bacteria > Bacillota > Clostridia > Oscillospirales > Ruminococcaceae > Gemmiger. The sequence continues at coordinate 14,876 of NZ_JANGCG010000012.1, forward strand.
ATCATATGGGAAAGCGGGTTCAGCTCGTCCAGCGTGTGGGCGGATTCCGCGGTCTGGATGTAGTTGTCGCCCAGCGCGTAGGCCTCCTCCGGCGAGAGCCCACCCTCGATGGCGGCGCGGCAGACCAGCGAGGTGAACACGATGATGCTGGTCTTGCTCTGGCGCAGGGCATCGTCACTGCGCACCGGCACGCCCGCGCTGATGCCCATACTGGCCGAAAGCGCCTGCCGGTAGTTCAGATCCCCGGTGCGCACCATCTGCAGCAGGCCCTGTTCCGCCATATACACCTTGTGGCGGTCATGCCCGGGGCTGTGCACCGTGTTGGGTATCTGGGGCATACACTCGCTGTTGATGTCGCTGACAGCCAGATGCTCGCCGGTCAGGCAGTAGTGCAGCATCAGGGTGTAGCGGTCGAGGATCGTGTTCTGCAGCGCCGGCACCTTCTTGATGATTTCGTAAAACTGCATCGTCCACGCCACACTGATTTCCATCTGGCTGTAGTAGGCCAGCCCCTGTTCAATGCCGCGCATCGAGACATCCTGATAGAACACCGGGCCGATGACCCACGCGTGCTTTAACGTATCACCGTCCTTTTCAAAGGCGGCAGCCCACATCATACCCAGCGCCGTGCCCAGCGTGATGGGCGTGGCGTGTTCCCTGCCGTATTCCACCATCCGCTGCACGCAGCCGAACACCGAGAACGCGCCCGAGAGGAACGCCTCATCGGGGCAGTTGCTTTTCAGCAGGGTACCGTCGGCGTTATAGCACCAGGTGTAGACGCTGCCGCCGCACTGGATGAGCTCGGAAAAGAGCGTTGAGTTTTTGAGAATATCCATGCCGTAGGGTTCCATTTGTGCACCTCCGTCAGGGATAGTATAGCATACGGTTTGCGCAAATAATAGATAATAAATAATAAATAATAAATATGTTGGGTGGGTGGTTGACCCGGTAACGGCCGGGCCGGGTATGCCCGGCCCCTACGGCGCTGCATTGTTTGGGTAGGCCTTCTTATTGCGCGGCGCTGCCAAGGACGGCCAGGCTGGGTTTGGGGGTGCGGGCCATGGTGGTGCGGTCAACGGCAATCAGGCCAAAGTTCATGGCAAAGCCCTTCTGCCACTCAAAGTTGTCCATCAGGCTCCAATGGAAGTAGCCCTTCACCGGCAGGCCGTCGGCAATGCAGCGCTGCACGCCTGCCAGCGCCTGCTCGATAAAGGCCACGCGGCGGGTATCGTCCGCCGTGGCAATGCCGTTCTCGGTCACCATCAAATCACCGTGGAACGCTTGCGCCACCTTGCGGATCACGTTTTCCAGCGCCTGCGGGTAAACTTCGTAGTTCATCTGGGTCAGCTCGGCACCCTCGGGCGCGGGCAGCTGGCCGGTGGGGCCGTAGAGCGTGCGGGTGTAGTTCTGCACACCGAGGAAATCGTCATCCTGAATGTACGGCAGATAGTGGGTAAACTCCTCCTCCCACGCGGCGGCGGCAAATGCCTCGCCGCCCGGCTGGGCCTGCAAATCGTGCAGGGAGAGCGTCAGGCCGACCTTCACATCGGGGCAGACCGCCTTGATGGCCTCCTTGGCCGCCCTGTGGGCGCGCATCACCAGCAAATCGCCCTCGGGCGTGCGCTCGCTGACGAAGATTTTCGGCTGCGGGTCACCGAACACTGCGGCGTTCTCGGCGGCGGCAAACTTCATATTCTCCATCATCTTCTGGAAGTTCATACCCACCTGTACACTGCCCTCGGCAGACTTGCCGCTGGCAGCGGCGGCCTTGGCGGCCTGCTCGGCCATCAGGCGGAACCGCTTGGAGATAGCGGCCAGCTGCAGGCCCATATTGGCCTCGTTGATGGTGCAGACATAGTGCAGCGCACTGCCCAGCTGCTCCATCACGTAGGTGACGTACCTTTTAAAGTAGGCAACCGTGCTCTCGGCCTCCCAGCCGCCCTTGCAAATCAGCCACTTGGGGCTGGTGAAGTGGAGCAGCGTCACCACCGGCTCAACGCCGTGCGCCTTACAGCAGGCGATCACCTTGCGGTAATGCTCGATTTCGGTGGGGTCAAACTTTCCCTCCTCCGGCTCGATGCGCGCCCACTCGATGGAGAAGCGGTAGGCGTTCAGACCGGCATCGGCCAGCAGTTGAATGTCCTCCTCGTACCGATTATAATGGTCACAGGCAAGGCCGCTGGGCTCGGCGAAGCTCGAGTGGGGCAGCTGCTCCTGCGCCCAGTAATCGCTGTGGAGGTTGTTGCCTTCCACCTGATGGGCGGCCGTGGCCGCACCGACAAAAAAGCCTTTTTCAAATTTCTGCATGGTGGTTCTCCTTCTTATAAAATACGCGGTTTGCTGCTGCAAGAGCCATGCGGGCCGGTATCGTCCGGCGGGCGCAGGGCTCTGGTTTCTGTGCTTACAGCATAGCACAGCGGGGGCAGTTTGTAAGCGCACAAATTCACAAAAGAGGGTAAAAATTCATTACAGAGGTAAAATGCCACGAATTTTTGTACGCGGTTATTGGTTTTTACCCTGTACAATCCTGCGGAAGCTGGTATAGTAAAGTCAGTACGAAAGCCCACTGCGGATTTTTACAGGAGGAAAACAATATGTTCAAAAAGAAACCCACTGCCTCAGAAGTTGACGGCGTGCAATACCGCCGCGCCAAAACATGGCAAATCATCTGCTACGCCTGCAACGCGCTGGTCGGTATGAGCGTCTACTCGCTCATCGGTATGGCCAGCTATTCGGCCAGCATCGGCTACGGCATTACCACCGCCGCGGTTGGCATCATCCTGACCTGCACCCGTATTCTGGACGGCATCACCGACCCGCTGCTGGCCTTTGTGTATGACCGCGTCAACACCAAGTTCGGCAAGCTGCGTGTGCTGCTGATCGCTGGCTACCTGATTGAAGCGCTCGCCCTGTACGGAATGTTCACCGGCTTCTCCTCCAAGGGGATGGGGCTGGTCACGTTCACGCTGCTGTACGTGGTCTACGTCATCGGCTACACCACCACCAATATGACGGCGCAGACGATTCCCGCCATTATGACGAATGACCCGCGCCAGCGCCCGACCCTCGGCGTCTGGACGACCGCATTCAACTATCTGGTGCCGATGGTTATGTCCATGGTGCTCAACGTCGTCCTGCTGCCCAAGTGCGGCGGCACCTATAATCAGGCATTTCTGACCTCTGCCTGCAATATCACCCTGATCGTGGCCGCCATCGGCACCCTGCTGGTATGCCTCGGCGTTTCCAGCTATGATAAGCCAGAAACCTTTGTCGGCACCAAGAAAACCGAACCGCTGAAGATGGCCGATATTGTCGAGGTCCTCAAGCACAACAAGCCGCTGCAGTGCTACATTGCGTCCAACGCATCCGACAAGCTGGCTCAGCAGGTCGGCAGCCAGGCCATCATCAACACAATTCTCGGCGGCATTATCATCGGCAATATAGCTCTTGGCACGATCCTGACGGTCATCAGCATGGTGCCGTCCATCTTCTTCGCCGCTTTCGGTGCCAAGTATGTCGGCAAGCACGGCAGCAAAAAGGGCATTGTCAATTTCACCTGCATCAGCATGGTCATCACCGCTGTTATGGTCGTGTTCTTCATTGTCATTGACCCCAAACAGATCGGTGTCATGGGCAGCCCCGCCATGATTATCTATGTCCTTCTGTCTCTGCTGCAGAACGGCTCCAATATGTGCATCACCACCTCCAACACCTCGTACATGGCCGATGCCATCGACTTTGAGCTGGACCGCAGCGGCCGCTACATTCCCGCCGTTGTCTCCGGCACCTACAGCCTGGTCGATAAACTCATCACCTCTTTTGCCGCCGTGATCGCCACCGGTGCTGTTGCGCTGCTGGGCTACACCGCCACGATGCCCCAGCCCACCGACCCTTGCACCCCCGCTATCTTCTGGATGGCTATGGTTCTCAAGTTTGGTCTGCCTATCATCGGCTGGATCATTACGCTGATTGCCATGCGCAGCTGCCCGCTGACCAAGGAGGAGATGGTCAACGTCCAGAAGCGCATTGCCGAGAAGAAGGCTGCTGCCCAGTCTGAATTCTTTAAAGAACAGCTTCAGTAAGCCCACCCCACAAAAGCCGAAAGGGCTGCAAACCCTTTCGGCTCTTTGCGGTTAAAACCACACAAGGAGTCATTTTATGAGCAAGACCATTTTACTGAATCAGGATTGGATTTTTTCTAAAGACGGTCACGACGAGACCGTCACCCTGCCCCACACCTGGAACGCCGTGGATGGGCAGGACGGCGGCAACGATTACTACCGCGGCACCTGCCACTACACCAAGACCCTCACCGCGCCGGAGGTTCCGGCCGGCGGGCGCGCCGTGCTGCAGTTTGACGGCGCGGCCATGACCGCCGTGGTCAGCCTGAACGGAGAGAAGCTGGCCGAGCACAAGGGCGGCTACTCCACCTTCCGCGTGGACATTACCGACGCCCTGCGCCCCAGCAACAATATACTGACCGTCACGGTGGACAACAGCGACAATGACACGGTCTACCCGCAGAAGGCGGATTTCACCTTCTACGGCGGCATTTACCGCGATGTAACGCTGCATATTGTGCCCGCCGCCCACTTTGCCCTTGCCGCAAACGGCGCTGTGCCCGTCAAGGTGACGCCCATCGTCACCGACCTTGCCGCCCGCCGCTGTGAGGTCACGGTGGAGGCCGCTGTGGTAGGTGCCGAAAGCGTGACCTTCACGCTGGACGGCCAGCAGACCACCGCCGCGGTGGAGAACGGCACCGCCAAGGCCGTGTTCACGCTGGAGCACGCCCGCCTGTGGGACGGCCTCGACGACCCCTACCTCTACACCGTCACCGCACAGCTGGAAAACGGCGAGAGCGAGACTGCACGCTTCGGCTGCCGCAAGTTTGAGATCGACCCGCAGAAGGGCTTTATTTTGAACGGCCGCCCCTATCCCCTGCGCGGCGTCTCCCGCCATCAGGACCGCAAGGGCGCGGGCAATGCCATCACCCGCGAGATGATGGAAGAAGATATGGCGCTGATTCTGGAGATGGGCGCGAACACGATTCGCCTGGCCCACTACCAGCACGCGCAGGCGTTCTATGACCTGTGCGACGAGAAGGGCGTGGTCATCTGGGCCGAGATCCCCTACATCACAATGCATATGACGAACGGCCGCGCCAACACGCTGACCCAGATGGAGGAGCTGATCGTCCAGAACTACAACCACCCCTGCATTGCGGTCTGGGGGCTCTCCAACGAGATTACCGCCGCCAGCGCCGTGAATGAGGAGCTGCTGGAGAACCACCGCGCCTTGAACGAGCTGGCCCACCGGCTGGACCCGACCCGCCTTACCACGATGGCAAACGTCTTTATGCTGGAAATCACCAGCCCGATCCTGGAAATTCCTGATGTGAACAGCTACAACCTCTATTTCGGCTGGTATCTGGGCGACCTTGACCAGAACGATGATTTCTTTGACGAGTACCACGCCAAGTACCCCGACCGCTGCATCGGCTTCAGTGAGTACGGCGCGGACGCCAACCCGGCCTACCAGTCGAGCACCCCCGAGAAGGGCGACTACACCGAGAGCTATCAGTGTGTCTACCACGAGCATATGGCAAAAATGATTGCCGACCGCCCGTGGCTGTGGGCCACCCACGTGTGGAATATGTTTGACTTTGCCGCCGATGGCCGCGACGAGGGCGGCAAGCACGGCGAGAACCAGAAGGGACTTGTGACCTTTGACCGCAAAATCAAGAAGGACGCCTTCTACCTCTACAAGGCCTATTGGAGCAAGGAGCCGTTTGTCCACATCTGCGGCAGCCGCTATGTCGACCGCGCCGAGGACGTGACCGAAATCAAGGTCTACTCCAATCTGCCGGAGGTGTCCCTCTACAAGGACGGCCATCTGGTGGAAACGCAAAAGGGCGATAAGGTGTTTGTTTTCAAGGCACCCATCACCGGCAAGCACACCTTTGAGGCCCGCGCCGACGGCCATTGCAGCGTGATTCTTGTCAACCGCGTGGCCGAGCCGAACCCGGACTACTCGATGCCGAACCGCCAGATCGTCAACAACTGGTTTGACGGCGACATTGACGAGAGCTGCTGGAGCATCAAGGACAATATGGCCGCCGCGATGGCCGATGCCACGGTCGGGCCGATCCTGAACAAGATGAACGAGAAAAACGTTGCTGCCCGCGGTGATGTGGCCGCCGCCGTCAAGGACAACCCCGCGCTGGTTGCCATGATGCAGCGCGCCATGCAGCGCATGACGATTGAGAGTATGCTCAAGCAGGCCGGTGCCGATGTCGAGAGCATAAAGCAGCTGAACCGCGTTCTGCAGGGCATCCAGAAGGAGGATCCGCAATGAAAACCTACTGCAACCCGCTGGATCTGGGCTACCGCTACCAGCATATGAAGGAGGGCGAGCGCATCGCCGGCTTCCGCGAGGGCGCTGACCCGACACTGGTGTACTTCAAGGGCAAATATTACCTGTTTGTGTCGATGTCGGCGGGGTTCTGGTACTCTGACGATCTGCTGCACTGGGATTTCCATGCCGACCCGGATCTGCTGATTTATGACTATGCACCCGATGTGCGCCAGGTGGGCGAGTACCTCTACTTCTGCGCCAGCCGCAAGGGCCGCAACTGCCCGATTCTGCGCACCGCCGACCCGCTGACCGAGCCCTTTACCGAGGTCAGCTGCTCGTTTGATTTCTGGGACCCCGATATCTTCTGCGATGACGATGGCCGGGTCTACTTCTACTGGGGCTGCTCCAACACCACCCCCATCTGGGGCGTGGAGCTTGACCCCGCCACGATGGAGCCGATTGGCGAGAAGCGGCCGCTGATTTCCGGCTGCGAGGAGGCGCTGGGCTATGAGCGCCCCGGCGACAACGGCATTGTCGACCGCGAGGCCAGCGTGCTGTACAAATCCGTGCACCAGTTCTACAACGAGGCCACCGGCAAATTGGAGCTGCCGCCCCAGATGGCACAGGTGCCCGGCCTGAACGCCGAGGTGCTGACCGCCATGTACAACGCCATCGGCAAGCCCTACATCGAGGGCGCGTTTATGACCAAGCACGATGGTACGTACTATCTGCAGTACGCCTGCCCCGGCACCCAGTACAACACCTACGCGGACGGCGTGTACACCGCCAAGGATCCGCTGGGGCCCTTCACGCTGCAAACGTCCAATCCCTTCTCCGCCGTGCCGGGCGGCTTTATGACCGGCGCGGGCCACGGCAGCACGATTGCCGACAAGTACGGCAACTACTGGCACGCCGCCACGATGCGCATTTCGGTCAACCACGATTTTGAGCGCCGGGTGGGGCTTTTCCCTGCCGGGTTTGATGCGGACGGCGTGCTGTTCTGCAACCAGAATTTTGCCGACTACCCGCACGAGATTCCCGCCGGTAAGTTTGACGCCGCCGCTGTGCAGCCGTGCTGGATGCTGTTGAGCTACCGCAAGGCCGTGACGGCGTCCTCCACCGCCGAGGGCAGCGCCCCCGCCAACGCGGTAAATGAAACCTGCCGCGACTGGTGGAGCGCAGGCAGCGACAAGCCCGGCGAATGGCTCTGCGTGGACTTGGGCGCAGAGAGCGATGTGCGCGCAATTCAGGTCAATATGGCCGATGAAAAGCTGGTGGTGGACTTCCCCGCCGACAGCTACGGCGATGACCGCAAGACCCGCCGCATCGAGACGCGGCCCCAGCTCAGCCACTACCGGATGGAAACCAGTCTGGACGGCGAGACATGGACGCTGCGCGAGGATGTGGCCCGCGAGTGCTCGAACGGCTACTATGCGTATGCGGACGGCATCCGCGCACGGTACATCCGCGTGATGGGCGGGGCCCTGCCCTACGGCCAGACGCTGCGCATCAGCGGGCTGCGGGTGTTCGGCAACGGTGCGGGCGCACGCCCCGCCGCCGCCAAGGCCGCTGCCGTGCGTGTGGACGCGCTGGACGGCAAAATCAGCTGGCAGCACCTTGACAACGCGCAGGGCTGCAACGTGCGCTACGGCACCGCGCCCGACAAGCTCTACCATAGCTGGCTGGTCTATGACGCGGACGAGGTGACCCTCTCGACCCTGATGGCCGGACAGACCTATTATATCTGCGTGGACAGCTTCAACGAGAACGGCATCACCGAGGGCGATGTTGTCAAGATGGAGGGGTAAGCCATGGCAGCAGAAAAGAAAAAACGGAACGTGAAAAAAATTGTGGTGCGCGTCCTGATTGGCGTTGCAGCGTTCCTTTTGGCGGAATGGTGCTTCATCGGCTGGAAGTTCAATTTCGGGCCGTTCAAGGCTTTGGGGGAGATTCGTTTGAAGGGTATGCCCGGCAACAGCGATGACTATGACTTTTCCAAAATTGAGCCGATGGAGAACAGCCCCCTGCAGGGCAAAACGGTTCTGTTCCTCGGCTCCTCGGTCACGAACGGTGCCGCCGCGCTGCACCAGTCCATCCCGGAATATTTTGCCGCACGGATGGGCTGCACCGCCATCAAGGAGGCCGTGGACGGCACCACGCTGTGCGACACCGGCAAGAGCTCCTACATCCAGCGTATGCTGAATAACGTGGACCCCGACCAGCAGATTGATTTGGTGGTCTGCCAGCTCTCCACCAACGATGCCTCCAAGGGGATGCCGCTGGGGGATTTCGGCGATGATACCGCCACCATCACCGGCGCTATCGAGTATATTATCCGCTACGCCAAGGAGACGTGGCACTGCCCGGTTGTGTTCTACACGAACGCCCGCTATGACAGCGACGCCTACCCTGCCATGGTCAGCCGCCTGTATGAAATTGCCGAAAAAGAGGACGTTGGTGTGCTGGATTTGTGGAGCGACGATGCCTTCAACAGCATCAGCGAGGAGCAGCGCGCCCTGTACATGAAGGACAACATCCATCCCTACAAGTCTGGCTACCGCGACTGGTGGGGCCCGGAGCTGGAAAAGCAGCTGCTTGCCTATCTGGAACAGTAAACGAGGTGTTTGTATGGCTATCAAAGCCGTCCAGCAGTTTATGCTGGGAACCGTTTTGGGAAATGAAAATCAGGCACGGCAGACCCTGGCCGCCATGAAAGCCGCAGGCTACGACGGCATTGAGCTGTGCGGGTTTATGATTCATCCCATCGGCTTTATGGTGCGGCTGCTGACCAAAGCGGCCGGTATGCCGGTCGGCAAGGGCGGCAACCTTGACTGGCACAGGCTGGTCAAGGAGGCCGGGCTGCAAGTCGTCAGCCTGCACACCGATTTGGGCAGTCTGGAACGCGATGCCAAGGCCGTGGCCGACGAGGCCAAGAGCTTTGGCACCAAGTATGTTGTTATTACCGGAATGTACCGCTTTGACTACGGTGACGAGGCCACCATGCACGAGCTGGCCGCACGGCTGAACAAGGCCGGTGCGGCGCTGAAGGCCGAGGGCGTGGAGCTGCTTTACCACAACCACAACTGCGAGCTGCGCCATGTGAACGCCGAAAAGCGTGCCTACGACATTTTGTTGGAGGAAACCGACCCACAGTACGTCAATTTTGAGTTTGACAGCTACTGGTTCACCGAGGGCGGCGCGAATGCCCTTGCGTGGATGCAGCGCCTTGGCACCCGCATGAAGCTGTGGCACATCAATGACCGCGGCACCCGCCTGACCGGCCCCGCCGTAACGCCGATACTCAAGACCGACAGCATGGAGCTGGGTACCGGCAATATGGACCTCGACAGCCTGATGGCACAGGCGCTTTCTGTCGGCGTAGACGCCGTGATTCTGGAAAGCCACCGCAACTGGGTGGATAACTCCCCCGTCAAAAGTTTGCAGGTCAGCGCCGAATATCTGAAACAGTATACTTAAACCGCAATCCCCTGCCCGAAAGGACAGGGGATTTGCTTTTCCTGCGTTGAAACTCAGTTTTTTGTGTGATATACTTAGGGCAGAAAATCGGAATTTTGGGAGGAATAAAATTTGAAAGTAAAGAATAAGAAACGATTGATAATATTTTCAACTTTGTATATAGTTGGTTATTTATATTTTTGTATATTTGGTGGAATCAATTATGGAATGAAAATTTCAGATAATCCAGCTCTAGACATCATGATCAGATCTTCCGGCTTTCCTGTTGGTGTACGTAATTTGTCGCTTGTGATATTTATATGGATTATACTCTCTTTTTTTCTGGTGCTTTCTATTTTATGGCAAACAGATTTAGCTGGGCAAAAGTTAAACAGAACAGCTTTGATTTGCTTGGGAATCAACCTACTGTTCACTTGTTTATCGAGAGGTATTGTAGAGAGTATTGTCAGTGGTGTTGCTGAGGGACTTTTTACAATGCTGATAATTGTTGCTGTTCTCTTTGCTATCGTTGGTGTCGCTATAGGAATCACTTATTTCGTACAAAAAAAGAACGGAGTATTGAATTCATATGAGGCATTTTCTGATATTATGACTGAACATGAGTTTGAACGATGGCAAAAAAGAAAGAATAAAATAAAATAACCAACTTCCAGTTTATCAAAAACAGCGCCTGCCCTGCCGTAAGTTTTACGGCAGGGCAGGCGCTTTCCTCTTATACTGTTTATACTGTGTGCTTTCCGGGGGCAAGGGTAAACTTACGCCCATCGGGCAGGGTGACATCGGCGGTCAGGTTGGCGGGGATTTCAAACTCATAGGTCACCGCGTCGCCGTCATACTGCCAACCGCTTACGATGCGGCCTGCCGGGGAATCGTAGGCAGCTTTCGCCCAGCCCAGCGATTTGTCGGGCGTAGGTGCAATCGTCAGTGCGCCGTCCGTGTACCGGATGCCGCACACACCGCCGAACAGCCAGCCGCAAATCGCACCGTAGCTGTAATGGTTCAACGAATCGTGCGGCTTGCCGTTTTCGTCAATGCCCGTCCAGGTTTCCCAAACGGTCGTGGCGCCCTTGCCGACCTCATACAGCCAGCCGGGGGCGTCGGGCTGCAAAAGCAGCTTGTAGGCAGTGTCCGCATAGCCGTATTTTGCCAGCACATCGCACAAAAACGGCGTGGACAAAAAGCCCGTGTTCAGATGATAACCGTTCTCGATGACCATCTGGTTCAGCGTTTCGGCGGCAGCTTTGCTTTCGTCCTCGCCCAGCAGGGCAAAGGCAATGGCGCGGACATACTCGCACTGGCGGTCAGACTTGATAACGCCGTTCTCGGTAAACGCCGCGCGGTAGGCTTTTACAGCATTAACAGCGGTGTCGCGGTAGTTGGCGGCATCGTCCGCCTTGCCCAGTGCATCCGCTACTTCCGCCAGCAAGCGCCCGGAGTAGGCCAGATGCGCCGTACCCACGCTCTTGCGCGGGTTCATCATCGCCTGCATGGGAGTGATACCCGGCTCGCACCATTCGCCGTAGTCCATGCCGTTTAAAACGGTGAACTTGGCGTAATCGCCGCCCTGCTGCTCGGCAGTCGTCTGCTGCGCACGTCCAAGCAAAAAGCCGTACCAGCGCTGCATCATCTCATAGTTGTCCGCCAGAATCTTGCGGTCACCCGTGCGCTTGTACAGGGCATACGGCACCAGAATCGCCGCATCGCCCCACCCTGCCGACATGCAGAGCATCGGGGTCATATAGCCGGGGCGGGCGTTCGGCGGGGCAATGTTCGCCATGCGCCCGTCCGGGTACTGGTTCAGGCGGCACTCCGCCAGCCATTTTTCCGCCACGGGGTAGCAGTCCATCAGGGTCAGGCCGGTTTCAATAAACACGCCCATATCCCCTGTCCAGCCTGCGCGTTCGCGGGTCGGGCAGTCGGTGGGAATATCGCAGAAGTTGCCCTTCTGGCTCCAGATGCTGTTCTTGACAAGCTGATTCACCGCGTCATTTCCGCAGGTAAACGCGCCCGTCACCGCCATGTCAGAGTAGACGGCGTGGGCGGTAAACACGGCGTCGGACAAATCGGCGTCGGTTTCGACCTTGGCGTAGCGGAAGCCCATGATGGTGAAGCTGGGCTTAAAGTGGTTTTTCCCCTCTTTACAGACAAGCTCCAGCATCTGGGCCGTGCCGCCCTCCTTGTGGCGGGCGCGGTCCTGGAAGTTTTCTTGGGTAAAGTTGCCGTTCTCGTCCAGCGTCTCGCCGCAGGTCAGAAGCAGGCGCTGGCCCGCGTGGGCCGTGAGGGTGATTTCCACATAGCCCGCAAGGTTCTGGCCGAAGTCAATCACCGTCTCGCCGTTGGGCGTTTGCAGCAGCTTGCCGGTAAAGGCCTCGTGCTCGAGCACCGGCACGGTGTTGCTACCGCTGACCGGCAGTTCGTCACGGTAGGTGCGCACGCCGTGCCAGCCGGTGAGCGCGCCCTCCAGCCGGGCATCGTAGACCTCTCCCTGCTGCATATCGTTCTGGCGGATGGGCCCGCATTGGGTGGCCTGCAGCTCGTCATCCGAGACGCAGACCGCCTTGCCGTCGACCTCGAGCTGAAACAGCACGGCCAGCGTATCGCCGAAGAGGTCGCGGTCACCGTCCACGCCGCTGGTGCTGCGGTGCCAGCCGTCACCAAGGGCAATCAGCAGCTCGTTCTCGCCCGCCTGCAAAAGCGGCGTTACATCGTAGGTCTGTGCACCCAGATGCTTGTTGCCGGTAAAGCTGCCGGGGGTCAGCACCTGTGCCCCCACGCGCTGGCCGTTGAGGTAGGCCACGTACAGACCCTTGGCCGTGATGTACAGCCGGGCGTCCCCCTTGGGCGCGGTGAAGCGGCGGCGCAGGAAACTGGCCGGGCGGTGAGGCTTGTACGGCTCTGCCGCGCCCTTGCCCGCGGCCTCCTTCTCGGCCTGCTTGCGCTCCCAGTTCGGGCGGGCAAAGGCGTTGATGGCATCGTCACCGGGGATGTCCGGCTCCTGCGTTTCGGGGTCAGCCCACGCGCCCAGCCAGTCGGCGGGGGCAAGGCCAGTTTCAAAGGCAGCCTCGCTCCATGCGCCGGGCTGGTCATTCTCGTCCCACAAGCGCACCTTCCACGTGCCGCGCAGGCGCGAGCCCGCGACAGCCGGGGCCTCGGCGTGCATGGTGCTGCCCGCGGTCTTGCCGCTTTGCCAGAGGGGCTGGCCACCCGCGGTCAGCTCAATTTCATAGGCCGTCTGGCGCACGCCGTCCGCGCACTGCCAGGACAAAAACAGCGGCCCGGCGTCCATGCCGAGGGGCGCTGTCAGATGGTTGGTTTGTAAATGTACAGCTTTCATTCCGGTTTTTCTCCTTTTGGGGTGTATACCTTTATTATATAGGAATACCCGGAATCCGGAAACGCAAAAATTCGTGTTGAGGGGTAAATATTTGTGGAAATGGCAGGCAAACGGGGAACGGCTGCTTGCGGGACAACCGGCGGGGTATTTCTGAAAAATGTATACTTTCTATAGTGACCTATGCTATAATGGGTGTATTGGCCGTGTGATACCGGCAGACAAGAAAAGGGATGAGACGATGCACTATCAACTCAACACAACCAACTATCATAATTTTGCCACCTTCGCGGTGAATAAGCTGCCGCCGCGCTCTTACTTTATCCCCTACCCCGACCGCGCCGCGGCGGACGCTGTGACCCCCAAGCAGAAGCGCTACAGCTCCCCCAAGGTGCAGTGCCTGAACGGCCAGTGGGATTTCAAATTCTACCCGCGCCCGGCCGAGCTGCCCACCCAGCTGGACACCGATGCGGTCGCCTTTGACCAGATCGACGTGCCCTCCTGCTGGCAGTTCCGCGGCTATGACCGGCCGTTCTATGTCAACATCCGCTACCAGTTCCCCTACAAGCCGCCTGTGATTCCCACCACCGGCAAGGCGGGCCGCGTCTTTTCGTGGCTGGGCTGCGATACCGGCATCCGCCTGCAGTGGAAGGCCCCCGGCGAGGAGTACAACTTTGTCGGCGTCTACCGCCGTTTTCTGAATATCGACAATGCCCACAAGCGGCACATTATCTCGTTTCTGGGCGTTGCCAGCTGCATGGATTTGTACGTCAACGGTGCCTTTGTCGGCTATTCCGAGGGCGCACACAACACGGCAGAGTTTGACCTGACCGGCAAGCTGCACAACGGGCAGAACGAGCTTGTGGTGGTGGTGCACCGCTGGTGCAACGGAACCTATCTGGAGGACCAGGATATGTTCCGCAACAACGGCATTTTCCGCGATGTGCTGCTGCGCACCGAGGAGCCGAGCGATTTGTGGGACATGGATGCCAAAACCGAGAAAACGGCGGACGGCTACACCCTGACGCTGACGGCGCAGACCCTGGGTGATACCGATGTGACCTTTACCCTGCAGGGGCACGGCCTGACGCGCACCTCCACCGCACACGCCGAGCACGGCACCGCGCAGGCGGTGTTCACGGCGCTGGACGTGACCGAGTGGAACGCCGAGGCCCCGACCCTGTATGACATCTACTTTGAAACCGCCACCGGCTGCGTGAAGGAGAAAATCGGCTTCCGCACCGTTGAAATCAAGGGGGACGTGTTCCTGCTGAATGGCCGCAAGCTCAAGCTCAAGGGCGTCAACCACCACGATACCGACGCCGCCAACGGCTACACGATGAGCCCCGATGACATTGAGCGCGATTTGCTGGTCTGCAAGCAGTTCAACATTGACACGGTGCGCACCTCCCACTATCCCCCCGACCCGCTGCTGCTGGAGCTGGCGGACGAGCTGGGCATCTACCTTGTGGACGAGAACGATTTGGAAACCCACGGCACATTTGCCATGCAGATTCCGCCGACCTACAACTCCATCAGCAATGACCCCAAATGGGAAAGCCACTATCTGGACCGCATCCAGCGGCTCTATCAGCGCGATAAAATCCACGGCAATACGTCCGTTATTGTGTGGAGCCTTGGCAACGAGGCCGGCGGCTACCACAACACCGACGCGATGTATGACTACCTCAAGCTCCACTCTGCCCTACCGGTCCACTACGAGAGCGCCATCCACTGCAAGCGGCAGGCCTACGATGTGGGCAGCGAGATGTACCCCAGTGTGAAGATGGTGCACGATGTGGGCGAAAAGTGCCGCAAGCAGGCCCGGCTGAATGACCGCCCCTACTTTATGTGCGAGTACGCCCACGCGATGGGCGTGGGCCCCGGCAACACCGAGGCCTACTGGCAGGAAATTTACAGCTATGACAGCCTGATGGGCGGCTGCGTCTGGGAGATGGTGGACCACGCCGTGCTGCACAAGGACGGCAGCTACACCTACGGCGGCGACCACGGTGAGTGGGAGCACGACCGCAACTTCTGCGTGGATGGCCTGTTCTACCCCGACCGCAGCCCCTCCACCGGCGCACGGATTATGCGGTACATCTACCGGCCCATCCGGGTGCGCCATATCGGCGGTGAGCAGTTTGAAGTGTTCAACACCACCGCCTTCTCGGTAGGGCGGTATCAGCTGACCTTCCGCTGGAATGACGGCAGCGAGACGGTGCTCACCCCGCAGACCGCGCCGCTGACGAAGGAGACCGTCACCGTGCCGCTGGGCAAGGCGGTGGACGGCCTGCAGGCCGTCACCATCACGGCAACCGACCTGACCGACAGCCGCGTTGTGTCCGAGGAGCAGCTGGTGCTGGCGCAGGAGGTTTCTGCCGCGCCCGCTGTGACGGCTCTGCCCGCAGAGGCGACCGTGGAAAACGGACGCCTTGTCTGCCGCTGCGGCGGCAAGGTGGCCGTGACCGGCGCAGAGGAAAGCACCCTGCTCTACCGCGCCCCTACCGACAACGATGTGGATGCGATGTTCCACAACCTGATGGCCCCCTACACCCACCAGACCGAGGAGGTCGTCTTTTCCGGGAAAACGGCGAACGGTTGGAAAATTATTACGAAGCTGCGCAACAAATGCGGCAGCTATACCGTGACCGATACCTATCAGGGCACTGAACGCGGCGTGCTGGTGACCAGCGTGCTGCACCGTGTTTCCGGCGGGCGGGAGGTGCCGCGCTTCGGCAAGTGCTTCCGACTGGACGCCGCGTTTGACGCGGTGCACTATCTGGGCCGCTGCGGCGAGAGCTACTGCGATATGAAAGACCAGTTCCCCATCCGCGCCGTGGACTGCACCGTGGCCGATATGGTGGAGCCGAACCTGCGCCCGCAGGAAAGCGGCAACCGCACAGACTGCACCGTGGCCGCCGTCAGCGATGGCAAGATTCGCGTGGTCTTTGAGGCCGTGGGCCGCCCCTTTGAGCTGGGCATCAAGCCCTACACCGACCGCGAGCTGCTGGCGATGAAGCACCGCGAGGACGAGGTCCGCACAGGCACCTATGTGACGGTGCAGGCCTTCCAGCAGGGCATCGGCACCGGTGCCTGCGGCCCGGGCGTTATGCCGGAGTACCGCTATAAGCTGGATTCGGACTATACGCTGCAGTTCCTTGTGCGCATTGAGGACGAGCCCGCCCGGTAACTGTTATACACAAAGATAAAAAGCGCCTGCGAACGGCAAAAAACCGTTCGCAGGCGTTTTTTCGTATATCAACTCCAGCCCCTTGCCTTCGGGTCCAGCATCTCGGCGGCGGCGTAGAGCAGGGCGTTGCAGATGGCGGCGGCCACGTTGCTGCCGCCCTTGCGGCCCATCGCCACAATGGCGGGCACGCCGTATTGTGCACAGGTGGCATACAGGCGCTCCTTGCTTTCCACCACGTTCACAAAGCCGACCGGCACGCCGATGACCAGCGCCGGGCGCAGGCCCTGCTCAATTTCCTCGGCAATCGTCAGCAGGGCCGTGGGGGCGTTGCCCACCGCCAGCACCGCACCGGGGTATTCCCGCGCGGCCTTGTGCATGGCGGCCACGGCGCGGGTGGTGCCATCCGCCTTTGCGGCGGCGGCCACTGTGGGGTCGGCCATAAAGCAGAGCGCCTGCCCACCCAGCCGGGCAAGGCCGGGCTTTGTGATGCCAGCCAGCGCCATATTGGTGTCGGTGATGATGGTCCCGCCGCGCACGGCGGCCAGCCCCGCCGCCACCGCGCCGGGCGTGAAGCGCAGATTCTCGGCATAGTCAAAGTCCGCCGTAGTGTGGATGACCCGCTTGACAACGGCGGCGTTCTCCGGCGGGATTTCCAGCCCGCGTGCGGCCAGCTCCGCGGTGATAATACCCATGCTGGTACGCTCAATATCGGCCGGTAAATGATGCTGTGGCGTCATTTTTTACACTTCCCTTCGGGGGTTGGCAAGCCCCATGGCGGCATAGACGGCGTCCATATCCAGCGCCTTGCGCACGCCGTCCGCCAACAAATCAAACTGCTGCTCGCGGTAGGCAGCCATCGTGAGGGGGGCGGCCGTCTCTGCCGCAAGACCCCGCCGCGCACACAGGTAATCCGCCAGCCTTGCGGTCAGCTCGCCGCTGTCAAACAGACCATGCAGATACGTGCCGAACACATTGCCCTGCACGCAGCCCTCCGGCGTGCCGTCCGCATAGCGGCAGAACGGTGCGCCCTGCACGGCGGTGCGACCGGTATGGATTTCGTACCCGGTCAGCGCGGCCCCGGCAAAGGGCGGCGTGGCGGTGGCCGTGACCTGTGTGCGGCGCTTTTCGGCGGTAAAAACCGTCCGGGTCGGCAGCAGCCCCAACCCGCGCAGGGTCTGCGGGCGGCCACCCTCAGTGCCATGGGTATCGTCCAGCGTCTCGCCCAGCATCTGGTAGCCGCCGCAGACGCCGAGCACCGGTGTGCCGCCGCGGGCATATTTAAGCACCGCAGCTTCCAGCCCCGACTGGCGCAGCCAGAGCAAATCATGGACCGTATTTTTTGTGCCGGGCAGAATGAGCAAATCGGGCGCGCCCAGCTCCCGCGTGCCGGCTACATACCGCACACCCAGCAGCGGGTGCTGCTCCAACGGCATAAAATCCGTAAAGTTGGAGATGTGCGGCAGCCGCACAATGGCCACATCCAGCGGCTTTACGGCGGCTTTGTTCTGCAGGCGCGGTGCCAGAGAGTCCTCGTCCTCCACGTCCACCTGCAGATACGGCACCACGCCCACCACCGGCAGGCGGGTCTTTTCTTCCAGCATGGCAAGGCCCGGGCGCAGAATTTCCACGTCTCCACGGAATTTATTGATGATAAGCCCGCAGATGCGCGCACGCTCGTCCGCTTCCAGCAGCGCCACGGTGCCGTACAGCTGGGCAAACACACCGCCGCGGTCAATGTCCCCCGCCAGCAGCACCGGGGCATCCACCAGCTTGGCCAGCCCCATATTCACAATGTCGTCAGCCTTGAGGTTGATTTCCGCAGGGCTGCCCGCGCCCTCGATGACGATAATGTCAAATTCATCGGCAAGACTATCGTAGGCACGCAGAATATCCGGGATAAGCGCCTTCTTGTGGCGGAAATATTCCCGCGCAGGCATATCGCCGCGCACCTCACCGTTGACGATGACCTGGCTGCCCACATCGCTGCTGGGCTTGAGCAGGATCGGGTTCATCCGCACATCCGGCTCCACGCCCGCGGCCTGTGCCTGCACCACCTGTGCGCGGCCCATCTCCAGCCCATCCCGGGTGACAAAGCTGTTCAGCGCCATATTCTGGCTTTTGAAGGGTGCGGCCCGGTAGCCGTCCTGCGCAAAAATGCGGCAGAGCGCGGCGCAGAGCAGGCTTTTGCCCGCGCCGCTCATCGTGCCCTGCACCATAATGCACCTTGCTTTTTTCATGCCAGTATCTCCCCCATTATCTGCAGCAGCCGGGTGTTTTCCTCCGCCGTGCGCACCGCCGTGCGGTACCACGCGGCATCCAGCCCGGGATAGTTGGCGCAGCTGCGCACCACCGCACCGCGGCGGCGTAGCTTCTCCCCGAAATCCGGCGTTGCACGGAACAAAAGATAGTTAGCCTGCCCATCCATCACCCGCAGACCCAACGCCCGCAGGCCCGCAGCCATGCGGGGGCGCTGCTCTGCGATAAGGGCGCGCACCGCGCCCGCGTAGGCGGTCTCCTGCAAGGCCGCCAGCCCCGCGGCCTGCGCAAGGCTGGACACGGCCCACGGCTGGCCCGCACCGCGCATTTTTTCAAGCAACGTTGCATCACCGCAGAGCGCATACCCCAGCCGCACGCCCGCCATGGCATAGAGCTTGGTGAAAGCCTTCAGGATGATAAGCTGCGGCGCATCGCGCAAAAGCTGCTTGGCGGTCCATGCATCACGGTCTGGCAGGAAGTCGAGGAAGCACTCGTCCACCACCAGCACCGCGCCGCACTCGGCACAGCGGCGCACAAGGCGCTCCACCAGTGCGGGCGGCGTCACCTGCCCGGTGGGGTTGTTTGGCTGGCAGAGAAACACAATGTCTGTTTCCGGCGTAACAGCGTCAATAAATTCCTCTGTCACGGCAAACTCGTTTTCCTCCCGCAGGAAAACACGCTGCACCGCACAGCCCACAGTTTGCAGTGCGGCCTCGTACTCGGCAAAGGTCGGTGCGGGCAGCAGGGCGCGGCGCGGGCGCACCGCCAGCGCCAGCCGGAAAATCAAATCCGCCGCGCCGTTTCCGCAGAGAATCCAGTCTGCGGGGACACCCTCGGCCCCGGCCAGCGCCGCACGCAGCTCCCGGCACAGGGGGTCAGGGTAGCGGTCGGCTGTGGGCAGCGCGTTTGTTATAGCCGCCGCCACGCCCGCGGGCAGCCCCAGTGGGCTGACATTTGCCGAAAAATCCAACGCATCCCGGCCAAATTCTGCGCGGTAGCCCGCCCAGTCACCGCCATGTACCAGCTTCATTTTTCTGCCTCCTTACCCTGCCAACAGCAACCGCACCGCCAGCCCGATGACCAGCGCCAGCACGCTTTCGGCGTACATCATACGGTTGGCCCGCAGAATATCCTGCGGCTCGATGGGCCGCAGCGGGTCACCGATGGTCGGCTTATCGTAGTATTCGCCAAAATAGCAGGCCGGCCCGGCCAGCTGCACGCCCAGTGCCCCGGCGCAGGCGCTCTCGGTCTGGGCGCTGTTGGGGCTGGCGTGGTTGTGCCGGTCACGCCGCCAGATACGCCACGCCCCGCGGGCGCTGTTGCCGGTCAGCGCAGCCGCCGCCACCCACAAAAGCGCGGCAAGGCGGCTGGGCAGCCAGTTGGCGGCATCGTCCAATTTGGCGGCACAACGCCCAAAATAGAGATATTTCTCGTTTTTATAGCCCAGCATACTGTCCATCGTGTTGATGGCCTTGTAGGTCAGCGCCAGCGGCGCGCCGCCGATGAGCATATAGAAAAGCGGCGCAATCACGCCGTCGCTTGCGTTTTCAGCCACGGTCTCCACGGCGGCCTTCGTCACGCCCTCGGCGGTCAGCGCCTGCGTGTCACGCCCCACAATGCGGGCCACGGCGCGGCGGGCTGCGGGCAAATCGCCCTTCACAAGCTCCCTGTACACGTTGCGGCTTTCCTGCACAAGGCCCTTAGCGGCCAGCGCCTGCGCGCACCAGAACATCTGCAGTGCCAGCCCCAGCGCCGGGTGCAGCGCCGCCGCCAAATGGCAGGCCAACCCGGTCACCGCCAGCGTGCCCAGCGGCAGCACGGCGACCACAACGCCGCCGCCCACCAGCTCCCCCTGCGGTGTTTTGGACAGAGCTGTGCGCAGGTGGTTTTCCAGTGCGGTGATACAACGGCCCATAAGTACCACCGGGTGGGGCAGCCACGCCGGGTCACCGAACACGGCGTCCAGCAAAAAACCACCCAGCACCGCCCAAAAAATCAACATTGGCTCTCCTTTGTGTACTGCACCGTTTTGACAAGATGCAGAATATGCTCCCTCTGCCAGTCGCGGGCGTCCAGCACAAAGCCGCCCGCGTTGGGGCCGCACCACGCGTAATAGTCCCTGTGCGGCAGGGCGTAGCGCTCCAGCGCCGCCATCTGGGTGCCGCCGTGGGCCAGAATCACCAGCATTTCCTCGCCGTCCGCCAGCGCCTTATCCACCAGCGCCGCAAACGTTGTGCAGATACGCTCAGAGAATTCCGCCTTGCGCTCACCATCGGGGCAGGCGCTCTCACAGTTGGCCGCCACCCACGCAAGGTAGTCGGGGTCATGCTCCATCTCCTTGTAATTGCGGCCCTCAAAGCTGCCGAAGCACATCTCCTTGAGGCCGTCCACCGGCACAAGCCTGGCACCCGGGAATAGAATTTCCGCCGTCTGTTTTGTGCGCTGCAGCGTCGATATATAGACAACCCGCGGGTTGATATCCGCACGGCAGAGCTGGTTTCGCCCTTTCTCCGAAAGCGGGATGTCCCGCTGGCCCTGATAGCGCTTCTGGGCGTTGTACTCGGTCAGGCCGTGGCGCAAAAGATAAATCAACATTCCGGCAATTCTCCTTTCAGCACGGTGGGCAGGCCGCAGAACATCTGCACCACGCAGTCCGCCCGCGCCGCCAGCAGGCAGGCAAGGCGGCCCGCCGCCTCCCGCGCTGCGCGCTCGGCCGGGTCCGCGGGTACAACGCCGCCGCCCACCTCTGTGGCGGTCACCACGTCGCAGGCGGCCAGCTCGTCGGCCAGCGCTTCCAAGTCGGCAGCAGCCACAGCCAGCGCCTGCACGTCATAGCGCTGTCGCCCGCCGAACCGCTGCGCAAAGGTGCGCTTGCCGCTGTAAAGCGGCCCTGTGATGAACAGCATTTATAACATCCCCCACCATTGGCAGGCGGCCAGCGCCGCCAGCATCCAGATTTCACATTTTTGCAAAAACCACCCGGCCAAATCGCCGGTGATGCCGCCGAACTGCTGTACGGCCAGATGATGATACCGCAAAAACACGGCGCACGCCACAAGAACCAGCGCCCAGCCGCCCAGCGCGGCAACCGCTGCCGCCAGCACGGCGCAAAGCACCGCCAGCACACGGCGCACCCGGGTGCGGTCCGCCGCCGTGGCAAAGGTGTGGGCAAGGCCGGTGTTTTTTGCCAGCGGAAAGGCAGCCACCGCCAGCCCGGAGAGCGCACGCTCCCCCACCAGCGCCAGCATCCACAGCACGCCAAGGCGCGGCGTGAACTGCACACAGCAGCACAGCGCAAAATACGCCGCAAAGTAGCTGCACAGCCGTATCACGGCGAACGCGCCGCAGTGGGGGTCCTTGAGGATTTCCAGCTTTTTCGCCGTATCACCGTAGCTGGAAAGTGCATCGCAGGTGTCGGCGTAGCCATCCAAATGGATGCCGCCGGTAACCCACACCGGCACAAGGCAGAAGCCCGCCGCCCGCGCCACGGCGGGCAGCGGCAGCACGCCGCACAGGCACCATAGCGCCCCGCACACCACCCCAACCAGCGGAAAGGCACAGAGGGCATACCGCATATTTTTTGCGTTCCAGTCAAACTGCGGCACCGGCACCGCGGAGAACATGGCAAACGCCACCGCAATCGTCTGCAGGGCTGTCATTGTGTTTCACTTCCTTTATAATAGACCGGGATGCCGCAGACCACCCGCACCACGGCATCGGCGCGGGCGGCGGCGGCGTTGTTGACGGCAGCCAGCACCCGCAGATAACGGTCGGTATCGCCGAGATAGTCTGCCCCGCCGCTGAACACCTCGTTCGAGACAAGTATCAGATTTTCACATTGCAGCGTCAGCTTTTCGATGCCTGCCAGAATCTGCTCCGCCGTGTGCGCCCCGGCACCGTCGGGACTGTATAGCTCGTTGGCGGTCAGGTTGCCCAAATCTTCGAGCAATACCGTGCCGCGCTGCGGCAGGCGCACGCGGTCAAGCTGCCGCGGGCACTCGATTGTGTCAAACTGCTTTTCAGCCCTCATGGCGCGGTGCTTTGCCACACGGGCGGCACACTCCGCGTCCCAGATCTGCATCGTGGCAAGGTAGGTTCTGGGCAGCGGGCTTTGCAGGCAGAGCCACTCCGCGTAGGCGCTTTTGCCGCTGGCCGCCCCGCCGATGACCAGCGTCAGCATTGCGGGGTATACGGCGCAATGCCGCCCTCCGTGAAGGAGTAGCATCCATTGTAGACGGCCATGGCCATATCCCACAGCGGCAGGCTGGCCACCGCGCCGGTACCCTCGCCCAGATGCAAATCAGCGGTAATCAGTGCTTTTTTGCCAAGAGCCTCCAGCACAAGCTGCGCACCGGGCTCACTGGAGGCGTGGCTGGCGAACACGGCCTTCGCGGCAGCCGGGCAGAGCCGCACCGCGCAGAGCGCCGCCACGCCGCTGATGAAGCCGTCCATCACAATGGGGATGCTTTCAAGCGCGCCGCCCAGAAAGACGCCGCACAGCCCGGCTATGTCAAAGCCGCCCAGCGCGGCCAGCACGCCCAGCGGGTCCGCCGCATCGGGGGAATTTACTGCGATTCCGCGTTCTATCGCTGCTATTTTGCGCTGCAAACCCTCATCGGAGAGCCCGGCTCCGCGCCCGGTCAGCGCTGCCGGGGGGCGGCGAAGCAGAACGCTTGCCACAGCGCTGGAGGTTGTGGTGTTGCCAATGCCCATCTCGCCGGTGGCCAGCAGCTGCACGCCGCTGCGCTTTTGCGCCTGCACCAGCGCAATGCCCGCCGCAATGGCCTGCAGGGCCTCGGCGCGGGTCATGGCGGGGCCGTGGGTAAAATCCGCGGTGCCCGGCGCCACGCGGCAGTCCACCGCACCGGGCACCGGGGCACCCGCAATGCCCATATCCACCGGGACAACCGCGCAGTGCGCCGCCGCGGCCATGCGGCAGACGCTGGTGCGGCGCAGCGTCAGATTTTCGAGCACGGCGCGGGTCACGGTGGCATCGGTCTGGCTGACGCCCTGCGCCACCACGCCGTTGTCCGCGCAGAGCACCAGCACGGCGCGGCGGGTGAAGTCCGGCGCAGGGTTGCCCATCAGGGCGGCGGCGTCCTCCACCATCGTTTCCAGCCGGCCCAGCCCGCCCAGCGGCTTTGCCAGCGACGCCCAGTGGGCGTGCGCGGCGGCGCGGGCTGCTTCGTCAGCGGGGGTCACGGCTTTGAGCAGATTTTTGAGCTCCTGTTCGGTCATAGTTCTTCCCTTTTATAGCGTTCGGCGGCGGCCACAAACCGCTGTGCAAGCGGCGTGCCCGCCCAGTAGAGATGCGGAAATCCAGCGTAGAGATGTGCATTTGCAAAGCCGCAGGCCCACTGCCTACCGTTTGCCTTGGCGGCGGTGAGCGCTGTGCCATTCTGCGTGGAGTCCCAGTGGTGGAACTCATGCGCGGGGAACTGCTCCCCCGCTGCAAACAGCATACTGTCCGCCTGCGCGGTCAGCGTGGCATAGCCGAACCGCACAAGCCGCCCGGTTTTTACCCCCTGCCCCGGCAGGACGCCCGCCATCAGGTGGGGCGTGCCGTCCGCGTCCTCAAGCGTCTGGCCGAGGTAGAGAAAGCCGCCGCACTCGGCTGCGGTGGGCAGGCCGTTTTCGACCGCGGCCTTTATGGCGGCGCGCATCGGCGCGTTGGCGGCAAGCTCGGCGGCGTAAAGCTCCGGGTAGCCGCCCGGCAGGTACAGCCCACCAATGTCCGGCGGCAGGGCCGTATCCTGCAATGGGCTAAAAAAGCACAGCTCTGCGCCGTTTTCCTGCAGAGCCTCGAGCGTTTCTGCGTAGGTGAAGCAGAACGCGGCATCCCTTGCCACCGCAAGGCGCACCCTTGGAGGCACGGCAGCAGGCGGGGCAGCGGCGGGCGCGGGGCGGTCAAACAGGCGCTGCAGAAGCGGCCAGTCGATGCTGCTTTGCGCGGCATCGGCCAGCAGTTTGAGCCTTGCCTGCAGATTGGCAATCTCGGCGGCGGTTTTCAGGCCCAGATGGCGGCTTTCGATAGCGGCCCCGGGCAAAAAAGGCAGATACCCCACCACCGGCAGGCCGGTTTCTCTTTCGAGCATAGGGCGCAGCATTTTGTACAGGTTTTCGGTGCAGTCATTGAGCAAAATCCCTGCGATATGGTGCGGCGTGCGGAAGTTCAGCAGGCCGCGCAGCGTTGCCGCCAGCGTCAGGCTGGCACCCTTGGGCCGCACAACCAGCAGCGCGGGCAGATTCAGCGTGTCCGCCAGATGCCACGCGCTGGCGGTGTCGCTCACACCGCCAAGGCCGTCATAGTAGCCCATGGCACCCTCCACCACCGCCGCGCCGTGCCCTGCCGCGTGCCGGGCGTAAAGGCTGCGCACCGTCTCCGGGGTAGAAAAGAACAAATCCAGATTGTGACTTTCCACGCCGAGCACCGCACGGTGGAACATCGGGTCAATGTAGTCCGGCCCTGCCTTGAACGCGCAGGGCGTCAGCCCACGCGCAGCCATTGCGCCCAGCAAAGCACATACTGCCGTTGTTTTTCCGCTTCCGGACTGCGGTGCCGTCACTACCAGCTGCAGCATCCTTACTCCCTCACAATCAGAAATACCGGGTTGTTGGCAAGCAGCAGATGCAGCCCGCCCGCCGCCCGGGAGCGGCTGACGGAAATCTGTGTGACCTCCGCCCCCAGCCCGTGGGCGGTCAGCGCGGTGACAGCCTGCTGCAGGGTTTCCAGCGCAATCGCGCTGATGCAGAGCCGCGCCGCGGGGTTGGCGGTGAGCACGGCGTCCACAATGGCGGGCAGATTGCCCTTGCTGCCGCCGATGAACACGGCATCCGGCGCAGGCCAGTCCGCCAGCGCCGCAGGGGCCAGCCCCTGTGTAAGGTGCAGATTTTGCACAGCAAATTTTGCGCGGTTTTCGCGTATCAAGCCGCAGGCTTCGTCATCGCACTCGGCGGCATAGACCTGTCCGGCCGGGGCGGCCAGCGCCAGCTCAACGCTGACACTGCCGGTTCCCGCGCCCACGTCCCACAGGATGTCTCCGGGGCGCACGGCCAGCTTGGCCAGCACCGCGGCGCGTACCTCCTGCTTGGTCATCGGCGTTTTGCCGCGGAGGAAGGCATCATCCGGCAAGCCCGGCACGCGGCGGGCGGCGGGCGGGCATGGCTCGACCAGCAGCACGCTCAACGGCGCAAACTGCTGCTTGGCCAGCGCGGCTACGGTGTCCGCCACAAGGCGTTCTGAAGGGAGCGCTAAGTTCTCCCCCACCGTTGCCATCACTGCGCCATAGCCGCCTGCGGCCAGCCGGGCGCAGAGCGTGGCAGGATTTTCTTTTCCGCCGGTAAGAAAAAAAGTCGGTTTTCCGCTTGTGCAGACGGTCAGCGGGTCACACGCGCAGCCGTGTGCGGAGACCAGTTGCCAGTCCTGCCATGGGCGGTGCAGCGCCGCCGCCAACAGCTGCACGCTGGAAATGCCCGGCTCCACCGTGCAGGGCAGGCCCGCTGCATCCAGCGCACGGCAGAGCGCCGCCGCGCCGGAGTAAAACCCGGTATCGCCGCTGTAGGCAACGGCCACGGTGCGGCAATCTGTTCGCTGCAGCAGTGCGCAAATTTCGTCCGTTTTGTAAAGGGCGGCGCGGTTCCGGGTGCAGCCCTCCGGCAGAGCCTGTAAAAGACGGTTTGCGCCGATAATCAGCTCTGCCCCCTGCAGGGCGGCCTGCCCTGCGGCGGTCAGCCCGGCGCTGCCACCGCTGCCCATACCCACAAGTGTAAGTTTCATAAAAGCTCCTTACAACGTTGTAAAATCGTTTCGGTGCTCTTGCCCTGTTCCTCGGGGCGGCGCAAAACAACCAGCTGCACACCGCACTGTGCGGCGGCTTCTGCCTTCTCGGCAAAGCCGCCCGCCGCGCCGCCGTCCTTGGTGACAAGGTAGGCAATCGCAAACTGGCGCAGCAGCGCCACATTCAGTTCCGTGGTAAACGGCCCCTGTAACGCAAGGATATTGCGGTGCGGGATGCCTGCCGTTTCACACGCGGCAATGCCCGCCGCCGTGGGCAGCACCCGGGGGTACAGCCGCTGCGGGTCCAGCGCGGCAAAAGCGGGCAGCTCCTTGGCACCGGTAGCCAGCAGGATTCTGCCGGGCCTGTCGGCCAGATAGGCGGCGGCCTGTGCCGCACCGGGCAGCACCACGCTGCCTGCGGGCAGATTGCTGGCAGGGCGCAGCAGGCGGTGGTATTCCACCCCCGCCGCCGCGGCCGCCGCACGGATATTGCGCGTGGCCTCGGTGGCATAGGGGTGGGTGGCGTCCACGCAGAGCGCCGCGCCCTGCAGAACCGCCGCCATCTCACCGGCATCCAGCCGCCCGGCGCGCACCGTAATGCCGTCCGCACGGCCCTGTTCCTCGGCCCCGAGGTCGGTTGCCACGCAGACCGTGACCGCCGCGCCCAGCGCCGCCAGTGCACGGGAGAAGGTACGTCCTTCGGTTGTGCCGCTGAAAACCACTGCCCTCATACGCCGTGATACCCCCTTGGCGTCACCATTTTTCCGCCCAGATTTCTCGTTGCATCGTTACCTATAAAAACCGTGGTGAACATATCCACCGCCGTATTTTCCAGTTCCGCCAGCGTCAGCAGGCGGGCGGTCTGGCCCTCCCGGCCGATGTTGCGCACCAGCCCGCAGACCGTTTCCGGTGCCTTGCCGCCGGACAGCAAAATCTGCACGGCCTTCTTCAGGTAGTCGGCGCGTCCCTTGGAGGAGGGGTTGTAGAGCGCAACGCAGAAGTCCCCCGCCGCCGCGCAGGCCAGCCGCTTTTCAATGACGGCCCACGGCGTCAGCCGGTCGGAGAGCGAAATCACACAAAAATCGTGCGCCAGCGGCGCGCCCAGCACAGCGGCCCCGCTTAGCGCCGCCGTCAGGCCGGGCACAATCTCGACCTGTACCCCGGGGTACTGCGCGGCCAGTTCCAGCAGCGGGCTGGCCATACCGTAGACCCCCGCATCACCGGAGCAGACCAGCGCCACGGTTTTGCCGCGCTGCGCGGTTTCCAGCGCCCAGCGGCAGCGGTCAATCTCCCGCGTCATGCCGGTGGCGTAGACCTCCTTTTCCGGGAAAAGCGGCCGCACCAGCTCCACATAGACCGTGTAGCCGCACAGCACCTCGGCGCTTTGCAGCGCGGCGCGGGCCTGCGCGGTCAGAAGCTGCGCGTCACCGGGGCCAAGGCCCACCACATAGACAAGGTTATGGTTCATTTTTCCATCTCCAATCCGGGGCAAAGGACGGCACGGCCACAGCGAAGGTCACGCCGTCCCGCGCCCATTTCGGAAGGTACAGCACCCCGCCCGAGGCCAGCACCGCCGCACGCTCACAGACATTGTCCACGCCGGTAACGCTCTGCACAAAGGGTGAGGGCGTAAAGCTGCCGGAAACAGCCCGCAGCTGCTCGGCGGTATAAAAATCCATCCTCCAGCCGTTGGCAAGGCAGAAGGCCGCCAGCCCGGCCTCGTTCTTTTTCAGGTCGATGCTGGCCACCCGGCAGACGCCCTGCGCCGCAAAATGCGTCTCGGCGCAGAACGCGCGGAACGCCTCCGCAAGCCTTTGTTCCGAGATGCCGCGCCTGCAGCCGACCCCCAGCACCGCAATGCGCGGGATGAGGTGCAGCGCCCGGCCTGCCGGGGTCAGCGTCAGGGCAAAATCGGCCTCATCGCCATCGCAGGCGGGGCACACACCGGCGGGCGGCGGGCCGGCAATGGCCCAGTCTGACGCATAATGCACGGTCTGCCCGGCCAGCAGCGCGCTGCTGACGGTCTTGATGCGCTCGGGCTCGGCCACGGCAAACCGGTGGCAGCGGGCCCACTCGTCCACCGCAAAAAGGCCCCGGCCATCCGTTGCCGTGGTGATGACCGGCACAGCGCGGCAGACCGCCGCCAGCCGCCGCGCCAGCTCGTTGGCACCGCCCAGATGCCCCGACAGCAGTGGTATGGCAAACTGTCCGCCCTCGTCCAGCACCACCACGGCGGGGTCAGCCGCCTTGCTGCGGCAGCAGGGCGCAATGGCCCGCACTGCGATGCCGACCGCCCCCACAAAAACAAGGGCGTCTGCGGCGGCAAACTGCTCCTGCGTCCACGCTGCCAGTGTGACACCGCCCGCGCCGCATCGGGCCACGCTGCCGGGGCAGGCTGCGGTCAACCGCTGCGCCAGCGCCAGACCCCGCGCCGTGAAGGCAATGTAGGCACACCTCATCCCTGCGCCCCCTTGCGGAACCCGGTGGTGAAGGCGGGGTCATAGAGCTTGCTGCGGTCATACTGCGCGGCCAGAAAGTCCCCCACCACGATGAGCGCGGTTTTGGTAATGCCCGCCGCGTGGACGCTTTCGGCCAGATTTCCCACTGTGCAGCGCACAATTTTCTGTTCCGGCCAGGTAGCCTTGTAGACCACGGCGGCGGGCGTGGCCGCGGTGTAGGCCCCCTGCAGCAGCGCCGCCTGCACCTTATCCACCAGACCGATGGAGAGGAAAATCACCATCGTGGCACCGTGCGCAGCCAGCGAGGCCAGCCGTTCGCCCTCCGGCACCGGGGTGCGGCCCTCCATCCGGGTGATGATAACGGTCTGGCTGACGCCCGGCAGCGTGTACTCGGCGTTCAGCGCCGCCGCCGCGCCGCAAAAGCTGGAAACGCCTGGCGTGTCGTCGTAGGGGATGCCCGCGGCGTCCAGCGCGTCCATCTGCTCCCGGATGGCCCCGTACAGGCAGGGGTCACCCGTGTGCAGACGCACGGTTGTTTTATGCGCTGCTTCGTTCTTTTGCATAACGGCTATCACCTGCTCCAGCGTCATTTCGGCGCTGTTGTAGATGGCGCAGTCCGCCCCGGCCAGCCCCAGCAGTGCCGGGTTGACGAGACTGCCCGCGTAGATGATGCAGTCCGCCGCCTGCAGCAGAGCCGCGCCACGCAGAGTGATAAGCTCCTCGGCGCCGGGGCCCGCCCCCACAAAGTGTACCATCGTCAGCCTTCCTTCCACATTTTTAACAGTGTATCGGCATTTTTTGTCTGGCCCAGCGGGCCGCTCCGGTTGGAAAATACCACCGCCCCCACCGTGAACGCCCCTGCTGCGCGGCGGTCAAGGTGGGTCTGTATCGCATCCAGCAGGCTGGCCATAACCGGCCCGCGCAGCCCCGCGCCGTCCAGAACGGCAAGGCAGGCGTCTGTTGTGGCGGCGTCCATCAGGGCGCGGCAGGTTACCGTATCCGCCCCGCAGAGGGCGGCGTGGGTGCAGAACAGCTCGGTGCGGCAGTCCGCCTGTCGGGAATGGGTATTCATAATGCCGCCCGCCAGCTTGACGAGCTTGCCCACATGGCCGACCAGCAGCACCTGCTCAAACTGCTCGGATGCCGCCATATCCAGCGCATCACCGATGAAGTTTGAAATTTTCACCACGGGGATTTCCCGCAGCTCCTTAAGATTTTCCGCCAGATAGTCAAGGCCATAGTTGCCGGGGGCCAGTATCAGGCGGCGGCTGCGCAAGGCGGCCTGATGGATTTCCAGCTGCAGCGAGTCGAGCAGTGCCTGCTGGCTCATCGGCTCCACAATGCCGCTGGTGCCCAGAACAGACAGCCCGCCTTCCACCCCAAGATGCGGGTTGAAGGTGCGCTTGGCGGCCTCCTCGCCGCCGTCAACTGAGATTACCACCGCAAAGCCGCCGTCATAGCCCGCCGCTTCGGCCTCGCGGTGCAGAGCCTCGGCAATCATCTGGCGCGGCACGTGGTTGATGGCCGCCGCGCCGACCGGCTGGTCAAGGCCGGGCTTGGTCACCCGGCCCACCCCTACGCCGCCGTCGATCGTGACAGTGTGCGGTGCATCGGGCCGCAGGGCAACCGCAGCAATGACCGGCAGGCCGGTGGTGGCGTCCACATCGTCACCGCCATCCTTGACGATGGCGCACTCGGCCCCCGCTGCCGTAAGGCGGCAGAACTGCGGGGCAACCTCCACCACAAGCCCCTTCGGCGTGCGCAGGCCGACCGTTTCCGGTGCGCGGCCGGTCAGCAGCAGCCGCGCCGCACCCGCCGCACCCAGCGCCGCACAGGTGCCGGTGGTGTAGCCGCAGCGCAGCAGCTTTTGCCCGCTGCGGATGTAATGCTCAAATTTCGGTTTTGCCGCGGTTTTGCCGAAGAGCGCCGCATATTGCTCGGCCGAAAGGCCGAACAGCGTGCGGACGTTCTCCTCCGCGAAGGCTTCCTGCGGCGTCAGCACGGCGGAAACGCCACGTGGCGAGACGCAGACCACGGCATCGGCCAGCTTGCGGGCCAGCTCGAGCTCGTGCAGCGTCACGATGATGGCAATATTGCGCTCCCGCGCTAAGGTTCGCAGGCTTTCCATCAGCTCTGCCTTGCCCTTCACGTCCAGAAAGGACGTTGGTTCGTCCAGAAGAAGCAGCTCCGGTTGTTGGCAGACCGCGCGTGCCAGCAGCACGCGCTGGCGCTGGCCGTCACTGATTCGGGTAAAATCGCGGTCGGCCAGCTCCTGTGCCTGCACCAGTGCCAGCGCCTCGCGCACGGCGGCCTTATCCGCCGCGGTGAGGATGCCCAGCCGCCCGGTATAGGGGTAGCGCCCGGCTGCGGCCACCTCAAAGCAGGTGGTCAGCTCGGTGCGCGGGGTGTGGGGCAGCATTAGCGCCAGCTTGCGGGCGCGGGCCGCGGGGGTGTAGTCGGTCAGGCTCTGTCCGTCCAGCAGCACCGCGCCGCCCTGTGGGGCCAGCTGGCCCGCCAGCGTTTTCAGCACGGTGGATTTGCCCGCGCCGTTGGGGCCGATGAGCACCAGAATTTTGCCGCGCTCCGCCTGCAGGGCAATGTCCTGCAAAAGCGGCGCGCTATAGCCAACGGCAAGGGCGTGTGTCTCACAATAGCTCATCGCTGTGCCTCCCCCCGCTGGCGGCGCACCAACAGCCAGATGACCACCGGCGCGCCGAACACCGCCGTGACTGAGCTGATAGAAAGCTCGGTGGGTGCAAACAGGCTGCGGGCAATCAGGTCGCACAGCAGGCAGAACGCCGCGCCGCCCAACGCACAGCCAGGCAGGACGTGCAGCGGTTTTGCACTGCCCAGCGTCTGTTTTACAAGATGCGGCACCGCGATGCCGACAAACGAGATGGGCCCCGCAAAGGCCGTGACGCAGGCCGCCAGCAGGCTGGACAGCAGCACCAGCGCAACCGAGAACGCCCGCACCGGCACGCCGACGCTGGCGGCATAGCTTTCGCCCATCTGGTAGGCGGCCATCGGCTTGGAGAGCGCAAACGCCGCCGCAAGGCAGGGCAGCACAATCACCGCCGCCGTGGCCGCGTTGCCCCACATCATGCCGGAGAAGCTGCCCATCGACCAGTTGTGCAGGTTGACAATGTTCGAGTCCTGCGCGAAGGCCACCACAATATCCGTGATAGCCGAGCAGATGTACCCAATCATAACGCCGCAGATGACAAGAATGCTCATCCGTTGCACGCGGCGCGCCACAGCCAGCACAAACAGCATGGCGGCCATTGCGCCCGCAAACGCGGCCAGAATCAGCGTGAGCGAGGTTGTCAGCCATCCGCGGTTCAGAAAAATCACCATCGTCAGCGCAACCGCCAGCTTGGCACCGCTGGAGATGCCCATAACGAATGGCCCCGCAATGGGGTTAGCGAAGAACGTCTGTAAAAGATACCCCGCCACCGACAGCGCCGCGCCCAGCAGCACCGCCATCACCGCCCGGGGCAGGCGCAGCTGGAACAGGATGTTCGCCGTCAGGGCGTCCTGCCCGCGGCCCAACAGTGCCGCCGCCACACTGGACGGCGAGAGCGCCACGCTGCCCCAGAACAGGTTCAGGGCCAGCAGCACCAGCAGCGCCGCCGCCATGGCCAGATATGCGATTGTCAGGCGTTTGCGGTTGTGCATACGATTCTTCCTTTATTGAATGTGGGTCAGAAATTTCAGCTCGCTGCTGTCGGGGGTTCCCTCGGTGAAAACGCGGTTCATATCAAGAATCAGGTCGGGCAGCTCCATGCTCTGCTGGAAAAGGCTTTGCGATGTACACCAGATGTTGCCGGTCTGCACGGCCTTGAAATCCGCCAGCAGCGGGCACTTGGCAATCAGCTCCTCCCGCGTGGTGATTTCGCCCTCAATCGTGCTGTTGTAAATCAGCACGTCGGCGTCCTGCGCCCCGGCGTAGAAATCCTCCAGCGAGAGATTGACGGTGGCCAGATTGTTGCCGCTGTCGGTCAGGTCGGCAAAGACGTAACTGCCGCCCGCCATCTCAATCATTTTGGCAACATAGTCGCCGCCCTTGCGCACCGTGGCAAGGTTGTTGGAGGTGATGGAGAAAAACGCCACCGTCTTGCCGGTGGGGGCCTTGTCCGCCAGCGGGGCAATGCGCTGCTCGGCGTCGGAAAAAATGCGCTCTGCTTCGTCTGTTTTCCCCAACAAAATACCGTAGAGCTTGACCCATTCCATCCGCGCCAGCGGGCCGCTTTCATAGCTGGAGCGCTCTACCAGCACCGGCACACCGAGCTTTTCCAGCTGCTCCTTGACCTCCGGCGTATGGTAAATCATCGTGTTCTCAATCGCAAGGCCGCAGTCGGCGGTCAGGATGGTCTCATAGTCAGGCGCGCTGTACTTGCCCGCGTAGGCAATCTGACCGTTCTGCATGGCCGCTTTGGCGGCATCCAGATACCAGCTTTCGGCCTGCGTGCCGGACAGCGCCACCGCGTCCAGCCCGTCAATGCTGAGGATAGGGTCCATCGCCGAGGTGGAGACAAGGTAGATGTTTTCAATCGGCTGCTGCAGCACCGTGATGTCGGCGTCCAGTCCCTGCGGCACAGCCGTGCCCTGCGGTACCACCAGATAGCGGTCCTCCGCAATCGTAATCAGGGTGCAGCCGTCTGCACATTCGTCCACCGTGAACTGCTGCGCATAGTCCAGCGGATAGCTTCTTTCTGTCGTCAGTCCGTCCGTTTTTGCCTGTGTGGACGCCGCACAGCCCGCCAACAGCACCGCGGGCAGGCACAGTAAAAGCCGCTTCATTCGGCGGCGGCCAGCGTGGCGCTGTCAAAGGTCAGGGTGTAGTCAATCTCATGCGGGGTGCTCATGGCAACCGTGTCCGCCGTGACGGCCAGCGCGGTGTCCAGCGCGGCGACGGGGATTTCAAACGTGGAGTTGCCTTCGGTGTTGGTGGGCAGGTACTTTTCGCCGTCCACCAGCATATAGTCATAGTTGGGGCTGCTCCACACGATGGTGGCGGTCATGGCGCCGTCTGCCACCGTCAGCGCGGCAGGGCT
The DNA here is from genome assembly GCF_024462815.1 of Gemmiger formicilis. Taxonomy (GTDB): domain Bacteria; phylum Bacillota; class Clostridia; order Oscillospirales; family Ruminococcaceae; genus Gemmiger. The sequence continues at coordinate 48,777 of NZ_JANGCG010000012.1, forward strand.
TTCAATGGTGGCGCGACCGCTGCCGCCCTGCAGCGTCACGGCGCAGGTATAGCAGCCATCGGCGGGCGTTTCGGTCTGTGCACCAGACAGCACTGCGTTCGAGACGCTGACCGTGTGGTCATACCAGCTGCCCTTTGTGCCCAGCAGCGCCAGCTGAAAATCCGTGTCAACGGCCTCGACCGGGATGTCAAAGCCGTAGACCTCCTCGGTCATACCGTCACTGTAGGTCACGGTGTCGATGGTGGGCTGCAGCCAGTCGGCCTCATGCGCCGGGGCATCCGCCGCCATACCGAGGTACAGATTCACGATTTTCTGGGATTGCAGGCTGACGTGGAAGGTCATAACGCCGTTTTCGACGGTCAGCGTACCCTTACCGTCACAGGCCTCGTTGGCGTGGAACATACTGCTGTCGGTGTTGAAGTCCGCCGTATAGACGCCGTCTGGCAGGGTGGGCGTTTCCATGGGGGCGGTGGTTTCCACCGGGGCGGACTCAGCGGTGGCGGGGGCTTCTGCGGTGCTCTCGGCGGGGGTGGATGCCGCAGCACCGCACCCTGCCAGCAGCGCCGCCGCCAGAATCAAGGAGATGAGCTTGGTGTTTTTTGCTTTCATTGGGGGTTCCTACTTTCCTTTATATATAGGGCGCGTTTTGGGGAGGTGGCAAGCCGGGAATGGGATATAGCCGGGCGGTTTCGGCGGGCATTGTCCGCCCGCTGGCTCACGGCTTCTCCACAAACACAAACTGCCCGAGAGGGACATTCCCCATCGGGCAGAATGTATCGCTCTTAGCCGTTCAGGGTGTCGATAGCGGCCTTGGTGTGCGCAACGTACAGCTGCTGAACGTCGGCAATCTCGCCCAGACCGGCAATCTGGGTGTCCACGCTATCAAAGCAGCCTGCGGCGTTGAACTGGCTCAGCCAGGAATCCTCGTCCGCACCGGCCATATCGTTGTTGGCGTGGTCACCGGCAACCACCATCAGCGGGCGCAGCACAACCTTGGTGTAGCCGGCCTCCTTGACCTTCTCAATGACGGCCTCGCAGGCGGTGTCCTCCGGCTCGCCCTCCACGGTGCCGATGAACACATTGTCATAGCCGAGGGTCTGCATCGTGGTCTGCATCTGGCTGTAGCTGACCTTGGCAGTGTGGGAGGTGCCGTGGCCCATAAACACAAAGGCGGTGCCGTCCGCAGCGGCAGCAGCGGCATCCTCATAACCGGCGGTCTTGACGGCCTCTGCCGTGATGGCGGAGGCTACGGCCTCCTTGTCCTGGTTGATAACGGTGGCATCGTTGCCAACCTCGCCCAGCAGGGGCTCGGCAATGGCAACGCTCTCGAACTTGTCTTTATACTGGTCAATGGCCTCGCACATCTCGTCATACTCGGCACCGTGCATCAGGTGGGTAGGCTGGACAACCAGATTCTTGACACCGTTGGCCACAGCGCGGTCAAGCGCCTGCTGCATATTGTCAATCTTCTCGCCATCGCGGGCCTGCACATGGTTAATGATAATCTGCGCGGTGAAGGCGCGGCGGACGCTCCAATCGGGGTACGCGGCCTGCAGGGCATCCTCGATGCCTTTGATGTCCGCGGCGCGGCTGCCGTTGAAAGAGGTGCCGAAGCTGACAACCAGCAGCTCATTCTCGCCGATGTCATCCGCGTTGCGGGGGTCATCCTCGGCGGCATCGCCGGTGTCACGGCCAAAGTAATCGGGGTCAGCGTTTTCGCCCTCGACCAGCTCCTTCTGGGCATCGGTCAGAGCATCCCATGCGGCCTTGGCGGCCTCGCACTGGGCGTCGGTATCATCATTGCGCTCCTGCACATAGATGGCGTCAATCAGGTCTGCACAGTTCTTCGCGGCCACTTCGTCTGCATCCCCTTCTTCTGCTGTTGCCTCGCTGACAGCCTCGCTCTCGGTGGCGGTGCTTTCGGCAACGCTGTCGGTGGTTGCGGCGGTGCTACCGCAGCCGGCCAGCAGGGCGGTGGTCAGGGCCAGGGCCGCCAGCACGGCGGCGGGCTTCTTGTAGTGGATTCTTCTCATTGTGTTTTGCTTCCTTTCCTTTTTTATGGGTGCGGGAGAGGACAGCAGCGGCCGCGGCGCTCACGCTGTGTTGCCATAAGAACACGCAAATAAGCCCCCAATAAAAACGAGGCCTTTTTGTGTGCAGAATGGCAACACAAAAAAGCCCCGTAGTTTGGCAGGTTCTTTGCGGTACAACCAATTCCTCGTGATTTGGAGCCGTTCGCCCCCGTACCCGGCAGTGGGCAGGTTTCCTGGCTGAAAGATCAACACCCGCCGCCGCCTTCCCGAGCCAGGCTCAGTGACCGGCGCATACGCACACTGGCGGCAGATTCCCTTATCACAGTGACGAGATCGTACAGGATTTGCACCTGTTTCCCTTTTACCCTTTTCTGTGCGCGCAGCCGCGTACAAAAAGGCACCTACTGTCGTATTCAGTTTTACGTTGGTAGTATACCACACACAGCCCAGAAACGCAAGAGCCGGTTTTGGACGTACAGGCACCTTTCGGTGACTGCTTGCACGGCGGGTTCGTCTACCTTATAATATAGATAGACAAGACGCACAAGGAGAGTGAATACGCCATGATTTTGCAGACCGGCTTCCGCACCGATATTCCGGCTTTTTACAGCGCATGGTTTGTCAACCGGCTCAAGGCCGGGTTTGTGCTGGTGCGCAACCCCTACAATCCACAGGCTGTGACACGGTATGAAATCAACCCGGATGTGGTGGATTTGATAGGCTTCTGCACCAAAAATCCCTGGCCCATGCTGCCACATATGGATTTGCTGCGTCCCTATGGGCAGTATTGGTTTGTCACCATCACCCCCTATGGGCCGGAAATTGAACCGCACGTGCCCCCTGTGGAAGCTGTTTTGCGGGATTTTATCACACTTTCCGAAATGGTCGGCGTGAACTCTATCGGCTGGCGGTATGACCCGATTTTTCTTTCCGATGTCTACACGGTCGAGCGCCACCTTGCCGCATTTGAATATATGGCCGCGAAACTGGCCGGGCACACGAAAACCTGCGTCATCAGCTTTATTGATTTGTATGAAAAGGTGCAGCGCAATTTCCCGGAGGTGCGCCCTGTCCCCCGCGCCGAGCGTGAGCGGCTGGGCCGCGCCTTTGTAGAGATTGGCCAAAAATACGGTATGACCATCCGCCCCTGTGCCGAGGGCAACGATTTGGCGCGCTTTGGCGCAGACTGCCGCGGCTGTATGACCGCCGAAACCTTTGAGACTGCGCTGAACCGCCGCCTGAAATTGCCCCCGCAAAAATCTGCCCGCAAGGAGTGCGCGTGCTATCTCACTGCAGACATTGGCGCTTACAACACCTGCGGCCACCTTTGCCGCTATTGCTACGCCAACTACAGCGAGGAGCTGGTCGCGCAGAATATGCGCCAGCATGACCCGCAGTCTCCGTTTTTGATTGGCCACAGTCAGCCCGGAGATGTGATACACCAAGCCAAGCAGGAAAGCTGGCTGGTTGACCAAATCAGTATGATGGAGCTATTATGATCCCAATGCCCGGCCCCCGCCGCGGCATTATTTTTTTGATGAAAATTTGTCGGTTTAGGAGTGGGGCGGGCTATTCTGATACATGGTAGTGATTTTTTCTCTACGCCAACCTGGTATGTGCCGTACTGCCCGCCGCCACGCAGTAGGGGCCGGGCACGCCCGGCCCGCGGGTTTTCTGTAAGCAGCATTTGGCGGGTAAGCACCCGGGCGGAGCAGAGCCCCGCCCCTACTGACAGACTAACCCATCAGCGGCCAGCCAACCCACAGTTATACTTGCCGTTGATACATCGTTGCCATTTCAACATATATGTTATCCTATTTGTATTTTATATTTAAATTGTACAGTTTGTAGCGTATATGGTATGTAAATTACTCATTTATTTTAAGTGCTGCCCCTCTCCCCTACCTCTTTTCTCACACACCAACTTTTTTTCATGAAAAAAAGTTGGTGTCCTTCCCTTCCCGACAAAACTCGCTTTCCAAAATAAGAAATCCTTTCAAAACCAGCCCATATTCAGCATACGTTTTGTATTTTATTTCTTATAATATCCAATATGTATTTTGTAATGTTCTGAAAGAAAGTCGGTTTTCCTACAGCATTGTTTTTTCTCCGTCTGTAATATATTCCCGTATTATCGTATAATATTTATATCTTTTCTTATTCTTTTTGCCAAAGAAAAAAAGTCTGTTATCGCTTATTTAAAAAATCCTGTCAGTTTGCCTTCAAACCCCATCAATACTCCCCTTTTCTTTTCCTTCCACCATACAAACCGACTTTCTTTCATTAAAATTCATTTTCCTCGCCACTATAAGCCGACTTTTTTCATCTATTGCGAAAGAAAACGGTATTTGCTTCTCCCCTGCCCGGCCCTGCCGCAGCATAGTAAAACCGACTTTTTTTCAGCTATAAACAGACTTTTATTCCCACCAAGAAAACTGAAAAAATGTCGGTTTTGTTATGAGAAAAAGTCGGTTCCGGAATGAAAATAGGTTTGCTTTGCAATGAAAGAAAGTCGGTTTTGGCAAGAAAAAAAGTTGGTTTCTTCTATATATAAATAAAAATATAAATTATAAGAGAATAAGTAAGTAAAGAAGAAAACATAAAAATGAAAAATAGTTGACAAAGCCATAGCTTCCCTTTATTATACTTATATGTGGTAGTGTGCAGATTTGTGCGCAAAGTGCTGAGGAAAGGACAACCCGAGTGGAAACTGCTTCGGGCCGTGACCATTTATGAAAGAAAACGACGCAGCAAAAAACAATGACAACAAGGAGGTCGAGGTTGTAACCGGCGAAGTCCTCGACCATACGCTGGCAGTTGACCCGGCAAGCAGCAAAAGTCTTTCCTTTGGCTCTTTTGTTACGAAATCTAACGATTTGATTCAAAAGACCAAGTATTCCCTTCCCCGCACCGAACAAAAAATCCTGTTTATGCTGCTGTCCAAAATTGACCAGAAAAAGGATAAGGATCCGTCAAAAACATACACGCTGACATTCTCGGAGTTTTCCAAGCTGACAGGCGTCAACGCGATGGACCCAGGCTACATCAACTATTTGAAGGACACTGTGCAAAGTCTGGAACGCCGCGACTTCTGGGTAGTTCTGCCGGATGGGCGGTACAAAAGTATGTCCTGGCTGGACCGCGGCACGGTGGTGGACACCCGCGATAAAACCATCAGCATCCGATTCAACCGGGATTTGTGGCCGCAGGTGGCCCAGCTGACCAGCAACTACACGTCCTATTCCATCGAGTATCTGCTGATGATGAAGTCAACGTACAGTATGCGTGTGTACGAAATCATCCTTTCCTATGACAACGGAAGCCGCAACTACGGCTATAACAACGGCCTTGTTTTTGAGCCGGTGACGGAAGAAATCCTGAAAAAGTTCCCCGATATGCGCAGTGAGCTGAAGGGTTACAAATATAAGCGCTTTAAATGTGATGAGCTGCGCAGCCTGCTTTCTGTTCCCACGCCGGAGGAGCGCGGCCGCGGCAAAAAGAAAAACAGTGATGAACCGGCAAAATATAGCCGCGAGAAAACGCTGGATGAGAAATACCCCACCTACTACGATTTTGATAAACACGTTTTAAAGCCGGCGAAAAAAGAAATCAACGAGATGACCGACCTGTGGGTGGAGTACATTCCGGTTCGCATCAAGGGCACGCGCAAATATGAATACCTCTATTTCTTCATCAAATACAAATCGAAGGATGAGATGAAAAAAGTGCGGGCGTTCCACGATTCCAACGCGGGCCCGGATGGAGAGGTTGCAAAAAAGCCAAGGAAAACAAAAAGAAAAAATGTCGGTTTTACGGCCGGAGAGAACGTATCTACGCCGCTTCCCGACGAAATCCTGACGATGTCCTATGTGATGGCGCGGCATGAGCTGGAAAGCCGCATCCAATATTTTTCTTATGAAAAAAAGTTGGTTTCCGATGAAAAAAACATCCTTGCGGATATTCTTACCTACACATCCAAGCTGCTGACAAACCAGAAAAAGGCAGCTCAGGCGGAAGAATCGCTCGAGGCGCTGAACCGGATTATCAAAAATAACGGCGACCTCAAGCTCTGGGTGCTGGGTATGGAAGAAAAATTCAAGGATATGCTGCAAAAAGCGACTGAAAAAAAGTCGGCTCAGTATTACCGCGTGGTGGTTTACAACGAACTGATTGACAACTCGGCCGCTACCGTGATGGCCGGGCAGCGAAAAGCCGAACAGCTGGACGGCAAGAGCGCGATGCGGGTGGATATGTCCGTATTTGACGATGAGTAAACACAGCGGAACGGCAACGATGAATGAACGCCAGTAAGGGCGGCACAGAAAACGGAATTTCCTGTTTTCTGTGCCGCTTGTTTTATATAAAAAGTGGCAACGATGAATGAACGACAAAATTGTGCTGCTTTTATTGACAGTATACAAAAGGAAAGGTATAATAGAAGCAACAAAACAACATCGGAGACGTGACAAAAACGGCAACGATGAATGAACGACAGTGACACGGCACGGAAAGGCTGGGTACATATGGCATATTGCATTACGGTTTGTATGCAGAAAGGCGGCGTCGGCAAAACCACGCTGACCATTAACCTTGCTGCCTGTATGGCAAAGCAAGGCAAAAAGGTTCTTGTGGTGGATACTGACCAGCAGGGCGATTTGACAAGCACGGCCACGGAATATTCTGTTTCCACCGGCCATTTCGCCAAAAAAGGCGTGTATGATATGATTCACGCGCATGATATTGCGGTTGCGGCCAACTATGTCTCCCACACGCAGTATGAAAACATTGATATTATCCCGGCAAACGCCAACACGCCGCTGGTCCCCGGACTGATTGAAATGTCGGCAACGGCCTCCAACGGGACCATCAACAAGTATGAGATGCTGGCGCTCTGTCTGTGCGAGATTGCCGACAACTACGATGTGATTCTGATTGACACTCCGCCGAACCAGGGGCTGCTTGTGCAGAACGCGCTGTATGCAAGCGATGCCGTGCTGATTCCGATTCACAGCACCTACTACAGCCTGCAGGGTCTGGGCGAAATGCTGCGCCTTTTCTTTGAGCTGGAAAAGACGGCGGATACCGAAATCAACGTGCTGGGCGTTGTGCTTAGCATGGTAAAAAGCCGTGTAGCCATGAACGATTGGCTGCAGGATAACCTTGACGAAAAAATGCGCGACAACGAGCTTTACAAGCATTTTGGCATTGATGAAACAAAGTTCTTCAAGAGCACCATCAGCAACAATCAGGCGATTGTGGAAGGCGAGATTATGGGCCCGGCCATCTTTAATGTATCGGATAAACGCAAGTCAACGGGCGGCAAGAAGAAAAGAGAAACCGGAGTTTACAAGGCAGCGAGCGAGTATATGAGCCTGTGTGATGAAATTCTGGCAAAAATCGGCGAGGAGGACTGAACGTCATGGGCAGACTGGACAAGCTGAAGAAGAAATCGGCGGCGCGCACAGAGGCAATGGACGAGGCGCAGAATCGCATTACCGCGCAGAGCATCGTAAAGAAAGTGAACGATGTGGAGCCGGAGCGTCTGGATCTGGCTATGATTGTGACCAACCCAGACAATGAGCTCTACCGCACCGAGGATACCGAGGAGGAGGTCAAAAAGCTGGCGGATAACATCCGTATGGTCGGCCTTCTGCACAATCTGGTGGTCTGCAAATGCGAAAGCGGTGAAAACAAGGGCAAATATGAGCTGCTTTCCGGCGAAAGACGCTACAAGGCGTTGAGCTATCTGGTGCAGGAGCACTCCACCGATGAGAATGCGCCGGATTGGAACCGGCCCTACTGCATCAAACTCGAGGGCTTGAGCGAGGTGGAAAAAGTTGTCTATCTGGACACCGCAAACCTGATGGTGCGCGGCGGCTTCGGCAACGAAAAAATTGCGAGAAAGGCAACCGTCCGTTTTGTTGAAAACCTGCAGAAGCCACCTTTTAATATGACGGAACAGGAAGCCAAAAAACAGCTGAAAGAGCTGAGCCCGATGAAGCCCAGAACGATTGACAAGGGCTTATCCATTGAAAAAAATCTGGTGCCGGAGCTGAAGGCGTTGCTGGATGATGGCATCATTACCCGCACGGCGGCGGAAAGCTATGTGAACCTTACGAACGCCGAGCAGAAATCGGCTGCGGAAACTTTTGCACTGGCGGAAACGATTGAGCCGCAGTCCCGGCGCGAAAAGGCCAAAAAGCAGCTTGCAGAAGGCCTGCGCGATGTGCTGGACAGCAATGACCTGACCCAGAGAACCGACATTCTTTCAGCAACAAAAAAACTGGTGGAGGAGCTCTGCGAAAAGCCGACCAACGCCCAGAAGAAAGAAAAAACCAGCTATGGCCGAGACAGTGTTGTGATTGGCGAGCAGGTTCCGGCTGTCACCAAAAAGCTGCGGCGGCTGGAAAAGGCACTGAACGCGGATGGCGGGCTCAGCATTATTACCGCCCGCAGCGTTGAGGAACGGCAGGCGTATATCCAGAATCTGGATGAGCTGATTGCGTTGGCCGATACCATCCGCCAGAACATCCAGAGTACGATGTGAGTATGGCAAGGGAAAAAATAGTCATTCGCCTGCTGCCGGAGCTGTACGAGGTTCTGGAGCGTTACGCGGCATGGTCGGACAAAAAGGTGGCCGCGCTGATTTCCGAAATTCTGCACGAACAGTGTGAGGCTGCGCGCAGGGCAGGGGAGAGTGCAGACTGCAGGCGGTACGCCCTGAACCGCCTTGGGGTGGAGATGATTCCCACAAACCGCAACAAGGCCAAAAGCAGCACCGGGCAGATTTCGGTGCGGCTCAGCAGGGAGGACATAGAAACGCTGAACAGCATCACCCGGAACAACCCGGAAGGTTTACGAATTGTTAATGGCAAGGTAACTTATACATATCGTAAAATAATTCCTGGGATGCTGCTCAATAATGAGATATTCAGCGGGCTGTTTCACACGTAAATATTGATGCTACTATCGGGTCGATGCTTGGCATTGGCCCGATGATTTTTGTACAGGAGGGGGGAAGGGAAGTGTTCCTGGTGGAGTAGAGCCCGCCCCCTACCACACGATTTCAGGCAGGCCGGTAGGGAGGGGTCTTGACCCCTCCGCTGGTTTGTGGCAAACGGCATTTGCGGGTCACTTGCGGGGCGTCGGGGGACGCCGCCCCCTACAAATAAACCGGAAACAGCATACTGCCGCAAACATCAGCGGGGTGGGGTCACCCCGCCCTACGCACAACCGATTAACGGATGCTCTGTAGGGGCCGGGCACGCCCGGCCCGGTCGTTTTCCATAAGAGGGCATTACCGGGCAGAGCAACCAATAGTTACCAATAGACGGTTGCTTGCGGGAAGATTCCCCCTCATCCGGCCCTGCAATGCACCTTCTCCTCGGACCGGAAGAAGTGTATGGAAGCGGGCATGGCCGGTTACATTGCCAAGCCTATCAGTCTGGATGAAATCACCACAACCCTGCGGAAGGAAACCCCGGCAGGCAGATAAAGCATACGCCCCGCAGGCTGCGTGTAACAGGCAGCTCTGCGGGGCGTGGTGGTTTTTAAGGGCGTATCGGGGCGTTGAGGACGCCGCCCCCTACAAAGGAAAGCCGTAAGCGTCGCTCACTCATTCATGCTTTTATAGTTCTCGCCCCAGCTCCACATGGCGTCAAGGATAGGCTTCAGGCTGCGGCCAAGGTCGGTCAGGGAATACTCCACCCGGGGCGGTACCTCGGCGTATACCTCGCGGTGCACAAGGCCGTTTGCCTCCATTGCACGGAGCTGGACGGTCAGCACCTTCTGGGAGACATTGCCCACGCACTTTTTCAGCTCGCCAAAGCGCTTGGTGCCGGTCATCAGGTCGCGCAGAATCAGCACCTTCCATTTATCGCCAATCAGGGTCAGGGTAGTTTCTACCGGGCAGGCGGGCAGCTCTTTTTTTTTCACTTCATCCATAGCAACAACCTCCAAAATTTTATTAAAGGCCCGAAGGGGCGGAAAATGCAGCCGCGGCGCATTGGTTCCCTTGCGGTAACGGTGCAATAGTTCCCATTTGGTAACTACAGCACAATATAGTGCCTACTTCACAAATGGGCTGTACAGTGATAGTATAATGCCAACGAAAGAAAAACGCAAGATTTCGCAGAAAAAACCATTTTGGAGGTACCTATCATGAACAAAGTTGTTGAATTTCTGAACGCAAACCCTGTGCAGTATCTGGCAACCGTCGGCCGCGACGGCAAGGCAAAGTGCCGCCCCTTTATGTTCGCCGGCGAGATGGACGGCAAGCTGTGGTTCTGCACCAACAGCACCAAGGACGTCTACAAGGATATGCAGCAGAACCCGGAGATTGAGATTTCCGTTTCCAGCCCCGAGTATGCGTGGATTCGCCTGCATGGCAAGGCTGTGTTTGAGAACAATATGGCTGCTAAGGAGATGTGCATTGCCAACCCCATTGTGAAGGGTCAGTACGGCGAGGCCACCAACCCGATTTTTGAGGTGTTCTATCTGGAAAACGCCCACGGTCTGATTGCCGACTTCTCCGGCAACCCTCCCTACGAGTTCTGATTCACAGCCAGCGATACCGCTGATTGAAAGGATGCTGCGCGTATGCAAAACCAGGATTATCTGAAGTTGCTAGTGGAGCAGCTGCACTCCACCACCGTGGCCACCCTTGGCGCGGACGGGCACCCGCAGACTCGTGTGATTGATATGATGCTGTGGGATGCACAGGGCGTGTACTTCCTGACGGCGCGCGGCAAGGCGTTTTATGCGCAGCTTATGGAGCAGAAGTTCATCGCGCTCTCGGCCACGCAGGGAAAGATTGCCGTTTCCCTGCGCGGAAGGGTCAAAAATATTGGCAGCGAAAAGCTGGACGAGATTTTTGAAAAGAACACCTATATGCAGTCGATTTACCCGGGTGACACCCGCAAGGCGTTGGAGGTGTTCTGCCTGTACGAGGCTGAGGGCGAGTATTTTGACATAAGCGACCCGGCGCACGTTGTGCGGGACAGCATCACGATAGGGGAGAAGAAGGCTGCGCTTTCCGGCTATATGGTGGGCGCTGGTTGCATCCGCTGCAGGCTGTGCTACTCGGTCTGCCCGCAGAAGTGCATAGACATCACGCAGAAGCCGGTTGTTATTGACCAGCACCATTGCCTGCACTGCGGGCGGTGCGCGGAAATCTGCCCGAAGCAGATCATCACAAAAGCCGGTGCATGAAAAAATCTGTTGAAGGGCGCGGTGATATGCTCCCTATATAGAACTCTTTTGTTGGGGCTTGTGCAACAGCCCCTTTTCATTGCGTCACAACCTTGACGCAGGCCGACGCCCTGGGTACAATATTCCTAGAATCAATCGGTGAGGTGAAAGTGATGCAATACACACAGCATTATGATTCCCCCTTGGGCGGCATCCTGCTGGCGGCGGATGAAGTTGGCCTGACCGGGCTGTGGTTTGACGGCGCAAAATACTTTGCGGCAGGGCTGGACCCGGCGTACCGGGCCGAAGCTACACCGGCCCTTTTGCAGGCAAAACGCTGGCTGGATATCTACTTCAGCGGGCAGGAGCCGGATTTCACCCCGCCGCTGCACCCCTGCGGCTCGGCCTTCCGGCAGGAGGTATGGGCGCTGCTGCGTCAGATTCCGTATGGGCAGACCACGACCTACGGTGCATTGGCCGTTCGACTGGCGGCGGAACGCGGCCTTGCCAAAATGTCCGCGCAGGCCGTGGGCGGCGCGGTCGGGCACAACCCGATTTCTCTCATCATACCCTGCCACCGCGTTGTCGGCACAGACGGCAGCCTGACAGGCTACGCGGGCGGCATTGACAAAAAAGCGCGTCTGCTGGCGCTGGAAAAAGATAAAAAATTTTGAAAAAATAGCGCCGAAGGCCGAAATTTGCAAGGGCTTTGCAAGAACGGGTGTGCTATACTGTAGCTGACAGATAGCAAAAAGTGCACACTGGGTGTGTCCTCGTTCAAAAGGCAAAGTGACTATGAAAAACGATACCAACAACCAACCGGGCTCTGTGGGAATGGGGCTGCGTTTTTCAGCGCACTGCTGGCGGCGCTGAGCTTTTGCACCAGCTTTGGCAGTGTGGCCGTTATGGCGGAGGAGGCTGCCCCCGCCGCAGAGACAGTGCAGCCGCTGACGGAGGAACCGGCGCAAGCGGTAAAACGGAAACACAATGCTGTATGCCCCAACCGCGCAATAATTGCGGTGGTTCTGTAGGGGCCGATGCCCACACCGGCCCGCGGGATGCCGTATCCTCCTTCAATAATCAAAAAAAGACGATGACAGGAAATCTCCTGCCATCGTCTTTTTTGTTTGAAATTTTCCGGGTCAATCCTGCTTTTTGTCCTCGTCAGAATCAACCTTTTCCAGAAACGCATCCACAAAGGCGTTCTCTACCTTTTTATAACCGCCGACCACGCTGTCCTCGATTTTCTGGTAGGCGCCGGTGACCTTTTCGGCCATACCACCGGTTTTCAGTGAGCCGTCCTCCTCCAAAAAGGTGTCCTCAAACTTGTGACAATATCAAGGCACTATTTTATGCGCAATGGAAGAAGGCTATTAGGAACTCACGTTTGAGAGGCTGCAAAAACAGTATGTAGGCTAAGAAAACCATAGTACAGCAATTTCAATACCATATGCGATTTGTTTGAAATATCAAGAGCCTGTTTAATGAATACAGCCTTGGAACGTGCATTTTTTGTAAACATATGGATAACATATTGAAAAGCTATGGCTTTTGTGATAAAATTTAATCTGTATATTTATTGTCAAAATAGTTACAAGAAGGCAGAATTCATTGGTTTTGGGGAGGCCACTTTGAAAAGCCGCTGTTTTGATTCACAAAAATCAACAAAATACCAAGAACATGGTGTGCTTTACTGTGATTTTGTTTGCGTATAGCATATAAAAGAATTTTGAGGATGGGGTAGAGAATGAAGTCAAAGAAAAATGTACAACATGTTTACTTAGTAGGCGCTAAGTCTATGGGAGCCTACGGAGGATACGAAACGTTTGTATATAAACTTACAGAGTATCACCAGAATAAAGACAATATTAAGTATCACGTTGCTTGCAAAGCCAATGGCGATGGGTGTATGGATGAGAGCAAATTTGAGGGCGTAACTAAAATCAATGACCATGAATTTGAGCTTCATAATGCACATTGCTTTAAGATTGATGTTCCACAAATTGGTCCCGCACAGGCAATCTATTATGATGTGGCTGCATTAAAAGCTTGCTGCGAACATATCAAAAAGAATTGCATTCCTCATCCTATCGTTTACATAATGGCTTGCCGAATTGGACCATTTGCTAGGCATTTTTATCACGAAATCCATAAACTTGGCGGCACGGTTTACTTGAATCCAGATGGCCATGAGTGGATGAGAGCAAAGTGGTCGGCTCCGATTCGTAAGTATTGGAAGATTTCTGAACAGATGATGGTCAAATATTGCGACCTTGCAATTTGTGATTCCGTCAACATTGAGAAGTATATCCATGAGTGTTATGACGGAAAAGGAATCAAAGGCAGAAATCCGAAAACCACGTTTATTGCCTATGGTGCAGATTTGACGCTCAGTAAGCTAGCCGATGATGACGAAAAGCTAGTGAATTGGTACAAGGAAAAAGGATTGACGAAGAAAGGCTATTACCTTGTCGTCGGCCGCTTTGTGCCGGAAAATTCTTTTGAAGTTATGATTCGAGAGTTTATGAAGTGCAATAGCAAGAAAGATTTTGCGCTCATTACGAATGTGAACGATAAATTCTTGAATGAGTTGGAAGAAAAACTTCATTTCAAGAGCGACAAGAGGATTAAGTTTGTTGGTACAGTGTATGACCAGGAACTCTTAAAAAAGATTCGGGAAAATGCCTATGCATATTTCCATGGACATACAGTGGGCGGTACAAATCCTTCGCTGATTGAGGCTCTTGGCAGCACGGACCTGAATCTACTGGTCGATGTTGGGTTCAATAAAGAAGTGGCGGAGGATTGCGCTTTGTACTGGAGCCGTAACCCGGGTAGCCTTGCAAAATTGATTGATAAGGCAGACCAAATGAGTGCAGATGAGATTGCAGAGATGGGCCGGAGAGCCAAGAAACGTGTGGCGGAAGAGTACACATGGAATAAAATCTGCAAGCAGTATGAAGATGTGTTTACAAAAGTAGCATACGAGGGAAACTATGATGAGTGAGCAACCCCTAATTTCAGTAATCGTTCCTGTATATAATGTCGAAAAATATCTGCGCTCTTGCGTAGAAAGCATTTTGGAACAAACGTATAAAAATATTGAGGTAATACTTGTAAACGATGGATCCACCGATAAGAGTAAAGCCATTTGTCTTGAGCTTGCAGAAAAAGACAAAAGGATCTCTTACTACGAAAAGGCAAACAGTGGTCTGTCAGATACTCGGAATGTCGGCTTAGAAAAAGCAACAGGCGACTACATACTCTTTGTAGATAGCGATGATTTACTTTCATTCAACGCTATAGAATCGCTATATAAGCTATGCAAAAAATATAATGCAGATATAGCGGTTGAATCTATCTGTCATTTCACGGATGGAAAAAGGCCCGATTTTAAAGGAAGTACGAAAGATAAATTATTGAATAGGGAAGAAGCTATTTGTGATTTTCTATATCAAAAAGAAATTTCAACATCTGCATGCGGCAAGCTGTATAGTGCCAGTATACTCAGTGGCATCCGATTTAAATCCGGAATTCTGTATGAGGATAATTTGTTCTTGAGTGATGTCTTTGAATGTGTGGATAAAGTGCCTTATTCCAAACAAGAATGTTATGGATATAGGCATAGAGCCAATAGTATTACAACAAAACTTTTTTCTGAAAAAGATCTTGACATCATAGATATCGGCAAAGAATTACTACGTCGATATGAATATAAATCTAAAGAATTGAGTTTGGCCGTACACACTTACCAGGTGACAAATTGCTTAAGAGTATACCTTACGGAATCAGGAGACGAAAGATTTAAAAACGATATAAATTATTGCAGAGAATATATTGAACTGCACAAAAAAGAAACTCTAAAAAATTCGAAGGCAAGAAATAAGTTGAAAATAGCATTGCTGATAATGAGATTGCCTAGAAAAATGGTAATCAGGGTACGACAACTAAATAAAAGGTGGAATTAAGGAAGCTGATTATATACAGGTGATGAGTCAAGTGAATGTTAAAAGAAAAAAACAGATGTTTATTTTGTGCTATGTTCCATTTATGATTGCTCTTTTTTTAGAGGATATGGCATTCAAAACAGGAAATATAGCCCCAATTGTCAAAGCAATTAAAGCGACTGTTGTGGTTTTACTGGTGCTGTCAGTGGTGGGCAAAAGTTGGAAAAAGAAGGGGTTCGCTTGGGTTGTATTTGGAGTGCTATGTGGAGCATTGACGCTTCTTCTTACGGGAGATTTTTTTTGGTTTATCGTGATTCTGATTGCGGAAGTTTTTTGTGATGTTGATGAAAAGGTTATATATAATGTGTCTATGCAAACTATAGTAGGTATGACTAGCCTAACATTGGTGTTATGTGCATTAGGGATACTTTCGGATTGCTTGACATATAGAACGGATTTTAGCACAGAAGCACGACACTCTTTAGGATTTGTTCATAGCGCATGCTTACCGCTGATTGTGTTTTATATGATGACATATTGTATTTCTACCAATAGAAATATGAAAAAAATAGGAGTGCTTTCACTTATAGGAATAGTCTTATATAGCATTTGCAAAAGCCGAAATGCAGTAGTGATAACGGTAGGATTATCAATGTTAGCATTACTGTTAAGAGATAAAAGAATTAAAAACAAAATTAAAAAGCCGCTTAATTTGGTATCCAGTTGGATCGTTTTTGTATGTATAGTTTTTTCCATTCTACCGGGATATCTTCGATATAAAGGAGTCCTGTTGAATTATTGGTATGCATTTGATCAAATATTTACAAATAGAAGTATGCTGGCAGCTTCAGCATTTCAAAGCTATGGTATACCTATTGTGAACACTATGAACTATAATGCTTACACGAACACACCGGTCTATATAGATGGTTATATGAACAATGGCGTGGTTTTGGACAGTGCTTATATGTATATGGTAGTTCGCTATGGAATAGCAATGCTACTATTTTTATGGATGGTGCTTCATGCATATCAAAAAAAGCCAAATATAAGCATGATGGAAAAAGCGGCATTTATAGCAGTTGTGGTAGCAAACACAATTGATAATGACTTATTAAGTTACGAGTGCTTACCATTTATTATAATAGGTATAAGAAATTTGCCTAAAATCAAGTGCAAATTACGAATTGGCAAAGAAAGAAATTAAAGATGCAGGCAAACACTAATGGGGTTCTTTACGGTATTAGTTGAATTATTTGTGATAGAATGTATTTAGATATGGTTTCCAGTAAAATATCTATAACCCAATCTAGAGTTGCCTTACTGGTAAACTATGTATTCAGCTAATGAAACTTACTACTGGGGCACACAGAGTTCTATCGCTACCTGCTACTGCTTATGCCGGGTGACGCACAGTAAAGGAGACAGACTTTCTGTCGAGAGAAAGAAGAAGTATTTTGCAGCAGAACATCTTGGTTATTGTGGAGGAACTTATCAAGCACTGCGTGGAGGAAAAATCGACTGTATATACAAAGCCGTTTGTGGTCAGCGTTTCTTCGCAGGATATTCATGGTATGTATTCTCGCTGCTGAAATTAGCGATGAATACTGCAAGAGTTAGTTTGCTTTTGAGAAGCATGATGAAACTCCGCCGTTTTTACAACTGCTGATTATATGCTGCCTCTTTAAGAACCCTATTGTTCGACCTTTGAACAACCTGACTTAAAGAGATAATCATAAAAGTTATTCCAGCCAAAAAAGATTGAGAGGAAATTTGATGGAAATAATAAGTGTCCTGTTATGTACTTATAATGAGCCACTGAAATATCTAAAACTTAGCATAGAGTCAATACTGTCTCAAACATATACAAACATTCAATTGATTATCGTAAATGACAATCCAAAGCGAGCAGATATGGCAGACTTGCTTGCTGCATATGCAAGAGAAGATTCAAGAATAAAATATATAGTCAACCCAAGCAATATTGGACTTGTTAGTTCACTTAATGCTGGATTGAAGAACGCCATCGGCAAGTATATTGCAAGAATGGATGCGGATGATATTGCAACAAAAGATCGCTTAGAAAAGCAGCTCGAATTTTTACAGGTAAAAAGCTACGATATGGTAGGGTGTAATGCTATAAAAATAGATGAAAATGGGAAAGAAATAGGATATTTAAACGTCCCAACCGCTCATGAAAAAATCAAAGAATATCAATTATATGGAGGCTGTGTCTTACATCCAACGTGGCTTGGGAAAAGAGAAGTATTCGAAAAATTAAACGGATATAGATTAGTTTATGCTTGCGAGGATTTTGACTTCATTCTCAGGGCAATCCAAAATGGGTTTAAAATAGGTAATATGCCTGCATATGGGTTGTATTATAGAATTCGTACAGAGAGTGTTTCAAGTAAGGCAAACATCCGACAAAAGCTGACAATGTACTATCTTATTGACAATGGAGCCTATCAAAATGTTCCGTCTGTGGAAATGCTGGAGAAGTACTTGAATTCAGTCAAATATAAAGACGATTTTGCAACTCTCGAAATGTATGAATTTATAAAGGCTAATATGAAGACTAAAAAATTCAATTTAGTCAGAATATATGATCTCTTTCGAATTATTAGAAACAAGTACTTTTATAGGAATCTGATTGAGCATCTGAAAATGAAGGAAAGAGAGAAGTATATTACCACTCAAAACAATTTAAACTAGGATGGACAAGGCACATATAATACGAGCTATCATAAAATGTCAACAATCTGCTTTGCGACAGTATTTAAAAGATTGGCGATTAAACATAAGATACTTCACCGAGCCAGAGGAATTAAATCCTATTCTATTATAAAGTCAAGAGGTAACCATATGAAGAACAAAATTGTTATACCAACAGGTTATATGGGTTCGGGTTCGTCCGCTGTAACAGATCTTCTGAGTGAGGTAGACGGATACTCTTGCTCCAACGGAAACTTTGAGTATGTTTTTATGCATTGCCCTAACGGAGTATTTGATTTGGAAGACAAACTCTTAAAGGGAAACAATGCTCTTCGCAGTGACGAAGCCCTTCATACATTTTATAGTTGTATGAAAACGTTATATACCAATAAATATTATTGGGTTGCTGATTATAAGGACAAGGTTGGTCCTGATTTTATGAGCTGGTGCGAGGAATTCATCAGCTCGCTCATGGATGAAAGAACTAAGGATGTCTATTGGTATTATCAAGAAAACCCTAATGCAAAAATATATATAGAGAAAACCTTGGCTAAGATCATAAAATTAATATCGCTTGGAAAAGTGGTACCAAAGCCGGGTCTAAGGTATGAGGAAATGTGGCTTTCATACACGACTCCGTCCGAGTTCTATTCGAGAGCAAAGATTTTACTGGACAAATTTTTCCTGCAAATGGGAATATCGAATTCGAATATAATATTAGATCAGTTTGTTTTGCCGCATAACCTGTATCGAATAGAGAATTACTTCGAAGATAATTGTAAGGTGATTGTGGTTGATCGTGATCCAAGGGATGTTTTTCTTCTGAACAAATATTACTGGAGAAAAGCGAATGCGACTGTTCCATATTCATTTGATGCAGAGAAATTCTGTAGCAATTATAGTAAGATGCGGCAGGCCGAAAAACAGGTGGAAAACAAAAATATATTAAGAATTCACTTTGAAGACTTGGTTTATAATTATGATAGTTCTGTTTTTCAAGTTCTTTCTTTTCTAGATATTCCGAAAACTTTGCATAAGGACAAAATGACTAAATTTGTTCCGGAAAAATCAAAAAAGAACACACAAATATTTAATAGGAATATGGAATATTCTAACGAAGCACATTATATTGAAAGCAAATTGTCACAATATCTATATGATTTTCCTTCTGTAGAGCGTGAAAAATTTTCTGTGAACAATATGATTCTGTAAGAGAAGTCGTAAAGGAAATGGCTGTAACACATGAAAGAAAAAATCAAAAATATTAAGGACCGAATATTTAAGAGTCACCTTGCCAGAAACTTCTTGCTGATTTTTTCTGGCGAAGGAATAAGCTCTGTATTTGGCTTTTTGGCAACCATATTTATAATTAACGCAATTGGTTCATATAAACACGGTATTCTTGTTGCCGTTCAGACATATACGAATTTGTTTTATGGCTTGTTTTCGTTTAAAACGTTTCAATCCTTAATTAAGTACTTAGCCAAAGCCGAGAGGGACAATGATCACGAGTCCGAAAAGATTTATATTAAGTGGGCTGTAATGTTGGATGCATTTTGCCTTGTAGCAACTTTGTTCTTTGGAGTGATACTAAAGGACGTTGTGATCAATATTATGGGTTGGGATCGTGCAATATCAGAGTATTGTATTTTCTATCTATGTGTTTATATGCTCTATTTTCAAGGAACAACAATTGGGGTCCTAAGGCACTTTGAAAACTATAAGTACGTTGTAACGTCTAATATATCTTGTGCAGTTATACGATGTGTAGGTTTCTTGGGGTGCTTTGTACTCAGGTGTGATTTTAAAGCGTTTTTTTTAGTAGACTGTATAGCGAACGCGGCAAAATTTTTACTAATGAACTTTTATACTCTAAAAACTCTGGCTCAGCATAAGTTACTTGACTTCTATAAAGTAAAACTAAAATGGTGTCCGGACTTTTTAAAGTTTAGCTTATACAGCAATTTGACTTCAACCATTGATTTGCCGGTAAATCAAATTACATCACTGATCATCAATAAATATTTAGGATTTGAAGCCACATCCGTGTATAGTGTGTTCGGAAATATCGGATCTGTAATAAATAAATTAGGAGATCCAATAAGTCAGGTAATCTATCCTGAAATGAATAAGATGATTTCGCAGAAAGATGTCGCAAGTGCAAGAAAATTATCCAATCGTTTAAAGCTGATTATGTTATCGCTTTTTAGCGTCAGTACTATATTCGTAGTAGCAACACATTCCCTTTGGCTGAAATATCTCATTAGTAATCCAAACGAGTATGTAATTCCTTTGATTCTGTACATTGGATATAGTTGTTATTCAAATTCCTCGATGGGTACCCATAACCTTTTCATGGCGTTGGGCTATGTTAAATACAATATTCCCATATTGTTAGTTGTAAATGCTGGATATTTGGGGCTATTATTCTTCTCCGTACAGCATTATGGCTTGACCGGTGTAATTGCTACTTACCTCCTTCAAGCGTTAGCTGTTGTATTTATTAAGGAGGTAATTATGCGGAAACGTAATTACCAGGAGCTTATGTAAAATGAAAAAGAAAAAAGTGCTGTTTATTATTTGGTCCTTTAGTTATGGCGGCGGTGCAGAAAAGATACTTGCAAATATTGTTAACAATCTGGATTACGAAAAATACGATATTGATGTTCTGGAATACCTTCACGCAGATAAAATGGAACCCGTAAATGGCAATATCAAAATTTTGCCTCCGATTGTCGACATTACGCGACAGGATGTGTTTTCAAAAATATACAATAAACTAATGAATTCTGCCTTAATTAAATTATTCCCGGGTCTAATAAGAAAAATGCATCTTAGAAAGATATATGATGTAGAAATATCATTTAATTACCTTATTCCAACGTTTCTATTGAGCAGAAATAGCCAAAAGCGTATAGCTTGGATACATGGTTCGATTTATGATTTGGAGGAAAATAAGAGATTAAGAAACAAGCAAAGAAAAGCATTAAGCTCTGTAAATAAGATTGTGGCAATATCGAATGCTACAGAGAAATCAATTGCTTCTGTATTCCCTGAATACAAAGACAAAATTATAAAAATATATAACGGTTATGATTTCTCCGGTATGGTGCCGGAAGGAACTGTAACGGATTTCCAGCTGCTGTATTGTAATCGTTTTGACGAGAATAAAGATCCTTTGCAGTTTATTCGGATTGTTAAACGATTAAATGATTTGGGGCTTTCTGTAACAGCAAAAATGCTTGGTACGGGTGTCTTGTTTAATGAGGCCGTCAGATTAATTAGAGAATACAAACTGGAAGCGCAGATTGAATGTGTTGGATACAAGAAAAATCCATATGCGTACTATAAGCACTGCAAGGTTTTCTGCTTAACTTCACATAGTGAGGGATTTCCAACAACATTAGTTGAAGCAATGTATTTTGGAAAGCCTTTTGTTTCCACACCCGTAGCAGGTACAGATGAGCTGTCACAAAATGGAAATTGCGGTTTTGTTGGAAGAGATGAAGAAGAATTTGCTATAAAATTACTTGAGTTGTTAACAACCCCAGAATTGTATAAAAACATGAGCGAATACTGCAGTAATTACGTGATAAACTATTCATTAAAAAACCAGATTCAAGCTATAGAAGAAAATTGTTTATAACTTTATGCTTAAAACAGCTTGCTATACCGTATAGGAAGTAAGCTGTTTGAGCGCGCTCGTTGTTCATAAGAACGAAAGGAAGAAAGTACATGAACAAACAAGAAAGTGATATTCTGAACACGCTTTTGCTGGAACCTTTCATCAATCAACGGATTTTAGCAGAAGTCTCAGGACATTCGTTAGGAGTAGTAAATCGTTCACTCAAGGAACTGATTAAAGCTGAGTATCTGGACGATTCGATTCGCCCCACAGTGAAAGCCATAACTGAGTTTAAGCAGAAAACCCCACAGCGAGCTATTATCTTGGCAGCGGGGTTTGGTATGCGTATGGTTCCAATCAACACAGAAATGCCAAAGGGTCTTTTGGAAGTTAATGGTGAGCCTCTGATTGAACGTATCATCAAGCAACTTCATGAGGTGGGGATTAAAGAAATCTATGTAGTTGTAGGTTTCATGAAAGAAAAATATGAGTATTTGATTGACGAGTATGGAGTAGAACTTGTAGTTAATGCCGACTATGCCGCAAAGAACAATCTGCATTCCGTCAAACTTGTAAAAGAACATTTGGAGAATGCGTACATTATTCCTTGTGATATTTGGTGTGACCGAAACCCGTTCCATCGTCATGAACTATATTCATGGTATATGGTCAGCGATCTTGTAGACAACGAAAGTAATGTCCGCGTTAATCGTAAAATGGAACTTGTGACTGTTCCAGAAAGCTCTGGCGGCAATGCAATGATTGGTATCTGCTATTTGGTGAAAGAGGATGCAGACACCGTTGCAGAACGAATTGATGAACTTTGCAAAAATCAACGGTATGATGGAGCGTTCTGGGAGGAAGCACTTTATAATAAAGACCGGATGATCGTAGCGGCTCGTGTGGTTCATTCCGCAGACGTTGTGGAAATTAACACCTATGAGCAATTACGAGAAATTGACAGTGATTCTAATCAGTTGAAAACGGATGCAATTCAGGTGATTTGTGAGGCTCTGGATGCAAAGCCAGAAGCAGTTACAGAAATTACGGTTCTTAAAAAGGGCATGACGAATCGTTCTTTCCTGTTTACCTGCAAAGGAAAGAAATATATCATGCGTATTCCGGGAGAAGGAACCGATCAGCTGATTAACCGCCGACAAGAAGCTGCAGTTTACCAAGCGATTGATGGAAAGCACATTTGCGATGATATTGCGTATATCAACCCGGAAAATGGCTACAAGATCACGGAATTTCTGGAAGGCGCAAGAGTATGCGATCCATTGAACTACGAAGATGTTAAGAAGTGTATGAAGCGGCTGCATGCGTTCCATGACTTGAAATTGAAAGTAAACCACGAGTTTGATATTTTCGGACAGATGGAGTTCTATGAAACGCTGTGGGAGGGAACACCTTCTGCTTATAAGGATTATGAAATAACAAAAGCAAATATTTTGTCACTGAAGCCTTATATTGATGCACATGCTGGAGAAAAGGTTTTGACCCATATTGATGCAGTGCCGGACAATTTCCTTTTTGTGGAGAAAGAGGGCAGGGAAGAAATCCGACTGATTGACTGGGAGTATGCAGGAATGCAAGATCCTCATGTGGATGTGGCAATGTTCTGTATTTACTCACTTTACAATAAGCGTCAGGTGGATCGCCTGATTTCTGCTTACTTTACAGAAGGTTGTGATGATGCGACCAGAATAAAAATTTATTGCTATATTGCAGCCTGTGGTCTGTTGTGGAGCAACTGGTGTGAATATAAACGCAATCTTGGTGTAGAATTTGGCGAATATTCTCTTCGACAGTACCGATATGCAAAGGATTACTACCGAATTGTTCAAGAGGAACTGAAAAAGCAAGGGGAGGAAAAGTAAATGCCAAAAGTAGAAAGAGCTATTATTATGGCGGCGGGATTGGGAAATCGAATGCACCCAGTAACGCTGACAACACCGAAACCGCTGGTCAAAGTAAATGGGACGCGGATGATTGATACCGTGATTGGTGGACTACATAAAAACGGAATCAATGAGATTTATGTTGTTGTTGGATATCTGAAAGAGCAGTTTGTGACACTTGAAAAGGAGTATCCTGGTGTTAAGCTGATTGAAAATCCTTACTATGATACCTGTAATAACATTGCATCGCTTTACGTGGCAAGAGATTACATTGAAAATGCGATTATTCTGGATGGCGATCAGATTATTTATAATCCTGAAATCCTTGCACCGGAATTTGAACGCTCTGGTTATAACAGTGTTTGGACAGATGGCGAAACGGATGAGTGGCTTCAGACTGTTGAAAATGGCATTGTTACAGCATGTAGCCGGACAGGTGGAAAAGGCGGATGGCAGCTGTACAGTATTTCCCGCTGGACTGCAGATGATGGGAAAAAACTGAAACGGCATCTCGAAATTGAGTTTGAACAAAAGAAGAATCGGCAAATCTACTGGGATGATGTGGCGATGTTCTGTTACCCGGAGGAGTATCAATTAGGTATCCGTCCTATGAATAAGGACGATATTATAGAGGTGGATAATCTGAGTGAGTTGATTGATCTGGATGCCAGCTACAAAAAATATGTGGAGGAAAAGTAAATGAATACGAAAAAAGAACATGGGAAAATAGACTGGATGATAACACTAGTGCCTTTGGCAATCGTAATTGCATTATGTGTTCTATTCTTTTTTGCGCCGGAACAATCGAATGCCGTACTAAGTCAGATACGTTTTTTCTTTGGTGATACCTTTGGTACATATTACTTAGTAATTGGATTGGGGATTTTTATCCTCTCTCTGTATATTGCTGGTTCTAAGTATGGCAACATCGTCCTTGGCGAGCAGAATGAGAAGCCTAAATATTCCTTCTTTGCGTGGGGCTCCATGATGTTTACCTGTGGTCTTGCAGCAGATATTTTGTTCTATTCGTTCTCGGAGTGGGTGCTGTATGCAACCGATCCACATCTGGCAGAGATGGGTAGTATCCAGGATTGGGCAGGCGTATATCCGCTGTTCCATTGGAGCTTTATTCCGTGGGGATTCTATTTGGTGCTGGCGGTTGCCTTTGGCTTTATGCTCCATGTGAGAAAAAGAAATCGTCAGAAATATTCTGAAGCTTGCCGCCCGATTTTGGGAAAGCATACCGATGGCTGGGCAGGTCGCATCATTGACCTGTTGGCGGTGTTCGCTCTATTGGCGGGTACGGCTACTACGTTCAGTGTGGCGACACCGCTGATGGCGACCATTATTAGCGAACTGTTCCATGTTGCCGTTAGTCGTACTGTAATTAACATTATTATTCTTCTGATTACCTGCGCTGTATATACATATTCCTTGCTGCATGGATTTAAGGGAATCAGCAAGCTAGCAAATATTTGTATTTATATGTTCTTTGGCTTGATTGCCTTTGTCCTGCTGTTCGGTGGAGAAACACGTTATATTGTTGAAACCGGTTTTTCCTCGCTCGGCAAGATGGTTCAGAACTTTATTGATTTGTCCACTTTCACCGACCCACTTCGCACATCGAGCTTCCCCCAGAATTGGACGATTTATTATTGGGCATACTGGATGGTATGGTGCGTGGCAGCTCCGTTTTTTATCGGAAACATATCTCGCGGTAGAACGGTACGCCAGACGATTCTCGGCGGTTATGTGTTCGGTGTTGGCTCAACCCTGACGAGCTTTATTGTGCTGGGAAATTACTCAATGGGTATGCAGGTTACAGGGAAAGCAGATTTTATCGCGCAGTACATGGCAGACGGTGACCTCTATGGAATGATTGTGAGCATTATAAAAACAATGCCGTGCGCACCAGTCGTTATGGTGGTTGTGCTTCTGACGATGATCGCCTTCTATGCAACATCTTTCGACTCTATTGCGCTGACAGCTTCCTGCTACAGCTATCATACACTAGAGGATGGTGAACAGCCGAATAAGGGTATTCAGCTGATGTGGTGCATTTTGCTGATTTTACTTCCGATTGCTCTGCTGTTTGCTGAAAGTTCCATGAACAATCTTCAGTCAGTGAGTATTGTTGCGGCATTCCCGATTGGTGCTGTAATCGTGATGATTGCAGTGAGTTTTATGAAAGATGCAAAAAAATATCTGGAAAGCCTGAAAGATAAAGAATGAGAGACAATACATACTCAAAAAAGCAATCGAGTGAGCAGATTTCAAGAAAGCTGTCAGAGTTTATTAAAGAGATACAATACAAAAATCGAAATCCGGTAGATAATAACGTATTAAAGATGCTACAGGAAATGGAAACAAATCCTGAACTTCTTCTCGATTCACAAAAATATCTTTATCGGAGTAGGATCGTTCACTCAAAAGACAAATTAAACGGTGAATATCCGTTCTTTGGATTTGGAAAAGACGGGAGCTTTGTTGCACCGTCAGAATACACGAAGGATATGCGTGCTAATTATCGTTATATTCCATATCTTTATTGTGCAACGAGGCCATACTGATATTGACAATATCATATTGTCTCTTTAAGTTTCCTATGTCAACTTTTATTGTACAACACCAGTCTGACACAATCCCTGCATATTGCCATCTCACTTGATTTTTGGGGCATTTCGATTCTGAAATGCTCCTTTTTTAGACCTGATGGGGGATTATTGACCACTTACTCTGAACTGGCACGCACGCATTGCGTTCAGCGCCGTCTCGTGCGATTCAGGTGTTACACCGGCGCAGCAGTCGGCCTGGATTTCAATTTCCGTTTCGGGGAAGGCCGCCCGCAGCACCATAGCGTTGCTGATGACACAAATGTCCGTGCAGTACCCGTAAATGATGATTTTCTCAATGTCGGTGACCGCCTTGTTGTGCATCATCAGCTCATCCAGAATATCGCTGGGCAGCATATAATCGCCAAAGGTTTTTTTGCAGCAGATGTGGGAAACCTCCGGCTCGGTTTTGGCCATGGCGTCCTCCAGCTCGGGCGCAAAGTTCCAGCCGTCCGTGTTCTCGATGCAGTGGGCAACCGGCAGAGCCTTGCCCTCGCGTGTGGAGAGGTAATTGTCGGGGTGCGTATCCTTGGTAAAGAACATCCAATGCCCGGCCTCGGCGTTCCGGCGGGCCGTCTCGGCAAGGTGCGCCACGGTGGTCTGCGCCTCCGGGTTGGCAAGCGCGCCGGTGATAAAATCCTTCTGCACATCCACCACAACGTCAAGAATCACTTTATTATCCATCACGATCTGCTCCTTCACAGTTTACTGCCTCTATTGTACCGCAAGCGGGCAGATTTTGCAATCCGGCTGCGGTGGGGTTCATTTGTTGTCCTGCCGGTAAACCGCTGTCAGGTGCTCCGTCCGCAAAGCCGGGCGGGAATACGCATAAAAACAGCGTGGCAAATGCAATCTATAACATTTCGCTAAATCGGAGTTTAGCGAAATATAGGGAAGAAATGCCAGAGACACGCACGCCAAGTCGGCCGCGCCTGTCCGCATCGCGCTTGGTGCGGCGCTGCCGGCCGTGGTTGTCCGCATCGCGCTTGCTGCGGCGCGGCCGGCCGTGCTTGTCATTTACATTTGTAGTACTTAACATGAACCTTTGCATTTACCTTTGCAAACAGGTCTAAAAGTGCTGCGGATTCTTTTGCCCCTCTGTGGGGGGCTGCCGCGGCGGCTGTGGGAGAGAACTTCGCGGCAAGCGGAAGTGTTATTGGCAACCGCACGCTTCTCGGCCTCCCTTGGGCAATATTTTTTGCCCCAAATACTTGACAAAGTCAAGTAATAGCGCTATACTTTCCTTATGAAAGGAGTTGACCGTTCCCACAATGTATCAGAAAGCCATTTCTTACTTTATTACGCTGTTATATCGTAGCTTTTCTGACTACTCAGGCGAAAAGCTCCAACAGGTCGGCCTAAACTTTGGCCTTTTGTTCTTTATTGTATACATCGGCAAGTGCCCCGGCTGCACCCCCTCGGAGCTGACGAAGGCGCTGTCCCTCGACTGGGGGCACAGCCAGCGCTGCATCACCCGCCTTGTGGAGGATGGCTTCATCACCAAGGAAAAATCCGGACGGCATTACACCCTAAACCTGACGCAGCGCGGGCAGCAGGCCTTTTCCACCGCCCATCAGGTCTTTTCTGGCTGGGACGATGCCTTTATGGCAGGCCTGCAGCCGGAGGAAAAATCACAATTATTGGCTTTGCTGAACAAAGCCGCGGAAGGAGTCCCACATCATGTACGAAACAATTAACAGTCCTGTCAATTATGGTGGTCTGGAGCTGAAAAACCGCATTATCTTTGCCCCCACCACCCTCGGTGTGTCCGAGGAGGAGTATTTTGAGCGAATCCGCCGCATTGCCGCGGGCGGCTGCGGTATGATTATCATCGGGGATGTCCCCGTGGGCAAAAGCCGGTTTGAGAAATCCCTGTTCGACAAAAAGGGCTTTGCCTACTACAAAAAGCTGGCCGAAATCGCCCACAGCTATGACTGCCGCATCTGCGCCCAGCTGCACCAGACTGACTCCAATATGCTGGCCATGCTCAAATATGTGCCCGGCGTGCTGACCAAAAAAATCTCGATGCAGGAACTGCGCACCCTGCTGAACAACGAGGTTGCGCCCTACATCACCAAGCTGCCCAAGAGCAAGATCCGCAGCATCATCAACGGCTTTGGCGAGGCAGCGGTCCTGGCCGTTGACGCCGGGTTTGATATGGTGCAGATTCACGGCGACAGAATGTGCGGCAGCTTCAGCTCGGCCATCTTCAACCACCGCACCGACGAGTACGGCGGCAGTGCCGAGAACCGCGCCCGCTTTGCCGTGGAGGCCGTGCAGGCCGTGCGCAGCCGCCTGCCCGAGCTGCCGATCGATTACAAGCTGGCTGTCCGGCAGGAGGACCCCCACTACGGCAACGCCGGTGTGGTCGAGTCCGAGCTGGGCATCTTTGTGCCGATGCTTGTGGAGGCCGGTGTCACCAGTTTCCATGTGACGCTGGCGAACCATTCCAGCCTGGAGGACACGATTCCCCCGCGCAACCACCCCTATTTCAAAGACGAGGGCTGCTTCCTGAAATTCTGTGATGAGGTGCGCCGCTACACCGACAAGCCCATCACCGGCGTTGGCGGCCTGAGTGACCCCGACTTTGTGGAGGA
Organism: Gemmiger formicilis; assembly: GCF_024462815.1. Lineage (GTDB taxonomy): Bacteria > Bacillota > Clostridia > Oscillospirales > Ruminococcaceae > Gemmiger. The sequence goes on from NZ_JANGCG010000012.1 coordinate 77,396, forward strand.
ACAGCTCGCCACCGGCCGCATTGCCTGCGCCGCCATGTGCCGCCAGCTGCTGGCTGACCCGGCATGGCCCAACAAGGTGGCCGCCGGTCAGTGCAAGGAAATCCACCGCTGTGTGCGCTGCAACAAGAAATGCCTTGGCGGCCTGCAGCAGCACCAGGGCACACATTGCATTTACGAGAAGGGCTGACCCTGCGGTTGCCAGAAATTCCGGCCTGCCGCAAAGCGCCCCCAGCCGCCGCGGCGAAAGCGCGTGCAGCAACCTTTTTAATCATCCCCAAAAAAGCAGGACACCCCCTCATCGGGGTGCCCTGCCTTTTTTATGCTGCCCACCCCGCCCACGTGAACAAAAATCCAGTAAAAAGAACAGCCATCCCTATACATCCGGGGTGCGGTGTGGTATGATACCTATAGATTCCGGGATTTCGGGTGTTACCACCGCCCGGAAAGCTGGCGGCGGTACATCTGCGGGGTCAGCCCGGTCTGCTCGCGGAATACGCGGAAGAAATAGTTATAATCCGCAATGCCGATTTGCTGGCAAATTTCGCTGTTCGTAAGCTCGGTTGTCACAAGCAGCTCGGCGGCGCGGCGGATGCGCAGGGTGCGCAGATACTCCTTGACGCCGCAGCCGTAGGTCTGCTTGGCCAGCCGGTAGAGCGCGGTGCGGCCCATACCCATCGCCTCGCAGATTTTCTCGCTGGACAAATCCTCCTGCAGATGCTCGGTCAAGTAACGGTTGAGCCGTTCAGCCGGGTTGCCCTGCACCAGCCGCGCCATCTGCGCCTGGCAGATGGCCTGCGCCGACAGGCTCAACAAATCACAGGCGGCCCGCAGTAGGTTGTAGGGCGTCCGCGGCAGCTGGCAGTAGGCCGCATACAGCGTAGCCTCGTCAATATCGTACTTGGTGCAAAGCTGGCGCGCACGCTGCCATTCCGCCTTTTCGTCCGCGCCCTGCACAATGTGGCTCAGCAGCATATAGCCCACAATCACATCGTCCACCAGGATGGGCGTAATAGCCTCCAGCAGCCCGGCATGGCACGGGTAAATCCGGGCTTTGCCCTCCCGCCGCGCACACAGGCAGGCCGTCTGGTCGCAGTGGCGGCAGCCAAGCTCCCCCTCCGGCGTCTGGCGAATCAGGCGGCAGTAGGCGGGCAGCTCCTGCGGATAGGAGAGAATGTCCATCCCCCATTCATCAAAGATGACCGTGCGCAGGCCGGTCAGCTCATAAAAATCCCGCAGCAGAATCAGCAGCTTCTCCTTATCAAAAATGACGCGCAACGGGTATCCCCTCTTTCGCTCTTTTTTCCTATTGTAGCGGCTGCCTGCAGCGCTGTCAATCTATAAGGCAACACCGCACAATTCCCGCCTGACGGCTTAAGCACCGCTACTGCGGATCTCCGCGCTAAGAGCCGCCGCAAGCGGCGGTTGCGCTCCGAAGCGCCTCGCTGCGGCTCGGTGTGCGAAGCACAATCTGCGTTGCAAAAATGCTCG
>NZ_JANGCG010000115.1 GCF_024462815.1 Gemmiger formicilis
CTTTGAGTGCTGCAAACAAAATGTCCTCTTTGGAATACATGATGGACAGCACATTTTTGAGGCTCTGCGGCGTGTGTTTGCTTGCATCCACATGGACGTGCATTCCGCAGCTGTCGTTTACGATACCGCCTGCGCGGCGTAAGGAACGGACAACTTCCTGCAGCTTTTCCATCTCGCCGTATTCGAGTTTCGGAGAGTTCAGTTCAACCT
>NZ_JANGCG010000116.1 GCF_024462815.1 Gemmiger formicilis
CGTTCATCTTTTCGCTGATCCGCGCGGTGGGTCTTATCCTGCTGGGGTGGGGCATTGTGCAGGTCGGTCTGTCTTTGCAGAGCCATGACCCCAGCCAGCGCAGCCAAGGTTTTCTAACGCTGGCCGGTGGGCTGGTTATCACGTTCGCCAAAGAGATCCTCGACCTCATCACCGCGTGAGGATTGCGCCAAGAGGAAAGGTGGTGATGCC
>NZ_JANGCG010000117.1 GCF_024462815.1 Gemmiger formicilis
CACAGATCAATATCTGAATGCCTTACCTCATATGGCGCTGCAACAAGCTCCCCACCGCGCTTCATGGCAGCTACCATACTCTTACCCTTAGAAACATCGATTCCAACTACGGACATTCGTTTTCCTCCTAATTTGAATATGCAATGGCTTCCGCCTTATACTTATTGCTTGTTCAATCTCCTGAGTAACAAGAACGCACCGCTACGGTG
>NZ_JANGCG010000118.1 GCF_024462815.1 Gemmiger formicilis
GCTTATGGCCGCCGTCCCGCGGGCACTGGCCGCCGGTGTCCTTCACCAGGGGGTGGGCGTTGCGGCACTCCGGGAAGCCCGTGCACGCCACAAACTTGCCGTACCGGCCGGATTTAATCACAATCGGGCGGCCGCACTTCTCGCAGATATCATCCGTGGGGATGTCCTCCACCTTGATGAGCTTGCCCTCCATGTTCTTTTCGGACTGC
>NZ_JANGCG010000119.1 GCF_024462815.1 Gemmiger formicilis
TGTCGGCGGCATTGTTCTCTCTGGCATACTGACGCGCCTTTTCCCGGCGTTCCTCACTGTATGGGGCGGTCAGACGGAAAGAGAAACGCCCCTTTGCAATATCAAACTCCATGCAGTCCGTTTCGGGGTCTGCGTCGGTCTGGCGGCACTGGTCGGGGTGCTGTCCGGCGTAGGCGGCAAGCCGCTTCTTTAAGTCGGTGTTGTGGG
>NZ_JANGCG010000120.1 GCF_024462815.1 Gemmiger formicilis
ATGACGCTTTAAAATGTCATCATGCGGAGCGCGTTTTTTTTCGCTCCTTTTCCTTATCAATTTTGCACGTAAAAAAGGAGGTAATATGGCCGAACTTACAAACGAGCAGAAAAAGGCATGGGCGAAAACGCTCTACACCCGCGAAACGCTCACGCAGGCGGAAATAGCCGAGCGTGTGGGGGTTTCACGGGTGACTGTGAACAACTG
>NZ_JANGCG010000121.1 GCF_024462815.1 Gemmiger formicilis
GATAAATAAGGTGTTGATTAAATGCTTAAGCACAATATTATGTTTAAGTTTATGCTTATTTTTATTCCGTCCATTTTGGCCGTGTATGTCGGGATGTTTTTATTCTTGCAAAAATATATGTATGATAAATCAATCGGCTCTGTTAGAAAGTTAAGTATAGAAGCCCAGACGTATACGATGAATAATATAGAAAAAGAAGGGAAAAT
>NZ_JANGCG010000122.1 GCF_024462815.1 Gemmiger formicilis
TGCGCACTCGAGCGAGTAGCGGACGACCTGAGCCGCAGGTTCGGAGCCGTAATTCATCTGGCATCACGGGCCTTTTCTTTGGGCGAGGGCAAGCGGCTGAACGAGTCCACACCGGGGATTAGGGCAAGACTGCGCACGCAGTCCCAATCTACATGGATATGCCCAGTGTCGTCGATACATTCCACCGTGCCCATAGAACAGGGCGG
>NZ_JANGCG010000123.1 GCF_024462815.1 Gemmiger formicilis
ACAAACAAAAAAGAGCATCCACGCCCATAAAAAGGCGGGATGACTGTTGCTTTTGCAGTTTCGTTACAAAATATCGCTTGCGCAGCCGTCCCGGGCCTGCCTGTGCAGGGTGCCGCAACACCCCGCTGCAAAACCCGCACGGTGTATCCGGTCTTATTTTGGCAGTTTTTCCGAATATCATTTTCTTTTTGACTTTTTTTCTGGAT
>NZ_JANGCG010000013.1 GCF_024462815.1 Gemmiger formicilis
CGATTTGTATAATAAGAATATTGTCATGCTCACAAACAACCTTATTTCTTTGTCTGACAAGACCTTTCCGGGTGTAAACGAGCTGTTCTCAAGCCCCGAAAAGGCAGACGGACATTTGAAGTGGGTGGACTTTTACCGAAGCTTTTGGCATTGCGACTGCATTAACCGTATGTCACCGGATGCTTTTGAAGAGCGATACAAGAAATGGTGCAAGAGAAAGGGCTACCATTTTAGTACTGATGCGGCAGATGCTCTCTACGCAGCCAGTTGCGGACCCTATACCACACTGCCGCGTGACAGCAATGCTAAATTACTGGTTACAGTTGCCGCCGACCAGCTTATTGCACTGCGCGAAAACCAGTCCAAGCTGGAAGCCGAGATGCTGAATCTCTGCAAGCAGCTGCCGGAGTACGAGACCGTTATGGCCATGTACGGCGTTGGAAAGTCCACAGGATCGCATCTCATGGCTGAATTGGGTGATGTTCGCCGTTTCCCGCACCGCAGTTCTATTGTGGCCTTTGCAGGCGTAGACCCCGGCGTTGTTGGCTCCGGCAAGATGCAGCTTTCCAGTGTGACAACTTCCAAGCGCGGGTCACCTCAGCTGAGGAAAGCGCTCTTTCAGGTGGTTTCTACTTACGTTAAATGCAAACCCGAAAACGAAGCGGTTTACCAGTTCTACGCCAAAAAGCGTGACGAGGGGAAGCCGTTCTTCGTTTGCACTACTGCTGCCGCGAACAAGTTCCTGCGTATTTACTATGCCCGCGTTAAGGAGTGCCTGAACGCCGCTGAAAGCGCAACTCAGGTCGAAGAAGGCTAATCTGTAATGCTCATTTTGTCATTTGGCTGCCTCCGATTTTCGAGGGAGTCCTGTTTGCTGTACGCATTTTTACTCGGCTATCTGCCGAGTATTTTTTTGGACTTTCTCTGCAAAACCTATTGACTTTTATTTGCAGGACTGCTTACAGAAATGCACGGCAGAAACAACCTTTGCAAACGGCTGTCGCATTGTGTGGCAGCCGCTTTTCTTGTTTAGAGAGAATTAGAACGAAATGGCGGCTTTGCAGAAACTGTTGTGGTTGCGTTGCTTTAGCTATCCAGCCCGGCGCTGTGGACGAGAGAGTCCTTACAGAAATGGTTAAAAACGGCGATGACACGCCCTACGCCAATCATGGAGAGCACAGTGCCAAGGCCGATGCCTAAAAGCGGGTTGCCGTAGAAAAGCCCAATCAGGCAGGAGAGCGCGACGCAGCCAAGGTCAAAGCAGTTCTTGCAGAAGCCGAGCTCACGGCCGCAGCGGCGGGCGATGCTGTTGACAATACCGTCGCCGGGGTTCGGAATCAGCTGCATATTGACGGTCATAGCGGCCCCGATGCCGGTCAGAAGGATGCCGCCCGCAAGCATCAGCAAATCGGTGGGCAGAAAGCCGCTTTCATACGGAATCATGGCCTTGAAAAGGTTCATGAACCGGGTGAACACCAGGCTTAGCGGCAGCTGCAGCAAATCCAGCCAGCTGCGATTTTTCCCGTTGATGATCATCTGCGCTGCAAGGAACAGGCAGTAGACAATAAACGTCATATCGCCTAGATTCAGGCTGCTGACAAGGCTGACGGTGTAGGCAACCGACATAATGGCAGAGGAACCGAGCCCGGCCTCAATGTTCAGAATCAGGCCCAGCGCAAGGACCAGCATACCGAACAGATAATAAAACCAGCGCATGGCAACCGTTTTCCGCTTCATATAAATTCCCCCACGAACAATATATTTGAGCAGCGCACTCTTTTTCGACAATCTGAGCTGCATTATACACCTGCTATCAAAAAAATACCAGCCCCCTGCGTTTTGTGAGCGAAACGCAGGGGGCTGTTTTGTGGGAAGGCGGCAGGCGGAGCCTGTATGTTTAAGGCTGGCCGGTACAAGATAATCCAAAAACCGGGCAGAAAAGTGAAAAACAGAATAGTCCAAACGTGGGGACGGCGTAAAAAACCGCAGGAAGAACTGCACAAATTTGGTGGGTTAAATTTTACTAACTGCACAAAAGAAGCGGGACAGTCAAAAAATACCGGGGTGGTTCTTGTGCAGGGTGCATAAACCAAAACAAAAAAATTGCACATATTCGACAAAGAAACAGGCTGTGAAGAGAATGACAACAATTTTGTGCCAATTCCTGGCATAATAATCTAAGAAAATGGACAATTCCGCATGGTAGAATTACATCGCAAAGAACAAAGGGCCCGGCTATCCGGAGAGCAGGGCATTTTGACAGAATAATCCAATCCATCATGAGGTAAAATATCCGGAAGTGATTGCAGCCTTCATCAAGCGCCCGCCCGACTTTTCCCATCTGCTGACGGTATCGGAACCTGTATGGAATTATTTATACGATATTGTGTTGGAGATGGAAAGAGAGTATAATAGTAAAAAGAAGTATTGGGAGCTTTATGTCGGCGCAGATTTGCGGCGGATGTTCATTATGATTTACCGTGAATGTGCCGATGTTATGACGATGAAGGTGGGCCACAGCGTAACCGTGGCCTACAACATCATGAACTACATCAACCACCATTTTACGGAGAATATCTCCGTGGATAAGATTGCGGCGGAGCTGTACCTGAACAAGAATTACATCGCGCATATTTTCAAGGAAGAGACGGGCTACAGTCTTATCGCTTACGCGATTCTTCTGCGCATCAACCGTGCTAAGCTGATGCTGGCAAAGACAGATAAAAGCATCACCCAGATTGCAACCGAATGTGGGTATGATGATTTTACGTATTTTTCAAGACAGTTCAAGAAAACGACCGGTCTGACCCCTTCGGCCTATCGCAAGGCATATGCCGGTGAAGATGACAAGAACCAGTAAGCGAGGTAAACACAAAATGCCACACGAAAAATTCCACTACAAATCTCTGGAAGAGGTCCAGGCCAAGGCGGCGGAGCTGGGCGTGTCCCTGCCGTTTGCGGCAGACACCCACATTCTGGCCACGCCGCTGACCGCCGGCAAGGTGACCTTCCCCAACCGTCTGGGCATTGCCCCGATGGAGGGCGCGGACTCCACGCCGGAGGGCGCACCGTCTGACTACACCGTCCGCCGCTACGTCAACGAGGCCATCGGCGGCAGCTCGGTCATCTGGTTTGAGGCCATCTCGATTGTCGAGGAGGGGCGTTCCTCCAAGACGCAGCTGCTGCTGACCCGCGACACGCTGGACGAGTTCAAGAAGATGACCGCCGCTGTCAAGGAGGCCGGTATCAAGGCCAACGGCTTTGCGCCCTATCTGATTATGCAGGCCAACCACAGCGGCCGCTACTCAAACCCCGGCAACAAGCCCGCCCCGATGATTGCCTATCGCCACCCGATTCTGGAGCAGTACCGCGCCGCGGACGATTCCTGCATCGTCACCGACGATTACCTCAAGGGGCTGGAGGAAAAATTCGGCGAGGCTGCACAGCTGGCCAAGGAGGCTGGCTTTGACGCTATCGACATCAAGAGCTGCCATGGCTACCTGCTGGCAGAGCTTGCCTCCGCTTACAACCGCCCCGGCGAGTACGGCGGCAGCTTTGAAAACCGCTTCCGCCTTTTGAAAAACGGCATCCGCGCCGCCAAGGTCTATGAGGACGACAGCTTCATGGTCACGGCCCGCATCGGCATCTATGACGGCTATGCCTACCCGTGGGGCTTTGGCGTCAGCCCGGAAAGCGGCACGAACCCTGACCTGACCGAGCCTATCCGCCTTGTGCGCGATTTACACAATGAACTGGGCCTTTCCATGGTGGATCTGACGATGGGCAACCCCTACGCCACCACCCATGTGACCCGCCCATTTGATTTTGGCAAGTATGAGCCGGACGAGCACCCCTTTGTGGGTCTGGCCCGTATGATTCACGGCATCGGCGATGTAAAAAAGGCTGTGCCGGAGATGACCGTCTGGGCCTCCGCCCCGAGCTATCTGCGCGCCTACGCAGACCTGTTTACCGCCGGTGCGGTGGAGCAGGGCCTGTGCGATGGTATGCTGTTTGGCCGTATGGCCTTTGCCGACCCGGATTTTGCCAACGAAATCATCAAGCAGGGCCGCATTGACCCTAAGCGCGTCTGCCTGACCTGCGGCAAGTGCGGCGACCTGATTCGCGCCCACAAGCCCACGGGCTGCGTAATCCGCGACAGCAAGACCTTTATGCCGTTCTATAAGGAATTTTTGGAAATCAAAAAGACACAGCCCGCAAACTTCCGCGGCTGATGAGGAGTAAACTGGTATGAAAAAAACTGCTATTGTTACCGGCTCCAGCCGCGGCATCGGCTTTGCCATTGCCAAGCAGCTGGGTCTGGACGGCTGCAACATTGTGATGGTTGCCACCGGCGCACAGGAGAAAAATCAGGCCGCGCTGGACGAGCTGAAGGCGCTGGGCATTGACTGTGCCTACGTGCAGGCCAACATCGGCGAGAGCGCAGACCGCAAGAAGATTGTGGACGGCGCACTGGCTGCGTTCGGCCGTGTGGATATCCTTGTCAACAACGCGGGCGTGGCCCCCAAGGTGCGCGCCGACCTGCTGGAAATGACCGAGGAGAGCTTCGACCGCGTAATCGGCATCAACACCAAGGGCAATATGTTCCTGACCCAGCTGGTGGCCAACCAGATGATTAAGCAGGAGCCGCTGGACGGCCGCAAGGGCGTCATTGTCAACGTGTCCAGCTGCAGTTCGGTGGTGTCCAGCACCAGCCGCGGCGAGTACTGCGTCTCCAAGGCGGGGGTGTCCATGCTGACCACCCTCTACGCTGACCGCCTTGCCTCCGAGGGCATCCTCGTCAATGAGGTTCGTCCCGGCGTTATCGCCACCGATATGACCAGCAAGGTGCAGGGCAAGTACGATGACCTGATTGCAAAGGGCACCTTCCCCATTGCCCGCTGGGGCACGCCGGAGGACGTGGCCGGTGCGGTCAGCCTGCTGTGCAGCGACCGCTTGAAGTACACCACCGGCAACTATCTTGATGTGGACGGCGGCTTCCACATCCAGCGCCTGTAAGAGGATAGCATATGGAAAACGAGATTTTCCGCGCCGACGCATACACCGCAAGGGTTTACCGCTGCAACACCGCTATTGTGGGTAGCGGTGCGGCAGGCTTCAACGCCGCAGACCGCCTGTGGCAGCTGGGCCAGCACGATATCCTGCTTGTGACCGAGAACCGCGTGGGCGGCACCAGCCGCAACACCGGCAGTGACAAGCAGACCTATTACAAGCTGACCCTTTCCGGCGGCGACCCCGACAGCGTGCGCGAGATGGCGCAGACGCTGTACGAGGGAAAATGTGTGGACGGCGATATTGCGCTGTGCGAGGCCGCACTCTCGACCCAGTGCTTCCTAAAGCTGGTCGAGCTGGGTGTGCCGTTCCCGCGCAACCGCTATGGCGAGTACATCGGCTACAAGACCGACCATGACCCCCGCCGCCGCGCTACCAGCGTCGGCCCCTACACCAGCAAGCAGATGACCGAATGTCTGGAAGCAGCCGTGCAGGCCAAGGGTGTGCCGGTGCTGGACAAGACGCAGGTCATTAAAGTGCTGAGCGAGAACGGCACGGTCTGCGGTCTGCTCTGCCTGAATGTCACGGCGCAGAGCGAGGACGAGCGCTTTGTGCTGATTCGCTGCAAAAACGTTGTGTACACCACCGGCGGCCCGGCTGGTATGTACGCCGACAGCGTCTACCCATTCAGCCAGTACGGTGCAACGGGCCTTGCGCTGGAGGCTGGTGCAAAAGGCAAAAACCTGACCGAGTGGCAGTACGGCCTTGCATCGGTGGCACCGCGCTGGAACGTGTCCGGCACCTATATGCAGGTGCTGCCGCGCGTCTACTCCACGGCGGCGGACGGCAGTGATGAAAAAGAGTTCCTGATGGATTTCTTCACCGATGCCCACGATATGCTGAGCAAGCTGTTCTTAAAGGGCTACCAGTGGCCGTTTGATGTGCGCAAGGTGGCGGGCGGCAGCTCGATTATTGACATTCTGGTCTATCTGGAAAGCTGCAAGGGCCGCAAGGTCTATCTGGACTACCGCACCAACCCGGCGGGCGGCGCGTTTGACTACAAGGCACTGCTGCCGGAGGCACGCGAGTACTTGGAAAAGGCGGGGGCCTGCTTCGGCACGCCCATCGAGCGCCTTGCCCATATGAACAAGCCCGCGATTGATTTCTACCGTGACAAGGGCGTGGATTTGTACACCCAGCCACTGGAAATTGCCCTTTGCGCCCAGCACAACAACGGCGGATTGGGCATCGACTGTTGGTGGCAGACCAACGTCAAGGGACTGTTTGCGGTCGGCGAGGTCGCTGCCAGCCACGGTGTTTACCGCCCGGGCGGCACGGCGCTGAACGCCGGGCAGGTGGGCAGTACCCGCGCCGCGCAGTACATCGCTGCGCGCTGCCAGGGCGAGGCCCCGGCCTGCTTTGAAAAGACCGCCGCCGCTGCACTGACCGAAATGGCCGCACTGGCCGAGCACTGCAAGGCAGAAACCGGCAATGTGCGCACGCTGTGGCAGACCGCCGCCGAGAGCATGAGCCGCTGCGGTGCAGCCATCCGCGACACGGTGCAGATACAGGCCTACGGCACGGCGGTGGAAAGCCAGCTGGCCGCGTTCGGCAGCACTGTCAAGGTGGCAAACGCCGCCGAGCTTGCCATGGCGTACCGCCTGCGCGATATGCTGCTGAGCCAGCGCGCCTATCTGGCCGCCATGGCCGACTACACCGCCCACGGCGGCCAAAGCCGCGGCAGCGCGCTGTACACCGACAAGGCCAACGGAACCAAGCCTTTTGCCCAGCTGCCGGATACCTTTACCTTTGCACTGGATGAGACGGAGCACCCGCTGATTCAAGAGCTCTGGTTTGAAAACGGCGCCTGCAAAACCGCCTGGCGCGCCCCGCGTCCCATCCCGGAGGATGACGACTTCTTCGAGAACGTCTGGCGCAGCTATAGGGAAACCGGGAACATAGAGTAAAAATCAACAAACCGCAACCTCCTGTAAAAAAGAGGTTGCGGTTTTTGCTGTAAAAGCGTCCGGCGCTTCGCCATTGAAATTCCGGCGGCGGTCCGAATAATGAACCTCACCGGTGTGCCGGAAACGATGGCCGTGCGTGCAAAGCTGCTGCCGGAAAACGGCTTGATTTCGTAGATTGCCATGTCCGCCATGGACAACTGGGGCGGTGAAATCAAGGAGCAAGCTGTGCCGGTGCTGGTCATCATCGAAGGCTTGACCATGTATCTGTCCGAAGCGGACATGCAGCGAATCTTTGCCGTGATTTCCGGGCGCTTTCAGAAAGCGGCTGTGTTTATGGAAATTATGAATGAACACAATGAAACGGAACTACTGGATTGAGACATTCCATAAAACGACGGAAAAGGATTTCCCGGTACCCAAAGCTGCTATGGCACCGGACAAAGACGCTGGGGCGCGGGGACGAGTGCTGCGATTTCTGTTTGAAGCTGAAGCAGTGAGCCGGAGCGGGGAGGAAAACTATGAAATACTTGGAGTTTGGCACAGAACACCCGGAGCTGATGGTGATTCTGCACGGCGGCGGAATCTGTTACCGTGCGGCTGACATTGTGCATAGTGATGTTCTCGGCGAGTACATCCGTGATGGAGCCGCCCTCGGTACATTCGATTTTGATGCCCTCGCGCCAGATATTGCGCATGGTACAGTTGGAGATGACCACCTGAGAAATCTCCCCTATCGACTTCAGCCCGATGCGGATGCCCGCGCAGACCGAGGTGAACGCACAGTCGGAGATATGCACATCCTGCACGGCACGGCCGCTGGATTGCAGGCAAAGGTTACCTTGGTTTCCAGCACGGTTGTGCCGGGAGTGACGGCATATTGTATCATCGGGATACAGCTTTTCGGGAATTGGAGACTTGTGTTCGGCATCGGCTCCAACGCCAGCGGCGTGCCGGTGCGGGTTAAATCCTCCACCGCGCACCAGCCGCCGGGGCAGGCGGCGCGGGCCGTGTGCTCTGTGCAGCTGTGCGCCGTACCGGGGCAGTCTGCTGGCAGGGCAAAGCCGACATCGAACGTCTCACAGGCCAGCGTGCTTGTGGTGGTATGGCGGCGGATATGCCCCTCGGCACAAAGGGTGATTTCGGTTACCACCTGCACGCCGGGCAGCGGGGCCCAGACGGCACGCAGACCGTTTGCGGTCATCGACCAGCTTTCCGGCCTGCCCTTTACCCAGATATGGCCGAGTTACCGAAAGCTCAGCACCGAGTCCGGCGCGGCCTCCTCAAGCGTTCGCTGGCTGCGCTGAACGCATAGCGTGAGCAGTAGGCAAACTTTGCGTATTTTTCCTCCATCTGGGGAAAGGGATGGCTTATCCGCGCAGCGGCGGGGTACAGAACCGCCATACCGTTGACACGCTGGGCCAGCATCTCGGCCCCCGGCAGCGGGCGCACGGCATCCAGTGCGGGCAGCGGTGCGGTGGGGGTCTGCCAGAAGGGATGCCCGGCGGGCAGCATCAGGAACGCAAAGACCTTCATACACCAGTAGGGTGAGCCGGGCACGTTGTAGTTTTCCGACATCAGAATGTTCGGGTAGGCGTAGCCGATGGTCAGCACACCGCCGTTATCCGCAATCGGCTGCGCCAGCCACCAATCCAAGTGCCCTTTGCGCCGGATAGGCCCCTGCCCCACACCTTCAAGACACTGCGCACCCCCGCTGGTGCCCGAAACAGACTATAGTCTGTCTGCCCGCCCTGGCTGGCTGCGGCTGTATGGTGGGCAGAGGCTCTCCAGCCATCACAAGCAGACCCTGTTTGCCCGCCGCTGGCAGTACTTTACCTTTACGGCAGAGACAAAAATCGACTTTGCACCGCAGAACTTCCAGCAGGTGGCGGGCCTTGTGCTCTTTTACGATACCGGCAACTGGATTTACGCCTATGTGACGTGGGACAAGGTGCAGAACACCCGAATTCTGCGTATTCTGAGGTGCGATTGCAAGGATTTTTCCTACGGCAGCGAGGCGGTTTCCCTGCCGCAGGGGGAGGTTGTGCTGAAGGTGCGGGTGAACCGCGCACAGGTGCAGTTTTTCTATAAGGCAGACGGCGGCTGGCAGCCGTTGGGCGGCCCCCAGCCCGCCGACCATCTGAGCGATGATTATGTTGAGACCCGCCGCGGCCGCTGTGCCTTTACCGGCGCGATGGTGGGTATCTGCGCGCAGGATATGGACGCCCATCGCAGCCATGCGGACTTTGCGTATTTCAACTATGGAGAAGAAGGGTAAAACGGCCCGCCACGGCCGTAAAGGAGGACTGTATGGCAGAAATCAAGCTGAAGGTAATCAGCGCATCGGGTGACACGCTGGCGGTCAGCCGCGCCGGGGAGGGTGTATCTCTTGTACACACCGCCCCATACGCGGACGGCGATTGGATTGCGCTGGAATGTGACGAGCCGGGCCTCTACTGCGTGGTGCAACTGGAGGACACGATGCCCCCGGCGCTGGTTTACATCAAGGAGCGCGGCATGGATTTCCCAATTCCGCCCGTCGATAACCGTGTCAATTACAACCCGCGCAGCTTTACCGGCAGCTGCCACCTGCTGCGCGCACGCCTTGCCACACCGGAGGAGATTGCAGAGCGGCGCAACCTGGCGTTCAATCCGTATGACTGCCACGGTAATCACGGCTTTTACCCGCACGCCTCCGCCAACGTGGAAACCCACGGCGAGGCCGTGTTTGCCGCCCGCAACGCGGTGGACGGCATTTACGAATAAAAGAGGGACTGTCACATGTGCAACAGCCCCATTCTGGCGCAGATGGTGGGATGCGAACCCACGTGGCTTGCTGTCGAATTGATTTCGAGTTAATCTTTGAAAAGGTAATATGGTGATAACCAAGGCTGATACAGGCTGGTTTGTCCGCTGATTTTGGGCGATGTGTGTAGGGATAATACTGCTCCACAACAAAAAAACAATGTAGGTACGAAAATAAGCAAAATCACCCGTTTTGGGGCAAAAATGGCGACTTTTTGGGAGAAATGCAAGATAAGATGCAAGATAACCCCTACCTAAAAAGCCGGATAATGGTGCAGGTTCGCGGACACGAATGAGAAAAAATGCAAGAAGAAAAAAATGAAGTAGTGATTTTTCGGGTTCCACTTTGCAAACAAGGAGAACCCGAAATGAAGAAAAAAACTGTAAGCAAAGACCCTTTGGCAGAAAAGATTGAAGAAATTCTAGCGCCCTATCCGAACCCGATGAGTCGCAATGATTTCCGCATCGTATGCCATATCGGAACGCGCACTTCGCTTTATCTCCTGCAAAGCGGGCTTGTTCCCTGCAAAAACAACGGAAAGAGAACGCGCTGCTATAAAATCGCCAAGAAAGATGTTGCCGAGTATCTCTACCGCCGAGAGTCCGACCCGATGCGCTACACTCCGCCCAGCGGATGGTATTACAACTACCCCAAGCACAAGAAACCCGCCTCGTCGTTGGAGCGCAAGCTGAACTATAAGGGCGAAGAACGGCTACTGGCCAAGGAATGGTACGAGCAACAGTTAGCAAATTACCCGGATGTACTGACCGTTGCGCAAGTCTGCGAGGTGACAGGCTACCAACGCCACACCATTCTGAAATGGTGCAGCAAGGGCTTGCTGAAAACCATCTTGCAGACACCCAAGTATATGATTCCCAAGGTATGGCTGCTGGAATTTGTGGCGTCCGATTTTTTCAACGAGATCAGCCGAAAATGTGGAAAACACTATGCCGCAATCAAGGAAATCAGCAGCTCACGCAAAGCCAGATAAGATGACTATCCGACCTCATGTGAACGCTAACACTTTAAGACTGCTTCCATCAGTCTGATATGGTTCCCATTTCAATTTTCCAGTCACTGACTGGAAAATTGGATGTCTAAGATATGCAAGCCCAAAAATCTAGTTAGACAGATCTCCCAAGGCATATTCAGCTTTTATGCAGAACTCAATTTGCCAGCTTTAGTTTCCTGTCGTAGTACTTGTTCCTTCTTCTTGACATAATAAAGCCCCCTTAGTGTAGACTTGAAAATTTTTGCTTCTTTAGATGTCTACTCTAAGGGGACTATATCAGTTCATCCTTTGAACTGCCGGGACGTTGTTCATTCTTTTCGTCGCTGATACTCCGTAGGGGTCAGGCCGTACTGCTGCTTGAACTGCCGGGCGAAGGCGCTCGGGCTGGGGAACGCCAACAGATTGGCCAGCGTGGCGATGGTCGGAGAATAGTTGTCCAAAATATAGCGGGCGTAGTTCAGTTTTTGTGCGCGGATGTACTCGGTGGGGCGAAAGCTGGTTTCCTTAAGAAACAGTGCGGACAGATGATTGGGAGAAAGATTGACCAGCTCGGCCAGTTCCGTCAGGCTGATGGGCTCGTGGATGTGCATCAGGATATACTCGCAGCACTGCTTGATCTCCTTGCGGCAGGATTGCAGCCGCCAGTCCTGCATGACCTGGCAGTATTCCCGGAACGCGCTGAGGGATAAGAACTGGATCTCCTCAATGCTTTCGGTCTCGTCTAAGTGCAGCAAATAGGAATCGCTGATGCTGTAGGCGAGATTCTCCGGCAAGCCGTTGTCGATGGCCGTGCGGCAAAACAGCGTGACCGAAGCCACGGTGGCGTATCGCGCCTGCTGGATCGACGAGGTGCTCATCACCCCAAAGCGAAACGATTCCTGCTTGTTGTAAGCACGAGCCAGAAACTCATCGGCCAGCACGGCGTTGCCCAGTGCGATGAACGACAGAAAGCGTTTTTCCTTGACGCGATTCGAGTCTCCACTTGCCGTTTCCTCCAACTGTGCGTAGGTGCTCGCCCGATAACGCTCACGAATCTTGGCCGTGACTTCCTTCAAGTGGTTGTTGGATTTTTCCTCAAAGATACCGGGCCGCATAAAAAATCACCTTTTCGTTGAAATCGTGTTGAGATAGTTTATACCATATAGTCATTATACGTCTTGCTGTGTAAAATAGCAAGTAAGGAATGCGCGGTACAATGCCGTTGCCAAATAACAGACAAGGAGAATAGAATATGAAGCGCGATTTGAAAGCATTGATCGGCCAAATGACATTGGAAGAAAAAGCCAGCCTTTGCTCCGGCTCGGATTTCTGGCACACGCAGGGGATCGAGCGGCTGGGCATCCCGGCCGTGATGGTGACCGACGGCCCGCACGGTCTGCGCAAGCAGGCAGGTGAAGCGGACCACCTCGGCCTGAACGACAGCGTCGAGGCTGTCTGCTTCCCGGCCGGGTGCGCCACCGGTTCCAGCTTTGACCCCGACCTTTTGGAGCACATGGGTCAGGTTTTGGGCGACGAGTGCCAGGCCGAGGATGTCAGCATCCTGTTGGGACCCGCCGTCAACATCAAGCGCAGCCCGCTGTGCGGCCGCAATTTCGAGTACATTTCTGAGGACCCGTATCTGGCCGGTAAGCTGTCCGCTGCGTACATTCGCGGCGTACAAAGCCGGGGCGTGGGGACCTCCATCAAGCACTTTGCCGCCAACAATCAGGAGACCCGCCGCCTGACCATCTCCTCGGACCTCTCGGAGCGTGCGCTGCATGAGATCTACCTGCCCGCCTTTGAGGAAGCCGTCAAGGCCGCCCAGCCCAAAACGGTGATGTGCAGCTACAACAAGATCAACGGCGTGTATGCTTCCGAAAACAAGATGCTGCTCACCGACATCCTGCGGGACCAATGGGGCTTTGAGGGGTACGTCGTCAGTGACTGGGGTGCCGCCAATGACCGTGTGAAAGGCTTGGAAGCGGGTCTTGACCTGGAGATGCCTTCCTCCAACGGTTACAACGATGCCAAAATCGTCGCGGCCGTACAGAACGGCTCGCTGGACGAGGCGGTACTGGACCGCGCGGTGGAACGCATCCTGAAGGTCGTGTTCTCCTATGTGGATGCCCGCCGCCCCGACACCGTGTTCGACCGTGCCAAAGACCACGCCGAGGCCGTTGCCGTCGAGACGCAGTGCGCGGTACTGCTGACCAATCAGGGTGTTTTGCCGCTGGGCACGGATCAGAAGATCGCCTACATCGGCGAGTTTGCCGCGGCACCGCGCTATCAGGGCGGCGGCTCCAGCCACATCCATCCCAGCCGCGTGACCTCCGCGTGGGAAGTTGCGCAGCAAAAGGGCCGCAACGTCTGCTACGCCAAGGGCTTCTCGGCGATGCGGGACGAGATGACCGACGCAGAGTTGGCCGAGGCCATTCAGGCGGCACAAAACGCCGATGTCGCCGTTGTCTTTGCCGGTTTGCCCGAATCGTTTGAGTCTGAAGGGTATGACCGCACTTCGATGGAACTGCCCGCCTGCCAGAATCGCCTGATCGACGAGATCGCAAAGGTCCAGCCCCATGTGGTCGTGGTCCTGCACAACGGCAGCGCGGTCGAGCTGCCGTGGGCCGACCGCGTCTCGGCCATTCTGGAACTGTATCTCGGCGGCGAGGGCGTCGGTGAGGCCGCCGACCAACTGCTGTACGGCGAGGCCAACCCCAGCGGACATCTGGCTGAGACCTTCCCGCTCCGTTTGCAGGACAACCCCAGCTATTTGCACTTTCCGGGCAATGACAAGCGTGTTGCCTATGGCGAGGATGTCTTTGTCGGCTACCGCTACTACGATACCAAGCAGGTCCCTGTCCGCTTTGCGTTCGGTCACGGCTTGTCCTACACCGAGTTCGCTTACAGCAATTTGCAGCTTTCCGCGCCCGCATTGCAGGATGGCCAGACTGTCACCGTCAGTGTGGATGTGACCAACACCGGCAAGGTGGCCGGGCGCGAGGTCGTCCAGCTTTACGTCCGCGACAAAAACGGCACACCGGAGCGTCCCAGCAAAGAGCTGCGCGGCTTTGCCAAGGTACTGCTGGAACCGGGCGAGTGCAAGACGGTGACCCTGACGCTGGCGGCACGCGACTTGAGCTACTATGAGGAACGCCTGCACGACTGGTTTGCCCCCAGCGGCGTGTATGAGGTCATGGTGGGTCGCGCCAGCGACGACATCCGCCTGACGGCCGAGTTGTCCTTTACCACCGAAAAACAACTCCCCTTTGTCGTAACACTGACCACCACACTAGGCGAGTTGCTGACCTGCCCCAAGACCGCGCCGACCATCATGCAGTTGTTGGCCCCGCTTGCGCAAAGCGCCGGTACCGATGGGTTGGATGAAGGGTCGATGAACATGATGAAAAAGATGATCATGGAAATGCCGCTGAAATCTCTGGTCAGCGTGATCCCCGGTGATCAGGTCGAGCTGCTGATCCAGCAGATGAACCTGCTGCTGGCGCAGTAAAGGGCTTTGTATCTGAAGTTCTCTCGTGATCCCCTGTTACACGGCGCGGGACATCCGGAAACTCAAGTGAAGAAAGAAGATAGTTTGTATGAAAAAAGTAGGAAAAGTCCTTTTGATCATTGCTCTGATCCTGGTCCTGCTATTAGCGCTGGCTTATGGTGCTCTGCAAGGTCTTTTGGGCCATGGGCCGTTCCGCTTCCTGAATACGATGTACCTCAAAAGCTTGCCCGGCAACGCCGAGATCTACCGCCCCGAAAACGTGGCGCCGGTGGAAAACAGCCCGTTGAGCGGTATGAACCTGTGCTTTTTGGGGTCCTCGGTGACCGAGGGGGCTGCCTCGCTGGAAACCTCCTTTGCGGAGTACATTGCCGTTCGCAACAACTGCACCTATGTCAAAGAGGCTGTCGGCGGCACCACATTGGCCGACAACGACAAGACCTCCTACATCCAGCGGATGCTGCACAATATCGACCCCAACGCACAGTTTGATGCGTTCATCTGCCAGCTTTCCACCAACGATGCAAGCAACGCGATCCCGCTGGGGGAAATCAGCAGTTCCCGCAATTTGGAGGACTTTGACACCAAAACCGTCCTTGGCGCGCTCGAATACATCATCGTATATGCCGACACCACATGGCATTGCCCGGTGGTGTTCTATACGGGCACCCAGTACGACAGCCCCGCCTACGGCAAGATGGTGGAGCAGCTGCTGAAGTTGCAGGAAAAGTATGAGATCGGGGTCATCGACCTGTGGAATGATGCCGAAATGAATCAAGTTTCTGAGGAAGATTACAAGCTCTATATGTTCGACGGCATCCATCCCACGCAGGCGGGCTACCTGAACTGGTGGACCCCCAAGATGGAGGCGTACCTGTACGATTATCTGGGTCAATAAAGGGCCGCGTTTTCCTTCTTGACACAACAGGAGGCACCCGAAATGGGTGCCTCCTGTCAGCTTGTAGAAAAAGCCTGTTACCGGAAGATTTGTAGGGATGGGTCTCGACCCATCCGCACATCTGGCCGCGCGCAGCGCATAAAATCGCGCCGAATGGCGCGCGGTTTTCTCGTTACGTCGTGCTTTTGGCAAGGCAGCACGGAACGGTCAAGACCGTTCCCTACAAAACAATCGATAGGTTGTAAATGCAAGATAAAGCCAAAGAAGGTTTTTCGACAGTCTGACAGGAGGCACCCGAAATGGGTGCCTCCTGTTGCATTTTGAAACTATAAAAGCGGTGGTCTTGGCGCGGATCGCACCAAGACCACCGTTTGCTATGGCATACACCGGCGGGTGCGCCCAGAGCCACGCCTACCCGGATACAAGCCGTTGGTGTTCCCTTGCGGGATGTACTCCGCTTTCCCGGAACTGCGGAGAAAGCCGTTGAAATCATACAGGATTAGTTGTTTCCGTGTGGTGGCAGCACGTGGAGCGTGCTATAATAATGGCGAGAACCAACCCAACAGCGTAAAAAAGTCGGCATCAAAGCCGATGACTGACCATGGACGGCACGCTCTTTGGTTTCCGTTGGGGTAAAGCAGATTTCCCGTAAGATATTCGTAAAAGGGAGGACGAAACGGGTATGAAAATCGTTTGTGGGGCATTGGCCGCTCTTTTGTTCTGTGTGGCAGGCGCGATTTGGTATGTGTATCAAAAAAAGGCGGTGTTTCTGCCAGCACTTTTCGGCTTATGCGGCTTCCCCAAAATAAAGGAAAGCTGTTATTATGATGAAAGCGGACACTTCCGACCGGCAACCAAGGAGGACAAGGTCGGTTTTTTTATGCAGCATCCAATCTTTGGCGGCTTTAATCATATGTTCTTCAATCTGGAGGATAACGCGCTAAAAGCCATTGCCCCTGCAAAGTACAAGGATTTCATGCAGGCACAGGGCCGTGCGGAACAGACCGACACCGCGCTGGATGCGTTCAATTATCTGACGGGCCTTGTGGAGAAGGGACAAGCCAAATTGGTGTCCGGCCTGTACCCGCAGGAAGCCATGAAGGACCATCCCTATCGAAGCCATCTGACGGGAATGTTTTACTACGGGCAGCCGGGCAAGCCACTTGCCATTGTGGTTCCCGGGGGCGGTTTCATTTCTAATGTGACGGATTGCGAGGGATACCCCATCGCGATGGAACTGCATAAAATGGGATATTCCGTCTTTGTCCTCAGCTATCCGATCGGCAAGCAACTGGGCGAAACAGAGCCGTTGAAGCAGGGGCAGGCAGCTGCTAAGGAACTGACACAGGCGATCCGTTATCTGACGAACCATCAAAAGGAACTTGCGATCTGTATGGATGATTATGCCATCTTCGGGTTCTCGGCCGGGGGACTTATGACGACAGCCTATTCTTTTGCAAGCTATGCCGATTGCTGCCACAATCATCACCTGCCAAGACCGAAGGCGATTTTTCCTATGTACGGACTGGATTGGAATATCAAAGCACTCCCGGAGGATCAAGGTTTGGCCGTGTTTTCCATCGCAGGGCGTCAGGATGAGTTCGGCTTTGCCAACGTAGAAGCACAGCTTCCGGCGTTGGAAAAAACACTGGGCAAAGAAAATGTAAGCGTCAAAATCATTGACGGTCTGGGGCATGGCTTTGGCATTGGGTCAGAAACCAAAGTGAAAAACTGGCTTCAGGAAGCAGTTGTCTTTTGGGAAGCGCACAGATAACAGAGAAGCGAGGAAAACCGTATGGGCGAGATTTATGCTGCAAAAACCAATCACATCACAAACCCTGTAGGCTATGCTCTGAAGCCGCTGGTGTTTTCGTGGAAGGTAAAAGGGTGCAAAGGGCAGGAACAGCGCCACGCAAGGATCGTGATCAGCAAAGAGCCGACCCTTACCACGCTTTGCTTCGATACGGGAGAGGCCGCACTTGACAGCCGCGCCGCAAGGGTAGAATTTGATCCACAACCCTACACAAGATATTACTGGAAAGTCCTTGTGGCAACGGATGCCGCAGAAACGATCGAGTCCGACGTGCAGTTTTTTGAGACCGCCAAAATGGAGGAGCCATGGACAGCCCAGTGGATCACCTGTGACAGCAGCCAGCAACGTCATCCGATTTTTTCCAAGCGGATCAGCCCGACCCGGGCAGTTGCACGCGCAAGGCTGTATATTTGCGGTCTGGGATTGTACGAAGCATATTTTCTGGGGGAAACCAGCAAAGTATCGAGCAAAATCGGCGACGAGTATTTAACGCCGTACTGTAACAATTATGCACAGTGGATTCAGTACCAGACTTATGATGTTACGGAGCAGGTATCAGAAGGTGGTATGCTGTCGATCCTGCTGGGAAACGGCTGGTACAAAGGGCGGTTCGGATTCAGCAATCCTGAGCGGAAAGAATACTATGGAAGTGAATGGAAGCTGATCGCGGAGATTCACATTGCGTACCAAGATGGCACAAACGAGGTGGTCGGCACCGATGAGACTTGGTCGGTAAAACGAAGCAACCTGTGGTTCTCCAACATTTATGACGGCGAACGGCGGGATGATACCTTGCCGCCTACCCCGGAATGCTGCGCACGGATCGCACAGGCACCGAAGGGGCGGCTTATGGAACGGCTGTCTATCCCGGTCAAGGCACAAATGCTGCGGAAGCCGGTGGCGTTGATCCATACGCCGCGCGGTGAAGAAGTATTCGATTTGGGGCAGGAAATCACAGGAATTTTCCAACTGCGTGTGCGGGAACCGGCGGGGACAACGATTCGCATTCAAACCGGCGAGGTGCTTCAAGATGGGTGTTTCTATAACGAAAACCTGAGAACGGCACTTTCGGAATATATCTATGTCTCAGATGGAAAAGAAAAAACCATTGTTCCCCATTTTACATACTATGGCTACCGTTATGTAAAGGTCAGCGGTGTTTCCAACCTGTCATGCGAGGATTTTACAGCCATCGTGCTGCACAGCGATTACGAGAGCATCGGCAACGTGAAAACGGGCAATGCGCTGGTAAATCAACTGATCTCTAATGTAGAATGGGGCATGAGGGGAAACTTTCTCGATGTGCCAACCGATTGCCCGCAACGCGATGAGCGAATGGGCTGGACCGGCGATACGCAGGTCTTTTCCGCAACGGCAAGCTATCTGGCCGATTCGTTTGCCTTCTATCGGAAATATTTATACGATCTGTATCAGGAACAGCTCTTGGCTGGCGGTATGGTCCCCGAGGTCGTCCCCACATTCGGGCCGAGCAAGTGTTCCTGCGCATGGGGCGATGCTGCGTGTATCATTCCGTGGAATGTATATTTGTTCAGCGGTGACAAAACGATCCTTGAAAACCAGATCGAGAGCATGAAAGCATGGGTCGATTATATCCGCAAGATCGACGGCAATCACCATGGATGGAGACAGGTTTTTCATTACGGAGACTGGCTGGCGCTTGACCGTGCCGGGGCCGTTGCAAACAGCGTTTACGGGGCGACGGACGAAGCCTACATCGCTGACATCTACTATGCGGCAAGTGCCCAGATCGTTGCCAAAGCGGCCGCAGTTCTCGGTCTGGAAGAAACAAGACAGAACTACCAGGCCATCGCCGACCGCCAGTGGCAGGTGGTGAAGGAAGAATATTTTACCGCTACCGGCAGATGTGCCGTGAAAACGCAGACAGGGCTCGTCCTTGCACTGAAATACCATTTGTCGGACAATGAACGTCTGACGGAGCAGATGCTCCGAAAACTCCTTCGGGACAACAAAAATAAGCTGAACACCGGCTTTGTGGGGACCCCGCTGCTGTGTAACGTCCTGACCGAGCATGGCATGACGGATTTGGCTTATCGGCTACTCCTGAACGAGGAGTACCCGGGCTGGCTCCACGAAGTAAAGTTAGGGGCCACAACGGTGTGGGAGCGCTGGAACTCGCTGGATGAAAACGGTCGCATTTCCAGCACCGGGATGAACAGCCTGAATCATTATTCCTATGGCGCTGTATTGGAGTGGATCTTCCGCCATGTAGCCGGGATCGATGTGACGGAGCAAGGCCCGGGCGGCAAGATGATGCGCATCAGCCCCAAGGTGGATCACAAGTTGGGCTCGGCAAGCGCGGTTTACGATTCGGCCAGCGGGTGCTATCGCTGTGGGTGGCAGATCGCAAACGGCGACCAAATCACAGTCACCGTCACCGTTCCGTTCGGTGCAAAGGCGCAGGTGATCCTTCCGTATGCGCCAGACTCCGTATACCACGATACGGATAACCCTTTGTTTGAAACGGTGGAAAACGGGATCTGCTGCGTAAAGGCCGGGCAATATACGGTCACCTACAAGGCCGCAAGCCCCTTGAAAAAAAGCTACAGCGTAGACTCCACGCTGGAAGACTTGTTGGCTGAGCCGGCGATCAGGGCGTTCCTTTCCAATATGATGGAGGTGGATATGATCCCGGATCTTGCGTATGGGCTTACGCTGCGGCAGGCCGCAGAAGCTTTCGCGGGCGGGGTGAGCGCAGAGCAAGCACAACGTCTCAACGTATTGCTGGAAGAATTTTGAACGTTTCGGGAACACGTTTCCGACGAAGGAACGCTAATTTCTACAAGCGCAGGAGACCATTATGGAGCTTACAAGACTTAAAGCAAACAGTCAATACAGACCATGAAGATATAGAAGTGGATATCCCCTGCAACACTACGGCAGTGGTAAACCTGCCAGACGGAAGTTCGTACATGATCGGAAGTGGTTCCTATACGTTTGATTGCGATGTAAAGCAGTAATTCCGGGCAAAAACGTCAGATCAGCGGGCGGCACCGCGATGGAACGCCCCATTTTCCAACACACGGAAAGGAAGGATAACATAATGGAAAACGCTGTTACCAAAAAGGAAAAATTCAGCTACGGTATGTATTTTATGGGCCAGAACGTATTCTACGGCCTGATTGGATACATGACCACTTATTTCACGGATGTCGGCATCACGGCGGCTTTGGTTGCGGTCGTGGCACTGATCACAAAAGTATGGGATGCCATCAACGATCCCATCTTCGGCATGATCATGGATAAGGTGCATTTTAAGAAAGGAAAATTTCTCCCCTGGCTCCGAATGTCTGTCATCGCGATCCCGGTCTCTACCATTCTTCTTTTCGTGATCCCTACGGGCATCCCGTTGGTGGCCAAGGTCATCTGGGCGACCCTTGCCTATATGCTGTGGGATACAGCCTATACGCTTTGCGATGTGCCGATTTTTGGCATTGTCACTACAATGACGCTTGACCAGAAAGAGCGCGTGTCCCTGAACAGCATCGGAAGAATTTTTGCAATTTTTGCCGGCATTGTGACCGGCATCCTTTTGCCACTGGTCAGACAGAGTTTGGGCGGCTGGGCTACGACTGTGATCGTGTTGTCCATTTTGTCCGCTGCCATGATGATCCCGATGTGTCTGTTTGCAAAAGAGCGCGTGATCGAAAGAGAAAAAGCACGGGATGGAGGAGCCGAGGAAAACTATACGCTGCGCGATATGGTTGAATGCCTGCGTTCCAATAAATACCTGTTGATTTTCTTTGCTGCTCCTCTTATCAGCAGTCTGCTCAATGTTGGTGCCACCTGGGGGTTATACATTGCCCGGTATTGCCTCGGCGGCGAAGAAATTGCTTCCTTTGTCTCGATGGCGGTGATCGTTCCGACACTGATCGGTGCGGCGATTGCTGTACAACTATGCAAGAAATATGACAAATTCAAAATTTTCTATTTCTCCTATATGTTTGCTTTGATTTTGGGCATCGTTCGCTACATAGCCGGATATGAGAACATGATGGTCTATGTGATCCTAAACGCACTGGGTGGATTTCCTCTGGGCATCGCCGCGATCCTGCAATACCAATTCACCCCCGATTGTTATGAGTACGGGCAGTACAAAACCGGACTGAAAATGCGTGGCGTTACTTTTGCGGCGCAGACGTTCTTTACCAAACTGAACGGTGCGGTCGCAACCGCCGTCAGCGTTTTTGCCCTGACTCTGATCGGTTTCAAAGAAGGTGAGGGCGTCATTCAGGCGGCAGGGTTTGCCGATAAATTGTGGACCTTCAGCTGCCTTGGCAGCATCATTGGGGGGATCTGCACGCTGCTCGTCCTGCGCCTGTACAAACTCAACGACCATGATGTTCAGCTCATGTCCAAGTGCAACAATGGTGAGATCACCCGCGAGGAAGCGGAAGCACAGATGATCAATCGGTACTAAGTTATCTCTACGTCAATCCCTTGCGGCTGAGAAGCACTTTTTCCTGCATCCCTCCCAAAAATCCAATCGGCATCAGAATCCCGGATTTTTTGGGGGGGATTTTGCCGCATGATCCCGTTGGACGATCTGATCGGCTGTTTCTCGTTTGTACGGGAGAACAGCATAAAATCATTTGTTTTGCTAAACTTTGGAGGCAAGCTGCAACACATGAATGGATAACGCCCAAAGGCACCGACGACGAACGGTATAGCCTGCGGGAATTGTTTCAGTTCCTTCGCTTCAAGCCAGTCTGGACGCACTTCCTCACGATTCTGCTATCCACGGTCGGCACCTCCCTTAGCAGTGGCACCGGCACCTTTTTCTACACTTATATTATGAAGGATCTCAAACTGATGTCAGGTGTTTCGGTTATTTCCCTTGTGATTACTCTGCTCGGCATGGCTGTGGCACCTGTTTTGGCAAACAAACTCGGAAAGAAAAACGTTTTTCTCGCGGGGATCATCGTTGCCGTAGGTGGGTCACTGATCCGGTTTATAGATGTCCGGTCTCTGCTGCTGATCTATTTGGGCGCTGTTTTCGCCGGGATCGGTGGGGGCTTTATCGGACCCCTTGCCTACGGCATTCAGGCCGACAACACGATGTATGTGCAATATAAAACCGGCAAACGAGCCGAAGCCGCCGTCGCATCCCTGTCCTCGTTTGTCTCCAAAGCCGCCCAAGGCGTTGCGGGGGCAATCCCTGGATATATGTTGGCGGCAACAGGATTTATTGGAGGAGCAGCGCAACAACCGCAGAGCGTCGAAGACGGCATCATCTTCTGTTCCATCATGCTTCCGCTGATCCTGTGCGCTGCTGCCGGGCTGGTTTTTGGGACCTTGTATCCTCTTGGAAAAAAAGAAGTCGATGAAATAACTCTGGCGATTGAACAGGGTGTCTCCACAAAATGACACCCCCAAACACTTTTTCTTACACGCCATCCACCAGAAAATCCAATCGGCATCGGAATGCCGGGATTTATTACGGAAGCAACGCAGCAACCACAGAGCAATGAAGCATAATGCTGCTCAAAAATGCCAGCGCAGAGGAAAAACGGGAGTTCGCGCGGACCTTTTCTGTTGTCTTTCTGCCCTTGGTCATATAAATCTCCGTTCCGGCTGCTCGCCTCTCCTTGATTTCTTTATGACCATTATACCACTTTATCCAGTTCCGCAGCTGCTTTTTGTCTTTGATCCCGTGTTTTTTGCAAATAGTCCGTAAACTGCCACCGCCTCCAAGATAATCCTGCACTGCTTGCAGCTTTAGCTTCCTGTCGTAGTACTTGTTCCTTCTTCTTGACATAATAAAGCCCCCTTAGTGTAGACTTGAAAATTTTTGCTTTTTTAGATGTCTACTCTAAGGGGACTATATCAATTGTCAGCGCATTATCAGTGAATACAACTATTCAAAAATGAGCATTTTGATATATATCATAGGAGATTACGGTTCAATTCCCCAAATTCTTTGTCACCCCCGCTGTATCACCCGATACAGCGGTATTTTTTTATCAAAAAGGAGTTTTCTACCTGATAAACGAGAACAAAATCCGAATTCTGTATATTCAGCCGGGCAAGCATCCGGAAGAACGGTTCGCTATGAATGAGCTGCGCACGCTTCAGCAGCTTGTCGGTGGGGATATGCAAGCCGTATACCCATGGTCAAAGGACGATGTGGCGCTTATCTGCAACGATTCGGGCAAGGTGGATGGTCTGCCGCTGAACCGTTCCCTTGAGGATTATGATATTATCGCGGGCAATTTTTTTATTTGCGGTTTTTCCGGGGAGGAATTTTGCAGCCTGACCGACAAGCAGCTCCGACACTACGAAAAGCTGTTTCGTGACCCGGAGCTGTTCTTGCCGACCCCCATTGGCATTATGGGCATCGCCCTGTCCATTGAACACGGGCAGGGTTATTCCTGCCGTAGCCACATACTGGCAGCTGTCCCATGGAGAATCGTTGCGGCCAGCCTTGAGCAGCTTCAGCACTACTGTCCTGTCAGCAAATTCCGCGGCGGTTTTGGCTGCGGGATCTGTATCTGTGTCGCTCAGATAGTAGCAGTTGGTGGGGTTGTTATTAGCTTGGCCGTAGCCTACGATTTTACTAACATAATTGCCACCAGTGATTTCGCCGACATTATAGCAGTTGAAAATTCGTCCGGAAAGATTATAACCGCAGATACCGCCGGTGTCGCTACTGCCGGTGATGTTGCCGATGTTATAGCAATCGCAGATTATTGTCATAGAACTTGAACTGGGGACATATCCGACAATTCCGCCGACTCTGGCATCTTTGCCTGTGTAGGAGACCGTGCAGAGGCTGGCGCAGTTTTCAATGGTTTCTCTCTCAGCGTAGCCCGCAATGCCGCCGCACCACCCCTGGTCAACAGTACATGACACCGAGCCTGCCACCGTCAGTTTCCGGATGGCACCGCCTATTACGCAGCCGAACAGACCGGCGCGCTTGACATCGCCGGTTATGCTCAGATTCCTGACGGTGTGTCCCTGCCCGTCAAAGGTACCGGTATAGGCACTGGATTCACTCGGGCCGATGGGCGTCCATTCCTCATTATTCAAATCAATGTCCGCAGTCAGCACAGCGCAGATTTTGGTTTCATCTGGGGTTTTGGCATTATTCACCTTATCCCGGAACCATTTCAGCCCCTCGGCGGAGGAAATCTGATAGGGGTCGTTCTCCGTGCCGCTGCCGGTGGCAAGCGCGGGGGTGCCGGTGATCGTACCGTTGAATACCAATATGGATTTTCCTCTTGAACGCAGCTTAGAGGATTGTCTAAAGGCCGTTGAAGTCAAGTCTTTATCGAGATATTTTGATGATCAGCTTGATGCGGCAGAGGAATTATACGGTATACAGCTTCACTTCAACTTTAACACAAACGATGTAAAGGTGCTCATCGACAGCTATCGAATCGCATACAGCCAAGAGATATGTGACCGCTGCGAAGCTCTTATACGCCGCCAGATGCTGCATTACGGATATCTTGTTAGATAGATTGAATGCGGGGCAGAGCGAGCCATTAGGCAAGAAACGACAAGATTAAGACTTAATTGATAATTAGCGCCGCCTAGAATTTACAGGTCACTGTATCAGCAATGTAGAATTTCCACAATCGGTAATGTTGAATGCATGCCCTCACAAAATAGAATGTGGCATCAAACTCAATTTTCCAGACACTGACTGGAAAATCTAATAGTTAAGATATGATTGCGACAAAGTCTTTTCACGGCGTGTAATCCGAACGCTATCGTTCTGCAATAATTATACCGCTTTTCTAATAAGATAATTCAATTCCATAATTCTTATCAAAAGTTAACAGCATTCCACCGTGGTGCGACATCTCAAATTGCCAGACACCGTCTGGCAATTTGAGGATTTCACTTAAGAATATCCTCTGGTAAGCGTAAATAAAATGTTGGATGTTCTGTTGGAACAGCAGACATATTATAAAACGGAAAATGAATAACAGCCGCAAATAGGATCCTCACACAAAATCATCTAAAACTAAGGAAAGCACACGCGATACCAATCCATCTGATTTTTTCAGCGGATTTGGTCGTGTGTGCTTTTCTTGGTATATGATTTTATGGATGGTTATGGAACGCGGTGATACCTTTTATTTGGCTTTTCTCCATTTTCTTTTCGGTTCGCGCTTCCCGGCCATATCGGAGGAAGCGGGCCATTGGAGCAACCATTCGAGATACTCGGATTTTGTGATAGTGCCGGAGGCAAGTTCCTGCTTTCGGGTAAGCCACTCCTTCATGAGGTCATTAAAGAGTGGTACATTCACCCACAGTACGGTTGCGGGTGCGATTGAGTCGCCCCATGTGGTGCAGGCGTTGCCGCGCAGTTCGATTGTTTTACTTTCTATCGGCGCAATCGAAGCATCAAGCGTGGTTTCAGCCAGTTTGAAAGATCTTCTATGTTCAAAATCATACCACATAATTGTCCGCAGAATATCCGGAAGAAACTTGTCGCTTACGAAAAATGTTTCTTCCTTGACATCCAAAACTTTTGCGATTTCCTTCAGTAGAGATGGCTTGGGAACACGGTATCCTATTTCATATTGTGCGATTCGATTCGCGCCGCCGTCCCCAAGATTGAGAAGGTCACCCAGTTGTTTTTGTGTCAGACCTCTATGAAGTCGTACTAGTTTGATTTTTTGACCTACTTCCATGAAAAAAGCCCTCCAATAAATTTTCTCTATTGTAGCACACCATAACATGAAAGCGCAAGTGAAAAATCGAAAAATGAATTTTTTGTGACTTCTATTGACATTCGCTCGTGAGCGAAGTATCTTATATGTATACTTCGCTTGCAAGCGAAGGCAAAATACTGATGTAAGGATGGTGATCGAATGGATTGTAAAGAAATCAGGGAAATGTACAAGCTCATGTTTGCGGAGTACCCGGACATTGTAACGGTCAAGGATCTGCAAGCCATGCTGGGTATCAGCCGCCACGCGGCCTATGATCTGCTGGGGGAGGGCGAAATCAGCTGCATCCGGCTGGGAAACGCCTACAAAATCCCAAAAATCAATGTGATCAATTATGTTCTGAAAAGTCCGTGCGGTCAGACCCGCGTGAGCGCGTAGGAGCTGCCTTGATTCTGGTAAGAGCACCTCCCCGTCTCAAATAGATTCGGCACCTTGAAAACTGCATATCCGACAAGCAAGGTACATTCACCACATTGCCGTCAACTTACGAGTACGGCAGCGCAGACAGAGTACGCGCCATGACTGCCACCGGGCACGAGCGATTCAGTCTCTGGTAAACACCCCGTGGCGGAGTGGAGCGCAATGACAGATGTGGTCGTAAAGATACTTCCGTCCAGTCATAGTTCACACAATGAGGGCGGCAGGCAGAGAACCTGGCTGGGGTAAAAATACCCATGATGCCGTTGCAGCCGAACGGCAGCCTTGCAAGTCGTCCCCGCAGCTGGGGCAAAGTGGACAAATGCAGCTGTAAATCGAAAAGTTATCCCGAAAGTATGCGAAACCGATTCACATTTTCCAGTCTAATAAAAGTAGGGAATCAGAACCGTATACTTTCGGGGAATTTATTGCAAGTGAATCAGATTTGATTCACTTTCCAGAGCGTAAGGCATAAAAGTGAATCAGTTCTGATTCACTTGCAGTAACCGCCCAAATCCGCCCGGTGTGGGGCGGATGCCCCGCGTCGCACACGGACGCGACATCACCCGCAGACCCGCCGTTTGGCGCGTTTGTGGGGCTGTGTGGCAGCGTGAGCCGTACAACTTAACACTAGAGAGTAAAACTTACTACACACAAAACGACGATAGTATGAGATAATAGATATATACCAAAACAGAAAGGACGATGCGAATGAATTATGAAAAACTTCCGAAAACGATCTCCGCCGAAGAACTCCTCTCCACGCCGCTGCCGCCGGTCAAGTGGATCATCCCTGATTTGCTCCCCGCCGGTCTTGCGCTGTTTGCCGGCCCCAGCAAAGCGGGCAAAAGCTGGCTAACCTTGTGGCTGTGTTTGCAGGTGGCGCAGGGAAAGCCTATGTGGGGACGCGAAATTGAGCCGCACACCGTGCTTTATCTCTCGCTGGAGGATACCTTTAACCGCCTGCAAAAGCGCCTTCTCCAGCTTGTGGGCAGCGAAGAAGCCCCCGAA
This sequence comes from Gemmiger formicilis, assembly GCF_024462815.1. Taxonomy (GTDB): domain Bacteria; phylum Bacillota; class Clostridia; order Oscillospirales; family Ruminococcaceae; genus Gemmiger. The sequence continues at coordinate 27,139 of NZ_JANGCG010000013.1, forward strand.
CGGCTGGTCATGCAGACGGAATGCAGCAGCATCGGGCAGGGGCTGGAGGAACAGCTTGTCAGCTTTATCTACCAGCACCCGGATACCGGGCTGATCGTCATCGATACCTTACAAAAGGTGCGCTCCAGCGACCAGAACAACAGTATGTATGCCAGCGATTACAAGGAAATCAGTGCGTTGAAGGCACTGGCTGATAAGTACAATGTCTGCATTTTGCTGATCCACCATCTGCGCAAACAAGCCGCAGATGATCCGTTCCAGCAGATTGCAGGCTCCAACGGTTTGATGGGCGCGTCCGATACCAGCTGGGTCATGCAGCGCAAGCGTATGAGCCAGACCGCCAGCATCTTGGTGACCGGGCGCGATATGGATAACAAAACGCTGCGTCTGCACGAAGAAAACTGCGTTTGGATACTGGATGAGGAAGAAAGCACCGAACAAATTATCGCTAAGGCTGTGCCGAGTTACCTTTGGAAAGTGGCTGACTACATCGATAGTGTCGGAACATGGCAAGGCACGGCTACCGAATTGCTTTCTGCAGCCGATATTGAGGGCGTTTTGCCCCACCAGCTGACCCGGAAAATCGTGGAGCATTACGATACCGTATTCACCCCAAGAGGTATCCGCTATGAAACCCACCGCACCTCGCAGGCGCGGCAGATGAAGTTCTCTCGTGACGGAAATGACGCAGATGACGCTAATGACGCTGAAATTGACATAACCCAGCTTTTCAAATGGGATATCTCACAAACAGCGTCATCAGCGTCATTAGCGTCACAAGGGTCGCGTAAGGAGAGCAAGCATGGGCGAAGTGTTGCCACAGGGCAACCCGCCGAAAAGCCTACGGGGACAGCCCCGAACCCCTGTGAGGCCGCTGGCGCATGAGAAAACGCAGCGTTGGAATCAATGTTCGCGTCAGCGTCACAGAGAAACGAAAAATGACGCTGATGGCTAAACGATGCGGGCTGTCGCTCTCGGAATACTTACGCCAGCGGGCGCTGGGATATGAACCGGGTGGACACCCGCCCAAGGAGGTATTTGATGTGTTGGATAAGATTGATGAAATGGCAGAAAACTGTCAACCGAGTGCAGGTGCTAAAATTACAGCCTGTGCAGATGAAATAAGGGACCTGCTCATTGGCGGTAACTAAGATCTGGACGATTAAGGACAGCTTACAGCGCGTCCTTGATTATGCCGCCAACCCGGACAAAACCGAATACGATGCCCTTGCCCAAACGCTGCACTATGCAGAGAACGATGCCAAGACCAAGCTGAACGAGAGCGCCCAGCTTGTCACCGGCATCCATTGCAGGGCAGACCATGCGTGGGAAGATATGCGGGCTGTACAGGCACGCTTTGGTAAAACAGACGGCGTGGTGGCGCTCCATGCCTACCAGAGTTTCCGCGAGGGCGAGGTAACCCCGGAGCAGTGCCACGAAATCGGCGTGGCGCTGGCACGCAAGGTCTGGGGCAAGCGTTTCCAAGTGCTGGTTGCCACCCATATGAATACGGATAACCTGCACAACCACTTCGTTATCAATTCCGTGTCCTATGTGGACGGACGGTAAGAATTGTATGGCAACATTCAAAATCTTGCGTTCCGTTAATTTGAAAAGGTCTAGTATTTCGTGTCGTGTTGTGCTATTCTTAAGAAGGATGATTCCATAAAAGAGGAGGATACTTCAAATGGCAATGAACACAAGCGTTTTCATGCACGACTCAGACAAGGCGGCACTACAGGCATTGAAATCCATTCCGGGCTTCGCACCGCTTTTGAAGGGATTTATGAGCATTTGGAACGAACGTCAGTATCAGCTATCTAATATGTCCTCGCGTCTACGGCTAGGCGAGAATCAAATGTCCAAGTATTATGATATGCTTCCACCTATTTGCAAAAAACTTGGCATTGAGGTTCCTGATTTATATATCGAATTGAATGTTTCTCCCAATTCGTATACCAGCGGAGATACAAAGCCCTTTATCGTGATGACGTCGGGGCTACTTGAAACCTTGCCGGATGAATTGATTCCAACTGTTCTTGCTCACGAGTGCGGACATATAGCTTGTCACCATGTTCTTTATACCACGATGGGCAGGCTGATTTTGAGTGGTGCTTTTCAACTACCCGGTCTTTCCTCTCTAATCACAGCACCTCTTCAAATTGCTTTTGCCTATTGGATGAGATGCAGCGAGTTTTCCGCAGATAGAGCTGCGGTTCTTTATGATGGTGCGCCAGATAAGATGGTAGAGGTCTGTATGCGCTTTGCCGGTTATGACAAGGATATTGTTGCCGATGCCAGCGTGTCTGCGTTTATGGAACAGGCAAAAGATTACAAAGAACTCGTTGCCAATTCAACGTGGGATAAAACCTTAGAATTTTTAATGTTCAGTCAATATGACCATCCTCTTACCGCTCTTCGTGCGTATGAATGTAACGAATGGTCTGACACAGAGCAATTCAGGAAAATCCAGTCATACTTAAATGAGAACTCCTTTGAAAGTGATTTTTCTCCCGCCAGTCGAGAAATTCCGGTGAGAGAATCCGCTAAATTTTACATCGGAAAAGATTTCAATGAAGTAAAATTCGCTTTTGAATCCGATGGATTTATCTCTGTGAAAACAGTCAAGACCTCTGAAAAAGGGCTTTTTACAAAGAGTGGGCAGGTCATTTCTGTCAGTATAGGCGAAAGCAATAGTTTTGAAAAGGATTCTTGGCATCGCAGTGATTCTGAAATAATGATCACTTACTATGAGCCTCTTAGTACCGAAGAGCTTACTGCGCTGCACAACGGAAGAATCCAAACTCCCGATTCGGCTAAGAAATGCATCGGAAGAAGTTATCAGGACGTTATGCAGGAATTCTCCGATGCCGGCTTTACACAAATCGTTGTTGAAAAGCAAGATGTAAAGAAGGGGCTTCTTACAAAAGATCTTGCCATTTCCAAGATCACGATTAAGGGTCAATTACAGTTTTCAAGGGGCGACTGGTTTGAACCGGATTCACTCGTTCGCATTATTTATCAGAAAATTATCAGCGAGTGATACCGATTCTATGTTATCCTTGCGTGGCATTTTCACAAGTACACTTCGAAAGAAGTTTCTCTGCTATAAGGTTATTCAAACAAATGCGTTACATTTTCCACAGAGGAAATTCGCCTTATGCGTACCACTGTAAATCAACTGAGAAATGAAAAGCTGGCAAAAGGAAAGTACACCGATGCGGCGGATGATACGCTGTTAAAATTATTCTAAACTTCGAACGCTGACAAAAAACGCATTGCAAAAGTACATTGCAATGCGCTTTTTCGTGCGACCGGTGGATTTTCCCGCGCCCTTGCAAAGTTTGCCGCAAAAACAAAAAGCAGCACCCCGCAAGGTGCTGCTTTTGGCGCAGACGGTGGGATTCGAACCCACGTGGCATTGCTGCCAAATTGATTTCGAGTCAATCTCGTTACGACCGCTTCGATACGTCTGCATATTCGGTTTTGCTGCGGGGCCGGTCGGGCACGGTACAACTGGTGCCGATTGGCTGTACAGCTTATTATAACAGCTCCCGCGAGGAATGTCAATTCTCTGCAGGGGGTAATTCTCGGGTTCATTCTCGGTGGGGCGGCGGGCTATGGCATGGTGCGGGGAACACAGCCGTGCAGAAAGTCTGCCGTATTCTGCATAACCTCCCCCAAAATCTGTATATTTCGCAGGGTGTCGGGTGTTTCGAGGGAGTGATTTGCCTGCGCGTAGACGGTTATCGGCGTGCCGTTGGCGCGGCTTTGCGCGGTGACGGCGTCCACATCGCTCCATGGGTCGGCGGTGCCGAGGAAGGCAATCGCGTGCTGCGGGGCAAACTCATAGGTCAGGGCCAGCGGCGTGTACAGCACGTGGCGGCAGGGCACGGCGTGCTTTTGGGCGTAGGCGGAGGCAATGGCCGTGCCGATGCTTTTGGAAAGAAACAGCACATCGTCATATTGTGCCCAGCCCACCGCGGCTAGCTGGGCTTCGGCCTGCGTGTACAGGGCGTCAAAGGCGGCGCGCAGGGCGGCGGGATTCTCCCGCAGACCGTCCTTCTGGCAGGTGTATTGCAGCAGAAGCGCGTGGTCATACCCGGCGGTAGCCGCCAGCTTGCGGCTGTAGTACAGCAGCGGCTTATCACAGTGGTAGCCAATACCCGGAAAGCAGACAACCAGCTTCATCTCGGCACCCTCCTTGCTTGATGATTCCGGTGGGGCGGTCTGGCCCCACCCCCAAAGTATACCACCGCGCCGCCGCAGGCACAAGACAAAATCTGCGCCGCCGGTTGACATTTTCCTGCCGGGATGCTACCTTTAAAGCAGGGCCGCGGCCTCTATCCCTCTACAACAAAGGAGCCTGCCTATGGTTCACTGCACAGGCGCTGAAAAGCCTGAACGAGCTGGAAATACTTGTCTACCAGTATGTTATGGAGCATCGCTCCGCCGTCCCCTATATGCGCATCCGGGAGCTTGCCACAGAGGCGCACGTTTCCACCACCACCGTGCTGCATTTCTGCAAAAAGATGGGGTGCGAGGGCTTCTCGCAGTTCAAATGGAAGCTGAAGGAGGAGGGCGGCACCAACGCCCGCGACAAGGACATCCCCGATTCCTTGAGTGAGCTGCAGACCTTTTTCTGGCGGGTCGGCACACCGGCCTATCAGGAAAAGCTCGAAAACGCCGCGGCCATCATTGCCCGCATGGAGCGCATTTTTATGGTGGGCATCGGCAATTCCGGCAGCATTGCCAGCTACGGTGTGCGGTATTTTTCCAATCTGGGCAAATTTGCGCTCTGCGTGTCAGACCCATTTTACCCCATCACGCTGGTCAAGCTCTGCGACCTGACGCTGCCTTATTACACAACCATGCGCCGCAACGAAGCCGAAAACTACGATTATTCGTCACAAATCCAGGCGGTCTATCTTCTGGAGTCCCTGGCACGGCGTGTGCACAACCGCCCGAATGAGTAATACTACACAAAAAACAGCACGCTTTCCGCAAAAAATAGGTTGCTTTGCGGCGCGTGCTGTTTTTTACGACCCAAAACTACTGACAACGCAGACTTTTCGGCTATACTGATGACAGTTCCCAAAGCGCGCAGGGAACGGAATATCCTCTACCCACTCCGTTAAAAACACTATGAAGAAGAATCACTGTTATGGCTACGAAAATTCGTGACTATGCCAAGCTCGCCGCGGACATCCGCGAGGCTGTCGGCCCGGAAAACATCATCAGTGCGGCAAACTGTGCCACTCGTCCGCGCCTTGTCCTGAAGGAGACCCCCTCGGCGGAGGTCACACAGCAAATCTCCGAGATGCCCGCCGTCATCAAGGTGATGGAGAACGGCGGCCAGTACCAGATCGTCATCGGCACCCACGCCAAGCACTGTCTAACAAATGGGGTGCAGTTCAAATGTCTCAACGCAGCTTTTTTGTTTAGGAAACGTAGCTTTCCGGTACGTCCGCCATCGTGACGTATTTCTGCATGGCGTCCTCAAGGCTCATACCGTCGGCCACTGCGTCGCGGCGGCAGGCGTTGACGGCCTGAATCTCCTTCATCTTCTCGCCGGTCAGGCTGTAGCCCTTCATGGCAATCAGGGTGGCGGCCCATGCAATCATCGGAATGACGCAGAACAGCACGATAACCACCACGTTCATGCCCGGAGTGTACGGGTCATACTGGGTGGGCAGGCTTTCGAGCCCGATAAAGCTGACGGCCACGCCGACCACAGTGGCGGACAGGCTGGACACCAGCTTATCCACCAGGCTGAACAGCGTACCCATAATGCCGGGGATGTACTTGCCGGACTGGTAAGTCTCATAGTCAGAGCAGTCAGCTACCATCGGAATCGGCATATCGGCGGTGGCGTAGTACGCGCCGTAGCCGATGCCGAACAGCAGGACAAACAGAATCGTGTACAGGTTAATGGAGAGACCACCCTCGCCCAGCAGGCTCAGGGTAAAGCCGTCACCGTGGCCCCACAGCAGCAGCAACACCAGCACGCCGACATAGCAGACCAGCGCCACGCTGACATAACGCATCAGGCTGGCCTTCTGGCCGTGCTTCTGGCTGGTGCGCACCGTCAGCAGGAAGAACGGCACACTGAACACATAGCCCAGCACCATCATAGGCAGGTACAGGCCATCATAGTTGCCCATCATGCAGCCGTACAGCATACACAGCACGGTGGTGTTGGAGGCGATGGAGAGCGCCAGCTTGCAGCCGGCACCGGCCACCATCAGGCGCTGCATCGGCTTGTTCTCCTTGATAATCTGCACATACTCGGCAACCTTGATTTTCTCGGTCTTTTCGCCGCCGATGCCAAAGTACTTGGGCTGGTCCTTCTCCCAGATTCCGATTACGGCCAGCAGGGTGAGCAGAATCGAGATTACAATGCCGACCGGAGCCAGCGTGCGGAAGAAGCCTGCGGAGGCGTAACCGCCCTCATAATTCTTGGCAAGAATCGGCGCAAAGAACTGCATGGCACCCATGCCGAGCAGCGAGCCGACGGTGTTGAAAATCGTGAACAGCGGGCGCTGCTTGGGGTCATTGGTCAGGACCGTCTGGCCGGAGCGGGTGCAGCTGGTCTGGAAGGTGTAGCCGATGACCCAGACTGCGTACAGGCCGACAAATACGGCGTAGCGCGCCCACATCATCGTGTCGGGAATCAGCGGGGTCAGGCAGTACAGCACCAGAATACTGACGGCCATAATCAGGTTGCCGATGACCATAAACGGCCGGAACTTGCCGAACTTGCCGTTCGTGCGGTCCATCAGCGCGCCGATAACCGGGTCGGTGACGGCGTCAAACAGGCGCATACCGGTGACCATGACCGAGGCGAAAATCATCGACAGGGCCAGCACCTTGCTGCCGAATGTGGCAATGTAGGAAAGCACCAGAACATAATAGACGTTCGTGGCACCGTTATTCAGCGGGAACAAAACCAGCTGATAGGTTTTGGCGCGGTTGACACTCGCAGCCTTTGCGTTTTCACTCATAGGGGGTTCTCCTTGCTTGACAAAGAATCCCCCGCCGCACCACCGTTACATCTATCTGGCGGGAATCGGGCGGCTCCAGATTGGCCACAAGGCCGATGGCACCGTCCAGCATACCGGCAAACAGCGCGTAGAGGTCTGCGGCCTCCATAAAGGCCAGCGCCTTGCCGTCCGCCACCGTGTTGATGCTGATGCTGTGCGTCTCGCAGTCCAGCGCCTTCTCGGTCAGCACCGTGTCCAGCACCTCATTGCCGGTGTTGCTGCAATGGTCCAGCAGGTTGACGGCGCGCAGGGCATCTGACCAATCCTGCTCCGGGAAATCCGCGGGCAGAGATTTGCGCACGGCGGCCAGCTGCATTTTTAAATCATGGCAGCGCTTGTTGATAAGCTGCACATTGCGCTTTGCCGTCTGGTACTGGCTGCGCTGGCGCTCATACAGGGCGTTGACGGTTTTCAGCTCCCTGCCCAATGCTGAAAGCCCGAACGCCGCGTTCTGCCCCATCAGAATGGCCGGGCAGTAGAGCTGTATCAGCAGCGTGCCGAACACATAGCGGGAGGAAAACGGCTGCCCGCCACGGTACATCCGCATAAGCGCCTGAAACTGCACCGTAAAGATGAGCCCCAGCACCAGCGCACTGCCCAGCTGCAGCGGCTGTATGCGGAACCCCTCGACCAGCGGCAGCATCGGCACCACAGTAAACCGAATCAGCAGATAAAATGCTACGGTGAACAGAATCTGGGCCTCTATCAGCTGGACAGGCGTCATGGCTGCGTTCAGATCCAGAACCCAGCACAGCAGCAGCCAGATTTCATAGGCGCTGTAGGTGGTTATCACCACCCAGACCGCGCAGTAAACGGCGGTGCTGACCGTGAGCTTTGCGGTGCGCCACACGGCCCACGCACAGAGCGCGTACCCCAGAAAATCCAGCAGTACAGGCAACACAATGCCGCTTGCGTGGCCCATCTTGACGTGGCCGACCAGAAACAACACCGGCAGCACCAGCAACATGGTGCGCTGGGCATGGGGCGGATGGGACAAAGAGTGGGTGTATACCAGTATGGACACCCACAGCAGCAGCGTGGACACCAACCCCGGGGTGCTCAACAGGGCGGGAAAGTTCATCGTATCTCCCCCACATATTCCAACATGGCCTGGGTGAAGGCGGCTTTCTGGCGGCGGCTGAGCTCCAGCTCCACATCATCCACCCGCACGGCGTCCCCCTGAATCCCCTGCACGTGCCGCAGGTTGACCAGATAGCACTTGTTGCAGCGGGCAAAGCCATGCTTCTGCAGCAGCTTCTCGGCGTTCTGCAGGCTGCTTTTGACCACAAAGGAGTCCGTTTTTGTGTGGCAGATGACCGCGTGGTCGACGGTTTCTATCCACAGGATGTCATTCACGGACAGGATTTTCAACCCGTCATCGGTCTGCAGCGATACCGTCATGGCGGCGCGCCGCCGCGCCCGCTTGACCGCCCGCGCCAGCCGCATACTGAACGGCGCATAGCTCACCGGCTTGACCACAAAGTCCAGCGCGTCCACCTCATAGCCGTGGATGGCGCACTGGGCCATATTGGTAATGAACATCAGTACAACGTTTTTGTCCTCTTTCTGGATGCGCTCCGCCGTTGGCATACCGCCCAGCAGCGGCATATCCACATCCAGCATGATGATGTCAAACCCGGTCTGATACGGCATGGCAATGGCGGCGCCGTCTGCAAACGGCACTACCTCCACCGCCAGATGGTTTTCCTCCGCATACTGCCGTACATAGCCGCAAAGCTGTTCCCGCATAGCCGGCTCATCATCCACCACCGCAATCCGCAGCATATGCTCTCCGCCTTCGTGAACTGTTCTGCCTTTATTATAGGGGATACTGCTGCATTTTGCAAATAGCCGGCCTGTACCAAATGGCACAGGCCGGCTATTTCTGACTTTACTTATGCAGAGGCAGAGCTCTTTTTAGCCCTTGACGCTGCCGAGGGCGACGCCGCGGACAATGTACTTGGACAGGCAGAGGTAGACGATGATGACGGGCAGGATGGCGACGGTGATGGCCATATAGACCTTGCCCATATCAAACTTCAGGAAGTCTGCGCTGCGCAGCTGGGCAACCAGAATGGGAACGGTTTTCCACTTCGCATCGTTGATAATCAACGCGGGGATGAAGTAGTTGTTCCACGCGCCGACGAAACTGAAGATGGCCTGCACAGCCATGGCGGGCTTCAGGATGGGAAGAATGACCTTGTTGAAGGTGTTGAACTCACCGGAGCCATCAATGCGCGCTGCGTCGATAATCTCACGCGGGAGGCTGGAATCCATGTACTGCTTCATGAAGAAGAACACGGTCGGCGCGGCAATGCTGGGCAGAATCAACGGCCACAGCGTGTTGGTCAGGTGCATCGAGTCCATCAGGTTCAAAAAGCCCAGCGCGGAAACCTGTGTCGGCATTGTCATGATGAGCAGGATAATCGTGAACGCCGCCTTTTTGAACTTGAAGTCATAGGCGTAGATGGCGTAGGCCGTCAGCGCGCTGAAATACACCGACAGCGCTGCGTTGGCCGCAGAGACAATCAGACTGTTGCGCAGGCCGGTCAGAATCGGCACGTTGGCATCGTGGGTGGTGTTGTAGAAGTTGGTGCCAAAGCTGCCGCGGGGCATGGGATCAAAGCCCTGCTGGATGGTAAAGTTGTTGTGCGTGGAGTTGACAATCAGCACGTAGAAGAAGAACAGGCACAAAAAGCTGAGGAAAAACAGCACGATGTAGGCAATCACACGGCGGGCTGTCAGGGCCGGGTCATGGATGTGCTGGGCCTTCTCCGTGTTCTGTACAGGCTTTGTCGCATTCGGCATATCCATCAGGCTCCTTTCTTAGCGGCAGCGTGTGCTGCTTTTTTGCGTGCCTTTTCGGCTTTGCGCTGCTCGCGGGTCAGACCGTCATCCTCCTGCGTGAGGGTGAAGTAGATAATCACACAGAGCACCGCGCAAATCAGGAACATCAGCACCGAGATAGCACCGGCAGTGCCGTAGTTCTTGCTGTACAGATGCTGGTTCAGGTACATAATAATCGTGTTGGTCGAGCCGTTGGGGTCGCCCTTGCCGTTCGTCAGAACCTGCGGCACATCGAACATCTGCAGGCCGCCAATCAGGCTGGTGATGAGGGTGTAGACCAGCAGCGGGCGAATCAGGGGAATGGTAATCTTCCAGAACATCTGGTTCGAGGACGCACCGTCCAGCTGGGCGGCCTCGTACAGGCCGGGGTCAACGCCCATAATGGCAGCCATCAGGATGATGGTGGTGTTGCCGAACCACATCAGGAAGTTCATCAGGCCCACCAGCCCGCGGGCCGTCCAGACGTTGGACAGCCAGCGCACCGGCTCACTGACAAGGCCGAGCTTGAGCAGGATGGAGTTGATAGGACCGGTCTCCGAGTTGGAGAACAGCGTGAAGAACAGCATTGCGAATGCAGAGGCCATAATCAGGTTGGGCATATAAATGACCGTCTTGAAAAAGCCCTGGAAGCGTAGCTTCAGGCGTAGGTCGGTAAACCATGCGGCCAGCAGCAGCGAGATGACAATCTGCGGGATGAAGCCCATCAGCCACATAATCATCGTGTTGCCGAAATACTTTGGCACTTCCTGAATCATCGCGGCGTAGTTCTTCAAGCCCACAAAGTTGGGGCCGATGACTTTCAGACCACTGCGGAAATATTCAAAGAAGCTGTAATAAATCGTTGTTGCCAACGGCCAGAACTGGAATACAAAGAACGTGATAAAGAATGGCGCTAAGAAGATGTAGCCCCACTTGGCGTAGCTCATGCCGTTACGTTTGGTTTTCACAGGTCTCACCCTCCTTATCGGGCGTTGCCCCACGAAGGGCAGGGCCTTTACAATACAAAACCGAGGGCGGGCGCTGACCCGCCCCCGGCGTGGCTTGTGTTATAAGTATGGATTCAGTTTTGCGGTGCGGTCAGCGCATCAGGCAGGCCACTCAACGCTGGTCAGCTCAGGATACTTAACCTTAATCTGATTCTCGAAGTTGCTCTTTGCGGTCTCGAGGTCAACGGTGCCGTCGAAGTAATCCTTGAAGCAGGACTGGAAGGTCTCGTTGCAGCCCTGATCGTACGGGCCAGCATTGGACATATCAATGGTGGGAGCAACCTCTGCGAACAGAGCAATGTGGTTCTGGCCGCCCAGGAAGTCGGAGCCGAAGCTGGGGTCAGCAGCGATGGCATCCATAGCGCTCTTGCTGTTGGTGTAGTCCTGCGTGTCCTCGGTAATCTTGGTCATGATGTCGGAGTCGCAGGTCAGAGAGTACATAACGTCCTTGATGGTAGCAACGTTGTCAGTGCCGGTTGCTGCGCAAATCCAAGTACCGCCCCAGTAATAAGGCTGAGGGCCCTGGCAGACTGCATAGTCACCGTAGATACCGTTGCCGACTTCTTCCTTGCCGCCCTCAGAGGTCGGGGTTGCAAGAGAGTTGCCCAGCAGGGTGAAGTTGATGCCCCAAGTGGAGTAGAAGAAGCCGAAAACCTTACCGGCAGGGCCCTGATCGGCGGCCCACTGGTCGCTCCACAGGCTGGTCTTGTTGTTGTAGCCGTTGTCGGTGTAATCCTTGGTCTGGTCAACTCAGTTCATGATGTTGGGGTCAACCTTGACGGTGGTGCCGTCCACCCAACCGGCGGACACGTTGTTGGAGAAGGTGCGATAGGAATCATCGTAGCCGGAGAGCATCTTGTAGCCCTTGGCAGCGGCCTGCTTGGCCACGTCATTGAACTTGTCCCAATCGCTCAGTGCGGCCTGGACCTCAACGGGATCATCGGTGCCCAGAACATCCTTGGCGATGCTGCGGCGATAAGCGAACAGGCCCGGGGTTGCCTGCCAGGTGGTGCCCTTCTGGACGCCGTCCACCGTGACGATGTCCTTCGTGTACTGGTACTGGTCCTTCAGGTCATCATCGGTCAGGCCGATGTCCTTCTTGACGTCCAGCGTGTAGTCAGAGTCAACATACTTCAGAGCGTAGTCAGCCTCAATCAGGAAGATATCAATCTTATCATCGGCGGCGGCGCTGTCCTGCTTCAGCAGGGCCTCATCCAGCTTGTTCTGATAGTTGTTGTTATCGTTGGGGTTGATGGTCCATTTCACGGTCACGCCGTTGTCCAGCGTGGTGGTGGACTTGTCCGCGGCAACTTCCTTGACGCCGGGATAGTAGTCGTTGAAGCGGGACTGGAACTCATCGTTCCAGCACCAGATGTTCAGGACCTGACCCTCCTCAGCGGTGGTGGATTCAGCGGTGCTGCTGGCGGTCTCGGTAGAGGTGGATTCAGCCGGTGCAGCGGACGAGCTTGCGGCGCCTCCGCCGCAGCCAACCAGCATGGTTGCTGCCATAGCAGTCGCGGTCAGTAAAGAAACAGCCTTTTTCATAATTGTGTTTTCCTCCTTCTAAAGAAACGTATTATGAAATTTCATTTCAGCGCCCGCACTCTTGCGGGCAGAGAGCCAAAGAATTAGGTTTTCGGCGGTGGGCCGATGGACTGCCCCTGCAGGAAGCTGCCTGCAATCAGCCGTTGCTCCGGCAGCGCTGTGCGGGGAGCTTCGACCTCCTCAATCAGCAGCGCGGCGGCCTCACGGCCAAGGGCCTCGGTGTCCTGGTGGTAGGTGGAAAGCTGGGGCGACATAACCTGTGAAATCAGGCTGCCGTCATAGCCGACCACCGAAATGTCCCGGGGAATCAGCAGACCCTCCTCGCGGATGGCCTGAATCCCGCCGATGGCGGAGAAATCATCGGAGAAAAGAATTGCCGTGGGCCTTTTGGGCAGTGCCAGCAGGCGGCGGGTGGCGTCCGCGCATCCGGAGACATCGTGGTAGCTGCCGTGGATGACGTATTCATCCGGCACCGTGATGCCGTGTGCCTCGCAGGCGCGGTAGAAGCCGACCAGACGCTTCTGGGTGACGGCGCTGTGCTTTTCGCCGTGGATAAAGGCGATGCGCTCATGCCCGAGGGCGGCGAGCTCATCCACCAGTCGGCGGATGCCCTCCATATTGTCGGAGAGAACGGCTGCCCGGTTGTTGAACACGTGGTCAACGGTGACCAGCGGCAGATTGCTGTAGGCCAGCTCCACGACCTCGGGGTCATCAAACTGGACGCAGGCGGCAATCACGCCGTCCACGCCGCGGTAGCGGCAATGCTCCAGATAACTGGAGTGGCCGTGGCCAATGTTGTGGTTAATAAAGGTGATGTCATAGCCCCGGCCCTCAGCGTGGCGTTTGAAGCTGTCCAGCACGGCGGCGAAGAACTCATGCGTCAGACCGCTTTGGGCATCGTCTACAAAGAGCACGCCCAGATTGTAGGTGCGGTTGGTTTTCAGGGCACGCGCTGCGGAGTTTGGCATATAGCCCAGCTTGTCAGCAGCCTGCCGGACCTTTTCCTTGGTGGCCTGACTTATATCACTGTGGCCGTTCAGCGCCTTACTCACGGTAGCCACCGAAACGCCGCAAGCCTTTGCGATGTCCTTGATGGATGCCATGAATATCACCTCCCAGCGGATTTGTAATCACTTAATCGTTTTCGTGCTTTTACTATACAACAGGTCAACCAGAAAATCAAGCGCTTTTTCTAGATTTTTGTGCAAAATCGTTGGATTTGGCGTTTTGCCACAAGTTGCGGGGATGTTTTTGGTGGTTTCGTTTGTGATTTTCGTTGCTTTTTAAGCAAAATGTAACAGTTATCCCTGCGTTGACCGTGCGAAGGAGCGAAAACCGGGCGTAAACGCTATAATATAATAAGGAAAGCTATAGGCAGACTGCGGACGTTTCGTTCAGAATTAAGCGACTGAAATTGTATAATTTGCCAATTTATCGTAATTTTCACACGACCCTCTTGCATTTGTGCGGAAAATGCGCTATTGTAAAGACAATAGCTTAATCGTTTTCGACGTGAGCTTTCATTTCCGGTTAAAGGAGAGGATATCTATGAAGTTCGGTCATTTCGATGACGCTGCGCGGGAGTACGTCATCACCACACCGCGCACGCCGCTGCCGTGGATTAACTATCTGGGCAGTGAAGCATTTTTCAGTCTTGTCTCCCACACGGCAGGCGGGTACAGCTTCTATAAGGATGCCAAGCTGCGGCGCATCACCCGCTACCGCTACAACAACGTCCCGGCGGACTCCAACGGACGCTACTATTATATCAAGGACGGCGATACCGTCTGGAACCCCGGCTGGCAGCCCACCCAGACCGAGCTGGACAGCTATGAGTGCCGCCACGGCCTGGGCTACAGCGTCATCACCGGCAAAAAGAACGGCCTTGCGGCCAAGCTGGAGCTGTTTGTTCCCGTGAGCGACAACTGCGAGATTGACCGGCTGGTGCTGACCAACGAGTCTGACGCGCCGAAAACGTTTACCGTGTTCAGCTATGTAGAGTTCTGCCTCTGGAACGCCGTGGACGATTCCACCAACTTCCAGCGCAACTTCTCAACCGGTGAGGTCGAGGTCGAGGGCAGCGCCATCTACCACAAGACCGAGTACCGCGAGCGCCGCAACCACTACGCCATGTTCACGGTCAACACCCCGGTGGACGGCTTTGACACGAGCCGCGACGCCTTTTTGGGCGGCTGGCGCAGCAACGCCAACCCCGAGGCTGTCGAGAAGGGGGCCTGCACCAACTCGGTGGCGCACGGCTGGGCACCGGTCGGCGTGCACCAGATTAACGTCACGCTGGCCCCAGGCGAGAGCCGCAGCCTGATTTTCCTGCTGGGCTATATCGAGAACCCAGAGGAGGAAAAGTGGGCCGCGCCCGGCGTTATCAACAAGACCCGCGCCAAGGAGATGGCCGCCCGCTACGCCACCGATGCACAGGTGGACGCCGCACTGGCCGCCCTGCATGACCACTGGAACAGGCTGCTGTCCACCTACTCTGTCAAGTCGAGCGATGAAAAGCTCGACCGTATGGTCAATATCTGGAACCAGTACCAGTGCATGGTCACCTTTAATATGAGCCGTTCGGCCAGCTACTATGAAAGCGGCACCGGCCGTGGTATGGGCTTCCGCGATTCCTGCCAGGATTTGCTGGGCTTCGTGCACCTGATTCCCGCCCGCGCAAGGGAGCGTATTCTGGACATTGCGGCCACCCAGTTCCCCGACGGCAGCGCTTACCACCAGTACCAGCCCCTGACCAAGAAGGGCAATATGGACATTGGCTCCGGCTTCAACGATGACCCGCTGTGGCTGATTGCCGCGGTCTACGCTTACTTGGGCGAGACCGGCGACTACAGTATTCTGGAGGAGCAGGTCGATTTCGACAATGACCACGCGCTGGCCCAGCCGCTGCTCGAGCATCTGCGACGCAGCTTCGGCTATCTGCGCGACCACAAGGGCCCGCACGGCCTGCCGCTGATTGGCCGCGCCGATTGGAATGACTGCCTGAACCTGAACTGCTTCAGCAAGGAGCCGGGCGAGAGCTTCCAGACCACCGGCCCGAGCGAGGGCCCCGTGGCTGAGAGCGTTTTCATCGCCGGTATGTATGTGAAATACGGCAACGCCCTGGCCGAGATCCTGGACGCCGTCGGGCAGGCAGACGAGGCCGCCGACGTGCGCAAAGAGACCGCTGCAATGGAGCACGCCGCCCTGACCGCAGGCTGGGACGGCAAATGGTTCCGCCGCGCCTACGATGCCTACGGCCATGTGGTCGGCGGCGAGGAATGTGAGGAAGGCAAAATCTTCATCGAGCCGCAGGGTATGTGCGTGATGGCGGGCATCGGCGTGAAGTCCGGCGAGGCTGTCACCGCCCTGCAGAGCGTGAAGGACAAGCTGGATACCAAGTACGGCATTGTACTGCTGCAGCCTGCCTACACCCGGTATCATCTGGAACTGGGCGAGATTTCCAGCTACCCCCCGGGATACAAGGAGAACGCGGGCATCTTCTGCCACAACAACCCGTGGGTCAGCTGCGCCGAGACGGTAGTTGGCCACGGCGACCGCGCTTTTGAAATCTACAAAAAGACCTGCCCCGCCTACATCGAGGACATCAGCGAAATCCACCGCACCGAGCCCTATGTCTACAGCCAGATGGTGGCGGGCCGTGATGCCGCGAGCTTTGGCGAGGCCAAGAACAGCTGGCTGACCGGCACGGCCGCCTGGACGTTTGTGGACGTGAGCCAGTATATTCTGGGCGTGCAGCCGACGCTGGCAGGGCTGCGGATTGACCCCTGCATCCCGCATGAGCTGGACGGCTTCACCCTGCGCCGTGTCTGGCGCGGTGCCACCTATGAAATCACGGTCGACAACGCCGCCCATGTGGAGAAGGGCGTCAAGGCCATGACGGTGGACGGCCAGCCGGTAAGCGGCAACGTCCTGACCCCCGCACCCGCAGGCAGCACGGTGCAGGTGAATATCACGATGGGCTGATTATAGACTTTTGGACCTCTTTCTGGTATAGTGGAGTCATAACGGCTGTACCAGAAAAGAGGTCCTTTTTTATGACCATCAAGGATATTGCGCGGGAATCCGGCTTATAACATGGCCCTTCGCCGTGCGGACAAAAATATGTCCGCACGGCATATTTTTTTGTCTTTACATCCCCTTTCCATAGTGCTATAATAAACTCGACCGACCGGTCGGTCGAAAGAGAAAGGGAACGTATCCATGCCAAAATACAGTGTAAAGAAGCCATTTACCATTCTGGTGGCGGTCATACTGGTGCTGGTGCTGGGCTTTGTCAGTCTGATGGGCATCCAGACCGATTTGCTGCCCGCCATGAATCTGCCGTATCTGCTGGTTATCACAACCTATCCCGGCGCAAGCCCGGAGCAGGTCGAGACGGACGTCACCCAGCCGCTGGAAAGCGCCCTATCCACGCTGAATGGCGTGAAGAACGTGACGAGCCAGAGCAACGAAAACTACAGCCTGATTTATATGGAATATCAGGAAAGCACCGATATGGACAGCGCGATGGTCAAGGCCAGCACCGCGGTGAACCAGCTCGGTGATACGCTGCCCGATATGGCCGGCACGCCCACGCTGATGGAAATCAGCCCCGATATGATGGCCACCCAGTATGTGGCCGTGGACTATGACGGCATGGACATCTACGCGCTGTCCGACTATGTGAACGAAACCGTGCTGCCCCAGCTGGAGCGCGTGGACGGCGTGGCCAGCATTTCCACCACCGGTCTTGTGGAAAAGACCGTGGAGATTACGCTGGACCAGGATAAAATTGACGAGGTCAATGACAAGCTGCTGGTGCAGGTCAGCGACCGTCTGGCCGAGGCCAAGAAGGAGTTGGACGCCAATAAGGCCAAAATCAACAGCGGCCTGAAGGAGCTGGACGATGCACAGGCCCAGCTGGACGCGGGCAAGGCCCAGCTGAACAGCCAGAAGGCCGATGTGACGACCCAGCTGCGGGATGCCATCACCGAGCTGAACAAGGAAATCCCCGCGCTGGAAAAGAAGATTGCCGACCTGCAGAAGGATTTGGATGACGCCAACCGCAAGCTGGAGGAGGCCAAGAACAACACCACCACCCTGCCGGAGGTCACGCTGCCGATTGACGATGCCCTGTTTGCCAGCTGCAAGCAGGTCATTGCCGACTCCGGCGCGGCGTATGACCCTGCCATGCTGCCCGCCAATCTGGCCGAGGCCCAGAGCGACCTTGCCAAGATGGGCGCCATGATTAACGCGATTGACGCCGCGGACGCTGCCATCCGCGCCACGGCCCAGAACGAAGGTCTGCTCGAGCAGAATATGACGGTGGAGCAGACCTCCGCCTATCTGGACGCCCAATACACGGCGATGGTCTCCCGGATTCAGACGCTGGATGTGGAGATTGCCTCGCTGACCGACCAGAAGAACGCCGCCGAGGCAGCCGGAAACCAGGAGGAAGCGGAGAGACTGCAGCAGCGGATTGACGATGACCGCAGCGAGCAGGCGCGTTGCCAGAGCGTGATTGACGCCAACGCCGCCCGCCGCGCCCGCGTCAACGAGCTGAACAGTAACCTGACCACCCTTTCCACCACCAAGCTGGCCCTGCAGAACGCCACCGTGCTGCTGCAGGCCCGCCAGCAGGCCGAAAGCCAGCTGAACAACGGCCTGAAGCCGCTGCAGCAGACGCTGAACGAGACTGTGCAGGCGCTGAATGAGCAGCTGACCAAGGCACAGGAGCTGCTGACCCAGCTGAATGACCAGCGCGCCAAGCTGCAGAAGATGCTGGGCGATTTGGGCAATGAGGCCATTGACCCGGCCATGGCCGATATGGCCGTGCAACTGCTGCTCAGCGGCAGCGAGGCCCAGCTGCAGCTGGGCGAATTCCAGCTATCCAGCGGGCGCACCCAGCTGGAGGCCGGCAAAACCCAGCTGGAGGCCGCGCAGGAGGAGTATGACTCCGCCCGCGAGGAGGCCCTGAAAAACGCAAACCTCAACCAGCTGCTGAATATGACCACACTGCAGCAGCTGATTTACGCCCAGAACTTCTCGATGCCTGCGGGCTATATCGAGGGCGGTGCGGGCGACAATAACCGCTATATCATCAAGGTCGGCGACGCCTTCAGCGATGCCGATGAGCTGAAAAATATGGTGCTGTGCAACATCGACGGCATTGGCGATGTGCGGCTGGCCGATGTGGCCAATGTGGAAATGACCGACAACGCCGATGATGCCTACGCCAAGGTGGACAAGAACCGTGCGGTTCTGCTCTCGATTTACAAGAGCTCCACGGCGTCCACCTCCACCGTCTCCAACGCCAGCAAGGCGGCCATGGAGACGCTGATGGCGGAGAACGAGGGCCTGCACCTGACCACCATTATGGACCAGGGCGATTACATCAAGCTGATTGTCAACAGCGTGCTCTCCAACCTTGTCGAGGGCGCTGTGCTGGCCATCATCGTGCTGGCGCTCTTCCTGAAGGACCTGCGCCCGACCATCGTGGTGGCCATCAGTATGCCGTTGAGCGTGCTGTTCGCCATTGTGCTGATGTATTTTACCGGCATCACCTTCAACATCCTCTCCCTGTCCGGTCTGGGGTTGGGCGTCGGTATGCTGGTCGATAACTCGGTCGTTGTCATTGAGAATATCTACCGTCTGCGCAACCGGGGCATCCCGGCAGCCCGCGCCTCGGTGCAGGGCGCAAGGCAGGTGGCGGGCTCTATCGTCTCCTCCACGCTGACCACCATCTGCGTGTTCCTGCCGCTGGTCTTTACCTCCGGCATGGTGCTGGAACTGCTCAGCGATATGGCGTGGACTATCACCTTCAGCCTGCTGGCGTCGCTGGTTGTGGCGCTGACCGTGGTGCCCTGCGCGGGCTCCACCGTGCTGAAAAAGCAGAAGGACATCAAGCACCCGTGGTTTGACAAGATTCTGGACGGCTATGAGAAGCTGCTGCGCTTCTGCCTGCGCCGCAAGGCCGTGCCGCTGGCGCTGGCCGTGGTGCTGCTGGCGGCCTCGGTCTGGCGTGTGGCCACAATGGGCATTGTTATGATTCCCGATATGAGCAGCAACCAGATTACCGTCACCGTGGACGTGACCAACGATACCGCCAAGGAGGATGCCTTTGCCGCGGCGGACAGCGTGATGGATGCCGTGATGGGCATTGACGGCGTTGAGACAGTCGGTGCCATGTCCGGCGGCTCTGAGAGCATGATGATGGCGGGCTCGAGCGGCACCACCGACAACACAACCTTTACCTACTATGTCCTGCTGGACACCAGCGCCGCCCCCAAGGCCGTTGCCAAGGAAATCGACGCCAGAACGGCCGATATGGACTGCACCGTCACCGTGAACACCAACGGTATGATGGATATGAGCGCGCTGTCCGGCTCCGGTACGCAGGTTGACCTCTACGGCAACGATTTGGAGGATTTGCGCACCGCGGGCAAGCAGGTGGCCGCGCTGATGGAGAGCGTTGACGGCATTGAGAACGTCTCGGACGGTCAGGAAGCCAGCGATGCCGAGGTGAATATCAGCATCGACAAGGACAAGGCCATGCGCCTGGGGCTGACCGTGGCACAGGTCTACCAGCAGATTGCCGCCAAGCTGACCACCGATACCACCGCCACCACCCTGAAGGCGGGCGGCGACAGCTACACGGTCAAAATTGTGGATAAAACAGACGTGCCTACGCTGGACGATATCTTCAACATGGAGTTTGAGACGTCCACCACCGATGACAGCGGCAACACCGTGAAGGAAACGCACACCCTGGGCGAGTTTGCCACCCGTACCACCACCGAGGGCTATACCTCGATTTCCCGCGAGAACGGCTCCCGTATGCTGAGCGTGACCAGCGAGACGGCGGAGGGCTACAACACCACGCTGCTCTCCCGCGAGCTGGAGCCGAAGCTGGCAGAGCTGCAGCTGCCCGACGGCGTGACCGCCGAGCTGGCCGGTGAGACCACACAGGTCACCGAGATGCTGGGCCAGATGGCACAGATGCTGGCGTTGGCGCTGGTTTTCGTCTACTTTGTCATGGTGGCGCAGTTCCAGAGCCTGCTGTCCCCCTTCATTGTTCTGTTCACGATTCCGCTGGCCTTCACCGGCGGTATGATTGGCCTGACCCTTGCCGGTGAGCAGCTGTCCCTGATTTCGCTGATGGGCTTCCTTGTGCTGATGGGCGTGGTTGTCAACAACGGCATTGTCTTTGTGGACTACGCCAACCAGCTGCGCATCGGCGGACTGGAACGTGAGGATGCGCTGGTAGCCACCGGCCGCACCCGTATGCGCCCGATTCTGATGACCACGCTGACCACCGTGCTGGCCATGGTGACGATGCTGTTCGGCAACGATATGGCCAGCGAGATGGGCACCGGTATGGCGATTGTCATTATCGGCGGTCTGAGCTACGCCACCCTGATGACGCTGTTCATCGTGCCGGTGCTGTATGACCTGTTCTACCGCAAGCCGCCGGTCAATATTGACGTGGGCGATGACGGTATGGACGACCTGCCCGACGACGCTGCCGAGTTTGCGGCTGCCTTTGCCGCCCGCCGCGCCGCAGAGCAGGACAACGCCCCCGGCGAGGAAAAGCGTCGCCCGGACTTGAGCCGTGCGGCCCATGCGGAGGAAAAGCCCGCAGAAGAACCCGCGGACGAACCGAAAGAGGAGGCGCGCAATGACAGCTGATGTACATGAGGCCCGGAAGGCAGCCGTGTACGAGGCCGCGCTGCAGCTCATCGGGCAGGGGGTAAGCCCCGCCGCGCTGAAAATCCAGCAACTGGCGGATGCCGCGGGCATCGGCAAAGGCACCGTGTACGAGTATTTTTCCTCCAAGGATGAAATTCTGCACGGGCTGGCGGTCTACTGCTTTGCCCGGGAAAATGCACGCATCCGCGCCCTGATGGCCGACTGCGCAACACTGGCAGAGCTGGAGGAAATCATCGCGGATTACCTACAGGATATTGTGGCCGAACGGATGGGCAGCTACCGTATGCTGGCCCAGGCGCTGGGCGGCCCGCCGGATGGCCCGCTGCAATGCGGGGGCATGACCGACTGCGTACAGGAGCTGCGCAGCACGATGCTTGGCCTGCTGCGGCGGCTGCACGCGGCGGGTGAGATTGACCCCACGCTGACCCCCGAATACTGCTGCACTGCGCTGTTGTCCATCGTGGTGGGCGGCCTGCTGGGGCTGTGCTACACAGCCGTGCAGGGTGAGGAAACCAGCCTGCCCCGCAACATCAGGCAGCTGCTGCACCGCGCCCTGACCGTGCAATAAAGCAATAAAAAGCCACCCCGGCCTGCGGAGCAAGCGCTCCCGGCTGGGGTGGTTTTGCTTTGATGGATGCCCCGGATGTTGCCCGGTAAATGCGGCTTGCGGGAAACCACCGCGGGCGGAGCAGAGCCCCACCCCGCCGGAACGCCCTGTTACTTACAGCAGCTTATTCCCCAGCGCGTGGCTGGTGCGGGTGAGGGAGAGACTCGCGAGCTCCTGATTGTCGAGGGTGTAGCGCAGCACCAGCACGCTTGCCACAAACAGGACGGCCAGTTTGACCGGCATACTGCCGGAATCCAGCGGGCTTTCCTTAGCGCCGCACAAAAGCACCACATCGGCCAGCGCCACGCCGGGCGCATCATCGTAGTGGGTAATCAGGATGACCTTGGCACCGCTCTCCTTGGCCAGATGCAGCGTGTCCATCATATCGCGGGTCGAGCCCGAGTAGGAGATGAACAGCACCACATCCTCCGGCCCCAGCAGGCTGGCGGTAATGGCCTGCATATGGCTGTCCCCGGCTGTATGGAACTTGGTGGAAATGGTAGCAAAGCGGGCCCAGATGTCATTGGCCAGTGCCTGGCTGCCGCCCTGCCCAAAGCAGAACACCTGCCGTGCGCGCTGCAGCAGGGTGGCGGCGCAGTCCACGGCGTTTGGGTCCAGCGTACTGCGGGTGCCGTTCAGCGCGTCAATCACGGTGTTGTAGGCGTGGGTGGTCAGGGTCTGGGTGTCCACACCGGGCTCCAGCTTTTTTGCGACCGGGGCGGAGGTTGCCATGGCCTTGGCCAGCGCAATCTTCATCTCGTTGTAGCCGTCAAAGCCCAGGGAGCGACAAAATCGGAATATGGTTGCCTCGGCCACGCCGCAGGCCTTGGCCAGCGAGGAAATCGAGAGGTACTGCGCATCCTCGGCGTGCTGTACCAGATAATCGGCCACGATTGCACCGGATTTTGTCAGGCTGTCGCGCTTGGCGCGCAGCATTTCCCAAAAGCTCTGTTCTACCATGATGGGGAAGGTCCTTTCTGTATAGTGTCGGGGGTGCTATTTACAGTGTACCCCCGCGCCGCGCCTTTTGCAAGGCCTTTGAGCGGCACTTTATGCAGTGTGACAAAATCGGCAAGAAAAATCCCATCCGGAAACCTTGAAAAAGGCCGGATGGGATTGAAATTGGGCGGCCGTAAATCAGGCAAACGGATTCTCGGTGGGGTACGGCAGGCTCTTGGGCTGGTTGTAGGCAATGTCCGCAATGCCCAGGAACTTGAACACCTCAAACAGCGTCTTGCCGTAATGGCCGAAGGCCACCGCACCGTGGTGCGGGTAGCGCTTCTGAATCAGCACATGGCGGTAGAAGCGGCCCATTTCCGGGATGGCAAATACGGCAATGCCGCCGAAGCTGCGGGTGGCCACCGGCAGGATTTCGCCCTGCGCGATGTAGGCGCGAAGCTGGCCCTCGCTGTCGCACTGCAGGCGGTAGAAGGTGATGTCAGACGGCGCAATGTCGCCCTCCAGCGTGCCGCGGGTGAAGTCGGGGTCGCTGCCGGCGGGCTCCAGCAGGCGATGCTGGATAAGCTGGTACTTGACGGCGCGGTCGCTGCACATCTTGCAGGACGGCGTGTTGCCGCAGTGGAAGCCCATAAAGGTATCGGTCAGCTTGTAGTCAAACTTGCCGGTGATGTCCTCGTCATAGATGTACTTGGGCACGCTGTTGTTGATGTCCAGCAGGGTGACGGTATCGCCGGAGGCACACATACCGACATACTCGGACAATGCGCCGTAGATGTCGACCTCGCAGGCCACCGGGATACCGCGGCTGGCCAGGCGGGAGTTGACGTAGCAGGGCTCAAAGCCGAACTGCGAGGGGAAGGCGGGCCAGCACTTGTCGGCAAAGGCAACGTATTTCTTGCTGCCCTTGTGGTTCTCGGCCCAGTCGAGCAGGGTCAGCTCAAACTGCGCCATGCGGGCCAGCAGGTCGGGGTAGTAGTGCCCCTCGCCCATCTCGGCGGCCATATCCTTGCAGACCTCCTCAATGCGGGCGTCCCCGGCGTGCTCCTTGTAGGAGACGAGCAGGTCGAGCTCGGAGTTTTCCTCAATCTCGACACCCAGCTCATACAGGCCCTTGATGGGGGCATTGCAGGCAAAGAAGTCCTGCGGGCGCGGGCCGAAGGTGATGATTTTCAAATCACGCACGCCCAGCAGGGTGCGGGCAATCGGCACAAAGTCGGCCATCTTGTCGGCGATTTCCTCCGCCGTGCCCACAGGGTACTCGGGGATGTAGCCTTTCAGGTGGCGCATACCTAAGTTGTAGGAACAGTTCAGCATACCGCAGTAGGCGTCACCGCGGCCGTTGATCATATCGCCGTCACCCTCGGCGGCGGCCACGAACATACAGGGGCCGTCAAAGTATTTGGCAATCAGGGTTTCGGGGGTCTCGGGGCCGAAGTTGCCCAGGAAAACGGTCAGCGCGTTGCAGCCGGCCTCGGTGACCTCGGCCACGGCCTTCTGCATATCGTGCTCGTTCTCCACGGTGGTCTGGCACTCGTAGAGGTCGAGGCCCTTGGCCTTGCAGGCCGCAGCAATGGCGGCGCGGCGGCTGATGCTCAGCGCAATGGGGAAGCAGTCACGGCTGACAGCGATAATGCCCAGCCTGACCTCGGGGATGTTTGTGGATTTCATGGTGGTTTTCCTCCGTCTTAAAGATTGTTGTTGAAAACTCTTTCAAATATGCACATTCTCGCCAATCAGGCCGATGTAGGCACCGGCCTTGGCCTCGGCGCTGTCGGGGTGGGCCAGCAGCCACTTGTTGCAGGCCCACAGCAGGGCATCATCGCCGCCGTTGTTTGCCATGTCGGGCTTGGCGGTGTTCGTGCCCTTGGGCAGGGCCACCAGCACGCGGAAGCCCTTCTCGGCGTCGGTGTGGCAGGGAGCGTAGTGCAGCGTGGTGGCGTAGACCTCTACCAGCGTGCCCGCGGGCACGCGGAACGCTTTGACCTTGGCGGTGTCCAGCTTGCCGTTCTCAATCTCGTCCTGTTTGGCCAGCAGCAGGACGAAGTCCTCGGTGCCTAAGTTGAATTCACTGTCGCGGTGGTATTCCAGACAGTTGAGCGCGTTGTTGTGGCCGTTGCACCAGCCCAGCTGGCAGGGCATACCGCCGAACAGATGCTCCGACACCTCCACGGCGGCGGGCAGCTCCTGCAGGCGCTCGTCCTCCGGCACGTAGCCGGTGCCTTCGGCGGGCTGCGGGGTCTTGGCCAGTGCTTCCAGAATTTCCGCCTTGGCGGCGTTCAGCCCGGTCACAACACGGCCGTAGGCTTTGAATTCGGGGTCTGTTACAGAATAAATTTTCATTGCAATGCCTCCATTTCTACATAGGATGCTTTCAGTGCGGGGTACAGCTTATGCCACACGGCATAGCGTGCGTTGTATTTTTCCACCAGCGCGGGGTCGGGCGCGGTGGTGCTTTTTGCGTGCACAAGGGCCTGTGCGCAGGCCTGTACCGTGGGGTAGGCCCCGCAGGCCACTGCCGCCAGCATAGCGCCGCCGTAGCCGGGGCCCTGCTCGGTCTGGGGCAGCGTCAGCGGGATGCCCAGCACGTTGGCGAGAATTTCCCGCCACAGCGGGCTTTTTGCGCCGCCGCCGCAGAGGGTGCTGGATGCAATCTCCACGCCCTGTGCGCGGGCAATCTCAACACAATCGCGGATGGCGAAGGCCACGCCCTCCAGCACGGCCTGCGTCATGGCGGCGCGCGGGGTGTCCATCCGCAGTCCCAGGAAAGCGCCGCGCGCGGCGGGGTCATTGTGGGGGCTGCGCTCGCCCATCAGGTAGGGCAAAAAGTAGACATCGTTTGTGCCCAGCCTGTCGGGCGTGATGGGGGCCTGCTCGGCGGCAAAGTCCGTGGTGCGCAGGATTTCCTCATTCCACCACTTGTTGCAGGACGCGGCGGAGAGGATGCAGCCCATCAGGTGGTAGCCGCCGTCCGCGTGGGCAAAGCTGTGCAGGGCGTTGCGGCTGTCCACGCCGAAGGTATCACTCGTAATGAACACGGTGCCCGAGGTGCCCAGCGAGATGTTGCATTTTCCGCCGCCCACAGCGCCGCAGCCAACCGCCGCGGCGGCGTTGTCACCGGCACCGGCGCAGACCACAACCCCGGCGGGCAGGCCCAGCAGGCGGGCTGCTTCGGCGGTCAGGGTAGCCACAGGCTGCCAGCTCTCAAACAGGCGGGGCAGCTGGGCCTCGGTCACGCCGCAGATGTCCAGTATCTCGCGGCTCCAGCATTTGTGCTGTACGTCCAGCAGCAGCATGCCGGACGCATCGGAGTAGTCCGTGCAGTGGACGCCGGTCAGCTTGTAGTTGATGTAGTCCTTCGGCAGCATAATTTTGGCAATGCGGGCAAAATTTTCCGGCTCGTTGGCGCGCAGCCAGAGCAGCTTGGGCGCAGTGAAGCCCGCAAACGCGATGTTGGCGGTGCAGCGGCTCAAAAGCTCGGTGCCAATCGTATCATTCAGGTAGTCCACCTGCTTTTGGGTGCGGCCGTCATTCCAGAGGATGCAGGGGCGGATAACGTTATCGTCTTTATCCAGCACTACCAGCCCGTGCATCTGCCCGCCCGCGCCGATGCCCCTGACCTGCGCGGCGTCAAAGCCGTCCAGCAGGGCGGGGATACCGTCACAGACGGCGCTCCACCAGTCGGAGGGGTTCTGCTCACTCCAGCCGGGATGCGGGAAGGCCAGCGGGTATTCGCGGTCGACGATGTTGGCAATCCGGCCGGTCTCGTCCATCAGCAGCAGCTTGACGGCGGAGGTACCCAAATCAATGCCGATGTAATACATGGCGTGTTGCTCCTTTAACGTACAGATAATCCAATTTACCATTATTCTACCTGTTTCCCCCTTGCACTGGCAAGAAAGAGTGTGTAAAATAGTAGACATAAGTTTGGATTTTACCGCCCGCAAGGAAGTGACCGCATTGCTGATTTATGAGACCGAGCGCTCCGAGCAGCTGGAATACCTCTACTGCCAGCGCGACCACGATTTCAACTTTCCGGCGCATCTGCACCACAGCTATGAATTTCTGAGCGTGCAGGCCGGGACGCTGACCTGCACACTGGAAACAAATTCGTATGAGATTCACCCCGGGCAGGCACTGCTGGTGCTGCCCGACCAGATACACAGCTATGCGACCAAGCAGAGCTCCCAGAGTGTGCTGTGGATATTTTCCAACGATTGGGTGCCGGATTTTAAGGCGCAGCTGGGCCAGCGTGCGTTTGAAAACCCTGTGTTCCGCATGGAGACCGCGCCCCTGATGGAGCTGCTGTGGCCCGGCAACAACCGCTGTAAAAAGCTGGCGGGGCTGTATTTGATTTGCGGCACGGCGCTGGAGCAGTGTACCCTCTGCCCGCGGCCCGGGCAGGGCGCGGATGACCCGCTGGAGGCGCGTATCGTCAACTACGTGCAGGAAAACTACACCGGCCCGCTGACGCTGGAGCAGATGGCCCGGGCGCTTGGCTACAATTACACCTATCTGTCGGCGTATTTCAACCAGCGGCTGCACACCGGATTTCAGGATTTCGTCAACCTGTACCGCGTCAGCCGCGCCGAGGCACTGTTGCGCGGCAGCAGCCTGCCCATCACCCAGGTGGCCGAGCAGTGCGGCTTCGGCACCATCCGCAGCTTTAACCGGGTGTTTTTGAAGGCCAAAGGTGTGGCACCGAGTGTGTTCCGGAGGATGAACAGATAAACAAATAAAAAATAAGAAATAATAAATATGGTGGAGTTTTCGCCCGGTGGGCGAAAACAAAAACGCCGCCGTGGCGAGAAAAACCCGTCGCGGCGGCGTGATTTTATTTCTTTACGTACTTAGCCAGTGTCTTTAACACAAGCTCGGTTTCCAGCGGCTTGGTCAGGTGCTCGTTCATACCGGCCTCGTAGGCGCGGCGGCGGTCCTCGGTGAAGGCGTTTGCCGTCATGGCCAGAATCGGGATGCTGCCCGCGTCCAGGCGGTCCAGCCTGCGGATGGTGCGGGTGGCCTCGTAGCCGTCCATAACCGGCATCATCACATCCATCAGAATCGCGTCAAAGCTGCCGGGGGCTGCGGCGGCAAAGGTGTCCACGGCCTGCTGCCCGTTGCGGGCGGTGGTGACCTTCATACCGGCGTTTTCCAGCAGGAACTGGGCAATTTCCAGGTTCAGGTCATTGTCCTCCACCAGCAGCACGCGCATCCCCTGCAGGGTGGACACGTCCATCGACTTTTCGTGCCCGGGCTGGGGCTCGGCGTCGTGGTTAATCTCAAAGGGCAGGGTAATCACGTAGGTTGTGCCCACGCCCTGCTTGCTCTCAAAGGTGATGGTGCCGTCCATCTTGTCCACCAGACTCTTGGTGATGGACATACCCAGCCCGGTGCCGCCGTAGGTGGAGCGTGCGTCCAGCGCCTCCTGCGTGAACGGCTCAAAGATGTGCTTCTGGAATTCCTCGCTCATGCCGATGCCGGTATCCGCACAGGTAAAGCGTATCCACGCCTTGCCGCCCTCACAGCGCAGCTCCTGCAGGGTGACGGTGATGGTGCCGTTGTCCTTGTTGTATTTGACAGCGTTGCTCATAATGTTCATCATGAGCCGCTTGACGTGCACCGGGCTGCCGATAAGCTCGGGGTGGGGCAGGGCAATATCCTCGCAGATGATTTTGATGCCGCGCCCGGCGGCCTGCTTTTCCAGCACGTCCCGCAGGCCGGTGAGCAGCTTGACCATATTGAAAGGCCGGTGCTCAAGGATAATCTCGCCGGATTCCAGCTTGCCCATGTCCAGAACCTCGTTGACAAGCTCCAGCAGCAGGCCGGAGGCGTCCCAGATTTTGCGGCGGCACTCGGCCTGCTTGTCCGGGTCATCGCTGTAATGGTTGCCAATCTCCACCATGCCGCGTATGCCGTTGATGGGCGTGCGGATATCGTGGCTCATCCGCTGCAGGAACTCAGTCTTGGCCACGTTGGCGGCCTCGGCCTTGTGGGCGGCCTGCTCCAGCTCAATCTGGTAGGCGCGCTGCTGGCGCAGATGCTCGGCCTCATAGCTGCGCATTGTGCGGCGGCGCACCAGCTCAATGAGCAGTACAATCATCAGATAGGTCACCACAATGAAAATCATATTTTTGGGCGGGGTTTCAAAGACGGATTGCTCCGGCAGATAGGCGCAGACATAGAACCCACGTCCCTGCACAAGGTAGCCGAACCAGCCGCTTTGCCAGAGACCGTCCTGCCGGACGTAGAGCATTTCATCATAGCGGCCGCGCTGCTGAATGAGCTGCAGCGCGGGTACCTCGCTGGTGGAAAACCCGCGCAGGGCGTCATCGTTGGAGGCCAGAATGGTTGTGCCGTCCGTCACCACAATCGTGCCGTCATTGTTCACGTTAAAGCCCTCCAGCAGCCGCTGGTAGGAAAGGCTGTAGGCCTGCACATATTCGGCGGGCGTGTGGTAGAACACCGCCACAATGCCCTCGCCGTCCAGCAGGGCGCTGGCGGCAAGGTCGATGTAGGAATTATCCGCACAGGAAATGCGCAAGGCGTAGCTCTTTTCGGGGTGGGCGGCCACGTCCAGCAGCGAATCCGAGACCAGCGCGTCCTGTAACAGCGGCAGCGCGGCATCATCCTTGGAGTAGCTGTCTGTGATGGTACCGTCCGGTGCCATCAGCACAAGGCCGGTCAGATAGTGGCTCTCCACACAGCCGGTCAGCACCTCATGCTTGGTGGGCGCGGGGCCATCATACTGCACGTCACAGTACCGGATGTCCCGGGCGCACTGCTGGGCGCTCTCGGTTACGCGCAGTATGCTTTTGGCCTCCGAGGCAAGCGTCAGGCTGCTGTAATCGGTGCATTGGCCCTCGATGTATTCCACACGGTGGGTCAGCACCTCCGCCATATGGTTCATATCGATGTTGATGGAATAGAGGCAGGTGCTGACCAGCAGCACAACGCCGATGACGGCGGTCAGAATCCGGAAGCTCCGGCTGCTCAGGCGCAGATTATTTGCCATAGCCGTCCACCTCCAGATAGCGCTCGGGGTTGGGCAGATACCCGGCCAGAATGGCCTGTGCCGTGCCGTCCGCCCTCATTTCCGCCAGTACGGCGTTCAGCTCGGTGTCCAGCCCGCGGGTATCGCTGCGCGAAAACGCCACACCCAGCCACACAACCTGCAGCGGCTCGTCCAGAATCCGGTATTCCAGCCCGTAATCCTGCATAAACTGCACGATGGAGATTTCGTGCGCGGCTATGGCATCAACATAGCCCTTGCTCAGATAGCTGAAAATCAGCTCACGTTTCTGCACCGTGAGCAGGGCGTGCACCTCCGGGATGCGGGAATCGGTGTGGTTCAGAAAAAGCGATTCCGGCTTGGTGGTGGCCTGCACGGCCACGGTTTTCCCGGCCAAATCGGCAAGGGTCTGAATCTTGCTGCCCGGCATAACGGCTACCACCTGGCGGCTGAGCATATACGGCCCGGCCCAGTGGTAGTCATCCTCGCGGTCAGTCATGGTAAAGCTGCTCCACAGGCAATCCACCGCGCCGCTGTCCAGCAGATGGGTTTTCTCCACCCAGTCAACCGGGACAAACTCCGGCCGGTAACCCATGCGGGAGAAGGCCTCCCGCGCCAGTGCAACATCAATGCCGGTGGGCTGGCCGTCCGCGTCCAGATAGCTGAACGGCGGGTAGTTGTCATAGCCGACTTTTATGACAGGCAAATCGGCGTCCGCGTCAGCCGTTTGGCCGCGGGAAGCACAGCCCGCCAGCAGCACAGCCAGACACAGAGCAGAAAGCAGACAGAGAAAACAACGTTTCATACGGTGGCGTCCTTTGCAGCATACAATGCAGAAAAAATTACGCTATATTTTATCATTATAGCCGTATGCCGTCAAGATGGAAAGCGACGTGGAATCACACAGTAGGGCGGCAAACCGAAAGGCTTCGGGTGGCGCGCTTACCCCAGCTGGCCCGCCAAAAACGCCACCGTTACCTTCCGCAGGGCCTCGTCCAGCGCGGCGGCGGTGGCGGGGTCCTTGGCCAGATAGTTGTGGTCGCCCGCGGTGAACGGCTCCAGCACCACCCGCCCGGCGGGCAGGCTCTGCACGGCAGCAATCGTCTGCGCCTGCGTGGCGTCGCTCAGGATGCGCTCGTTGCCGCTGTAGGTCAAAAGGGTCGGCAGCGCGGCCTCACGCAGGGCGGCGTCCGGGTCGGAATCGCGCATCTGCGTAAAAAAGTCGGCGCTCAGCGCCACGCCCCAGACTGTGGCGGTGCCGTTCTGCGCGGCCTGCCCGGCAAGGGCCTCCACGGCGGAAAAATCGTCCATGCGCAAAAATTCCAGACCGTTCAGCCCGGCGCCGTTGGCGGGGCTCCACAGCACCAGCGCCGCAACGCCGCCCTTCATCGCGGGGTAGAGGCTGGCCAGCCGCCCGCCCATGCTGTGGCCGACCAGCGCTGTGCGGGTGGTGCTGTAGGTGGCCTGCATATAGGTGATGGCGCTCTCGACATCGTCCGCCATATTGGCCAGCGTGTAGGCGGTGAACGGCTCGGCGCTGTCACCGCAGCCGGGAAAATCCAACCGCACGGTGGCAAGGCCCTGCGCGGCAAGGTCGGCGGCCAGCGGTGCAAAGTGGCCATCCCCGCTGCGGCTGCCGGTAAAGCCGTGGCAGAGCACCACCAGCGGCAGCTCTGTGCCGCGGGCCAGCTTGCCGGGCAGCTGCACCGTGGCGGGGATTTCCCCGCGCCTGCCCGGAATGGCCACATCAAACGCGGCGGGGGCGGGTGCCAGCAGGCAAAGCGCCGCTGCAACGGCCAGCGCCAGCGCGGCAATGCAGCCGCAGAGTGTATAAAATGCACGTTTGTGCGCGGTGTTTTTCATAAAAAGACCCTCCGTATCCACTTGGTAAAGCGTATGCGGGGCGGCTTGTCAATCGCACACACAGCTTTCACAAAAAAAAGGGGGTGACAAAGGGGCGCGAGATGTGCTATACTAATTATTACAAAATGGTTAAAACTGCGAAATCCGGGGCGCGGACGGCGGACGCCGTGCCCTGGCTTTGCCGTGCTTTACCCGGAGGTGCTTGACTACGAACTCCATCACGAACCGTATGCCCCGCCTGCTGGCGATGCTGCTTCTGCTGCTGGGGCTTTTCTGCGCGGCGGCGCTGCCCGCCCACGCGGACGAATATGACGATACACTCGACCGGCTTTCCCGCCTGCAGGCACTGGCAAGGGAGTATTCCGCCTCGCAGGCGGATACGCCCGACCCGATTGAGCTGACGCTGGCCTACACCCGCACCAGCGAGTACAACACCACCATCTGGCAGCTGACCGCCGGTGTGCGCGACGCCGGGTTTGAGAGCTATGTTGCCGCCAATGACCCGGATCTGGCGGTCCTGCAGAATCTGAACACCGTCACGCTGCCCAACGGTGAGCGCATTGATTTCGGTCATCTGCTGGCGTCGATGAACCTTGTCTACAACGGTCTGCCCATCACCGGCAGCTGGGGCGGCGACTGCCAGCAGCTGGCCGAGCAGTACCACGGTCAGGCCGGTGACGCCGCGGGCTACGCCGACCTGATGCGCACTACCTTTAATATGGATGACGATGGCACGCTGAGCAAATTCAGCGACCAGGACCTGCACGCCGACCTGGACTCGGTGCTGGTGGGCGCAAAAATCACAAAGGACACCGACCTTGCCGAGGCCCTGCGCAGCTACTACGCCAGCCTGACGGATTATGACCGCGCCAAGGAGTTCATCACCCTGAGCTTCGGCACGGTGGATACCTCTGCGGAGAGCTTCAAGGACGCCGTCTACAGCGCCCTACTGGAGGATTCCGGTATGCAGCTGCTGTTTTATATGAACGGTATGTGGTCGGTCAGCGACTGGACAATCAAGGAGGATTACGCCCCTGCCGTGCGCGGCGCTACCGACGTTTTTGCCGAGTATCTGGCCCAGACGGTCAACTATGAGAAAATCAAGAGCGAGACGAATGACCGTCTGGTGGCCATGGGCGGCGAGGCACTGTCCGATGCGCTGACGGCGCTGGGCGATACCGATGCGGCGCAGGCCGCGCTGGCGGCAGCCAAGGCGGCGGAGGATAACGTGCAGTCCACCGTGTCCTCCGGGTCGGATGCCATCTCCACGGCGCGGCAGACGCTGCAGACAAAGTTTGACGTGAAGATTTTCCAGCTGATTCTCTACGCCGCCGCCGCGGTGGCCGTGTTTATGCTGGTGTTCAGTCTGGTTATGTTTGTCATGCACCGAAAAGAAAATTGAGCTTTTACGGCCTTCCTTACTATGGGGCCGTTTTTTGTGGGCCTGCCCGGGGCGGCTCCGGGCCAAAAGTTGGACGCAAATAATTCCCTATTATGCAAGTGATTTTTGGCGCCCAACTTTTGATAATTTAACTGCATCTATTTAATATAGTTATAATAATATATATTTTGATTCTATGTATAATAAGTGTAACAAGGCAAAATGACCCCGGAGTTGGACGCAATAAATTCCTTATATAATAGGGGAATTATTTGCGTCCAACTTTTTCTGTCGGTATAGCTTCACACAACGTTCACATTCCGTATATTCGGGAAAAGTTATCCACCGTGTATAGGGGTTATCCACCGTGGAAATGTTGAAAACTCCGTGGAAACCGTGGAAAACTCGGCTGTTTTCCTGCGTTAAAAAGGGGAAAACTGCAAAAAAGCACGCTGTGCAAGGTTTTGTTTTCCACAATTTCCACCACCGGCCTGTGGAAAACGGTGCAAAGCTGTCGAAAACCATCCTTGCACTTTTTGCGACACAGAATTCACAAAATGTAAATAAGGGGTTGTATTTACACCGCGGCGGCGTTATAATAGGCTCAACCATCACCCGCATCGCTGTGCGGCGGTGCGCTTGAATATAAAGGGAGAGTGTACATCATGTTGGATATCAAAATCACCAAAACGACCCATCCGAAAGAAAAGCCGCAGGACGAGTCCAAGCTCGGCTTCGGCAAAATTTTCAGCGACCATATGTTCCTGATGGACTACACCGAGGGCGAGGGCTGGCACGATGCCCGCATCGTCCCCTACGGCCCGTGGGAGATGGACCCGGCTACCACCGTGTTCCACTACGCGCAGGAAATTTTTGAGGGCATGAAGGCCTACCGCACCGCGGACGGCAAGATTCAGCTGTTCCGCCCCGACTGCAACGCAAACCGCTTCAACGATTCTGCCGATCGTCTGGGTATGCCCCCCATCCCGCCGGAGGATTTCGTGCAGGCTGTCAAGGCGCTGGTTGACGTTGACCGCGACTGGGTGCCCCACTCTGACGGCGCTTCCCTGTACATCCGCCCCTTCTGCATCGCTACCGATGTAGGCCTCGGCGTGCATGCCGCCAAGCACTACCGCTTTGCGATCATCTGCGCGCCCTCCGGTGCTTACTACGCCGAGGGTCTTGACCCTGTGCGCATCTATGTCGAGGATGAGTACATCCGCGCCGCCCCGGGCCTGACCGGCTTCACCAAGTGCGGCGGCAACTACGCTGCCTCCATCAAGGCCGGCGAGCTGGCGGAGGAGCGCGGCTTCTCCCAGGTTCTGTGGCTGGACGGCGTTGAGAAGAAGTACGTCGAGGAAGTCGGCTCCATGAACATTATGTTCAAGATTGACGGCGAGATTTACACCGCACCCTGCGTGGGCACGGTTCTGCCCGGCGTCACCCGCCGTTCCATCATCGAGCTGCTGAAGGACTGGGGCTACAAGGTGCACGAGGAGCGCGTTGCTATTGCCGACATCATGAAGGCTGCCGATGAGGGCAAGCTGGAGGAAGTCTTTGGCACCGGCACGGCTGCAGTTGTCTCCCCCGTCAAGGAGCTGGACTGGGAGGGCAAGGTTGCCCACATCAGCGGCGGCAAGATTGGCGAGCTGACCCAGAAGCTGTATGACACCCTGACCGGCATCCAGTGGGGCAAGCTGCCCGACACCAAGGGCTGGATTGTTCCTGTGGAATAAGCGGTTACAACAGAACAAAACGCATATTTCTTGCGCCTGTGGATTTGAACGCCACAGGCGCTTTTTGTATGAAATAACTGTGAACGACTGTGCAAACTGCACAAAAGTGCATAGGCGAATTACAGCACATTGTACAATCACGCATCTTGCAAATTCGACAAAAAAGGTGTACTATATAACCATCGAAGGCGAGAGGCCTTCGGGGGAAAAGTAAAGAGGAAGAATACCAGAGCGCCCTGCCGAATCCGTAGGGAGGGTATCACTTGTAGAGGGGTGGTTCCGTTCGCATTCAGGCGCCGGCGAGACGTTCTGTTTTTCTCCTTCTTTTAAGAAAAAACGAGATGGGGCAGTGGCCGTCTCGTTTTTTTGTTTTTATGGGGAAAAAAGCGGGTTGCCAGGCAACGGCCTTTACCGGGGAATCCTGCCGCTGCACCTGTCTGTAGGAGCGGGCAGTGCCCGCACGCGGCCTTTCCCTGAAAAGTTTCGATTTCTTTCACAGAATCCGTGGAATCCACTTTACATTTTTCTTTACATTCTACACAAAATGCGCTACAATTAACTTGTATATTTATAAAAACAAAGAGAAGGAGAGATCGCTTTGTTTACTATCATCAAACGGCGGGAGCTCAACCCCACCGTAACCGAGCTTTGGATTCATGCGCCGCTGATTGCCAAAAAGGCGAAGGCCGGCCAGTTTATCATTGTCCGCGCCAAGGAGGATTCCGAGCGTATCCCCCTGACCATCGCGGGCTATGACCGCGAGGCGGGCACTGTGTCCATCATCTTCCAGATTGTGGGCGCCGGTACCATGCAGCTGAACTCCCTCAAGGAGGGCGAGGCTGTGCACGACTTCGTCGGCCCCCTTGGCAAGGCCACCGAGATCGAGGGCCTGAAGAACGTCTGTGTGGTCGGCGGCGGCGTGGGCTGTGCCATTGCGCTGCCCGTGGCCCAGGCACTGCATGAGCAGGGCACCAAGGTCACCGGCATTGTCGGCTTCCGCAACAAGGATCTGGTCATTCTCGAGGACGAGTTCCGCGCCTGCTGCGATGAGTTCATCATCATGACCGATGACGGCTCCTACGGCGAGAAGGGCGTTGTCACCGCCCCGCTGGAGCAGAAGATTGTGGATGGTGCCAACTTTGACGAGGTTATCACCATCGGACCGCTGATCATGATGAAGTTTGTCGTCAAGACGACAAAGCCGCACAATGTCAAGACCGTTGTGTCGATGAACCCCATCATGGTGGACGGCACCGGTATGTGCGGCGGCTGCCGCCTGACTGTGGGCGGCAAGACCAAGTTTGCCTGCGTGGACGGCCCCGACTTTGACGGCTTTGAGGTCGATTTTGATGAGGCTATGCACCGCGGCACGATGTACAAGCCCTTTGAGGCCCACGCCCGCGAGGCCGAGTGCAACTTGCTGAAACAGGAGGTGCAGTGATCATGCCGAATATGGACCCGAAAAAGTGCCCCATGCCCAGCCAGGAGCCGAACGTCCGCAACAAGAACTTCAAAGAGGTCGCCCTCGGCTACACCGAGGAGATGGCCGTGAACGAGGCCAAGCGCTGCCTGCAGTGCAAGAACCACCCCTGCCGCACCGGCTGCCCGGTCGAGATTGACATCCCCGGCTTCATCAAGCACGTGGCCGAGGGTGACTTTGAGGCCGCTTACCATGTCATTGCCCAGTCCAGCGCGCTGCCCGCTGTCTGCGGCCGTGTCTGCCCGCAGGAGCATCAGTGCGAGGGCAAGTGCGTCCGCGGCATCAAGGGCGAGGCTGTCGGCATCGGCCGTCTGGAGCGCTTTGTCGCCGACTGGTACCGCAACAACGTCCACACCAAGTCCGTTGCCCCCACGCCCAACGGCCATAAGGTTGCCGTTATCGGCGCAGGCCCCTCCGGCCTGACCGTGGCCGGTGATCTGGCCAAGCTGGGCTATAAAGTGACCGTGTAC
Organism: Gemmiger formicilis; assembly: GCF_024462815.1. Classification (GTDB taxonomy): domain Bacteria; phylum Bacillota; class Clostridia; order Oscillospirales; family Ruminococcaceae; genus Gemmiger. Next base: position 63,772 of record NZ_JANGCG010000013.1, read on the forward strand.
GAGGCCCTGCACGTGGCCGGCGGCGTTCTGATGTACGGCATCCCCGAGTTCCGTCTGCCCAAGGACATCGTTCAGCACGAGGTCGAGGGCCTGAAGGAGCTGGGCGTTGACATCGAGACCAATATGGTCATCGGCAAGGTGCTGACGATTGACGAGCTGATGAACGATTACGGCTTTGAGGCTGTGTATGTGGCCTCCGGCGCCGGTCTGCCCCGCTTTATGGGCATCCCCGGCGAAAGCCTGAACGGCGTCTACTCCGCCAACGAGTACCTGACCCGCGTCAACCTGATGAAGGCGTACAAGGAGGATTCCCGTACCCCCATCATGAAGTCGAAGTCCGTGGCCGTTGTCGGCGGCGGCAACGTGGCTATGGACGCGGCCCGCTGCGCCAAGCGTCTGGGTGCCGAGAATGTCTACATTGTCTACCGCCGCGGCATGGCCGAGCTGCCTGCCCGTAAGGAGGAGGTCGAGCACGCTGAGGAGGAGGGCATCATCTTCAAGACGCTGACCAACCCCACCGAGGTGCTGGGCGACGAGAACGGCTGGGTCAAGGGTATGACCTGTGTTGAGATGGAGCTGGGTGAGCCCGATGCTTCCGGCCGCCGCCGTCCCATCGTGAAGGAGGGCAGCGAGTTCGAGCTGGAGGTTGACACCATGATCATGGCGCTGGGCACCAGCCCCAACCCGCTGATTCGCTCCACCACGCCGGGCCTGGACGCCGACAAGCACGGCTGCCTGATCACCAACGGCCCTGACGGCCTGACCACCCGCCCGATGGTCTACGCCGGCGGTGACGCCGTGACCGGCGCCGCCACCGTCATTCTGGCGATGGGTGCCGGTAAGGAAGCTGCCCGCGCGATTGATGCGGCTATCAAGGCAAAGGAACAGTAAAAACTACATTTTAGCCCCCGTGCCGCGAGGTGCGGGGTTATTTTTTGCAAATAATAAATAAGAAATAATAAATAATAAATATGGTGGAGTTTTCGCCCCGGGGCGAAAACAAAAAGGCTTTAGTATGTATCATCCATTCTTCCAATTTGTTCTTCCCCGTCTGGGGCAGGCGGCGCTGGATATTTTGCTGTATCTCAACTTTTTACAGCTGCCGCCGCTGCAGCTTGCGGCACAGTGGCCGGTTTTGTACTACGGCCTGCCGCTGGTGCTGATGGCGCTGCTGGCCTATATCAGCCGCGACCCGCTGGGCCTTGGCATCGTCTTTGTCGGGCATCTGGTGACCTTTTACTGCATCGGCACCGGCATCGGGCTGCTACTGCGGCGCATCGGCGGCGTGCCGCTGACCGTTTGGCATATTTTTTGGTTGGGCGGCATAACGCCGTGGCTGCTGACGGCGCTGATTATGTGGTGGGGCTGGCGCAAGGCGCTGCGGCTCTGTACGACCCGCTACCGCCTTACGACCCGCAAAGGGCTGCCGGGCGGCAGGCTGCGCATTGTGCAGCTGAGCGATATCCACCCCCGCGCCTGCGCCGCGATGGACCATACCCGCATCCCCGAGCTGAAGGCGAAAATCGAGGCCTGCCACCCCGATATGCTGGTGCTGACCGGCGATATCTTTGACGAATTCACCGAGCCGGAGGAGCTGGAAGCCTTCTGCAAGCTGTTTGGCGAGCTCAAGGCGCCGCTGGGCAAATACTATGTGCTGGGCAACCATGACCTGTTCCACCACTGGCGGGAGCCGAGTTTTGGCCGCGCCGAGCTGGAGCGCGGTCTGGCCGCGGCAGGGGTGCGGATTCTGGAGGATACCTCGGTGCTGCTGCCCTGCGGGGTGCGGGTGGTGGGCCGCAAGGACTACCTGTACACGAACGGAAAGCGCTTTACCGCACAGCAGCTGCTGCCCGGTGGCCCGGATGACCGCTACACCGTCTGGCTTGACCATGAGCCGCGGGACTTTAAAAATGCAGCCGCGGCAGGCGCTGACCTGATCCTGAGCGGCCACACCCACGGCGGGCAGGTATGGCCTGCGGGCGCCGTGGGCATGGTTGCCAAAAACGAGCGAAACTACGGAAAAAAGGTCATTAACGACCATTGCGCCGCCATTGTCAGCGGCGGCACCGGCACCTGGGGCTACAAATTCCGCACCCAGGGCCGCACAGAGATCGTCTGTGTTGAAATCACTACCGAAAAGGAAATGTAAAAACTATGCAGGAACGCGAACGCCTTGGCAGCCGCCTTGGCTTTATCATGCTGTCCGCCGGGTGCGCCATCGGCTGCGGCAATGTCTGGAAATTCCCCTGGATGTGCGGCCAGAACGGCGGCGGCAGCTTTATGCTGCTCTACATCCTCTGTCTTTTGGTGCTGGGCCTGCCCGTCATGGTCATGGAGTTTGCTGTGGGCCGCGCAGCGCAGGCCAGCCCCATCTATATGTACCAGCGCCTTGAAAAGCCGGGCCAGCGGTGGGGGCTTTTCGGCGTATTCAGCCTCATCGGCAACATTGCGCTGATGGCCTTTTACACCGTTGTCACAGGCTGGATTCTCTACTATTTCGTCAAGTTCCTCACTGGGCAGAACGCCGACTTCGGCTTTGCGCAGATGCTGGCCGACCCGAAGGTGAATGTGACCTACCTGTTTGTCACGGTGGCGGCGTCCTTTGTGATCCTGAGCTTCCGCCTGCAGGGTGGGCTGGAGCGGCTGACCAAGGCGATGATGACCGCCCTGCTGGTGCTGATGCTGGTGCTGGCGCTGCACAGCCTGACCTTTTCCGGCGCGGCGGAGGGGCTGCGGTTCTATCTGGTGCCGGACTTCTCCAAGATCAGCGGCTCGGTCATCGTGGCGGCTATGAATCAGGCGTTCTTCTCCTTGTCGGTCGGCATGGGCGGCATGGCAATCTTCGGCAGCTATATCGGCAAGGATCGCGCGCTGATGGGCGAATCGGTCCATGTCATCCTGCTGGACACCTTTGTCGCGGTGCTGGCCGGTATCATCATCTTCCCGGCCTGCTTCACCTACGGGCTGGAGGTCACCGCCGGGCCGAGCCTGCTGTTTGACACGATGGCCGACGTATTCAACCACATGGCGGGCGGCCGCTGGTGGGGCACCCTTTTCTTCCTGTTCATGGTGTTTGCCGCGCTCTCCACCGTGCTTGGCGTCTGCGAAAACATCCTTGCCATGATCCGGGAGCTGACCGGCTGGAGCCGCCCCAAGGGCTGTCTTGTCTGCGGTGTCGGCATCTTTCTGCTGGCGCTGACCACGGCGCTGGGCTACAGCGTGCTGCACTTTCAGCCGTTTGCGCCGGGCAGCGCGTGGCTGGACTTCTGGGATTTCATCGTCAGCAACAATGTGCTGCCGCTCGGCTCTCTGGTGCTGGCGCTCTTCTGCTGCAGCCGCCTCGGCTGGGGCTGGGACCGCTTTGCGGCCGAGGCCAACACCGGCAGGGGGCTTAAAATCCGGCCGTGGATGAAGCCCATCTTTCAATTTTTTGTCCCCTGCGCCATCGCCTTTATCTATGTGTACGGCATGGTGACCTTTACCTGGCGGTAACACCGCCCAAAAAGCCCCGCCGCCCGATTTCCCGGGTGGCGGGGCTTTGCGCTTTATTTTGCCAGCCGGCGGTATTCCATCGGCATCAGGCGGAACTGGTCGTAAAACGCCTTGGCAAACTTGCCCTGACTCTCGTACCCGACCTGTGCGGCAATGTCCTGCACCCGCTGGGAGGTGGTGCGCAGCAGTTCGGCGGCACGCTCCATCCGCTTGCGGCGGAAGTAGGCGAGGTAGCCCTCGCCCAACACATTCTGGCAGTAGAGCTTGAAGCCGCTTTCGCTCAGACCGAACCGGGCGGAGAGCTCCTTGGCGGAGTGCCGGAGCGAGAGGTCCTGCAGGACCAGCGTTTCGGCGTCGCGCACAAGCGCCACCTGATGTGCGGGGCAGCGGGCGGCCCCGGCCTCGTCGGGCAGGCGCAGCAGCTCATACAAAAGGCGCACGACGGCATAGCGCAGCTCCCCGGCGGAGGCATATTCGGCGTCCGCCCACAGCTCGTCCAGCACGGTGGTCAGTGTCTCGCTCATTGGGCAGCAGTGCACGCCGTCGCGGCAGAAATAGTCCGCTATGCCGTTGATTTCCAGCCCCATCAGGGTGAGGAAGCTGTCCGGCAGGACGGCTTCCGGGTTGATGAAAAGCTGCAAGGCCTCATACTGGCTGCCGGGCAGATAGAACGGCTGGCCGGGCACAGCAAAGCTGACGGCGGCATGGCCTTCCGTCACAAGAACATAATCGTCCGCATCGGGCACGGCCCGGCGGCCGCTGCGGCAGAAATCAAACACCAGCAGCCGGGGGCACTGCACAGGCACATCGTACAGGTGGGTGTCCAGCCGCGTAAAGCAGAGCCAGATACCCGCCGCCAGCTTGTGCAGCTCCAGCGGGGTGGTGGGGGTGGAAGTATTGGTAATCACGTTATATTATAATAAAATATCTTGGTTTTTGCAAATTGTGCTTTGCGAAAACAAATGCTGAAAAGGACTAATCGAGCACGATTTGTGAAAATGTGCGCTGTTATAAATGCTAAAAAGGCAAAATGTGCGAAATCGGAAAATTGGAATAAACTGGCAAAACACAGCAGAATGTGTCGATTTTTGCGGCGGAATCAATCCACCACCGGCACATCCAGTCCGAATTCCAGCGGGCGGAAGCGCGGGCAGACATTCTCCGAGATGCAGATGACCGAGGCGGCCAGACGGCTGCCGATTTCGCAGGCCTCGGCCAGCGATTTGCCGTAGGTCAGGCCGATGGTGGTACCGGCAAAGAAGGCGTCCCCCGCGCCGGTGGTGTCAATGACGTCCACCTTCTTGGCGGGCACGGTGCCGTTTTCGCCGTCAGCGCGGGCGTAGACGGCACCCTTGTCGCCCATCGTCACCACCATGCAGGGGATGTTGGCACTGCGCACGTTGGCAGCCAGCGTGGTGCACATCTGCTCCGGCGTGAGGTGGTCATAATCGTCCGAGAACATCAGCCCGGCTTCCTGCTGGTTGCAGACAAAGCAGTCGATCTCCTGCAGGAAGTTGCGGCGCTCCATCGCGATACTCATATTGGAAACGGCGGCGTAGACCTTCTTGTGGTACTTTTTGGCAAAGCGCAGAATCTGCTTGACGGTTTCCTTTTCCAGGTCAAACTCAATGGCGATGCTGTCGCAGTCGGCAAAAATCTCATCACCCTTGTCCTTCAGAAGCTGGGTCAGCGGCGTGGTGTCAGGCCGCTTGGAGATGGCGGCGCAGACGTCGCCATCGTTGTTGAAAACGGCCAGCCATGTGCCCATGCCGTCCGGCACGCGCTGAATGTACTTGGTGTTGACCTTGTGCCTGGCCAGCTTGTCAATGACGTCCTGCCCGGAGCCGGTGTCATCCACCAGACCGACAAAGGTGGGGCGTAGCTCCACATTGGCGATATCCTCCGCCACGTTGCGGCAGACGCCGCCGTGTACCTGCTCGACCCGGCCGGCGTTGCGCCCGCCGGGGATATAGGTGGAAAGCGGATACCCTTTGATATCCACAAAAACAGCGCCGACGACTACGATGCCCATAAAAATGACCTCACTAACAAATTTTCACGATTTTACCTATATTTTACCATAGTCCCGGCGTTTACGCAATCAGTCTGTGCAGCCCAGCACAGCATCCGCTGCAGCCAGCCTGTCGGGCACGGCGTCCAGCTGCAGGGCGGTGAAATCTGTTGTCACACCGGCGGAGGCCAGCAAATCAGCCTCGGCGGCGGGGTCAGTGCAGATGGCCTGCGCCCGGAACAGGATGTCGGGCCAGTTCAGCGCCAGAAGCTCCTGCTTGTCGGCGGTCAGCCCGGCCCGCCAGTCGGTCATGGTGTCAGCTTCCAGTGTGGAGGTGCTCAGGTATTCCACCAGAACGGCGGCGGCGCGGGCGGTTTTCAGGCTGCCACCCGCTGTGTCCGCGCCGAAGTCCACCAGCTGCTCCAGAATGGCCTGCTGCTCGGCGGTGGTATCGGCGGGGGTGGCCTCGGGCGCGGAAGGTGCCTCGGTGGGCGCGGTCTCAGATTGTGCGGTGTCAGGCGCTGCGGAAGGTGCGAGGGAATCCGCCGGTGCGGACGCGCACCCGGCCAGCAGTGCGGCGGTCAGAAGAAGAACGGCTAGTTTGCGCATAGGTATGCCTCCGATTCTGGGTGTGGTGTGTATAGGGGGGACAGCTGCCTGCGGGAAGGCTCGCCCTCATCAGTCACCTTCGGTGACAGCTTCCCCCGGAGGGGGAAGGTGGCCCCGCAGGGCCGGATGAGGGGAAAGTCTGCGTGGCCGACCTCTTCCGATCAACTCTTTCCCCCATATTATTCACAACAGGTGTGGCGTGTCTCCGGGGGACAGCAGGAATTGCACGCGCCCTTGCGGATGTAGGCCTGAATATCGTCAAAAATCGGCATCAGAGCTTCGCCGTTGGGGGTCAGGCGGTACTCGACCCGGGGCGGGACCTCGTTGTAGTCGATGCGTTCCACAAGGCCGTCGGCGGCCAGTTCCTTGAGCTGGTTGGACAGCATCTTGTGGGTGACGCCGTCCAGCAGCTTGCGCAGCTCGCCGTAGCGCAGGGTGCCGTGCGCGCCTACCATAAATAAAATGCGCATTTTCCATTTGCCGCTGATCTGGTCCATGACCTGCTCCATCTTGTCACAGCCAACATCGGCGTAGCGGCAGTTGCAATGCTCGTTCGGGTGCATAGGGTTCACTCTCCTTTTGGGTAGCGGTTTCCAAAAAGTGCGTACTTGTCAAAATCGACCATTTGGATATACTGAGTATAGAGCATTTTTCCGCGGTTTGCAACTTGTTTCCTGCACGCATTTGCGCTACAATGTCTATATATATGTGTAAAGAAACCCGCACGCCGTGCGAAAATATGTTCAAGAGGAGAAAATAACCTATGTACGATGATCTGGTAGAATTTCTGCAGGAGTCCGTCACCCCGTTCCACGCCGCCGCCACGGCGGAAAGCTGGCTGCGCGCCGCGGGCTACACCCGCCTGGAGGAGGCCGACTACTGGAACCTGGAGCCGGGCAAGGGCTACTATGTCACCCGGAACGGCTCGTCTGTTGTTGCGTGGCGCGTGCCGGAGCACGCCATCGGCGGCTGGCGCATTGTGGCCAGCCACAGCGATTCCCCTTCGTGGAAGGTCAAGAATGACCGCGTGGAGAACGATGGCTGCCGCCGCCTGAGCGTGGAGGGCTACGGCGGGATGATTATGCCCACCTGGCTTGACCGCCCGCTGACGGTTGGCGGGCGCGTCATCGTCAAGACTGAGGACGGCATCGAAAGCCGCCTTGTCTGCATTGACCGTGATTTGCTGGTCATTCCGTCGCTGGCCATCCACTTCCAGCGGGATGTCAACAAGGGGCACACCTACAACCCGCAGGTGGATATGCAGCCGCTGTGGGGTCCTGCGGACAGCCGCACGTTGACCGACCTGGTGGCCGAGGAGCTGGGCGTTGACCCGGCGGATATTCTGGACACCGATTTGCAGCTGGTGACCCGCCAGACGCCGACCCAGATTGGCCCGGATGGCGAGTTCTTTATGGCACCGCGCATTGACGATCTGGAATGTGCCGCCACAACGCTGCTGGGCTTTCTGGACGCGGCCGCCGAGACCGACAGCGCCTGTGCCCCGGTCTGGGCGATGCTCGACAATGAGGAAGTCGGCTCGTCCAGCCGGATGGGCGCCGAGAGCAGCTATCTGCGCGATGTGCTTGACCGTATCATCGAGGCTGTGCCCCACAGCGGGCAGGCAATGCCGCGGGCGCTGGCCAACAGCTTTATGCTGAGCGCGGACAACGCCCACGCCACCCACCCGAATTTCCCCCAGAAATCCGACCCCTGCGCCCCGGTGCGGCTGGGCGGCGGCGTGGTGCTGAAGTACAACGCCAGCCAGAAGTACACCACCAACGCCGTCAGCGGTGCGGTGTTCCGCGCCGTCTGCCAGAAGGCCGGCGTGCCGGTACAGGTGTTCACGAACCGCGCCGATGAGGCCGGCGGCAGCACGCTGGGCAATCTGCAGAGCCACACCCTGCCCATCCCGATGGCGGACATCGGTCTGGCACAGCTGGCTATGCACAGCGCCGTGGAGACGGCCTCCGTGGCGGACGCCGAGGCGATGACCAAGGCGGTGGCAGCCTTCTACCGCGTGCATCTGCGTGCCCTCGGCGACGGCACCTATACGCTGGAATGATGACCGGACGCTATGCGCCGAGCCCCAGCGGGCGGATGCATCTGGGCAACCTGATGTGCTGCCTGCTGGCGTGGCTGAGCGCCAAAAGCAAGGGCGGTCAGGTGCTGCTGCGCATTGAGGATTTGGACACCCAGCGCTGCCCGCGCCGCTATGCGGACGCCATCATAGACGATCTGGCGTGGCTGGGCCTTGCCGCCGACGGCCCGACACCGCCTGTCTACCAGAGCGAACGCAGCGAGATTTATCAACGCTATTTCGATGAATTGTCTCGCCGCGGGCTGGTCTACCCCTGCTTTTGCAGCCGCAGCCAGCTCCACGCGGCCAGCGCGCCCCACCGCAGTGACGGTCAGGTCGTCTACGCCGGGACCTGCCGCGGCCTGACGCCGGAGCAGATTGCCGAAAAAAGCCGCACCCGCGCCCCCGCATGGCGGGTACAGGTGCCCGATGAGACGATTGCCTTTGAGGACGGCCACATGGGGCACTACGAGGAGAACCTCACCCGTGACTGCGGCGATTTCTACCTGCGCCGGGCGGACGGTGTGTTTGCCTACCAGCTGGCGGTTGTGGTGGATGATGCGCTGATGGGCGTGAACGAGGTTGTGCGCGGCAGCGATTTGCTTTCGAGCACGCCGCGCCAGCTCTGGCTCTACCGGGAGCTGGGGCTGACCGCGCCGAAATTCTACCATCTGCCGCTGCTGCTGGCAGCGGACGGGCGGCGGCTTTCCAAGCGGGACGGTGACCAGAGCCTTGAAAATCTGCGGGAAAAATACACCGCGGAGGAAATCATCGGCAAGCTGGCCTTTGCCTGTGGCCTGCAAAGCACGCCACGCCCGGTCACCCCGCAGGAGCTGGCCCGGACATTTGATTGGGGCCAAGTGCCGAAAAATGACATTGTTCTGCCGGAAGGTTTGTTTTAATTAGGGTGGCGGGCAAGCGGAAAACGACAGACAAATAAGAAATAAAAAATAATAAATAATAAAAAAGGTGAAGTTTTTGCCCCCTGCCGGGGGCAAAAACAAAATGCCGTGCGTTACTTTTTTCGTTTTCGCCCCTCCGGGGCGAAAACACCACCGAATTTATTATTTTTTATTTATTCTTTATTATTTGCTCGCCACACTGTATCTCTCTTATCGCTATTCTCTCAAGAAAGGACTTCCCCATGCAACGCTATGAAATTACCGGCATGAGCTGCGCGGCCTGCGCAAGCCATGTGGAAAAGGCTGTGTCGGCTGTGCCGGGCGTGGCTTCGGTCGCGGTCAGCCTGCTGACCAACTCGATGCAGGTTGACTATGCCCCCGATGCCGACCCCGACACCACGGCCAAACGGATCATCAACGCCGTGGATGCCGCCGGATACGGCGCGTCCCTGGCCACGGCGGAGAGCGAAAACGCCGAGCTGGAGGACACCGAGACACCCAAGCTGAAAAAGCGCCTGATTGCCAGCCTTTGCTTTTTGGTGCCGCTGATGTATGTCTCGATGGGGCATATGATTGGTCTGCCGCTGGGCAGTGTGTTCCACGGCGGCGGCTGGCACGCCATCCTGTTTGCAGGCACCCAGCTGGTGCTGACGCTGCCGGTCTGCTGGATTAACCGCGCCTTCTTCCTCTCGGGTTGGAAGGGTATAAAAACCCGCGCCCCCGGCATGGATACGCTGGTGGCGCTGGGGGCTGGCGCCTCGCTGGCCTACGGTGTGTTTGCCATCGTTATGATTTGCGTGGGCCTCTCCACCGGCAATGAGGAGCTGGTCATGCAGTACCGCCACGACCTCTATTTTGAGTCGGCGGCGATGATTCTGACGCTGATTACCGTCGGCAAGACGCTGGAAGCCTACAGCAAGGGCAAGACCACCGACGCGCTGAAGAGCCTGATGAAGCTGGCCCCCCAGACCGCCTGCGTCCTGCGGGACGGTGAGCAGGTCACGATCCCGGTCAGTGAGGTCAGGGTCGGCGATTTGTTCCTTGTGCGCCCCGGCGAGAGCATCCCGGTGGATGGCACCGTGGCTGAGGGCATTTCCACCGTCAACGAGGCGGCCCTGACCGGCGAGAGTATGCCGGTGGACAAGTTCCCCGGCTCGCCGGTGAGCGCCGCCACCATCAACCAGAACGGCGCTCTGACCTGCCGTGCCGAGCGCGTCGGGCAGGACACCACCCTGTCGCAGGTTATCCGCCTTGTGCGGGACGCCGCCGCCACCAAGGCCCCGCTGGCCAAGACAGCGGACAAGGTCTCCGGCATTTTTGTGCCCACGGTTATCTGCATTGCGGCGGCTACCTTCTTGATCTGGCTGTTGCTGGGCCAGACCTTTACCTTTGCGCTGGCACGCGGCATCAGCGTGCTGGTCATCAGCTGCCCCTGCGCGCTGGGGCTGGCCACGCCGGTTGCCATCATGGTGGGCAGCGGCGTGGGCGCCAAGAATGGCATCCTGTTCAAGACCGCCGCCAGCCTTGAAACCACCGGCTACACCGAGGCCGTGCTGCTGGATAAGACCGGCACCGTCACCACCGGCGAGCCGAGTGTTGTCAAGGTGGTGGGCACCCGCAACGTGCCCGAAAAATTCCTGCTCAGCATGGCCGCGGGCCTGGAACTGCGCAGTGAGCACCCGCTGGCCCGCGCTATTTTGCAGCGTGCCGAGAAAGACAAGCTCTCCTACGCCACTGTGACCGACTTTGAGGCTGTGCCCGGCAAGGGTCTGCAGGGCAAGGTGGCCGGCAAGGTCATCGCAGGCGGCAACGCCGACTTTATCCGCGAGACCTGCGAGCTGCCCGAGGATTTGCAGCAGGCGGGCGAGGCCATGAGCAAGGACGGCATCACGCCGCTGTATTTCTCGCTGGCGGGCAAGGCCGCAGGCGTTATCGGTGTGTCGGACGTTGTCAAGAAAACCTCCAAGGACGCGATTGCCCAGATGAAGGCGCTGGGGCTGCGGGTTGTGATGCTGACCGGTGACAACGCCGCCACGGCGCGCCACATTGGCGCAACGGTCGGTCTGGACGCCGACCACGTGATTGCGGGCGTGCTGCCTGCGGGCAAGGAGGCCGAGGTGCGCCGCCTGCAGAGCACCGGCCGCGTGGCGATGGTCGGCGACGGCATCAACGATGCGCCCGCCCTGACCCGCGCCGAGACCGGCATTGCCATCGGCGCCGGTGCGGACGTGGCACTGGACGCCGCCGATGTGGTGCTGGTGCGCAGTGATCTGGCCGATGTGCCTGCCGCCGTGCGGCTGTCCCGCGCGGTGGTGCGCAACATTCACGAAAACCTGTTCTGGGCGTTCTTCTACAACGCCATCTGCATCCCGCTGGCGGCGGGTGTGTTCACCGGCCTTGGCATCACGCTGAACCCGATGATTGCCTCGGCGGCCATGAGCCTGTCCAGCGTCTGCGTTGTCACGAACGCGCTGCGGCTGAACGCCTTTAACCCGCGCAACGCCGCCCACGATGCCCCGCCGAAGCGCAAGGCCCCGGCGCGCATCGAACCGGAAGCAAGCTGCCCCGGCGGGGCCTGCCATGTGCAGCCCGCCGAAACGAATAAAACGGAGGAAGCAACTATGAAAAAGACGATTCACATTGAAGGCATGATGTGCGGCCACTGCGAGGCCACCGTGAAGAAGGCGCTGGAGGCGCTGGAGGGCGTGCAGAGCGCCGAGGTCAGCCACGAGAAGGGCACCGCCGTTGTGGCCCTGAGCGCTGACGTGGCCGATGCCGACCTGAAGGCTGCTGTCGAGGCCAAGGACTACACCGTCACCGGCATCGACGCATGAGCACCGTCCGCCGCCGCTGGCGGTTCACCGGCATGGTGCAGGGGGTGGGCTTCCGCTACTACGCCCGCGCCGCCGCCCAGCATCTGGGCCTGACCGGCTGGGTGGCCAACAACTGGGACGGCAGCGTCACGATGGAGGCGCAGGGCGAGCGTGCCGCGCTGGACGAGCTTGTCCCCACGATTGAGCGCACAAACCGCTGGGCCCGTATTGAAAACACCGAAACCACCGAGCTGCCCCTAAAGGAGCACGAGTACGGCTTTTCAGAGCGCAGCGGCGAATAAGTCTTGCAACAAATCAAAGAGGCGTGCCTGCCGGGGGTACGCCTCTTTTGCTTTTTATCGTCCAAATCCGCCGGTTTGCTTGCACTTGCCGGACAATCCGGGTATAATAGACTATATTACTTTCAAAAGGGGTTTTTGTTTTGCCCGGAACTTTGTATCTGGTTGCCACGCCGATTGGCAATCTGGACGATATGCCGCCCCGCGTGGCGGCTACCTTCGGTCTGGCGGATTTCATCGCCGCCGAGGATACCCGCGTGACCCTGCGGCTGCTGAACCATCTGGGGCTGAAAAAGCCGATGGTCAGCTACTATGAGCACGCCTTGCACCATGGCGAGGCCATTTTGCAGCGCATTGAGGCGGGGGAGAACTGCGCGCTGTGCAGTGACGCCGGTATGCCCTGCATCAGCGACCCCGGCGAGCAGATTGTCCGCGAGGCGCACGCCCGGGGCATCCGGGTGGTGCCGATTCCGGCGGCATCCGCCTGCGTCACGGCGCTGGCGGCCAGCGGCCAGCCCACAGCGCGCTTTGTGTTTGAGGGCTTTCTGCCGGTGCCCAAGCGGGAGCGCCGGGAGCGTCTGGCCTTTTTGCAGAACGAGACCCGCACGATGATTTTCTACGAGGCCCCGCACAAGCTGCGCGGCACGCTGGACGATCTGGCGGCCACCTTCGGCGCGGAGCGCTCTGTCTCGCTCTGCCGTGAGCTGACCAAGCTGCACGAGGAAATCAAGAAAACCACGCTGGGCGAGGCCGTGGCCTTTTACCGGGAAAACGACCCCCGCGGCGAGTATGTGCTGGTGCTGGCCGGGGCAGACCCCGCCGCCGTGGAGCAGGCGGCTGCCCCCACATTGGAGGAGGCCGTTGCCGCCGCCCGCGCCCTGCAGGCAGGCGGTATGCCCCCGGCCGCTGCCGCCAAGCAGGCCGCAGCCGGTACGCCGTTCAGCAAGGGCGAAATCTACAAAGAAATGTTGAAGTAAGTGCGGTGCGCCCGCACGCGGAGTTAGTTTATGTGCAAGATACTGGTTATTTCCGACGTTCACGGCCGTCTGCGCGACCTGCGCTGGGTGCTGAACAACGAAACGGCCGATGCAATGTTCTATCTGGGCGATGGTTTGTATGACCTGAACGCCGCGCTGGAGCTGCGCAAGGAGCCGGTGCCCTACCCGATTTACCGCGTGGCGGGCAACTGTGATGTCAACTACAGCGAGCCCAGCGAGGGAATGGCGCCGTTCGGCGGGGTGCTCTTTTTCTACACCCACGGCCACCACTACGGCGTCAAGATGGGCAGCGAGCGCCTGGCCGAGAGCGCCGGGGAGCGCGGCGCGGATGTGGCGCTGTTCGGCCACACCCACCGGCGGGAGCTGGTGCGCGGCGTCGGCACGGCGGCCACGGTATTTAACCCCGGCAGCCTGCGGGACGGCGGCAGCTACGGTGTAATCACCATCCATGACGGTCAATGTGAATTCAGCTGGAAGAGGGTGCCTGCCATATGAATGAAAGCGTTCTGTATCTGCCCGAGGTAGACAGCACCAACCTCTGGGCCAAGCAGAATCTGAACAAGTTCGGGCCTGTCGGCGCGGTGTATACCACCCACCAGACCGCCGGGCGGGGCCGTCTGGGCCGCGACTGGCTGGACGCGCCCCACAAGGGCCTGTACTATACCGCCGTCATCAAGACGGATTTAGTGCAGCCCGCCACCCTGCCGCTGTTTGCCAGTCTGGCTGTCTGCGACGCCCTGCGCGAGCGCTACGGTGTTGAGTGCCAGATTAAGTGGCCCAATGATTTGCTGCTCAACGGCAAGAAAATTGTCGGCATTCTCTGTGAGGTCGGCCCGGATGGGCACAGCATCGTGGTGGGTATCGGCATCAATCTGGCCCAGCCGCAGGAATATTTTGACGCCGCGGGCCTGCCCAACGGCACCAGTCTGGCGCTGCAGGGTGTGGCGGTTGATATGGACACAGACCCCGAGTGGCTGGCCCAGTATATGACGGATTTCGGTTTTGACCGTGCGCTGTATACCTACGAGGCCGAGGGCTTTGCCCCCTACCGCGAGCGCTACAAGGCGCGGTGTGTCAATCTGGGCCGCCGCGTCACCTATGACGGCGGCGCGGGCACGGCCATTGATGTGGACGATGACGGCAAGCTCGTTGTACACGATGAATCCGGCGACACCCGCGTGTTCACCGGAGAGGTCAGCGTCAAAGGAATTTACGGCGCGGTGTGAAGGGCGGTTTCCCGGAAATGCCATTTGCCGGGAAACCACGGCGGGGGGGGCCCGGCAGCCCCC
>NZ_JANGCG010000124.1 GCF_024462815.1 Gemmiger formicilis
TCAAGATAAACGGCGAATCCAGTGTGTGGCACTGGAAAAGCCGCGACATCGGCGGCAAGTCGGCGCTGAAATATTTGATTTATGTGGAAGGTGTACCGTTTGTAGAGGCGGTGCAACTGCTGTGTGAGGAAAGCCCGATGTACATCCCCGTGCAGCATGAGGCGGTGGAACGCGAGCGCCCGCCGTTCCGTCTGCCGAACCCTG
>NZ_JANGCG010000125.1 GCF_024462815.1 Gemmiger formicilis
GCGCCTGCCACACAGAACAAAAGAGCGGCCAATGCCCCACAAACGATTTTCATACTCGTTTCGTCCTCCCTTTTACGAATATCTTACGGGAAATCTGCTTTACCCCCAACGGAAACCAAAGAGCGTGCCGTCCATGGTCAGTCATCGGTTTTGATGCCGACTTTTTTACGCTGTTGGGTTGGTTCTCGCCATTATTATAGCACG
>NZ_JANGCG010000126.1 GCF_024462815.1 Gemmiger formicilis
ATTGACTACTTTACAAGATTGAAATACGCTGTAACGGCGTTTTTCATATATAAGCAATCGTAGCTCAGCTGGATAGAGCGTTCGGCTCCGACAACTGCGACATGGCAGGTTTTTGGCTTGTTTTTGTTCGATACAGCGTGATTTGTCCTCGCAAAAATGCGGTGGTCAACGGTAGTCAGACCACGAATTGACCACTATTGGA
>NZ_JANGCG010000127.1 GCF_024462815.1 Gemmiger formicilis
ACAGTTAGGCGAGATTTCCCTCGATGGCTGACCACCATTTGACCACTACTGTGCAGCGGTACCACAAAATGTCGGAAAAGCCTGTTGTGACAACCAACAACGGGCTTTTTCTTGTTTTGGAGGCCACTGTGCAGAACCAACAAAATTCACGTTTCATCGTCAGTCTATACCACCCTGTCGTAGTTCTCCGACAACTGCGA
>NZ_JANGCG010000014.1 GCF_024462815.1 Gemmiger formicilis
CGTAATGGCGGTATTTCGGGGCGAAGCGGAGGATCTGTTTGCCTATTATCAATTTACCAACGCCGAAACACCGCAGGAGTTTGCCGCCTATGTGGACGCCTGTAAGGACGCCGCCCTGTACGAAACCGGGGTGACGGCTGCTTATGGGGACAAGCTGATTACGCTGTCCACCTGCGATGATTCCGGCAAAAACAGCAGAGTGGTCGTTGTGGCAAAGCGTATAACCGAACCGAGGTGAGAGTATGAGAACGCCAAAAGAGAATAAACGAAAGCCTCGCGACCGCACCCCCAAAAGTGCGGCGGGGACGATACCGAAAGCCGCCCTAAAAGCGGCGTGGATAAAAACGAAAGAACAAACCCGCACCGCCGCGCGGGAAAATGACACCGACCCCCGACAACAGGAACCGACAGACCTTGCAGGTTCGGCGGCGGAACAGGCGGCTGCTTTTGTGCGGCATCAGGGGCAGAAATTGGCAGAAACCCAAGCCCGACAGCACCACCAAAAGGAAGCTGCCGCCCGCGCCCACGCCGCCGGTGAGCGCGGTGTCAGCCCGAAACAAGCCGAGTACGGCACGCTGCCCGATGCGGCGCAACGCCCGCGCCGTGGGGCAGATTTGCCCCGACAGCGGGCAAAAGAAAAAGCCATCACCGCCAAGACCGCGCCGCGTGATATTCGCGGCGTGACCCAGGGTCAGCGCCAACTGCGCACCGCCGCAACCGAAACTGTGCGCAGCGTAGCCCCCCAAGCACAGATGCAGAACCGTGCGCAAAAAATACGGTTTGCCGCACAAAAGGCTGCGGACGGCGCAGGCAGAACGGCTGTGGCGGTGCGCTCGGCAATTCGGAACTTTCTTGCCGATTTGCACAGCCTAACAGCGGTTCTTGCGGCGGGCGCAAGCTTTGCCCTAAGCATAGTCATTATAATCAGCCTTGTGGCGTTTGTGTCCGGCTCGGCTTACGGCATTTTCTTTGCCGCCGATGCCCACAACGCAGCGTCCGTCACCGTGCGTGAAGCCGTAGAAACCCTGACGGCAGAATACCGCGATAAGCTGGAAGAAATCTCCGATACGGTACAGCACGACCGCCAAGATATTGTTGCCAACGATGATGTGTACTACATTCGCTGGCAGGATGTCTTGGCGGTCTTTTCTTCGTATGTGGCGGGCAGCGAACAAGGCGCACCCGTTGCGGCGCTGACGGAAAATCAAGTGGACAAGCTGCGGGAAATTATGTGGGCGATGAACGCAGTGGACTACGCCACCCATGCGGAAACCGCTGTTATAGAAACAACGGACAAGAACGGAAAGTCTACCACCGCAACCATAACCGAAACGGTTCTTGTAATACGTCTTACCCACAAAACGCCGGGCGAAATGGCGGCAGATTATCACTTTACCGATCGCCAGAACAACTATTTGCAACTTTTGCAGAACCCGCAGTACGAGGAGCTGTGGGCAGAATTGCTCGGCAGTTTTGCACAGGGTGGTGGAAAACTTATGTCCCCGGACAGCACCCGCACACCGACAGGCACCCTGCAATGGCCGCTGCCGGTTGCGGGTGCAATCACCTCACAGTTCGGCCACCGCGTGGACCCCATCACCGGCGAAGTCAGCTCCCACACCGGCACAGACATTGCCTGTGCCGAGGGTACGCCGATCCTCGCCGCCGCAGATGGAACCGTCACCGTTGCCAACGGTCTTGACAGCTGGGGCGGCAGCTACGGCTATTACATCCAAATCGACCACGGCGGCGGGCTGGAAACGCTGTATGCCCACTGTTCGTCCATCTGCGTCACCACAGGTCAGCAGGTGCAGGCCGGGCAAGTCATTTGCTATGTTGGGCATACAGGCAGGGCAACAGGGAGCCATTTGCATTGGGAAGTGAGAGTTGACGGCAATCGTGCGGATGTATTGCGCTACTTCACATTATAAAGAATCTCAGGCTGAATGATTTGCTCTATAGCTTTCTTGCGTAGAAAGCGCATACCCATGCCTCGTCACGGTTTTCAATTCATTTTGCCCCAAGTCCAGCTTCTTCCGCAATTTCGCGATATGTACATCGACCGTCCGTGTCTGAATCGGCGCTGTGATATGCCAAGCGGATGACAGCAGAAGATTCCGGGAGCAGACACACCCGGAATAGTCGAGCAATGTGACAAACAGCTGATACTCCATGGCAGTCAGGTGAATCGGCTGGCCCTCTTTTTTAACGGTACAGTTAGATTCATCTATGGACAGATTTTTATAGTACTTCATCTGGAACACCTATCATGTCATAATCGTCAATAAGGGCCTGACCAATAGCCCATGCGAGGAAGAATGCTGCGCATACCAGAAAAATCGGAATCCACATTGCATTGTAGCTTTCTCCGTTGGCGTTATAGCCTTGATTTTGCCAGAGCGCTGCAGCATGGAATAAGGGATAGAATCCCAGCCACTCGATACCGTTTTTCATGCCGGAAAGGCTCAACAGCGTGGGCAGGCAATAGGCAACTGCACTGATAAAGAGCGCAGTCAGCAAATTTCCCAATTTCTGCCCGAGCCATAAGGTGATCCGGCTCATGCAGAGGCAGGCGGCAAAACGGCAGATCAACCAGAAAATCAGCAAATCCGACAGGGTTATAAACTTGGGTACGGCCTGCAAGTCGGAAATACTCATCGCCGGTCCCAGCAAAGAGGGAAGGCCATAGTCACGCAGCACCTGCCACAGGTGAGGCAAAAC
The DNA here is from genome assembly GCF_024462815.1 of Gemmiger formicilis. Lineage (GTDB taxonomy): Bacteria > Bacillota > Clostridia > Oscillospirales > Ruminococcaceae > Gemmiger. The sequence goes on from NZ_JANGCG010000014.1 coordinate 2,722, forward strand.
CGTTCCGAAAGCTATTACTGCCGCAAGCGCTGTGCTTTGCCGCAGCTTTGCTTTCACGGTGTATTTCCGACCTAAAGGAGTAGATGCCAGAATTTCATCCATGCCGCCCTTGCGCTCCATCGCAAATAGACCGCTGAAGCATAGGGCGCACAACAACCCTGCCAAAAGCGTATCCTGCACATCACTTGTGCCGGTAAAACCGAACAACTTCTTGTAGCCGGTCTCATAAACAAGCCACGCACCGGGATTTTCCTTGAGATAGTAGCTAATGTTGGATTGAAGAACACGCTGATAAGCAGAATATTTCTGCTGCAGTGAATTGTAGGCCAGCAGCGCATCACTGTTCAATTCACCGCTGTTGACGCGCTTCTGTGTCTCCATCATGGGAATAAACTCGTTGCGCTGATTCCGTATCCAGTCGCGGCTTTCTTCGCTCCACGGGCCGGAAATGTGCTTCATATAATAGGCATAGTAAATTTCGTCTGCGTCTATGTAGCTCTCCGCCGTCACGCCCTGATAGATGCCAAACGCCAGAAACGCTGCCAAGAATACTGCGGCTCCATTCATCAACAATAACTTCCTACCCTCTTCATGGGTAACAGAGGTCGCACGCGTTTTGCGGGAAAACGGAAGTGCAAAGCTGTGCTTGGCAGCCGGCAGCAGCTGCGCCTTGGCAAATACTGCGCAGAATACCGCAAACAAGCCCCCGCCCAAAACGACTGCCGTCAACCATTCGACCAGCGGCAGGCTGACAGGATTACCAAACCAGAAAAGATTCCGATAGTTCCCCAACAGTTCATTGGTCTGCAGCAGGCTCACCATATTCGCATATTTTATAACGTTCCAATGACTTGTGGCAGGGATTGCAGCACGGATACCGTACATTGCCAAGGGCTGCGCCAACGCGCCAATCCACCCGGCCGCAGCGCGTTTGGCGATAAGGGCAGCAAGCATGACCCACAGGCCCATCACAAACGCACCGGCCCATTTTGCAAGCAAAAACCGAAGCAGGTATTGCCCAACTGTAATCTGCATTGTGCAGCGCATCAATGCGGGAACACTTTGAATCGTGCGATTCATAGGCCCCAAGCTGAACGATGCCGAGCAATATGCGAGGTTGACCCCATACAGCACCGTAAGAACGACCAATAAGCTGGCAGCAAATGCCGCCAGCTTTGCAATGGCCGTCTTTAACCGTCCACCGGGCAAGCTGCGAATCAGGCTCAACAAACCGCTGTCGCGCTCTTGGCGTACAAGAATCAGCGCAAGCAGCAGCATAGCCGCCAACAGGATAAGATCCGTGAATGCATAGCTGATGGCCGTGTACAAACCCTTTTGCGGGTAATACTCTATAGGCGTATCTGTCAGCCCGGCATAAACTTGTGCGGTCAGTTCGATATTTTTCAAATCGTACCCAGTACGGTCATTTTGAAAAATCGAGATGCCAGACAGTTGAGATGCCTTGGTCTGAACGCCATCCAAAAAGTCGCTGTAGGCCGCCACGGTGTCATATTCGCTTTGCAGCTGGCTGAATAGACGGTATTCTGTGTTCAAGTTATCCGTGAACAGAGTATAGGTCTTATCTGTGTACTCTTGTTCATAGGCATCGAACATAGCGGCGTTGTCCTGCCGATACTGCATAAGGCCGTGGCTTCCGTAAGCCAGTTCCCGGTAATACTGCCCGATTTTTACAAGGCTTTCTATCTCAGTGTATTTGTCGTGAAGATAGGCTCCCTTTTCTTCCATGGTTTTATCGGAAAGCTCAGCACCTACTGCGCGATAAGCTGATGCAGGAGGCTGCTTGGCTGTGGGGCGAGTACCCATCCACAGCAGTAGGAGATTGGAGGCCGCTAGTATAGCCAACAGAGCCGGGAACACTCTTCCACCCCAGACTTTGCGGAGTTCAGCAAAAAACAGGCTCATTTACCGTCTCCCTCACCAAACACATTCAAGTACACATCTTCCAGACCTTGGCCGGGCGCGTATTTTTCAATCAACTCCGGCACGGGCGCGGCATCCACGATTTTGCCCGCGCGCAGCAGAATGACCTTGGTCGCCACCGTTTCCACATCCGAAACAACGTGCGTTGCCACAAGAATAATGCGGTCTTTTGCCATATCTGCCAGCAATTCACGCAGACGGACTCGCTCTTTCGGGTCAAGACCTGCCGTCGGTTCATCCAAAATCAGCAGCTTGGGGTCGCCCAGCAGGGCGGATGCCAGCAGCAGACGCTGCTTCATACCGCCGGAATAGGCAGAAAGGCGCTTGTCCAATTCGGCGGTCAAGTTTACGGCGGCCGCCACACGGGCCACCTCGGCGGCAACGGTCTTGCGTGGGATTTCCTTCAACGCGGTCATATAGGCCAGAAAGCGCCGCCCGGTATAGCTGTCGTACAGCCCCTGCTGCTGCGGCATATAGCCCAGAATGCGGCGGAAAGCGATGCCCGATGCGGGCTTGCCGCACCAAAGCACCTCGCCGGAATCGGGCGCCAGCGTGCCTGTGATAATGTGGATTAAAGTGGATTTGCCCGCACCGTTGGGACCCAGCAATCCGTAAAGACCCGGTGTAAGGGTGAGCGACACCCCCGCCAGCGCTCTTTTCTTTTGTGTCCGCGTATTTTTCCCGAACGGTAACATCGAGATACGCGAAATATAGGTCTTGCAGAGAGAGTCGATAACAAATGTAGTATTCATATAATAATTATAATTCTGCGGTTATTCGTATAGGAAACAAAGAACAATGAACAATTATTTTATTGCTTATCGGTTTTGAATGTAGCTGTAATTTGGATTGTTCGCAAAGAAATCGTCTGTGCCAATCATAGCTGTTTTCATTTGACGATATGTAGATGTATATGGTGTGCCTTCATTATTATATAGCGTTATGGGTACGTCCTCATAGTCATAGTAAACACAAAATTTATTCGGCGTTTCTGCTAGAATCGTAACAGGCAAAGCATGGGATTCACCACCCTTTAAGGTTATCTGTTGCCCGCCGCCATGTAAATCCACCGCCACATATTCGCTTTGGGATATATTTACACCTGCATTGTTTTCACGATTGACACGTATCAACTCATCATAAAGAAGGTCATCTGCCACTTCGTAGCCTAAAGCATCTTCTAATGTTGCTTTCCAACGTAGCTTTTCTTCGGGGGAAACTGCATTCCAGTCAGCCTCTTCTAACGGGGTGCTACTGCTGATTATCATAACAAGATGTTCATCAAATATGCCGCTTACAAGTAGCGAGGCGTAGGAATTAAGCAAGGAATCCTCATATAAAACGGTTTCCGTGCCTGAACGCAGATCGTGGCGAATTATTTGTGGCTGATTGGACTGCCAATAAACCAACGCCTCATCTGCTACCCGACATACAATATTGCCAGTGGCTTCAATAATCGGCGTAAAATGATTCGTCGTAATGTTGTAACTATAAATGCCCGTAGGTGTTTCCGGCGAAAAACTATTCGTTTTGATAATCAATTCATTGTTATAAGCACCTGTAAGGTAATATGCAATCTCATTGCTTTGCGGCAAAGTGTATAAAGTTTGAACACGCTTTGATATAGTATCTAAGCATTGAATACTTTCGACCACGTCACCTGTGCTATCTATGTCCTGATGGAGATAGTACCAGCTTGTAGAATTAGCTGCAATAGCCCCGTCTGGTGAGTCCGCCTGTGAAAAGTTAAAAAATGTTTTTCGGTCAGAACCATCTAAACCAGCTTGAAAAATGACAGGATATTCGTTCGATGCGTTTGTATAAATGAACAAATTGTCATTAAAAATAAATAGTCCATATAGCATACCGACATCTTTAATGTAGCTGCGACAGCTATCATTATTATGCGCACAGGCGGGTTCGTTACATAAGATTTGCCGGGAACAGCTATTGAAATCTGTATAATAAATATTAGCCCATGAACTGTCCGTCGCACGAACGACTTCATACATTCCATCGGAATTATAAGTGTGACTTTTGTTCATAAAGCCATCGACATCAGTAATTAAAAAGAGTTCGTCGCTATCATTGTGATGTTTAACGCTTGATGTATCTGGTGTTTCATTTGTTAGCGGGTTCGAATTGCACGAACAAAAGCACAGTGCGCATAAGAGCAACATATAAGACAAAAAAAGCTTTTTCATGGCTTCACCTAATTGTTAAAAATCCCCTGTGATTTTGTGTTGAGTCCATGCCATTGCATAGATAAAACAAATTACAGGGGATTTATTATTGTATGGCTTTGTAAATCTTATTGATAGATTATATTGGATACCTTACGCAAGAACGAATTTCCATTTGATACCAGCATTGCTAAGAACTGTATTGGCTCTTTGCCACATTACGTTATAATAATTGGAATCTTTACCAAGTTTGCTATCACCGTATTTAAGCCAGAAGGCATCATGAATCATACCGCTAGCGAGAGTAGTTTTCAGCTTAATCTTGCCAGAATTTGTTGACAAGTTACCCATGTTAATCTCGAGAACATCTAAGCTGTTTTTAGAAATTGAACCGAGTTTGCAATTCGCATTATCGGACTCACCTTCGCGAATAACTGCAAGATCCAAATGTCCAGCGGGACGAATAGTAGTAATATTATCGGTTCCGCGGTAAACATACCACTTTTGAGTGATATCTCCTGTGCGGCTATATGTCGAAACATTACAACCATCACTGCTAGAGTTTCCAACTACGTTTAAATACTTAGACGTCCCATCAGCATAGATTTCAAGTGGCTTCAGGTTCGAACTGCTGGTGGAAATGTAGGTGTCACCCAGTGCCAGTGGAGAGACCTCGGCAGCAAGTGCGGGTGCTGCCATGGCCACCATCATTGCGATGGCAAGCAGGAACATGGGGATGCGTTTCTTCATGGTTGACATTTGATAAGCCTCCTATCTAATAGATTTAATAGGGTTGATGTTCGGACAATATTTAAGCATCTGCGCGCCGATGCCTAATACAACGAATGATATAAAGCGGTAGACTTCCATGTGAATCAGCATGATACAATCTTTCCGTTTTCGCGGTTTCTGATACCATTCTATCGGCTGATTCAAAAGGATAACCGTATATGAATATGCTTGTTATTCTTCGGTTTCTTTGGGACGTGCAGGTTCATAAAATCCGCCCGGCGTAATTAAAGCCCATTCATGGCGTTCACGGTCGGTTAAGTATTGAATTACATTGGCAGCCATAGTCATGATTTTCGATTTCATAATGTTTCCTCCTGTGCTTTGTTTTTTCTGTCTAACTTGAAAATAACAGCATTCTGTCGGAAAGTCAAATTTATAGCGTGAAATGTCGTATACGAGCGTGAAATGCAAAGAACGTAGAGATGGAGGACTATTTTCGGGGGATTGCCGCCATTGCAGCGATGAAGATTCCACTGCACATAGATACTCCAAAAATGACTGTCAAGGGGAAAATTGCAAGTTCCGTACTAAGCACGGAGCAAAGAAAAGTAGTCCTTTCGGCAATCTTTTTGTTTGCCTTTCGCTCATATTCGGTGTAATCGGACGACCCTCCGACGCAGAATTTTCTTATCAAAAAAAATGAAGCGATGTTAATTGAAACAATTAAAAATATGGGAAACCGTTCTGCGACGTGTACGGAAAGTCCAATCCCCACAAAAGAAACAACAAACGAAAGCAGCATACACTTAGTAGGCGTGGACGCATGAAATCCACCTGCTCGACTGCGAATAGCGAGGAATGAAAAATAAAATGCAGCGGTAGGAAGTATGCCCCAAATCAGACTATTAACAGTAAAAAACAGGCACACGGTAACAACGCGAAGAAACCATCTTTGGAGGGTGTAGATATACCATTCGCGGGATTTTTTCTGAAGATATCCGTTTTGAAGAAATACGTCAATAATATAGGTGCAATAATCCTCTAGTGATTTCATGACAATTCGCTTTCTCCTGCGTTGCAGGGAAGTTCCGCAGCAAAGATAAACCATCCGTCCCTATATTCAAACGTGTAGGGACAGTGATTTTGTTCTAATATGCTGCCTATATTTTGCAGCCCGTATCCATGCAGCAACGGATTTTCCTTGCTTGTGGGAATTTGCCCGTTTGTGATTTGTACCGGCATTGCAGTGTTCCTGACGCAAAGAATCGCTTTGCAGGAGGAAACAGGCAGCAGCTTAAAGACAATGCTTTTATCGTTTTCAGCTTGCCGGGCAGCCTCAATAGCATTGTCCAAAAGGTTAGCCAATACCGTCACAAAATCCTTTTGCGACACAGAAAGCCCCGGAATGTCCGCAATCTGAAAACGAATACAAACCCCCGCAGCTTTTGCCTGCGCGTACTTTTGATTCAGTACGGCATCCAGCACTGCTGTGCCGGTATAAACCACCGGTGCAGCAGATGGTGCTTGGGTAAGTTCGTTTAGATAATGCTGTGCCTCTGCCGCTTTTCCGTCATGCAAAAGCTCCTGCAATACAGCAAGATGATTTGTGTAATCGTGTGTAGCCTTTCGTTGCGCTTCGTATGCAGCTGAAAGCTGTGCCGCACTTTCTAAACGCAGTTCGGTTTCCTTTTGCAAAGCCAGAATTTCAGCTTGCTTTTGTTTTTCAGTTTGGATACGTATGGTTTGCCAAAGTAAAAGCATCTGAACAAAAACCAGGCTGCTGCCTATCCAGCCAACGAAGGCATTCGAGAGAGGATTTTCTGCATCGACACGCAAAAAGAAACGGTAAAATGCAAAAACAAGAGTCGGCACAGACAGCATACTTAACCAATAAAGCCATGGAAGGTTGACTGTCTTATTGCCGTTTCCTTTGTGCAATTTGGCCATCATATAAGTAGAAACTATCTCTATGCTTCTGGCCGACAAGCCCGTGAACACATATCCGATCGTTTCCGTTCTCAGTGCTGCAAGAGAGTCTCCGCTTACGGCAGAAAAAGCAAGCTGGGTTGCATAATCCATCATGCACAGAAAAGCATAGCTTGCCGCATCGTAAAATACGGCTTGCCAAATGGTACAGGAATATCCCCCGAAAATCAGCGGCAGTGCCGTTGCAAGAGGAATTAGGATGTTTTCCATTGTACCCATATGGGCGTTCAGCAGGTTGAGCAAAACTGCATTTCCAAGGGTGGTCAAACCAAACAGAAGATAAAATGATTTTCCCGAGACTCTCCTTGCCAGAAAGATATCGCAAAAGGATACAATAACAGTCGTAGATAGAATTTGAAATGCGCTGTCAATCAACAAATTTTCTAAATGTAAAAGTGCAGCTGCCATTATTCCATTGCCTCCCACAGAAGATAGGATTGTAAGATTTTTGCAAAGTTTATTCTGCTGCATGGCAAAAGATTTCCATCGGTCAGCAACGCTCCCGTGGTTTCCAGCTGCACGATATGACGCATATTTGCCAAGTAGCTTTTATGAACGCGTAAAAAACCCGCACTGCTCAACTGCGTTTCCAACTCCAAAATTTTGCCGCTGAAGGGCCATGTTTCTCTATCTTGATTGCGTGTATGCGCGATAATGGTATGGTTCTGCACCTCAAAAAACAAAATATCCTCATACGGGACTTTTCGTCCCCCGGCATCCGTAGGGATCAAAAAGCTGCCCCGCGACCAAAAATGCTGCATGACATCGTCCATGCACGGAGAGAACGTTTGTTCTAGATCCTGTTTCAATAGATATTGAAACGCATGGACGGAGTAACCATCAATTGCATATTGAATCAAGGCCGAAATATAAATGATAACAGCTTTCCGGTTCTTTTTGCGCAGTTCCCGTCCTAAATGGATGCCATCCAGGTCGGGCATATCTACATCCAAAAAGAGAATGTCGTACCCTTTTTCGGCATTTTGCAGCAGCCCGGTCGCGTTCGTATAGGTGTCTGCCAGAAATCCGATTTTTCGACCGACGAAGTAATTTTCAACATACCGCCGTACTTTTTCTGCACAGATGGGTTCGTCATCACATATAGCAACTTTCAGCATAGATACTCCTTCTTTGCCTTTGGATTGCCTACTCTCTGTAAAGTAAGCATTGTATGTATTGTGTCAAACAGATTCAGCATACCTAAGGAAACACCGCACATTTCCTGCCTTACTGCTTAAGCATCGTTACGCCGGATTTTCGCGCCAAGTGTCGCCACTATGCGGCGGTCGCGTTCCGAGAACACCCTCGCTTATTGTATCGGCACCTGGAATTGTGCGGTATTGCCCTAAAATTATACCATATAAGTCTATCGTTATCCAAGATAGATAGAGAAAAAAGGATCCCCAATAGTTAAGTATCGAACGACCTAAGTAAAATGGCGCGTGCTCGATGTATGCGGGTTTTAACATTTGCTGCATTCGAATTTGTGATTTGCGCGATCTCACGGATAGAGTAACCCTTTACGCGCAGGACTAAGGTTCGGCGGTAAATTGAAGGCATATCGGAAAGAATGCTGACTGCTTTGTTTAACTGCAGATTTGTCAATGCGATTTCCTCCGGGTCCTTAAAATTGTCAAGATTTTCAGATAACTTTTCATAGTCAGGCAGAACGCCTCGTCGGCGCTCCCATTTTCGAAGAAAATCAATGGTTCTCTCACGAGTCAGGATATACAAATAGGATTGGAGCGATTTTTCGTTGTCGATTCTTAGTGAATCGATTTCTTTCAGAAGCTGGACAAAGGTTTCGTGTACTGCATCCTCCGCAAGAGAGGAGTCCCGAATGATTGATGATGCGGTTCGCAGCATAAACCGATAATATTTGCGATATATGTATTCGAATTTGTTTTTGTTCTCATCGCTGTCGATTGCGGCAAGATAGAAAACCAGCACGAATTTTCCTCCTGTGAATAATCATTTTTCTTGAAGTATACTGTAATCCGTTTGCAATCGACATTTGGTTACAGAATAAACAAAAAATCCTCGGCTGCAGGAGCCGAGGATTCCAAGAGGTTCTTATTTTATGGTTATGATGGGAGAATTAGCACTTCTTTTCAAAAGTAGTGTTGACAGTTTCGCTAGACCCATTACGCGTAACGGTTGCGATAGTTTCTAACTTGTAGGTCGTGCCAGATTTAATGTTGGCTGTACCAGAAAATTTTCCTTTTTGTCCATAATAGGTGGAAGAACAGCGGGAAATTTCAGAATATGCTCCAAGCCAATTCTTTTCATAAAGAACAAGCGTACATTCGATTTTGGTTGTTCCTTCAAGACAACTAACCACACTTGCATAGCTGCCATCTCTGGCGGAAATGGCAGGTGTTATGGTTGCGACATTACGCCAACGTGCATCAGCAGCAAATGCGGCGGGGGCGAAAAGCATGAATGCTAGAATTGTAATGAAAATGGCACAAAGTTTTTTCTTCATTTCTTGCTCCTTTATTTTAGTGAACCTCTTGTAGATGTATTCGTATGCGAGCACAAAAGGTTACAAGAGCAGAAAAAAGTTATTCAACTTTTATCCCTTCGGAAATTTTAATAATCTCTGTCAAATCGAGATTTCCTCGGACCTGAAAAGATAGTGCTCTGCTTTCCCAGAGCAGGGTGTTGGATTTGTCATTCATGATACCCCAAATGGCTTGAATACCGTTAAAACTTATGGAGTAATACGTTGAAAACTCATTATCTAGAAATGTCTCTTGCTTATTCTCGATGGGCAGAACTATTATATCAAACCAGCTATTAGATGAATCACTAAACTGACCATAATAAAGGTCACTGCCTTCGTCAGGTACTTCAATTTGAGAAAATCCTTCGGGAATATATGATGGCGTAATATGAAATGCGGTGACAGGAGATTCTTCATTTACATATATAATCGATACAAACTTATCGTGCCACTCAATAAGCGTTGTGATAACAGCCTCGCGCACGGCTTTGACGGGGAGCATGGTACATGAAAAAATGGAAATGGCAGCAGTAAGTGTGATGAAGAAACGTTTGACATTCAAAAGTCGCTTCTCCCGCTCGGCCTTACGCTTTGTGTCACGAACAAGGGCTTCCATTTTTCGCTGGAATTTTTCTGAGGGCTGGAAGTCTTCGTTCATCTCTTCCAAACTCGGCATCCGCGCAAGTTCTCGATCCTGTGCCTCGGTTACGATCATTGCGATAAGAGCGTCTGGGGAAATACGGATTTTGTCATCATTCATTACCATTTTCCTCCAATCCGGTCAGAATGATTTTACGCGCTCTGTGCAGACGAACTTTTACATTTCCGGGAGAAATGTTGAGAAAATCGGCAATCTCGCTGACCTTGTAGCCCTGAACTTTTAGAAGAAGCGGTGTCTTGTATTTCTCGTCCATGGACTGAACAAGCAAAAGCATATTTTCATAGTCGATTTTATCGAGTACAATGGTTTCCACATTTACATCTGACTTTGAAAGATCGAGATCTTCGATTTCGGTATCAGATTTCTTTTGGCGGGTACACTTGCGAACCATATCAACAGCTTTGTGATGGGTCAGAACTCTTAGAAATTGCGATAGTTCCTTTTCATTGTTGGCGCGTATACTATCTATAATCCGTATTATATCCAAAAAGGTTTCATGGACAGCATCTTCTGCCAAATAAGAATCTTGCAGGACACCTTTGGCAGTATAGAACATGAGCCCACGATATTTTGTGTAGATATGTTCAAATTTACTTATCTGATCTTCGGTATCCAGCAGAGAAATATATAGTGCAAGCATCAATATTCCTTCTATAAAATGGGTTTATTCACTAAACGGAGTTGACTGTTGGAGAAACCAAGAAATAAAGCTCATCAAAAACTGTTGCTGTTGCGGAGTACAACTGTTGAGTTGACTGGCAAGCTCCTGAGAGAAGAAACTGGTAGAAGCGCTGGGTGCAGTGGATGGCAGTAAAGAATAAATAGGGCATTCCAGTGCGGCAGATAGTCTATATAAAAATTCGAGAGATGGACAAACTTGCCCGCGCTCAATACGGCTGATATATAGTGCAGATGTTTCGACATTTGCGGCTAGGGACTCCTGAGTCAAGTGCTTTTCTTTACGCCGACGGCGGATGTTTTGGCCGATGGAAATATAAATATCTTGCATAATAATCACCTCAAAATAAGGGTATCAGTTTCGAACGCAATATTTGAGGGCTAAATAGTGCTATAAATAGACCCGTGAGTGTTTATTATGGGCTTTTTTTATACAAAATAGGTCGTGAAAGAAACTTCATAGGGATAGAAATACAAGAAAAGAACTTGTAACCATTTCAAAACAGAAACCGTACATCTAGTAAAGAAAACAGGTCATGCGTTTATAGCAAACGCATGACCTGTTTTCTTTGGATATGAGCAGAGCAGAAAAATTTCAGAAAATTTTAGGATTGTGCGGGGGTTTTTAGCACAATCGGTAGTAGGCTGAATATAGAGCCAGCAGGAAGGAGGTGACTGAGTGATAGATACTCCGGCACGCCGCCGTGAAATCATTGAAATTTTATATTTCGCAGATGATTATGTCAAAATACGACCCTTGGCAGTGCGGTTTGGAGTATCTTACGCGACAATCCGAAATGATGTCGATGTATTATCACTGAGTTACCGCATATCGTCACAAACTGGGCCGAATGGTGGAATTAAGTTGGAAACTAAAAGAAAAAACCTTAGATTCCTTGACCCGGATGAAACGGCGGCGTTATTGAGAATTATGTATATAGTTCCAGAAGAAGAACGCGTTTACATACGGTCAATCCTTCGAGACTTGGCTCTGATCGATGATAAATAGTCATCGTCTTGCACCTTGACAACCGAATACCCAGCATAACAGGTACGTTCCTTTCCCGGCAAGCCTCAGTGGGCGGTCTGGCAAACCAGAATTGCGGCGGGAAAGACCATAATGATACGCCAGCAGCCTCCCGCGTCAGAGGGGGTGACCGAGCCAGAGTTGTAAGCAGTAAGACTCCGGCGGAGTCAGTGAACGGGTGTGCCAACACCCTGCCTGTTATGTTCCCGGTGTCAGGGGTGCGAGCGGCAAATGTGGCACACTTACTTAACTATCTACTTTTGCCGTTTAGGGCAAATCGTGGGCAGCAGGACCCCAAGCGCCTGCTGCCCATCATTTTGCTTTAAACGGGATGGAAAACAGGGGTGTAAAATGCAAACCTATCCAACGGGCTATGCGGAATCCCACCGCATAGCCGAACAGATTTTCCGGGAGATTTTACCCCGGCACGGTATGGCGGTGCGCGAGGAACAAATCGCGCTTTGCCATGAAGTTTTAGATACTTTATATAATAAGGAAATTTCCCTGTGCGAAGCAGGCGTAGGAACTGGCAAAACGCTGGCCTACCTCGTGGCCTGTATCCTTTGGCAGATGCATCGCCCCGAACGGATGAAACTGCCCGTCGTTATCTCCACCTCCAGCGTCGCCTTGCAGGACGCTATCCTTACAGAGTATCTGCCCGACCTGTCCGCTATTTTGCTGGACGAGGGTATCATCACCGCACCCATCACAGCCGTTGTCCGTAAGGGCAAAGAGCGTTTTGTCTGCGATGCCCGCCTTGCCGAAAGAGCATCGCTGGTGCAGCCAAGCAGAAAACGGCAGAAGAACAGCCTGCACATTGCGGAAAATATTTTGGACATGGATCATATCCCAGAACTTTCTCGGTATGACCGTTGCCGGATCTGTGTGCCGCAGTCCTGCCCGCGCGATTGCTTTATGCGCTTAGATTGCCGCTACCAGCAATATCTGCGGGATTCCATGAAACCCGACATCCAAATTTGCAATCACAATTATTTGCTGGCAGATGCATCGCACCGACTTGAAGATAGACCTCTGCTCCTGCGCAGCTATCAGGCACTGGTAGTGGACGAGGCGCACAAGCTGCCCGATGCCGCCCGCCAGATGTACACGGAAACACTATCCCAGCACAACATGGATGAATTGTGCCTTTTATTACAACAGGCGCACTACAAGGATTTTGCCAGACAGATGCGGACGGCGTTCCTTACGCTGTCGTTCTCCTGCACGCAGGGACTTTCCAAGCTGCGAGGAAAAGCGAGCGAACCGTTCGTGCTTACGCCGTTCCGCCGCGCTGCGCTCATCGACTGTATAGCACTATTGCAAAATGCTGGCGGGTTGCCGGATGTGCCGCGATACCTGCTGAACAGGCTGGGAGAAGCAGAAAGCCTCCTGCGCCTTTTTCTTTTGGAGGTGCCGACGCGCATCCTTTACATCGACTACGATGCCGATGGTCAGCCCACATTCTGCGCAGCCAGCAGCCGCGTACCGCAGTTGCTTCGCAGTGCACTGTGGAACATCCGCGAACCAGCAATTCTGACCTCTGGCACACTGGCAGCAGCCGGAGATTTCAGCCACACGGAACAGCTTTTGGGGCTGGCGGCTTACCGACCTCTGCGTCATTTCCGCGCAGATTCTCCGTTTAACTACAAGAAAAAATGTCTGTTATACTTTCCGCCGCGCGTAAAAACGAGAATGGACAACCGCAAAATGGCAGAAGAAATCGTCCGATTGGTGGATGCCTGCCACGGCCATGCTCTGGTGCTGTTCACGTCTTACCGCCAAATGGCCGAAGTCCGCGCGCTGACGGACGGTCAGTGGCAATACCCGACCTATCAGGCGTGGCGCAACGGCGGCAGGGTGATTCAACAATTCAAAGAATCCGGCAACGGCGTACTGTTCGCGGCTGGCTCCTGCTGGGAGGGCATTGACTTTCCGGGCAATATGGTGTCACTGCTGATTATCGCAAAGCTGCCGTTCCCGATTCCCGACCCGGTCAGCGACTATGAGCGCCAGCAGTACCCGAACCTGCGCGACTACATAAATGCCGAAATCATCCCTGAAATGCAAAAGAAACTCCGTCAGGGCTTTGGCCGTGCCATCCGTACCGAGCAGGATTCCTGCGTGGTGGCGATTCTGGACGAGCGCGCGGGCATCGGCGGCAGGTATCATGACGCCGCGCTGGCAGCGCTGCCGACCTGTCCGAACACCGAGAAAATTGAAGATGTGCAGCAATTCATCCGGGAGCAGAAGCGCCCGGATTACTTTTTGTGAAAAGAGGAACCTGAGATGTACCTTATGCGAAACCACGATGTCTGGATTTATGTGCGCTGCGCCAACAGCGATCCGCGCATTGCCTTTGACCGGCTGTATGACCTTATCGACGAAGCAGCAGGGCATGGATTTCTTGTACGCGGCACATCTTTTGACCATTGCAGCGGCAACACCTTGAAAGACCGCATTGGTCTGCGCTCTATGTTGGACGCAGTAGAGAACAGTCGGATTGAAGCCGTGATGGTCCGCGATTTGGAACAAATCAGCCGCAACAGCTACTTGCTGGTGGGCGTTATTGAAATCTTCCGCAGGCGCGATGTCTACCTGATTACCACCGAATGTGATTTGAACACCGAACTCATCAACTGCGGACTGGAACGCTTTGTCGGCGACCGCTTCACGCGGGCATCCTTTGGAAAGCCGCGATTTGATGTTCGTCTCCCTCTGATGGATCAATTCTGAGGTGTAGCCATGACAGAGTATAAAGTTTGGGCGTTCGCCCGCAGTGCCGCACCGAACCTGCCCGCATTGGAAGAACAGCTTGCAGAAGTCATGCGTGAAGCCGACAGGCGCGGTTACATCATCGTCAACTCCTGCATGGAGCAGAAATACGGCACCGAATTTTGGAGGCCTGCCCTGTTCGCCATGCTTACCGCTGTGCAGCAGGGTCGCGTCAACGCCGTCATGGTGCAGAGCCTTGACCGTTTGAGTCACGACATTACAACCTTATACCGCATTCTGCGCTTTCTGCAGAATTACGGTGCAGTGCTGATTACGACCGAGACCAATCTACAATATGAATTGTATCTGACCGGGTTGGATGCACGCTTGCTGCGCCGCCACAACCGAAAACCAATTTACTATGTGGAGTGTGAAGAACGATGAAAGAACCTGTGCAAATGCCGCTGCAGGCATCCGCCTGCGAAATTGAGAAAATCACCCTGCCGCAGATTGTCAGCATCAAACAGGCCAGCGAGATCATGAACCTGCCGCCGTATTATCTTCGGCGTGTCTGCCGCGAGAATCCGGACCTTGCATTTCAGTCCGGTGTTAAGTGGTACATTAACCTTGGCAAGCTGGCGGCCTACTACAACAATAAAACGGAGCAATCTGAATAATGGCATCGGCAAAACTTATGATTCCCAAACGCAGCGCCCCCTATTATGTACTGACCGCTAATGTGACCGTACATGGAAAAAGGGTGCGGCGATATGGGCGCTTTGACTTTGACCCCACTGTATTGAAAACCCACCGCCAGCGTGAAAACGCTGCCATTGAAGCCGCACTCGTTTTTGAACGCGCAGAGCAACAGAAAGCCGACGATGAAAAAGATGGCAAAAACACGCCCTTTCGAGATGCAGCAAGAGCATACATTGATTCCAAAAAATCGATGCTCGATCCCTCCGTTCGTCTGGAGGGCGACTACGAACAGCATAAGAATAAAGCCAACACCACAGCAGGTAAGGAAACCATGCTGCGCCGAATCTGCGAAATCAGCCCGGCATTTGCAGAAATGCCGATTTCAAAGGTAAATAAGCGCGAATGCGAGAAGTTTCTAGATCTGCTGGGTGAGGCCGATGTGCGCAGCGTGAAAGGGTATGCGGTGCTGAAACCCAACGCAAAGCAATATAAGAAACTGTCCTGTCCCCAAATTGCAGCACAATGCTCCATACAGACAAAATCTGTAGAGCGAGTGTTCCGCGGAGAGCGTACCACACTAAAAACAGCACAGGAAATTGCAGCAGCTCTCAAATGTAAGCCCGAAAAGCTGTTTCATATTGAACTGGATCACCGCCCTATTGCACGAAAAACCATCAAGGAGTATGCCATCTTTCTGCGGCTCGTAATGCAATATGCCGAACGCGAGTACGGCATAGAGAACGATACCCAAACACTCGCGGTTAAAGGTACGCGCAGCCGCCCGGTAGACTGCCTGCACCCGGAAGAAGTAGAGGCTCTTTTTAAGGTGTTGCCGCGCTGTTCCACACTGGAGCAGGTCATCGTTATGGGGCTGCTGAATACCGGAATGCGGCGCGGTGAGTTAGCCGGGCTGACATGGGAAGATATTGACTTCGACCACTGCACCGTCCATGTGGATAAGTCACTGCTCATAGTGAACAAAGGCTATCACCTAACGACCACGAAAGAGGACAACGTCCGTGACATAGATGTAGCACCCGAATTTATGGAATATCTGAAAACCTACCGTGACCAATGGCTTGCACAAAAGCACCGTATGGGCAGTGCTTGGCAGACCTGCATGGACGGAAAGTGGGAATCGTACCGGGAATCCCTGCAAAAGCTGCGCGGGAAAAATTTTATCGTTATCAATGATTTCGGCTGGCCCATCAGCCCCGACCACTATGGCAAAATTGTTGACCGCGTGGCCGAGAAAGCGGGCATCCGCAAAATCCACCCGCATATGTTTCGCCACACCTTTGTCAGTATCCTGCTCTCCAACCCGGATATCGGTGTCGCTACGGTGGCGGCCGAAGCGGGTCACGCCCAGCCCAGCACGACACTGGCAATTTATACGCAGGTCTACCACAAGCGGCAGGATTCCATCCGCAGCCAGATGAGCGAGACGCTCTACAAGAGAAAAACCCCTGAAAGATGAAAAGAGACGTGCAAACTTTACGCTTGCACGTCTCTTTTTGGTGGGCCATGCAGGATTCGAACCTGCGATAACTCGGTTATGAGCCGAGAGTTCTAACCGCTGAACTAATGGCCCTTATGAAACAACCCAAACAAGCAGTTGCGAACCGCCCGTAGATGGGTTGTAGATGAAAGCAGAAAAATCAACTATGAAAATCGCAAATCTTACGATTTATCGAATTCTTTCAAGGATGCAAATCCTAACATCCAATGTTTATGAGCCGCCAGCTCTGACCAACTGAGCTACTGGCCCGCAAAACAACTATATTATTATACCAGAAAAAATCCGGCTTGCCAAGGTGTGCGGGCTAAAAAATCCGGGGAAAGTCTGTAAAATTAACAAAAGCGAATGAAATGTACAGGGTTATGCGGCGGTGCGGTCGGCCAAATCGGCGCGGCAGTGCCAGACGGCGATGAGGATGAAGAAAAAGCAGATGACCCACGTGGTCGGCTCGCAGAAGCAGACTGCGCGGTAGCCGTAGACCGGCACAAGCCAGACGGCAAAAATCACCTTGCCGATAAGCTCCAGCGCACTGGCCAGCAGCGGCTCCACCGTGTGCTGGATGCCCTGCAGCATATTGCGCAGAATGACCAGCACGCCCATCGGAGGGATGAACGGCAAGCTGATTTTCAGGTAGAGCATGGCGTTGGAGACAATGACCTCGTCCGCACTGCCGGTGATGGCACAAATTGTCGTGCGGCCGAGAAAAACTGTATACACCACCGCAAAGAGCCACCATACCAGATAAATCGCGAAGGCGGCCTTGACGCTCTGCAGTATGCGGCTGCGCTTGCCTGCGCCAAGGTTCTGGCTGCTGAAGGTTGCCACGCTGATGCCCAGCGCGCCGCCGGGGATAAAGTACAGCTCTGCCATGCGGCGGGCGGCGGTCTGGGCGGTGATGTAGACGCTGCCCAGTGCGTTGATGCTGCTTTGCAGGGCCACACTGCCCAGATTGTAGATGGCGCTCATCAGCCCCATGCTGAGCCCGGCCCACAGCATATTGCCCACGGAGTGGGGTGTGGCGGTTTTGAGTTGCCCGGCGCTGAAATGCAGCTCCGGGTAGCAGCGCACAAGGTAGACAATGCCCAGCACCGCACTGATGCCCTGCGCCAGCACGGTGGCGGCCGCTGCGCCGCGCACGCCCATGCCAAGCGGCCCCATAAAGGCGACATCCAGCCCGATGTTGAGCACGCTGCTGAACAGCAAAAACAGCAGCGGCGTGACGCTGTTGCCCACAGCACGCAGCAGGGCGGCTTCCATATTATAAAGCATCGTCAGGGGAATGCCCAACAGAATCAGGGTCAGGTAGGCGGAGGCACCGTCCCACACCTCGGCGGGGACCTGCAGAGCGGTCAGCAGGGCATTGCGGCCCAGCAGGGAAGCGAAGGTCAGCACAAGGGACACCGCCACGGAGAGGGTGACCATCCAGCCGACAGCGCGGCGCATCCCGTGCTCATCACCCGCGCCGAAGTGGCGGCTGATGGTCAGCGCCAGACCGTTGTTCATACCGAAGGCAAAGTTCATAATCAGGCCGTACAGCGCGGCGGTGGCACCGATTTCGGCCAATGCACCCGCACCCAGCAGGTGCCCGGCCAGCGCGGTGTCGGTCAGGTTATAGACCTGCTGCAGCAGGTTGGAGCAGAACAGCGGCAACGAAAATTGAAGCACCAGGCGGAATGGGTCACCGTGGGTCATATCAAGCAAGCGGCTCTTGTGAGCGCGGGGCATGGCAAACATCTCCTTTTTACGCACGGTCTATTATACGTAGGTAGATAAAATATGTCAACCGGATATTTTGCGGCGGGGGATACGGTAGGGCCAGGCACACCAGGCCCGGTGGTTTCCCATAAACAGTATTTGCCGGGAAGCACCCCTTCCGGCCCTGCGGGGCCACCTTCCCCGGAGGGGCAGGCTTTTGGGGCTGTATAGCTCCTTTGCTCCACGCCTATCCTGTAGAATTTTCACAAAGAATCAAATTCTTTTAAGGATGGAACGCCGACGGTGCGGGGCGTATAATGCAGACAAACGCATATACAAAACACTGGCATTTTGCAAAGAAGGAGTTACACTATGCAGACCTGTACACTGGCAGTTGACATTGGTGCGTCCAGCGGGCGGCACATTGTCGGCACGGTACAAGACGGCAAAATCATCCTGCAGGAGGTCTACCGCTTTGAAAACGGCGTCAGCCGCAAGAACGGCCACCTCTGCTGGGACATTGACACGCTGGCCAAGGAGGTCATCAACGGCCTGAAGGCCGCTCATGACGCAGGCTTTGCCCCCTCTACCATCGGCATTGACACCTGGGCGGTGGATTTCGTCCTGCTGGATGAGCAGGGCAAACGCCTCGGCGATGCCGTGGCCTACCGCGATGAGCGCACCGAGGGCATCCGCGAGGCACTGGAAAAGGACTACGGCCTGACCTTTGCCGAGCATTATGCCCGCACTGGCATCCAGTACCAGCCGTTCAACACCGTTTACCAGCTCATGGCGCTGAAAAAGGAGCACCCGGAGCAGCTGGACGCGGCAAAAATCTTCCTGATGGTGCCCGATTACTTGAACTATCTGCTCTGCGGTGTGGCCGCGAACGAGTACACCAACGCCAGCACCACGGCGCTGGTGGGAGCAGACAGCAAGGACTGGGACGAGGAACTGATTGCCAAGCTGGGCCTGCCCCGCGGCATCTTCCAGCCCATCCGTATGCCGGGCACGGTGCTGGGGCACCTGACCCCGGCTGTGCAGGCCGAGGTTGGCTTTGACGCTGAGGTTATCCTGCCCGCCACCCATGATACCGGCTCGGCCTTTCTGGCTGTGCCCGCCCGCGATGACTGCGCCGCGTACCTGTCCAGCGGTACATGGAGTCTGCTGGGCGTCGAGAACCAGAAGGCCATCACCAGCGCCGAGAGCTGTGCCGCCAACTTCACGAACGAGGGCGGCTATGACTACCGCTACCGCTATCTGAAAAACATCATGGGCCTGTGGATGATTCAGTCCATCCGCCGCGAGCTGGGCGAGCAGACCGGCACGCGCCCGAGCTTCCCCGAGCTGATTGCCGCCGCCAAGGGCGCCGCGGATTTTGCCAGCTGTGTGGACCCGGACGAGAATCGCTTCCTCGCCCCGGCCTCGATGATTGACGAGGTCAAGGCCGCCTGCGCCGATACAAATCAGCCTGTGCCCGCCACCACCGGCGAGGTCATGCAGTGCGTCTACAATTCGCTGACGCAGGACTATCGCCGCGCCGTGCAGACCCTGCAGGGCCTGACCGGCAAGACTTACACGAGCCTGAACATTGTGGGCGGCGGCAGTCAGGACGGCTACCTGAACCAGCAGACCGCCAACGCCACCGGCCTGACGGTCTTTGCCGGCCCGACCGAGGGCACGGCCCTTGGCAACCTGATGGTGCAGTTCATCCATAACGGCGACTTTGCCGACCTGGCCGAGGCGAGAGCCGCTATCAAAAAGAGCTTTACAATCGCGGAATATCAACCGCAATAAACAGAAGGAGGAAATCTCTATGTTAGTCGAAACCAAAGCCCGCGTTGGCGTGTTTGCCATTGCGCTGGGCGCGTATCTGCCGCAGTTCCCCACGCTGGTGCCGGAGTTTGAGGGCCAGTATGCCGCCTTCAAAAAGACCCTGCCGGACACCGTGGAAATCATCGATGGCGGCATCGTCACCACCAAGGAGCAGTCCATGGCCGCGGGCGATAAGTTCCGCGCCGCGGATGTTGACCTTGTTATTCTGCAGCTGCTGACCTACGCTACCTCTTATAATATGCTGCCCGCCGTGCGCGATCTGGATGTGCCCGTTGTGCTGGTCAACGTCCAGAAGAAGAAGGCACCCGACTACGCCAACACCGACATTCCCACCTGGTTGGGCGAACTCTACGCCTGCGGCGCTGTGGGCGAGATGGTCGCTGACCTCGAGCGTGCAGGCAAGCGCCATGCGGTCATCACCGGTGTGGTCGAGGGCGGTGACCCCACCGTACAGGCCGAGATTGAGGACTGGTGCCGCGCCGCGCAGGTGCGCCGCCGCTTCCGCGATACGAACCTGGCCCAGATTGGCCGCCCGTATCCCGGCATGATGGACCTCTACATCGACGAGACGAACCTCTACAACCGTATGTGGCTGTACACCAAGCAGTTCGACTGGGAGAAGATGTGGGCCATCGCTGACAACATCACCGATGAGGATGCCATCCGCGCCAAGGCGCAGGACATTCTGGACACCTTCGACATTGAGGGCGGCGGCACGATTGAAAAGGTCTGGGATATGGCCAAGTACGTGGTTGCCTTTGAGAAGTGGGTCAAGGACGAGAAGATTGCCTTCGTGGCCTCCCACTATGACGGCTTTGCACAGGGCAAGGCGGGCGTGCTGGATTCCATGCTGATCCCCGCCTTCTCGATGCTGATCAAGCAGGGCGTTGCCTGCGCGGTCGAGGGCGACATCAAGGTCTCCATGGCTATGTCCATCCTCAAGACCATTTCCGGCTGCGGCCAGCTGAGCGAGATGTACTCCATCGACTTCAACGAGGATATCTGCATCATCGGCCACTCCGGCTCCGGCGACGCCGACATCTCGCAGGCCAAGAAGCCCACCATGAAGATTGTGCCGGTGTTCCACGGCAAGACCGGCGGCGGCTACCTGACCCAGTTCTACCCGCCGGTGGGCGATGTGACCTATCTGGGCATTACGCAGGACAAGGACGGCCACTTCAAGTTTGTGGTGGCCGAGGGCGTCAACGAGCCCGGCCCCATCTTCACCTTCGGCGATACGAATATGCGCACCCGCTTCAGCTGCGGTGCCCGCGAGTTCTGCAACCGCTGGAGCGAGGCCGGCCCCACCCACCATATGGCTGCCGCACCCGGCCGCCACATCGACACGATTCTGAAGGTTGCCAAGATTTTCAACGTGCCGGTGGATATTGTCACCCGGTAATGCAGCCTATGGGTTGGCTTGTAGGGAGTGGCCTTGGCCACTCCGCATAGGAAACGCACATCTGGCGTTTTGCTGTACTGTTGGCAAGAGGGCACGGAGGGGTCAAGACCCCTCCCTACAGATTCAAATAAAGGAGCAGAAATTATGTCTACAATCTATGAAATTCCCTGCGTGAAGGGCTTTATCCGTATGTGCAACGATGGCTGGCTGCAGGGCTGGCACGAGCGCAACGGCGGCAACCTGACCTACCGTATGACCGAGGAGGACGTCGCTGCCTGCCGCCCCTACTTTGACGCTGAGCCCCGCGAGTGGGTCAATATGGGCGTTCAGGCCGACAATCTGGCCGGTGAGTATTTCATCACCACCGGCTCCGGCAAGTTCTTCCGCAACGTGGAGCCCGACCCGATTCACAGCATCGGCATTGTCGAAATCAATGACAAGGGCGACAGCTGGCGCATCGTCTGGGGTCTGGCCGAGGGTGCCAAGCCGACCAGCGAGTTCCCCAGCCACTTTATGAACCACAGCGTCCGCAAGGCCGCTACCAACGGCGCAAACCGCGTGATTTATCACTGCCATGCCACCAACGTCATCGCGCTGACCTACATCCTGCCGCTGACTGACCGCGATTTCACCCGCGCCCTGTGGCAGAGCGCTACCGAGTGCCCGGTGGTTTTCCCCGAGGGCGTCGGCGTCTGCCCCTGGATGGTTCCCGGCGGCGCAGACATTGCTATGGCAACCTCCGAGAAGATGAAAACCTATCAGGCAGCCGTCTGGGCACAGCACGGCCTGTTTGCCTCCGGCCCGGACTTTGACATCACCTTCGGCCTGGCACACACCATCGAGAAGAGCGCCGAGATTTACGTCAAGGTGCTGTCCATGGGCGGCGGTCTGATTCGCCAGACCATCACCGATGATGACCTGCGCGCCATTGCCCATGACTTCGGCGTCACCCTGAACGAGAACTTCCTCGACTAAGCAATTCCGCAACAGACAAGCAGCTCCCCCGTCCGCAGCAATGCGGGCGGGGGAGCTGCTTGTCTATGCGGGGCGTACCGGGCGTTATTGGCCTACAACCGCCCAGCGCTTGTCGTTGTGGTTCAGCACCTCGCAGCCGGTCTCGGTCACAAGGACGAGGTCCTCAATGCGGACGCCGAACTCGCCGGGCAGATAGACGCCCGGCTCAATGGAAAAAATCATACCGGGCTTGGCCACGGCGGTGTTGGCACTGCTCACATCGCCCTTTTCGTGGTCGGTCTGGCCGATGAAATGGCCCAGCCGGTGGTTGAAGTATTCGCCGTAGCCGGCGGCGGTAATCAGATCGCGCGCTGCAGCGTCCAGCGTGCAGAGGGACACACCGGGCTTGATCAGCGCCTCGGCGGCCTCGTTGGCGCGACGCACAAGGTCATGCACGGCGGCCTGCTTTTCGGTGGGCTGGCCGCAGAACCAGGTGCGGGTCATATCGCTGCAATAGCGATTCTTCACACAGCCCATATCAAACAAGACGCAGTCGCCCTCTTTCAGCACGGTGTCATCCGGCTCATGGTGCGGGTCGGCGGCATTCGCGCCGAAGGAGACAATCGTGGTAAAGCTCGGTCCCTCACAGCCGTGGGCGCGGTACTGCGCGTCGATGAACTCGGCTACCTCGCGCTCGGTCATACCGATTTTTACATAGTGCTTCGCGGCCTCGTTGACCTCGTCATTGATGCGGGAAGCCTCGCGCATAAGGGCCTGCTCCTCGGCGTCCTTGCAGGCGCGGCAGTCATCCACACAGTCGCTGGCGAGCACCACCTTCATGGCAGGGTGAGCTTCCATCAGCGGAATCAGGAACTTGGCGGGCCACTCCTTGTCAATGCCCAGCGGTTTTTCTGCGTCCACGGTCGCGGCAATCTGCGCCACGGGGGCGTCGGTGTCGGTATGCCAGACGGCCTTGCACGGCGGGTTGGGAACGTTGAACAGACTGTTCAAAAACAGCACCGGCTCACCCTCGATGGGCAGATACAGCGCCAGCAGGCGTTCATAGGGCTCCACGGCGACGCCGGTCAGGTACCAGACGCTTTTGGGGTCGCAGACAATCATCTGGGTCAGGCCCTGCGCACGCAGGGCGGCGCGGACACGTTCAATACGCTCGGTTTTCATGAAAAATATGCCTTCTTTCGATTATTCGGTCTCGGCGGGCTTCATCGCGCTGCGGCGGTACTGCTGGGGGCTCTGGCCCACCATCGCGGCAAACCGGGTCGAGAAGTTGCTCTCATCCCCGAAGCCGACCTGATGGGCAATCTCGCTGACGGAAAAATCGGTCAGCACCAGCAGCTCCTTGGCGCGTGTGATGCGGGTGGACAGTAAAAAGTTGTAGGGGGTTGTGCCCATATACTGGCGGAACAGCCGCAAAAACCAGCTCTTGCTCACCG
Organism: Gemmiger formicilis; assembly: GCF_024462815.1. Classification (GTDB taxonomy): domain Bacteria; phylum Bacillota; class Clostridia; order Oscillospirales; family Ruminococcaceae; genus Gemmiger. Next base: position 26,707 of record NZ_JANGCG010000014.1, read on the forward strand.
GCGTCTGGGCCAGCAGCCCATCCAGAGACAGCGGCTCGGCGTAGTGCTGGCGGATGTACTCGGCGGCCTGCTCAATCAGGGTGCGGTTGGAACGGCTCTCGTCCCCGGCCAGCAGCTGGCGGGCCATCAGGGCCAGCATACGGTGCAGCGTCAGGCCGCGCTCAATCTGGGCGGCGGTGGTGCTTTGCTCCCAATCGTTGGTCAGGGCCTCAAACAGCGGCTGCATTTCCAGGCGGCTCACCGCCACCGGGCACAGCCGCCCCTGCGGCAGCAGAACCTCGGCCAGATTGGCCACGCCCATGCCGTCCAGATGCACCCAGTAGTGGTGCCAGTGGCTTTGGCCGGGGGCGGTGCAGTAGCTCTGCGGGGCGCGGCAGTTCAGCAGCAGGGCGCTGCCTGCGGGCAGTTCAATGCGCTGGTCATTCTGCTCAATCAGGCCCGAGCCGGACAGGGTGTAGAACAAGATATAGCTCTCCTTATCGGTGCGGGCCGTGGCAAAATGGGCGCGGCCGTAAAACTGCCCGGCCTCGGTGCAGTAAAACGGCCGCGCCAGCACCGCGGTGCCCGGCGTGGCCCGCAGCCAGACACTGCGTTCCTCTACGTCCATATTATAGCTAAGCATCGGCTCACTCCCTTTCCCTATACTAATGATAAAAAGGGAAGGAAGATTTGTCAATAAAGTTCGCAAAAAAGAAAGCGCCCTTCCCGGGGGAGGGGCGTTCCGGTCATAGCTTTTCCTTCAAGAAGGCGGTCAGTACCTCGGCGGCGGCGCGGTGGGCGGCGGTGCCGGGATGGCAGCGTGCGCCGTAGGTACCGGCAGTTGTGGCGGGCAGAGAGAGCAGGCAGACGCGGCTCTGGCCCGGGCTTACGGCAAAGCGCGCATACCACGCGCCGTTCAGCTCCACGCTGACCCACGGCTCATACAGGGCGTAGTCACAGGCAAAGTCCACCCACAGCTCGGCACCGTCAAACAGCAGCTCTATGCCGGAGGCGGTCTAGTAGAGGGTCAGCAGGTCGCGCCCAGCGTGGCGGCCCAGCGCCCGCACGGCGGGCAGGGCAGATAATGCGGCTTTTTGCATACACAACGGCTCCTGCGTTTTTTGTGCATAGTGTACATCTGTATGACAAAAATTGCAACAGGATGCCGAACAAATCTCCCACTTGCACAAAGCGTGCAAGCCAAAATTGTGGGATGTGCTAATTGTGAGATGTACAGCCCAAAATTTGGAGAAACGCTGCCGTACGCCCTCCCCACCTTGACATTCCGGGCAAATTGCCCTATACTGGTAGCACAAGTTAAACCCGGGTTTAAGATGAAGGGGCGGGAGGAAAACCAATGGCCTATACAGTGGGTGAAATGGCAAAGCGGCTGGGCGTACCGGCCTCCACGCTGCGCTATTATGATAAAGAAGGGCTGCTGCCGTTTGTGGGGCGCTCGTCCGGCGGCATCCGTATGTTTGAAGAAAAGGATTATGAGTGGCTGCGCATTATTGAGTGCCTGAAAAAGACCGGTATGTCGCTGAAAGATATCCGTGAATACATCGAGCTGGCTATGCAGGGCGATGAGACCATCGACCGTAGGCTGGAGATGTTCCGTAAGCAGCGCACTGTGCTGCAGGCCCGTATGGCGGAGCTGCAGCAGACGATGGACACGCTGGAGTACAAATGCTGGTTCTATGAGACCGCCAAAGAGCGCGGCACCACCGAGGGCATCGGCGACCTGCCGCCCGAGGCCCTGCCGGAAAACATCCGCGCCGTGCGTGCCCGCCTGCACTGCGGTGACAAGAAGCCGGAGTAAATACTGGCTGAATATTGCTTATGAGCGCCAGCCCCTGTGAAGGGGGCTGGCGCTTTTGGATGTACAGAGGAACCCGCCGGAAATCCCTACGGCGCAACGTTTTATAGGCTGCACGTAGGGCGGGGTGACCCCACCCCGCCGGAAGCCTGCGGACAACTGCCGTTCCCGGTATATTTGTAGGGGGCGGTGTCCCAGACGCCCCGCGGGTGGCTGCCCGGTGACGGCAGCTTGCCGGTAACCACCCTTCACCGCCTGCGGGCGGAGCTCCCCTGAGAGGGGAGCCTTTGGGGGGACAACGGCGCGTTTGCCTATGGGGAAGCGTGGTACGGCTTCTCGGTCAACAAGGACGCCGATGAAAAGGAACTGGCCGTTGAATTTCTGCGCTTTATGGCCTGCAGCGACCAGATTGAAAAGCTGGCTTCCATCAAGGGTATGCCTGCCGTCAACAACGGCGCCGGTGTCTACACCTCTGCCGCCGATGCCGCCAAGGCCTTTGTAGCAAACTGTAAAGCAGGGGAGTAAGCCCTCTGTGTGAACCCCTCCGCCCCGGCGAAGGGGTTTTTCTATTGTGCTGTTTATTACAACACACCGGCAAAAATTCTTGGCGAACCCCCATATCTGGTGCCGCGAGGCGGCGGGGTGCGCAACGCGGCGGGAAAATTCTGCCCCAACGTGCCTTTTTGGTGTTAGAGACAGCACAATTCCCCCAAAATTGTTGGCACCACCCACCCCTGACCGGCACCGGGCTTGAAAAATACAGGGGTGCCCGGTGCGTAAAGCTGGCGGCCTGGGCCATGCGTGCGCCCCGCTGGGAACGCTGCAGCCTGCTGGTGCCTGGCGGCGCGGTCGGGCAGATGGTAAAGGAGCTGAACCGCAACCCGGACGAGGTGCGCCTGCTGATACGCCGCAAGGATATGCTGCCGGTTTACGCGGTCGGCGATATGGAGGCCCTGCTGGGCATCCGGCTGGAGGATTTGCAGGGGGACGTGGCGACGCTGCTGCCCCAACTGGCAGACCCCGCCGCGGGCCGCGCCCTCTGGAAAAGCTATGCGGCGTGGGACGGCGCACAGGAGCTGACCGATGAGCTGCATATGAAAAACGGCGAGTGGGTCTATGTGGATGTCCGCCGCGGCGAAAGCGATACGGTGGATGTGGCCACCCTGCGCCGCAGCACCACCCTGCACCAGCAGATTGAAAAATTCGAAAAGAGCCTGCAGAAGGCCGAGGAGGCCAGCCAGTCCAAGACGACCTTCCTCTCGCGTATGTCGCACGAAATCCGCACCCCGATGAATGGCATCATTGGTATGCTGACGCTGGCCGAGGGCAAGCTGACGCCGGACAGCCCCGCCATGCAGTACCTGCACAAGGCGGACGAGCTGAGCGACCATCTTCTCTCGCTGATTAACGATATTCTGGATATGTCCCGCATCGAGGCCGGCAAGGTCGAACTGGAGGAAAAAACCTTCAGTCTGCGCGCCTTGGGCCAGAAGCTGTATGATATGTTCGCCAAGAACCTCGAGGCACGTGCCCATCACGCTGCACACCATGACCGTCTCCGCACTACTGACGGCGGCGCTGGCGCTCTGCGCGGTGCTGCTGCCCGCGGGGGAGATGGCCTCCGTGCACGAGCTGCGCGAGAATCTGACCGAGGACGTCGAAACCCTGCGCTACGGCGAGAAAAACCTGCCGGAGGGTGACCTCTATCAGGCGTCCACCCTGCAAAGCGCCGAGGGTGAGCTGCTGACGGTGGAAACCCAGCAGGTAAAGGCGTTCTATCTGCGCGGCTTTGTGGGCAGCGTCTACCGGGACGGCTGCTGGGAGCCCCTGCCGGATTCCGCCCTGGGCGGGGACAATGCCGGTATGCTGCAATGGCTGGCGGCGCAGGGCTTTGACCCGCTGACCCAGAGCGCCCTCTACTGGCAGCTGGATGGCGATGCGCCGGAGGCCAACACGATGCACATTCGGGTGCAGGACGCCAGCCTTGGCTGGAACACCGCCGCGCTGGATGAGAAAATCGCCGCGTGCTTCATTGATGTGGAGCCGGGCGAGTACACCCGCGTGTGCAGGCTGATTGAGCGCACCATCTACGGCGGAGATGCTCCCGACCTGCGCGAGGAGCGCGCCATGCAGAGCTTTCTGTTCAAGCTGGCCGCCAGCGCCCGCGAGGAGCCGCTGCACACGCGGCTGCGGCTGCGCTATACCTGCCCCTGAGCGATTGGAGTTATAAGCAAAACACCGTGATTTGCCATTCTGGATAATCACGGCGCTTCTTTACTGCTTGTATAAAACTGAAATTCTTAAACTTTACTTTAAATTTCACTCTTGCAAAAAGAGAGATAATGTGCTACAATCTCATAGCATACTGTTTTAGTGGGAAATATTCCTGCGCCTGCTGCTATAAAAGGAGAGAGCTACCCCTATGTCTGAACGCCTTGCAGGCATCCTTCTGGATTCCTTTGGTAAAATATTGCTGCCCGGTCTGACGGTGACGATACCGCTGACCGCCATTTCCTTCACGCTGGCATTGGTAATTGCCGTGGCGGTGGCATTGGTGCAGTTTGCCCATGTGCCGGTGCTGCAGCGCATTGCCCGGTTTTACATATGGGTCATCCGCGGCACGCCGGTGCTGGTACAGCTGTTTGTTGTGTTCTACGGCCTGCCCGGTGTGGGCATCCTGATTGAGCCGTTCCCCGCCGCCGTTCTGGTCTTTTCCATCAACGAGGGTGCCTACTGCGCGGAGACCATCCGCGCCGCGCTGGAATCGGTGCCCAAGGGCCAGATGGAGGCCGGGCAGTGTGTCGGCATGAGCTACTTGCAGATTATCCGCCGCATCATCCTGCCGCAGGCGCTGCGCACGGCGTTCCCCACGCTGGCCAGCACCCTGATTGCTATGGTCAAGGATACGTCCCTGGCCGCCAACATTACCGTGACGGAAATGTTTATGACCACCCAGCGCATTGTGGCGCGTACCTATGAGCCGTTGGCGCTGTACATTGAGGTTGGCCTGGTCTATCTGCTGTTCTGCACGGTGCTGACCCGCCTGCAGGCCGTGGGCGAGCGCTACCTGAACAGCAAGGGCGCACAAAGGAGTTAAGCTATGCTGCAAATCAGAAACTTGCGCAAGTCCTTCGGGGATTTGCAGGTGCTCAAGGGCGTTGATTTGGATGTGAACAAGGGCGACGTGGTGGCCATTCTTGGCTCTAGCGGAAGCGGAAAAACCACAATGCTGCGTTGTCTCAACTTTCTGGAAAAGGCGGACGCAGGCACGATGCTGTTTGACAACCAGAAGGTTGAGCTGAACCGTGTCACCCATGCCGAGGCAAATGCGCTGCGCCGCCGCACCGGCTTTGTCTTTCAGAGCTACAACCTGTTTGCCAACAAAACGGCGCTGCAGAACGTGACCGAGGGGCTGATTGTGGCCCGCAAAATGCCGCGCCATCAGGCCGAGGAGATTGCCCATGCCATGCTGTGCAAGGTGGGCATGGATGACCGCGCCGACTACTACCCCAGCCAGCTTTCCGGCGGGCAGCAGCAGCGTGTGGCCATTGCCCGCGCCATGGCCGTTGACCCGGAAATTATCTATTTTGACGAGCCGACCTCCGCGCTGGATCCTGAGCTGACCGGCGAGGTGCTGGCCGTTATGCGCAGCCTGGCCGAGGAAGGCCGCACCATGCTGGTGGTGACCCACGAGATGGATTTTGCCCGCCATGCGGCCAACCGCGTGGTTTTTATGGAGCAGGGGGTTATTGTGGAGCAGAACACCGCCGAGGCGTTCTTCAATGACCCGCAGCACCCCCGCACAAAGGAATTTTTACAGACCTACAAGCAAAGGAGCCTATTGTAATGAAGAAGCTGAAACTGACCGCCCTGACCCTGACCGCCGCGCTGGCCTTGACTGCTTGCGGCAGCACCGCCGCCAGCACCCCCGCTGCGGACAGCACCGCAGTTGATGCTGCCACCAGCGAGGCTGCCGGTGGTGACCTGCTGAGCGAGATTCAGTCCAAGGGCACCATCACGATTGCCATGGAGGGCACCTGGGCCCCCTGGACCTACCACGATGAGAATGACAATCTGGTCGGCTATGACGTGGAGGTTGGCACCAAGATTGCCGAGAAGCTGGGCGTGGAGCCGCAGTTCATCGAGGGCGAGTGGGATGGCCTGCTGGCCGGTCTGGACGCGGGCCGCTATGACATTATGGTCAACGGCGTGGACATCACCCCCGAGCGCAGCGAGAAATACGATTTCTCCATCCCCTACGCTTATAACCGCACCGCTGTTATCACCACCAAGGACAATGACAGCATCAACACGATGGAGGATCTGAACGGCAAGACCACCGCAAACACTATCTCCAGCACCTATGCCGAGCTGGCCGAGCAGTACGGTGCAACCGTGACCGGCGTGGACGATTTGAACCAGACCTTTGAGCTGCTGCTCAGCGGCCGCATTGACGCCACCTTGAACGCCGAGGTGACCTTCTATGATTACACGAAGGAGCACCCCGACGCGAACGTCAAGATTGCCGTGCTGACCGATGACGCCAATCAGGTGGCCATCCCGCTGCGCAAGGGCGAGGAGACCGCCACCCTGCGCGCCGCGATTGACCAGGCCATTGAGGAACTGCGCGCTGACGGCACCCTCAAGGAGCTGAGTGAAAAATATTTTGGCACGAACATCTCCACCAACGAGTAAACCGCCAGAAATAAACAGCATATTGTTTAAAAAAGATTCTCCCGCGTGGAGAATCTTTTTCTTTTGGAAGGAAATTTCACATATTTATTGCATTTCACCCACGAGAATATTATAATGTAACTAAATGAGTATCCGCAGGGTATAGGACAGGAGCAGAAAATGATAAAGAGTTTCTACGAAGAACCCATTTTCAGCGGTGATTTCAAGCGTGAGGATTTGCAGGAGATTGATACCCTGATTCAAAAGCTGTTGCGGTTGAACAACGGCGTCGGCGTGGTGGGTGGCTTCTATGCGCCGGGGTTGCCCGTCTGCATCATCAGTGAGCTGGCCCTGAAATCGCTGGGCTATAACAGCGATGAGGTGTTCGGCACCGGGTACACGATGCAGTTCGCCGACCGCTTTGCGAAGGACAGCCCGCTGCGCGAGGTGGAGAGCTTCCGCCATTTCCGCAGCAAGCAAACCCAGAGCCTGCGCACCCTGCGCGGCCACACGCGGTGGTTCCAGCTCTGCAAGGAGGATAAAACCCTCCGCAACGGCCATACCATCTGGATTATGACCCTCTGCGACTGCAACGAGCTGCACAAGCGGGAGCAGTGGCTGATTGAGGCGCGTGACAGCGCCGAGGCTGCGAACAAGGCCAAGACAGACTTCCTCTCCCGCATGAGCCATGACATCCGCACTCCACTGAACGGAATTCTGGGTATGGCCCAGATTGCGCAGGACCACGCCGATGACCCCGAGATGGTCCGCAGTACGCTGACCAAGCTGACCGCCGCGGGCCTGCAGCTGGAAACGCTGATTAACGATGTGTTGGATATGAGCCGGCTGGAAAGCGGCCGCGTGATGATTCTGCACGAGCCGTTCAACCTGTATGAGCTGCTGGCCCGCAACGGGGACGCCCTGTACACCCAGAGCAACCGTATGCAGCTGACCCGCAACGTGAAGTTCAACAACGTGCACAACCACGTCTACGGCAGCCCGCTGCACGTCCAGCGCGTGATTGCCAATATTTCCAGCAACGCGGTCAAGTACAACCGCGTGGGCGGCACCATCAACTATACGCTGGATGAGCTGCCGCAGGACGCGACCCACGCCATCTACCGCTTCACGATTCAGGATACCGGCATCGGTATGAGCGAGGAGTTCCAGCGGCACATCTATGAACCGTTTGCGCAGGAGAGCGAAAACGCCCGCACCGAGTTTAAGGGCACGGGTCTGGGTATGGCCATCACCAAGGAGCTGGTAGACCTGATGGGCGGCACCGTCACGGTGCACAGCAAACTGGGCGAGGGCACGACCTTTGTGGTGGAGCTGCCCTTTGAGCTGGATCTGAGCGCGCCCGAAAAGCAGGAGACCGGCAAGGAACTGCCCAGCCTAAAGGGAATGCACCTGCTGCTGGCTGAGGACAACGCCCTGAATGCCGAGGTGGCCAGCTATATGCTGGAAAAGGCTGGGGCCGCGGTGACGCTGGCAGAAAACGGCAAACAGGCTGTGGAGCAGTTTGAGGCCGGCGGCCGTAACGGTGCCCCGGCGTTTGACGCGATTCTGATGGATGTGATGATGCCGGTGATGGACGGCATTGCCGCGACAAGGGCCATCCGCGCAAGCAGCCACCCGCAGGCAAAGACCATCCCCATCATTGCGCAGACCGCCAACGCCTTTGCCGAGGACGTCAAGCGTGCGCTGGACGCCGGTATGAACAACCACGTCTCCAAACCCTTGAACGAAGGCCAGCTCGTTCGCGTGCTGACGCAGTATAAAAAATAAGATAGGGAGGTGGCTTTGTGCTGCCGACTATTAGTACCCCAAACACATAAACAAAATCCCCCTGCTGCAAAACAAAACATTGCAGCAGGGGGAAAACTTTTTATTCGGCCTTATAAAGCTGGCCGTCCCGGATGGTTACGCCATCACCCTCGTTGAGGTTGGCGGCGCGCAGGGCTTCATCGGGGTAGGGGAGCACCCGCCGGGTGCCGTCCGCGCCCAGAAGCGTCACATCACACAGGATGGGCTGGTCGGGGGCGGGCTCCTCACAGCCGTACATCTGCTCGTCAATGCGCAGAATTTTATAGCGCGGTATCGTTTGGGGCATCGTCACCCTCCACCACCTCCACTTCCTTAATCAGCATCTCATTGCCCTGTACAAGGTGGGTGTGCGGGCTCTGGCAGTGCGGACACGTGCGCCCATACTGCACGGTGGGGTACTGCTGGCCGCAGTCCTCGCACAGGGTCACGGCGGGGATGATCTCCACCGTCAGCACGGCATCGGGCAGAATTTCTGACTTTGCGGCGGCCCACTTCCAGCAGTCCTGCAGATAGCTTTCCACCACGCCGGAAACCTCGCCCAGCTGCAGTGTCACCCGCCGGATGCGGGCTACCTTGTTTTGCTGTGCCACGTCCTCCACCGTGCGGATGATGTGGAACACAATTCCCAGCTCGTGCATTTACTTCTCCTTCTTGGAGAACCGAATCTTAATCTCCCGCTTGGCCATATAGGGCAGAATGGCCTTGAACTTGTCCTCGCTCTTGACCATCTTGCTGCACTCGGGCAGCTCGCGGTGCAGATGGATGGCGTCAAACTCGCACTTGGTGGTGCAGACGCCGCAGCCAATGCACTTGTTGGGGTCTACTACGCTGGCACCGCAGCCAAGGCAGCGGGCGGTTTCCAGCTTGACCTGCTCCTCGGTCAGGGTCAGGTGCGCATCCCGGAAGGAGTGGTGTGTGTCAATGCTCTCGTCCATTGCGGCGGTCTGGCGCGGAGTGTGGTCATAGTCGCCCAGCGACAGATTCGTCTTGTCCAGCTCATGGAAAACACGGCGGTTGCGGCCAATCGTCATGCTGGTGTTGGGCTGCACAAAGCGATGGATGGAGATTGCGCCCTGCTTGCCTGCGGCAATGGCGTCAATCGCAAAGCGCGGGCCGGTGTAGACGTCGCCGCCCACAAAGACATCGGGCTGGGCGGTCTGGTAGGTCAGCGGGTCAGCCACAGCGCCATTCCCGCGGCCCAGCTCCACGGCCTCGCCGTTCAGCAGGCCGCCCCATTCAATGCACTGGCCAATGCTGAGCACCACATTGTTACAGGACAGGGTGATGGTATCGTTTTCATCGTAGGTGGGCGCAAAACGGCCCTCGGCGTTGTACAGGCCGGTGCAGCGCTTAAAGACAACCGCCGTCACGTGGCCGTTCTCGGAAAGGAACTCCTTGGGGCCGTAGCCGCAGGTAATCTTGGTGCCCTCATTCTCGGCCTCGGCAATCTCCTCGGGCGAGGCGGGCATCTTCTCCCGCGGCTCTAAGCAGACCATCGTCACCTCGTCAGAGCCGCAGCGCATCGAGACACGGGCGGCGTCAATGGCCACGTTGCCGCCGCCGATGACAACGGTCTTGCCGGTCATCTTGTGGGCTTCGTCACCGCCAACGGTGCGCAGCAGGCTGACAGCGGTCTGGATGCCCTCGGCATCCTCGCCGGGGACACCGGCCTTGCGGCCGCCCTGACAGCCGATGGCAACATAGAACGCCTTGTAACCCTGCTCACGCAGCTGGGCCAGCGTGATGTCCTTGCCGACCTCGACCCCGCAGCGGATCTCCACACCCAGCTCACGCAGCACATCGATTTCCGCGTCAATGACGTCCTTCTCGAGCTTGAAGGAGGGGATGCCGTAGCGCAGCATACCGCCGGGGCGCTCGTTCTTTTCAAATACAGTGGGCTTGTAGCCCTGGGTGGCCAGGAAGTACGCGCAGGACAGGCCCGCCGGGCCGCCGCCGATAATCGCAATCTTCTGCGTCCAGCTGCCCTGCAGGGACGGCTGCACGATGTCGGGCACATAGCGGTGCTCGGCGTTCAGATCCTGCTGGGCAATGAACTTTTTGACGGCGTCAATCGCAACGGCCTGGTCCACGGTGCCGCGGGTGCAGGCGTCCTCACAGCGGCGGTTGCAGATGCGGCCGCAGACGGCGGGGAAGGGGTTCTCCTTTTTAATCAGCGCCAGCGCGTCGCGGTAGCGGCCCTGCGCGGCCATTTTCAGGTAGCCCTGCACTGCAATGTGGGCGGGGCAGGCCGTCTTGCAGGGGGCTGTGCCGGTGTCATAGCAGTTGATGCGGTTCTTGTCGCGGTAGTCAATGCTCCACTTTTCGGGGCTCCACTTGGTGGCATCGGGCAGCTCCTGCCGCGGGTAGACCACGCGGCCCTCCTTGGTGCAGAGCTTCTGGCCCAGCTTGACCGCGCCCGCGGGACAGTACTCCACGCAGCGGCCGCAGGCCACGCAGTTTTCCGGCTCCACCTTGGCCACATAGGCCGAACGGCTCATATTGGGGGTGTTGAAGAGCTGGCTGGTGCGCAGCGCGTTGCAGACGTTGACGTTGCAGTTGCAGATGGCAAAAATCTTGTTCTCACCGTCAATGTTGGTAATCTGGTGCACAAAGCCGTTGTCCTCGGCTTTTTTCAGAATCTCCATCACGCGCTCATAGGTTACGTAATGGCCCTTGTTCGTCTCGACCAGATAGTCGGCCATATCGCCGACGCCGATGCACCAATCGTCGGGGTCATCGCCGCAGCCCTCGCCCATGGCGGCGCGGGACATACGGCAGGAGCACGGCCCGGCCGCGTACTTACCCTCATACTTTTTCAGCCAGTGGGAGATATGCTCCACGTCCACGGACTGGTTTTCGGTCTCGATGGCCTTTTCCACCGGGATAACGTGCATACCAATGCCCGCGCCGCCCGGCGGCACCATGGCGGTGATGTTTTCCAGCGGCAGGAAGGTCATACGCTCAAAGAAGGCGGTCACCTCGGGGTGGTCGGCAATCTGCTGCTTGTTCATATTGAAGAACTCGGCGCTGCCGGGCACGAACATCGGCAGCACATACTGCTTTTCGTGGCGGGGGTTCTCCCAGTTGTATTCCAGCAGACCCACAACCGACATCTGCTGCAGCAGGGGCTCCAGCTCCTCGGCGGGCTTGCCGGTGACCTTGACCAGCTCGGGCAGGGTCATGGGCTTGCGCACCTTCATTTTCAGGGCAACCTCGGCCATCTCGTCGGTCACGATGGAGGCAAGGCCCCAGTATTCGGGGTCATCCTTGGTCAGCGGGCGCTTTTTGGCGGGAATGCGGTCGGTAATCATCTGGCCCAGCTTGGCAATGTTCTCGCGGAACGGCTCATCCCTCGGAATAGAAAAGGGGAGCTTGCTCTCGTCCAGCGGAAATGCGGTGGATTTGCTCATAGTTTGCTCCTTTTTATATGGAATGCCTCTTTATATATTGCGTATAGGGCAGGGCTTACGCCTGCCATGCTTTGACCTGCTCCTTCAGCCATTGAGCCCACTCGTCGATGCCCTCGCCGGTTTTGGCGCAGATGGGAATGACCCTTGCCTTGGGGTTGCGCAGGGCCACATACTCCCTGCATTTGTCCATATCAAAATCAAAATACGGCAGCACGTCAATTTTGTTGACAAGCACCACATCGCAGACTTGGAACATCAGCGGGTACTTCAGCGGCTTGTCATGCCCCTCCGGCACCGAGAGAATCATGGCGTTTTTCACAGCGCCGGTGTCAAACTCGGCCGGGCAGACAAGGTTGCCGACGTTTTCCAGCACAACCAAATCCACGTCGCCGGTGCCCAGACCTTCCAGACCCTGCCGGGTCATCTCGGCGTCAAGGTGGCACATACCGCCGGTGTGCAGTTGAATGGCCTTGGCACCGGTTTCGGCGATGGCCTTGGCGTCCACGTCAGAGTCGATGTCCGCCTCCATCACGCCGATGCGCAGCTCGTCCTTGAGGGCGGCAATCGTTTTGCGCAGCGTGGTGGTCTTACCGGAGCCCGGCGCACTCATCAGGTTCAGCAGGAAAATCTTCTTCTCCTTCAGGTCGGCCCGCAACGCGGCGGCCTGCTCATCGTTGGAGGCAAAGATGCTCTGCTTGACCTCCAGAATTTTTACGTTCTCCATTCCATACTCCTTATCCATACTCATACAGTCTCTTATAACATTTTAACATTGTGTCAAAAACTTTACAATCGACGAATATACCAAAAGAATCCAGGCGGAACGGTCAGGTTGACGAATTTTCTTCTGGTTTCATTTTTATAAAGTGCTCCACAACTAGTCGCTGCGCGTCCGGTGTGTAGTCCAGTACCGAGTACGGCATACCGCTGGCGGTCACGCGGTCCACACTGCGCAGACCCGCGTCAACGCCTGCCGGGGTGGGCACGTAGTAGAAGCCCTTTTTGGGGAAGCGCTCCATCGAAATCAGCCGTTCATGGTAGAGCCATTCCTCAATGGCCTTTATCGTGGGTGCCTTCACGTTGGGGGTGCTGGCGGCTTCGACCAGCGCGGCCTTCAGCTCTGCGCCGGAATAGCTGTCCTGATAGTTGAACTCCTTCGCGTCCTCCGCCGTCAGGTAGAAGTCCATCTTCGGGGCCTTGCCGCTCTTGGTCGGCTTTTCGGCGGGGGCGGCGGGCTGCTCCTGCGCAGGGGGCAGACTCAGCGCAACACCGGGGTGTTCGGCGCAGTAGGCGGAAATGGCGGCAAAGAACGGCGCAGCGTACTTTTCGTACTTGCGTTCGCCCATGCCGTAGATGCTGAGCATATCCTCCTGCGTCTGGGGCGCACGCAGGCACATATCGGCCAGGGACTTGTCGCCAAAGATGATGTAGGGCGGCAGACCCTCGCGCTGGGCAATGTCGAACCGCAGCTGGCGCAGCTGGGCAAACAGCTCCAGCCCGGCGCCGGTCAGGGCGTCCATCATGCTGCTGCGCTTTGGCTTCGGTGCGGGGGTATGCTCGGGCTCGTGGCGGGGCGGCAGCTTGACCAGCACCTGTGCCCCCTGCTGCAGCGGTGTGATGTCCCCAAGGTGCAGCACGGCGTACTGGTCCTCGGTCTGCAACAAATATCCATCGTTCAGCAGCTGGGCAAGCAGCCGGTCCAGCGTCTCCCGCGGGGTGCCCTTCAGCTTGCCGTAGCTCTTCATACGATCAGCGCCGAGTTCCCGCAGGCGCGCCCGGTTGGCACCCTGCAGCGTGCCAAGCACCACCGCCTTGCCGTACCGCCCGCGCAGCTCGGCCACACAGTTGATTATCCATTTGGCCTCGGCGGTCAGATCAGCCTCCTCATAGTCGCCGCTGCAGTTTCCGCAGCTGCCGCAGGGGGCGGTGGGGTGCTCGCCAAAATAAGTAAGGATGGTGTTCCGCAGGCAGTCGGTGGTCTGGCAGTAGCGCTCCATCGTCTGCAGCCGCTGCAAATCGCGCTGGTGCAAAAGCTCGGCATCCTCCGGCTCACACTCGGCAAAGTCCTTGCGGTCAAGCAGGAATTTGTTGATGACCACATCCTGCGCGGAGTAGAGCAGCACGCACTGGGACGGCAGTCCGTCACGCCCGGCGCGGCCCGCCTCCTGATAGTAGTTCTCCATACTCTGGGGCATATTGTAGTGCAGCACAAACCGCACGTTGGACTTGTCAATGCCCATGCCGAAGGCGTTTGTGGCCACAATGACCGGCGCGGCATCGTAGATGAAATCGTTCTGGTTCTTGCGGCGCGTCTCGGCAGGCAGACCCGCGTGGTAGCTGGTTACGGCAAAGCCGTACTGCGCCAACAGCTGCTGCAGCTTGTCCACGTTTTTGCGCGTTGCACAGTAGATTATGCCGCTTTCGCCGGGGTGCTCACGCAGATACTGGATGACGTAGTCATCCTTGTGGCGGGTGTGCTCCACCGCAAAAAACAGGTTGGGGCGGTCAAAGCCAGTTACCAGCAGCTTGGGGTTTTGCAGGCGCAGTGTGCAGCGGATGTCCTCCTGCACCTCCCGCGTGGCGGTGGCCGTGAAGGCCGACAGGATGGGTCGCCGGGGCAGACCGGCCACGAAATCCAAAATTTTTACATAGCTAGGGCGGAAATCCTGCCCCCACTGGCTGATACAGTGCGCCTCATCGACCGTGACCATCGAAATTTCCGCACCGGCGGCAAAATCGCGGAACACCGCGGTTTCAAGGCGCTCTGGCGCCACATAGATGATTTTATAGCTGCCCTCGGCGGCGCGCTGCAGCGCAAGGGCAATCTGGCGCTCGGTCAGGGTGGAGTTGATGAACGCCGCGGGCACGCCCGCCGTGCTCAGCGCCTTGACCTGGTCCTGCATCAGGGAAATCAGCGGCGAGACCACCAGTGTGACCCCCGGCAACAGCAGGGCGGGTATCTGGTAGCAGAGCGATTTGCCCGCACCGGTGGGCATAACGGCCAGTACGTCCTGCCCGGCCAGAAGGGCGTCCACAATGTCGGCCTGCCCGGGGCGGAACGAGTCATAGCCAAAATAGCGTTTGAGTGCCTCCAAAGGCGTCATAGGTGCAGTCTCCTTTGCTTTCATAGGGTGGTCTGCGGGGCGGCGGGCAGCTGCGGGCGGATGAACTTCAAAAAGCTCTTTACCGCGGGCGCGGCGTCGCGGCAGTGGGCCAGCCCGATTTCAATGATTTCGGGCGGCTCGATCGGAAGGTGCCGCACAGCGGTGTCCTGTGGGCTGCTGTTGATGGCGTTCGTCACGGTATAGCCCAGCCCCGCGCCCACCATCGCATAGGTGACCTGAATGTCCGCGGTGGTAAACCGGGTGTCGGGCTCGGCACCGCGGTGGGGCATATCAGCGTGCGGGTCGTGCTTTCATGGTTTTTGTTTGCCCGCTTTGGCCTGAACGCTGTGGCCGCCGCCACCGACATCGGCTGGCTGCTGGCCAATGCTTTCTGGGCCGTGTGGCGGCGGGCACCGACAGTGCGGCGGTAAACCTCCCTCTGCGAGAGAGGGGGCCAGAGAGTGCGCAACACTTCTTTGACAGGCAAACACCCTCGGCACCGCAGGGGGCCGGGGGTGTTCCACAGCAATAATAAATCTTAAGGCAATACCGCACAATTCTAAGTGCCGATGCAGCGAGCGAGAAGTGCAAGCTGCTAAGCAAAAAGCGCAGATAATACTGGTATGTATTATCGAGCATTTTTGCAACGCAGATTGTGCTTCGCAGCCGCGGCAACGGCGCTTAAGCCGTCAGGCGCGAATTGTGCGGTGTTGCCTTAACTCAATCCAGACGGAAAACCTGCTCCAGCTTGGGCTGGGCACCGGTAACGGGGTCCATCTCCAGCTCCAGAATGTCCTTCATATATTCGTTCCAGCGGTCCACCACCGGGCTTTCGGCCTGCACCTTCTCGGCGTAGGCCACGCCCTTTTCGCACTCATAATAGCCGAAAAGCTCGTCATTGCAGTAGAAAATGCTGTAGTTGCAGACGCCTGCCGCCTTGAGCACCTCCACCATCTCGGGCCAGATTTCCGCGTGGCGTCGCTGATATTCGGCCTTGCAGCCGGGCTTGATGCGGCCCTTCCATGCCATATGCTCCATTGTACAAAACCTCACTTTGTAATCTGTTACTGTTAGTATAGGTCCTGCCGCGCCGGGCTTGCCATACGCAGAATGGTACTTTTTATTGGTAAAATTTCACTGGTGTTGTACAATAAAAGTTGACATAGGAAACTCAAAGAGCCAATATCAATATATAGAAAAGGAGAAACAGGAGGCAAGAAAAGATGGCTCGGAATCAACGGAAATACAACACGGAATGTATTATAGGACCCGCAGACATCACCACAACCATGAATATTTACGCCGAGGCCGCCAAAGAGAAAAAGCAGGAGGCAATCGCAAACTGGAATGGAAAAAATCATGCAAAAAATTGTCAGCACATCTCGCCAGACGAATTTCGAAAAGCTGTTGACTTTTCTCTACATTTCGCATATACTGATGGCAGTAATTGTGCTATGGATACTTGCGAGACCCACAGCCAGCGGGAGGTTCCTATTTGTAGGGATCTCTTTTTTTGTTATTCTATAAAGCAGAAATAGTAACTTCTGGCAGAATGATTCGTTTTCTGTAGTTATTGCAGTTCGATGCCTCTTTACAAACGATACATTTCTGAAATAGTATATTTTAGCTGCGTAAGCATTATCATTGCAGCCATTTTGGCGATTCTTCGCATAAAAAGCACCCGATTTGCCATTGTGGTTCATATTTTAAAAGCAGAAAGCATGATACTCTTTTATATATTTTAACAATTTCAATATCACGACGTATAGTCATTATATAGCAATCTTGCATTTAGAAGGTGAACATGTATGGCACAAAAATCCATATTCTCACCCGAAAGCGCATTTCAAATCTTGTCATTTCCCATCACCTTGTATCATCCAGCATACTAAAACCACCCCCACCTATTTGAAAGAAAGCGGATATTATGAAGATCAAGCAATTTGTTAAGCAGGAGATCGTTCTCTGTGTTGCTGCGGTTCTGGCGGTGCTCTCGATGTTTTTTGTACCGCCAGATGCGGCTTATATCGGCTACATTGACCTGCGCACCCTTGCCATTCTGTTCTCGCTTATGACCGTTATGGCAGGGCTGCGGCGGCAGGGCGTTTTTGACCGGCTGGGCCGCACGCTGCTGGCACAGACCGGCGGCACCCTGCAGCTGGTACTGGTGCTGGTCGGGCTGTGCTTTTTCGGGAGCATGGTCATCACCAATGACGTTTCCCTGCTGACCTTTGTGCCCTTCACCTTCGTGGTGCTCAGCGGCCTTGCGCCGGACGCCCGCCGGGCGCTTACGGTTCCTGTGGTATGTATGCAAACCATCGCCGCGAACCTTGGCAGTATGCTCACGCCCATCGGTAACCCGCAGAATCTTTACCTGTACGGCAAGAGTGGAATGAACATAGCTGCGTTCATCTCACTCATGCTTCCCTACACGGTGGTTTCGCTGCTGCTTTTGGTTCTCTGGGCGGGCGCGCTCTGCCGCGGGCGGGCGTCCGCCTGCAGCTGTGCGCATCTGCAGCAGCCGGACGCCGCCGCAGACCGCAAAATCGTCCTTCTGGACGCGGCACTGTTTGTAGTCTGCCTGCTGGCGGTCATCCGGGTACTCCCCTACGGCGTTGCCTTTGCCGCTGTGCTGCTCTGCACCCTTTTTGCAGACCGTTCCACGCTCCGATGTGTGGATTACTCCCTGTTGCTGACTTTTGTGGCCTTTTTCATCTTCATTGGCAATCTGGGGCGCGTCCAGGCCTTTTCAGATTGGCTGCAGGCCATCCTCACCGGGCGGGAGGTTCCGGTGGCTGTTCTGGCCTCACAGGTCACGAGCAACGTTCCCGCCGCGCTGCTGCTGTCTGGGTTCACAGATAAAACCAGCGCCCTCATCATCGGCACGAACCTCGGCGGCCTGGGCACGTTGATTGCGTCCATGGCCAGCCTGATTTCCTACCGCCAGATTGCACGTGAGCTGCCGGAGGAAAAAGGCCGCTATTTCAAGCTGTTCACCCTGTCCAACCTAGTTTTTCTCGCCATTCTGCTGGTTGAATGGTGGGGGCTGCAGTAGCTTGGATAGTCCAATGCAAACAAATTACAGCATTTCACCTACTTTTCCATGGTAAATATGTAAAATTTCATCCGTCCGCGTAAAAAAATCTTTAATCTTCGGCCAAAATATGATATAATGGGATATTATTATGAGAAAAGGAGTTTCAAATATGTCGCAGGAACAGCATTCCTCTCTCTCCCTTACGGAGGATACAAATAAACGCGATTACGTCTACGTCCGTTATGAGGATGACGACGATGACGAGATGGACATCTATGATATGATCAGCCTCTGCCTGAAGGGCCTTTCTATTCTCAAGCGCTATATTGCACTTCTGTTGGTTTTTCTGGTTGTCGGTTGCATTGTGGGCTTCTGCAAACACAAATCTGTAAAAGAAGAATATTCCTCCTCCGCACTGCTTTTTGTCGATTTGAATCATGATGAGGTATCTATCGGTGACAATGTCGATGAATCGCCTCGCATCAATATGCTTGCCAACTCGCTTTCCCAGATTATGTTGAGCGATGCTGTAATTGCCCCAGTTGCCGAGCAGTATGCAGACGAGAGCGAAACCGTCGCTGACAAAATGAAGTCTCTGCAGGAAAGCCTGAGCGTTGATGCTCCGGACGGTACTCAGACGGTTCGCGTCACGGTGACGGATGAGGATTCTCTGGTAGCGCAGGAAATTTGTAATGACATTGTCGATGCAGGCATCAGCGCACTGAACGCTTCCACAAGCTATGCCACCATCAGTGTTATTTTCCCCGCCAGCGATGGCATTGCGGTCGCTAACGATGAATCTGCCGTCAGTTCCATCGGCCAGATGGCTGCCATTTTCCTTGTGCTTGCGCTGATGGTGATTGTTATCCGCGAGCTGGCTATAGCCTATAAGGCTCGCAACGCCGCCAAGGAGCAGTAAACCAGTCCCCTTTTTACAGTAAAAATACCGCCGACAGCAATCAGCTATGCTGTCGGCGGTTTATTTTGTAAAAAGGGATATTCCCGCAGAAATCAGCGGCAAATTTGCAACTGGGCTGGGGGGGAGTGGATGACGCCACCAATGCCTTCAACTCGGGTATAGAATTACAGCGTGGCTGGGCTTATGCCTCGCCCTTGGATTTCACGGCAAGCAGTACCGTCAGCACAAGCATAACGAGGGAGAGCAGGATTGGGATTCTATATAGTTGAGGAAATTTTTCTGTTCGGATTCGGACAGATAGGAAAGGTCAACGGCGGAGTTGAATTTGAGGTCATTGGAATCGACCTTTTTCTGAAGTTCGGGAATGAGTGCGTTCAAACGAATAAATCTGCGAACCGTATCCCCGCTAACCCCAACTTCTGCTGCGACCCTATGGAATAGTTTGCTATTTGAAGAATTCAGAGGTCATCTGCGCAATAGTTGTCCCGATTGTGATAAGAGATTGTCCTGTATGGGCGGATGCCCTTTGATGCCGGATGTGGTTTTATGCGAATCAAAAAGCCGTAATCAAGCGTAGTCCTTTAATTTCGAGCGATTAAAAGGCGAAACAGCCTCTATAGGAGTATGATGTTTACTAATGTCGGCTACTCCCCGCAGAGGCTGTTTTGTATTTACAACCTCAAAAAGAAGAATAGACTTTTTTGCAAAGATATGTTATAATACATCAAATGCGCCGAAAGGATATCGATTCTATGGCAAAGAAAAATTCGAAACGCGGGTTTACGCTGGTTGAACTTATTGTTGTATTGGTAATTCTGGCTATTCTTGCAGCACTGCTGATTCCGGCACTTACCGGGTACATTGACAAGGCCAGAAAGCGTCAGGTTGTGGCAGAGACGCGAGCGTTGACGCAGGCTGTGCAGACGGAGATGTCTACAATATACGGTCTCAATAATTCGTTTCAAGAGCAAAAGGATATTGGAAAAAACCTGACGATTGCGTCAAAAGACGGTAATTGTGGAAGTGGCCTTGGACAATTAGATAACTCACTAAAAGAACGCTATGCTGAAATAGTTCGCCTTTCGGAAGTGCCGATTTTGGAAGAGGAACTTGAGTCTGCTACCGGTAAATCTTCCTTCTTTGCAATCATAAATAAGAAGGGTGCTGTTCAATGGACAGTTTACAATAATGGAAAGGGATACATCGGAATATATTGTGGCGACGATGGTGAAACCGATGTGTTTAAAGAAGACGAAGCAAAAGGGTATGCGAATAGCTATAGACTTTTTTTGGAAAAATCGTTTACCTTATAAATGAAAACGACCCTCATTGGACGAAAAATATGGTGTATGCTTGTATGGGAATAGAAGGATATGATTTTTCCTGACCGCTCACAAATTGAACGCAAAGCAGTTCACAAACGAAACTAATACATACAAAAAGCAAGAGCCCTCGGAGAAATCCGGGGGCTCATTTCTGTTATAGCAGTAAAAAGACAATCGAAAATGTAAATTGCGAAAAGCATGCTTTTCGCATCAAAATGTCAACCGCATCTGATGCCACGAAACATTGCCGTGCGTGGACTTGTCGGTCACGCCCTCATCCTCGAATCCGAATTTGGCATAGTAGTGGACAAGTCGGTTCTTGCAGGTCAGGACAAGACCTTTGCGACCCTGTTCCTTCGCGTCGGCTATGGCCTTTTGAAGCAGCTTGCCTGCATACCCATGCTGGCGGTATGCGGGCAGTGTATTCACGCCGAAAATCATCTGCCACGCACCGCTTTCGTTGTGCATGGCGGCGTTCTCGTACATCTCATCGGTTAAGTCCGCGTCATCGGTCACAAACCCGTCCACGAAAGAAATGAGTCTGTCGCCATCGTACAGCAGCCAAAAATGGTTCCCGTACAGGCTTAATGCTAAGTTCGTAGTAATCCGTTGCCATATTGTGGGTGACAAACTCATGCTTAATAAATTCATTGTCCTCGTCATCAAGCTCATCCGAGAACATCCATACATTGCCACTCATTCCTCGTCGGCCTCCTTGTGTATCTTTTTGGCTGGTTCGTGAAAACGCTCAAAGTATCCATCGAAGATTTCACGGTCAATGAGAACGGTACCGTCAAATCGGTAAATCGCTCCAGCCTCGCTGACAAGTTGAATATAGGGAACAGCGGGACGGTTTCTTCAGCGAGCGAGCCAACCAGTATTCTATGTGGGATACTGCTTCTGAGTGTGAAACCTACAAATGGCTTTCGCCGCTGCCGAAAGAAGCAAAAATCAAGCTGGAAACAGTAGAACTCATCATGCCTTATGCCAAGATTGACCGGCGGGGAAATGTACACCGCTATGTTCCTAAATTGAAAGCTGCTGTCCTGACAGAAAACGCCATAGCAGTGATGCCGGATGGTAAGAAAGCAAGATACGATTCCCAAAAGGCCAAATGCCAAAAAGTGATGCCCTTATCAAGGGCGTTGGAAATACTGGGATGTAAGTAAACAAAAGGTCCTCTTCGCTGTGAAAGAGGACCTTTTGTGAAGTGGTGCAAATATATAACTTGGTTAGAGTTCGGTGCAGTATCTTGCCAATCATGCAAAGCGGATGTAAAATTTATGGCGACCCGTTGTGCAAATGCAGAAAGCTATGGTATGCTAATTATATAAAGTGTACAGGAAATAATCAGAACGCGAGAGGGTCATAATGATGGAGAACAAATCGGATAAAGGCGGCTTCTGGAAACGACAATCTTTTCTTTTACCGCCATTGACTGCGGCGGTGGTTTTGCTGTGCCAGCAGATGGCTTCTTCCAATCCATCCGGCGTGGTCACGGTGAACATTTTGCTGTTGGTACTGAATTTCTTCAGCTATGTGGGGCTTTTGCGTGGGGAAAAAAGCACAGAAAAATCCGTGGCGATCGCCGCGGCAGGTTTTATTACACTGATGGCATTTGTGTTCAATACCTGCGTAGCTGGAATTCCCACTCCTTTGAGCGATACGGGAATCTTTATGAACAGTCTCTGCGGTATGTGGGTACTGGTAGCAGTTGTTCAAGGAATTTCGCTGTTGATACAGGCAGTGTTGCAGCCAACGGTTGAGCAAGAAACAGGAGCAAGCGAAAACAATGTTTGGAATCGCCTACAAAAAGTAGGGGGACAGCTAAAACCAAAAGCCACAAACTCGCAGGAAATAATTTTGATGCTGCTGCGCCTTGCCACAGTATTGTTGGCAATCGTTTCCTGGTGGAGTACCGCACAGGGTATGCGGGACTATGTGTTTTCACAGGCGTGGCAGGCAAATCTTGCCTCGTTTGCCATACAAAGCATCCTGCTGGGACTGAACTTTTACCTGCCGACCTTCTGGCGCTGGATACATAGTCTGCGCGGGAAAATCTGCGTGCTGGCGCTCAGCGGCGTGGTCTTGTTCTGCTCCTCGTGGTTCAGCTATGTTTTTATCGTTGGCACGGTCTATGAAAAAAGCTGGCAGACCGAAAGCCGCCTGTTGGTTCAGTCGGTGTACCGAAATGAACTGTACAAAGCGGATGAATTTGTACAAATCAGCAGCGACGCCCTGCGGGAAACGCTGGGCGACGAGGTGGCGGCTCTGTACACTGCCAGCAAGACCGCCGATACCGAAACAACACAGAATCCTTCCGGCTTGGATCTGACAGCGGACAAGGCAAGCTACGCCGATAATGCGGACTTTGCGGCAAAAAATGAAATTGCTTCGGCAATCCAAGCGATGCAGACCGCCACGCAGGAGGGAACATCCTCCGGCGTGCGCGAACAGGCTGCCGCAGCCCTGACACAACTTACCAAACAGGTGGAAACTCGCATCGGACAGCTGACGCAGCAGATAAGCCAGACGCAGGACGCCTTGACGGCAGCAGCAGATGCGCAAACCAGCGCAGCAAGTGCGTTGCGAAATGCGCCGTATGGAAGTAATACTAACGCTTTGCAGAGTGCCTATAACAGTGCGGCATCCCGATTGAGTAACTTGCAGGATACGGTAAATCAGCAACAACAGGACTTACAGGATTATCAGCAGGCGCAGGGAATCTTGCAACGATACGCAGGTGTGCTGGGAATTGCCGGAAATGCAGCCTCCGTGCAGACAGGTCAGGCGCTGCGTAGTATCCAAAGTGCGCTGCTCCAGACGGATGTGGATACGGAAGCTATTGAACAGCAGGCACGCACTGTGTTTGAACAGCTGCAAGCCGCACAGGACAGTGGATCGGATGCAGATTTTCAGACATTATTGAATGATATGGACAGTTTTATCCGCAAGGTGCAGGATTACGCAGTCCTGAAATCATCAGATGACGCGCTGCAAAACCAGATTGACAGCATGACGGCAGACACTGCACAGGATACGGAAAACTGGGAGCCTCTATGGACAGAGAAAATTGAGCGTCTGAAGGCAACAATCAGTGGTCTGCCTGTCAGTGACAGCGGGCAGGAGTATGACCGTGCAGATGCCCTTGATAAGTTGGACGATGCACAGCGCCTCTATATTTCAGAGCATAACCCTGTTGATCAGGCACTGATTTATCTGGGAAGCCCATATTGGCAGCTGGCAGCATTTTCTCTTGTATTGGCGTTCTTCTTGGATATTGCCGCCTTTATTACCGGGCTTGTCATTGATGTGGCAGATCGGCGTAAAATGTTGGAAAAATGAAGAAAACCACATAGGTTAAAAGGACAGCCCCTTCCGCTGATGTGATTTCAGCAGAAGGGGCTATTACTTTGTGCTCACGTGTGACGTGACAAAGTAGCTTGCAAAAATGGGTTTGTAAATTTTGGCTAAAAGTTCACCGAAATGTAACATTCTGTTGTACAATAGAGATTATAAAGGGGGATTGTTGAATGAATCCGATTTTGATTGTGGACGATGAAGCCGCCATTGCTATGCTGGTGCGGCGCATCCTGACGGAGGCTGGCTACCGCTGCCAGGCCGTGACCGACAGCCGCGCGGCGGCGGATCTGCTGGAAAAGAACCGCTATGATCTCGTGTTGCTCGATGTGATGATGCCCCATCTGGACGGGTACGATTTGTTGGCGTACCTGCGGCCCACGGGCACGCCCTGCATCTTCATCACAGCAAAGGACGCTGTGGCCGAGCGGGTGCGCGGGCTGAACAGCGGCGCGGATGATTACATCGTCAAGCCGTTTGCCCCTACCGAGCTTGTGGCCCGGGTGGAAAGCGTGCTGCGGCGCGCCGGGCGCAGCACCGCCGTCTACACGATGTGGGAGTATACGGTGGATGCTGCGGCCTGCCGTGTGCTGCGCGGTGAGGAGGAAATACACCTGACCCGCAAGGAATATGACCTGCTGCTTTTGTTTTTGCGCAACCGCGGCCGGGCGCTGTACCGGGATTATCTGTACGAAACCGTCTGGGGCGATGACGGCACGGACTGTGACACCCGCACGCTTGACACCCACATTGCCCGCCTGCGCCGCAAGCTGAACCTTGGCGACCGCCTGCACAGCGTGCGGCAGATCGGGTATATGCTGGAAAAGGAATAAAATGTAACCCGCCCGTGACGAAGCTGCAACCAGCCGGAAACAATCCTGCGCTATGCTGGGGGTACAACAAACAAAGGGGGATAACTACGATGAAACACACCGCAAGGCTGACCGCCTGTCTGCTGGCGCTGGCACTGGCGGCCTGCACGGCCGCGCCGCAGGATGTGCCTGCAGGCGCGACCACCGAGACAGCCGCCGCGCCCGTGCAGACTGTAGAGCCCACCACAGAAACACCCGCCATGCAGGGCACGCTTACGCCCGTTTACACGACATGGGGCACGGCGGTGGGCCAAGATGCCGTCTATAGCGCGATGAACATTGACGATGCCGGACAATACTATGCAACAACGATTGATTTTTCCACGGGTGAGCAGCGTATTCTCTGCAAAAAGCCCGGCTGCAGCCATGCGGATGAAAGCTGCCCGGCCTACATGACGGCCATCCGTAACGGCTGCGTGCCGCAAGCCATGCTGCTGCCCGTGGGCGACCGGCTCTATTGGCTTGTGGATGGCCGCTACAATGAAAGTGACAGCGCCTATCTGGATGTGAGCAATCTGGATGGCAGTGACCGCCGCCGTGTGGCCGAGGGTGATGACCTGCCCGATTTGACCAGTGCCTATATCTGGTACACGGATGGCACAGCACTGTATACATTTGTACGCGGATATGACAAATATTCCGTATTGCGTCTGGATGAGGGCGGTGCGGCGTGCCTCTTTACCCGCAGCATACCGGACGGCGAGGACTATTTCGCCGTAGGCTGCTGGCAGGACAAAATCGTTTTGCAGCACAGTGGAGGCTATCTGCAGCAGCCCTTGAACCCGGCCGGAGCGGCCGCCACGGATGAGGAGCTGCGCGCATGGCTGGCCGCCGACGAAGAGGCGCAGAAAGAGCAGACGAAAAACCTTTGTCTGCTGGATACGGCGGGCAGCATGACCGACACCGACATGACATGGGGCGGTGATGCGGGCAATGTCCAGCTTGTCCACAACGGTGCAGCCTATGTGCTGAACGAATCCGGGCTGGTGACAAAATTCGACCTGACTGCGGGCACAGCCCAGACTCGACAGCTTGACCTGCAGGGAACACAGATATTATACGGTGTCGTAGAAGGCGCAAGGCTGGGCGGCTGGATACCTGTAACGGTGCGCAATGACAGCGAGGGGCTGCTGAACCCTGAGACCGGCGTCTACACCCCGCTGCCGACCACATGGCTCAAGGATCAGGCGGTGGAGCGCAGCCCGTTTATTGTGGCGGCCAGCGATACGATGCTGCTTGTGAAATACGGCGAGATCTACTACACGACAAATGACATCGGCACGGACGGCGCACCCTACAGCTTTACCACCTGCCGCGGGGAGTATGGAATCATTTCGGCAGCAGACTATCTGGCGGGCAGCCAGGATTGGGTGCAGGTGACGCTGCAGGGCCGCGATCTGGTATGAGGAAACAGCAATGAAATTTGCAACCAAGCTATCTCTGGGCTGCATTGCGCTGCTGTCCTGCGCGCTGGGCGCGGCAGGGCTGCTGCTGACCGGACAGAGCTTTTCCGGCAGTCTGGCCAGCACCCGCACGGCCCTGCAGGCCCAGCAGAAAAAGGAAAAGTACGCGCTGGAACGCATCATCTTTCAAGCCACGGACAGCGCGCAGTTTGAAAATTACATTTTGGCGTCCGCTGCCCAGCAGTATGCCGAGCAGACAGCCGATGCGGGCAGCAGCATGGCACTCTGGCTGGACGGTGCATATGCGCTTTACTCCGGCCTGCCTGCGGCTCTGCCGCGCACCGCGCTGAAGCAGGCCCTGACGGACGGCGAAAACGCCTGGCAGCTGACCCGGGCGGCCGGGCGGTGGTATCTGCTGCTGACCCAGCCGCTGGATCTGCCCGGCGTGCGGGCCGATATGCTCTGCGCCTACGATGTGAGCGCGGTGTTCGCCACCCGTGACGCCCAACTGCGGGTGTGGCTGGCGGCCTCGGCGGCGCTGCTGGTATTGGGCGGCGGTGCGGCAGTGCTGTTCAGCCGCCGCGTGACCCGCCCGCTGACTGCGCTGCAGACGGCCAGTGAGAAAATTGCCGATGGGGAGTACACCCAGCGCACGCAAGTTAAGACCGATGATGAAATCGGCGCGCTGAGCCGCAGCTTTGATGCGATGGCGGCAGCGGTGGAAGAAAAAATCAGCGAATTATCAAGGACTACGCAGAGCCAGCAGGACTTTATTGCGGCGTTTACGCATGAGGTCAAGACCCCGATGACCGCGATGCTCGGCTATGCCGACCTGATGCGTGCCCGGCCCGATGACGCCGAGACCCAGCGGGAGGCAGCGGGCTACATTTACCACGAGACCCAGCGGCTGGAAAACCTGAGCCGCAGTCTGCTGGCTCTGATGGGGCTGGATCAGGCCGGGGCGCTGGAGCTGGTGCTCTGTCAGGATGCCGGGCTTTTGCTGCAGACCGTGCGCAGCCTGCCGCAGGGCAGCACGCCTGTGCCGCGGGTCATCAGCGCGGGGTGCGTGGTGCGGGTAGACCGCAGCCTGTGGGTGGATATGCTGCGCAACCTGACCCTCAACGCCCAGCGCGCCTGTCAGGGCATCGAGGGCGCGGCCATCACCCTGCGGTGTGAGCGCCGCGACGGGCAGGCGGTTTTCACTGTTACCGACACGGGCTGCGGCATACCCGCCGCCGACCTGCCCCGCGTGACCGAGGCATTTTACATGGTGGACAAGTCCCGCAGCCGGGCTGCAGGCGGCAGCGGCATCGGGCTGGCGCTCTGTGCCCGTATTGCCGGGGCGCACGGGGCAAAGCTGGAAATCACCAGTACCGAGCATGTCGGTACGACCGTGACTATCGCCGTGCCGGAGGTACTGCTGAGCGAAAGGGAGGCTGACAATGACACGCAAAGCTGATACGCTGCGCCCCTTCCTGCGTTGCGCCGCTGTGGTGCTGTGCAGTCTGGCGCTGCCGCTGGTGGTGTTCGCCCTGTGGGACCGCACACTGCTGGCCGCGCCCCACACCCGAACGGACGGGGAGCGCTTTTCGGCAGCTGGGCGGGCCAACGCCACAGCCTGCACCCTCTACGCCGCCGAGCATGTGACGAAGGTGCCGCTCGGCAGCAACAGCGTGTGGGACGGCGGCTGGACGGCAGGCACGATGGACGGCAGTGCGCTGGCCCGTGCCCGCCGGACGCTGGGCACCCTGCATGAGGCCGGACTGCTGCGCGATGACAGCTATGCCGCCGCGCTCTCGGTCTGCCGCTTGGACTACGGCAGCTGGGAGCTGTACACCGCGCCCTGCGGGCTGGCGCAGCTGGTGCGCCGCCCGGAAGAAATGTACACAGACACCGATACCGAGCATGTGTATATCCAGCTGATTCTTTCCAGTGACAATGCACCGCTGTATTTTAACTACCAGAATGATTTGGGGCAGGGCGATACGCTGGCCGATGACGCTGTGGCGCAATATTGCGCCCTGCTTGGGTTGGACGAGTTTACCGACTGGCAGTACCCGGACTGGGGCACAGCCGTGCGGGACTTCGGCGCGGCAGGCTACAGTGAGACCGCGCAGGTCTACGCCGTGGCGAACGCCAGCGGGTACAGCGTGACGCTTTCCGCCGCCAGCATGACGCCGCAGACCTTTGCAGCACTGAACACACAATACGGGGAGGAAACATCATGAAAAAGTACCTTGCCATCACTGCCGCGCTGGCGCTGACCCTGACAGCCTGCGGACAGGCCGCAGCGGACAGCACGCCGACACCGACTGCGGCCACGGAAGCCGCAGCAGCCCCCGCCGAGCAGCCGCAGAGCATCGGCAGCGATGCCCTGCGGCTGCTGACTGCTGCTGCCGATGGCGTGTATTATCAGGCGTTCAACGACTGGGAAATCAACTACACCGACACGATGGGCCGTGCGCTGATCTATGCCATCGACGAACAGACCGGCGATGCGCGCCCTGTCTGCAGCCTGCCCGGCTGTGCCCATGACAGCGCAGCCTGCCCCGCGTGGAGCGACGGCAACGTGACGCTCTGCTACGGCGACGGGGACGAAGTCTACCTGCTTTTGTTCTATTATAACGACGAGACCAGCTATTACCGCTGGGAGCGCATCAGCGCCGACCACACCCAGCGCACCGTGCTGGCAACCATTGAGCCGGGCCAGTCCGTCGTGGGCCGCGGCGTGGCTGTGGACGATGTGAACCTCTATTACAGCCTGCTGGACGAGGATAACCGCCATCAGACGCTGTGGGCTGTGGATACAGCAGGCGGCCAGATGCAAAGAATCTACACATGGGACGACCTGGCAGACGGAACAGGGGAGTACTGCCCCGAAATGTACATGCTATTGGAAGTCAGTGGCCGGCAGATGACCTTTGCCAAGATGGTACAGACGAACGACGCACTGACGAAGGCCATGCAGGTTTGCGCCGTGAACCTAACTGACGGCAGCATCACGCCGCGCCAGCGCTATGAGCGCGATACGGGCAATGTGCTGGTGCAGGGCGACGGCATGGAAAAGCGCAATCTAATCAGCTACCGCAATGACTACCACATTCTGACCGAGGGCAGCCGTGGCGGCCTGGCAAACTGCAACTACCAGAGCGGGGAAGTCGGCTTTGTGGACGCGGCGGTGGATACCCTGACCCCTGTGGCCGACGGCTTTCCCACCACCCGCGACGGGTGGGAGTGCTACTACTCCCTGTCCGGCTTTGCCGACGGCTGGCTGGTGTGGGTGGACGAGTGCGGCCGCGATGAAGACGGCAACGGCACGGGCGAAAACACGACCCGCCAGTATTTCTGCCGCGACGGCGTGAAAACCGAGCTGACCCAGCAGCGCTATGTGCCTGGCAAGGACGTGCGGAATATCCGCATCCTGGACGCTCAGCAGGGCCGCGTGCTGGCCGCCTACGACACCAAAACCGGCACGGTACACGATGTGGACAAGGACGGCACGACCTACACCCAGCCGATGAACTGGGACGTCTACGGCGTCATAGCGCTGGACAACCTGCTGGCAGGCAGTACAGACTTTACGCCGCTGAACTTTGCAGAATGACAAAAAAATATGATCAGGTACAATTTGTTGCTTACTAGGACGGGGACTCACTGCACCTGTCAAAATGCCATCGCTCTGGAAAGCCAATATTGGCAGTTTGCGATATCCTCTATTATACTGGCATT
This sequence comes from Gemmiger formicilis, assembly GCF_024462815.1. GTDB lineage: Bacteria > Bacillota > Clostridia > Oscillospirales > Ruminococcaceae > Gemmiger. The sequence goes on from NZ_JANGCG010000014.1 coordinate 56,162, forward strand.
CTTCTTGAATATTGCTACGTTCATTACCGACATTGTCCTTGATGCGGCAGATTGGCGCAAAATGTCGACAAGATGAAGAAGAGCATATAAGAGGTTAGAAATACCGATAAATCATAATAACAGCCCCCTCCGCTGATGCAATCTCAGCAGAAGGGGCTATTCCTTTAATTGTATTGAATTTTCCCCGGCGGGTCACAAATTACCGATTCCAGATGTTGTTTTCAAGATCGACAAGCCGCTTCGTATACTCGGCCATCCGCTGCTCGGCCTTGCCGTCATCATCGGGAAAGCTGACGAGGTACTGTAACCGATGCTTTCCAGTTCACTGGCGCGGTCATAACTCTCCACATCCTGACTGTGACGGGTCACGGCGTTGGATAAACCGTACAGCGTCAAATCATTGGATTCGATCAGCCGCTGCAATACGCCGGTGCTCTCGTTGTCAGTGATATGAAACTCTTTACTGGCAAGTTTGACAACTGCGGGTATATCATGGGTGTTCATCTGGGCAGTCTTGGCTTCCTGCATCTTGCTGACAACCTGTGAAAACCGTGCTTCTTCGACCGCAGCGCGCACGGTGTCCTGAATTTTCATGACAAAGGCTTTGTCCTCGGCGTCCAAGGTTGCTTGCGAGTAGACACTGAAATTTTCCTCGCTGTCGGTGACGCGCCCTACATGGTTACGACGGGCGGCGGCTTCATTCACGACCATACCGTTGCTGCATACCAGCCGATAGATCAATGGCTGGATGTTGACGGAGCCAAGTCCGACCTCGCTGTTGCTGATAATGACCCCGGCCTGCACAATGTCGCCGGGGGATACCTCCGCCTGCAAGCGAGGATTCACTGCCTTGATGTACATACGGCTTTCGGTGATTTGGCAACTTTCAAAACGGACATCGGGCAGCCCGCCGAGAATCGGCAACGTCACACCGGCAATGTCGATATTGTCGATGCGGCGATAGCGATTACTCAGGTATGCGCGGGCGGAGCCATCCAGAGTGCGCAGCATACGTTGGCTGCTTTCTTGCTTGAACCATGTGTTGGCGTTGTAGGCCAGCAAATCGGGGCGTTCTTCCCGCATACGGTCATAGTAGGCGGCGGGGATGCGCAGGTGCGTGCCGATCTGCCGATGAACAATGCTGTTAATCGTCATAGGCTCAATCAGCTCGGTGCCGCTATTATCTGATAGGAGCAAAAACATTTCTTTTCCGTAGGATTCCATTCGCAACCGATTGGGAGCTACAAGATAATCCTCTTTGGACTCGCTCTGCCTTTTCACTTCGGTCAGCATCTGCTGTAGGGTTACACCGGATTTCATACGCGAAACCTCCTCACCATGAGAAAACCAGCTTGCCGGAAGTTTCCTCAGCGGCCAGCCCATCTCCTGCAAAGACCTGTTTCAGCTTTTCCCAGCATCCAACAGGTGGGAAACCGTGCAACTCCGGGAGCACCGATGTGCTGCCGTCCGCAAGTCGGATGTGACCGTCCTCCTGCACGGTCATCGAGTGATGCCCGCGAGAACTGAGGTCAGCTACAATGCTCTCCAGCGTTGCACGCCCCTCGGTCTCATACCAGATGCGCGGGTCGGGCAGGGGGGGAGTCTCGGAGGGGATGCGCGGCTTTTCGGGTGAGGCTGTTGTGGAGTTTGGGTGCAGCGGTACAGTGCTGATCAACTCGCACCGCAGATGTGCCTGCTTGTCCAAAACGACCTCGGCACTCTCAAAGCCGTCCAATCCGTGAACACGGATTAGGCAGCGCCCGCCATCTTTGACGAAGGCAAGCGAATCTTTGGCAGCCCATTCCCATGTGATGTTGCTGCCAGCCGTGCGGAGTGCAGCGGTGATGCGCTGGTTCACATGGAGCAGCAGAATGTCGCTGAGAGGTCCGTCCTCAATGTCCGGCACCACGAACTTGGTGCGGCGGGGTGCCTTTGCTTTCTTTTGGTGAACTGCTGGGAGGCTGCCCCGCAGATGGCGCAGCACATACAGCCCCCAGACGGAGCAGGCAACAATCAACAGTGGCAGCAGCAGCGCGCCGCGCACGAACGCGGCGATGGCTACAATGATGCCCACGAAGGTGCTTGTGCCATTCCGGATGGCATGGTCAGATTTCATTGTTGATTACCGTCCTTTCACAAAAACAAAAAGGGCTGCATCAGGTGTCCGTTCTGAACACTTGATGCAGCCCAAGGTGCGGCCACTGTTCGGCGGCCATGCGGGATGCGGATGGATTCTTGGTTCACTCCTTTCTGCCAGTGGCAGGAAATATCTATATAAAAAGTGCCGGCGGGGGAGACACCGCGCCCAATTCGGCGCAATGCCATCTACTACCGGCACCGATTACAAAAACAACAGCGTATGCTTATATAGCATAAAAATCATCTATAAGATTATTATAATACTATATCTTGTGGTTGTCAACGGTGGATTTTGTATGGGCTCCTGCACGATGATAACAATGCGCTTGCAATTATACTCCCGCAGGAGTATAATTGCAATGAGGAGGTGGTCTGATGAAAAAGACGATTTATCACGGCTCGGATCACATTATTGAAAAGCCCCAATATGGCTATGGAAAGCCCTACAATGACTATGGCGTTGGCTTCTACTGCACCGAAAACCCGAACATGGCGAAAGAGTGGGGCGTAAGTATTGACCACAACGGTTATGCAAACGAATATCAAATCGAATGTGACGGTTTGACGATTCTTGATTTGAATGCCTCGGAATATACAATGCTGCACTGGCTGACAATTCTGCTTGAAAACCGTGAGTTTGATGCGTCCACACCGCTGGCGGCGGAAGCTAAGGATTATCTCTTACAGAATTTTCATCTGGACTACAAAACGGCAGATGTCATTATCGGCTATCGTGCCGATAACAGCTACTTTTCCTTTGCCTCTGACTTTATCAACGGTGCAATCTCGTATCGCCAGTTGTGTAACGCTATGCGCCTTGGCAAACTGGGTCAGCAATTTGTACTGAAAAGCCGAAAAGCCTTTGAGCAGCTGAAATTTATGGGCTATGATACAGCAGACGCCAAAGAATGGTATAAGAAGAAAGCGTTCCGTGACCAGACCGCCCGCCGCCAATACTTTGATGTAGAGCGGAACCGCCGCCAAAGGGGAGACCTTTATATTACAACGATCCTTGACGAGGAGATGAAACCCGGTGATCCACGCTTACGATAAAAATTATCTTACCGCTGCACAAAAATGTCTTGCGCGTATGCTGGACTATATGGTCAATGATTTACAGTATCCGCTGGAAACAGTATGGAACTGGTTTTTAATGAGCGAGATTTCCCATCGCTTTGAACTCGGTGATAGCACTATTTTGGCAGGCACTTCCGGTGTGGAACTTGCCCGCAGGGTACTGGAACAGGCAGGGGAGCCGATACCTACACGCAAGGCATCCTATGCGTATGACCGCAGTCCCGAATACTGGACGGGCTGGGCTATCGCATATTACCAGTGGGATACCGGGCTGCGCTTCTCTGAAATTGAGCAGGCTGTGCCGATTTCCAAGGTGCGAATGCTGTATACGCCCTACCATGAAATGGACGTTCGCCAGTTTGCTGATAAGATGAACGAACTGTACCGTGCAGCAAAGCCGGAAACAAACCTAAAGAGCCTGCGCACACTGGCCGAAATGAGCCAGTCGGAGCTGGCACGGCAGGCAGAAATCCCAGTGCGAACCATCCAGCAATATGAGCAGCGCCAGAAAGACATTAACAAGGCGCAAGGGGAAACCTTGCTGCGCTTGGCACGTGTCCTGCATTGCAGTATAGATGATCTGATGGAAAAAGTCCCACAGCAATAACATGAATAAAAAGCGGAAGATTCTCATTTAAGACAGCGGGGATCTTCCGCTTTCATTTTGGTAGTTATCGTATCAGTAAGTATCAAGCATAATTTGCTGCCGCAGGTAAAGGTTTGCCACCGCCGTGATGACCTCGCGACTGCAACGGTACTCCCGAACAGCCTGAGCGAAGTTATCGCAGTTCAGGTCGTTGTCATCGTACAGCTTATCCAGCACATCGTAGCCGTCCTTCAGGCGACGGATGTCCATCTCAATACTCTTAATAATTTCCGCACAGGAGAGGGGAGTCTGCCGGGCAAGGCGAATGACCTTTTTCTCGCAGGAACTGCGGGCATCTACATGGAACAGGCGGCGAGTGATTTTCCATGAGATGCCCTCCAAAAACGTCAGTTTCAAGAACGACAGCACCCGCAGCGGCCATGCCGCGCCGATGGGAACAATGAATCGGCAGGCAAGCAAATCATACCTCGGCTGCCTTGGGATAGTAATAGATCGGCGGCTCGTTTGACACGGAAAAGAACATATTGCGCAGATGTGCCGTGCTTTTCTCACTGAGGAGCGCCGCACTCTCCGCAGTTTTGGCAAACTGCATCGGGTCGGGCACAGGCAGCAGATGCTCCATTTCGTACAGCTTTTTGTGAATGTCGGTGAGTCCGCGCTGCTCCAAGCGGATACGATTCAAAAGTACGTCAGGATTCAAGCTCGGCCTCCTTTTTGTAGTAGCTGACGGTGCCGTCTTCGGCTACCGTGCAGAATCCGGCCGCCTGCGGAATGTCCAGCAACTCAATCTGGGCAGCATCATCGACCACCACAATGCGTTTGCCTGCATCTTTTTGTGGCTGTCGCAGAAGCTGGCAAATCATAGTCTCCTTGCCCTGCGGGATAGGCACGATCTCATACAGTTCTCCATTTGCAAAACAGAGGATAGCTGCCGGAAATTCTCCAACAGTGTGATATTCCACTTGATCTATAAAATCGAGTAGAACCCAGATGCAGCGGGATAAGTCTTTATCTGCGCCGTTTTGTGCTTCTTGATTTGCGTAGTAGCGACCATTTTCGGAACAGAAGATGCGTCCTTCTTTCAGCATATGGGCAAGCAAAGTTTTTGCTGTCGCTTCCTTTTCGGGGAAGAATCGGCAAAGCTGTTCTTCGGTCAGATCGGGGTACAGCGAAATGTTATGCAGCATTTCAACGGCTTCCCGCTGATAAATCGCTGCGCGGTTTTTCAATACAATCACCATCCTTATTGCGCATAAGTGACGCATAAAGACGTATTAAGCACTGCCAACAGCATAGCCACAGGCCGCTAATACGCAATCAATACGCCCTACTGCGTATTAAACTTCTTATTGCGTAATCATTGCGTCAAGGCGGACGTATTACGGTCATCTGCAAAACCTCCCAAATCAGAAATTGCCCAAAACAAAAAGAGCCGCGCCTGAAAAAAGTCAGGTACGACTCTGGGTGAAAATGTCCAACCTTTTTGGCTGAACCCTATTTTGAACATACTAATTGTAACACGCGGGATTATACACGTATATACAATCACTGCGCGGATGTTGTGCAGATGTAATGCAAGTGCAGCAAAAAACTTTCAAGGCAGTGCATCCGGCGCAATCTTGATTCTTTGGTGTGCAGGCATTATAATACGAAGGAAAGGAATCGTCATTTTTATGGATAACCAATTATTGCAGATACAAAACAGAACCTGCCGCATCTACGGCACTGCCAGCGCCGAATACCTGCTGCTACAAATGGTGGATGAACATGACCTTGCAGGGATGGAACGAGAAGTTGAAGCCATACATCGGCAAACCACACAACCATTTTTGCTGGCCGCTGTCCAAGCCGAGAATTGGAACGACGATTTGTCGCCTTGGCCTGCACCGCCCGTATGGGGTAAGCAGGGCTTTGGCGGCAGGGCAGGGGATACGCTTGCATGGCTGGCGCAGGCTGTGCCGAGCATCTGCCGGCAGTATTCTATAAAGGAAGACTGCAAGGTTGTTTTGGGCGGCTACTCACTGGCTGGACTATTTGCTCTGTGGGCGGCAACACAAACGAACGCGCTGTATGGCGTGGCGGCGGCTTCGCCGTCCGCGTGGTTTCCCGGTTGGCCAGAATACGAAGCGGCGCACCCTATCCAAGCGCAGCGTGTTTATCTCAGCCTTGGTGACCGCGAGGAACATACCAAAAACCAGCCGATGGCGGCAGTGGGCGACAACATCCGCGCCCTGCACACCGCCCTGACCCGGCGCAGCACAGACAACGCGCTGGAATGGAATGCAGGCGGCCACTTCAAAGATGCAGACTTGCGGACGGCAAGGGCATTTGTTTGGGTTATGGAAGGAAAACAATAAAGTGACGATTCTGATTGATGCCGATGGCTGCCCGGTGGTGGATTTGACTGTGCAGACAGCCGGAAAGTACAAAGTACCCGTACTGATCCTATGCGATACCGCCCACCAAGTCCAGCGTGACGGCGCACAGACATTGACCTTTGACAAAGGGCCCGACAGCGTAGATTTTGCGCTAGTAAACCGCGTACATCCCGGTGACCTTGTAATCACGCAGGACTACGGACTGGCAAGTATGTGTCTGGCACGCCGCGCCCTCGTGCTGAACCAAAACGGCTTAGAGTATACGCCCGAAAATATAGACGGCCTGCTGTTCCGCCGCCACAAAAACAAAAAGCTCCTCCGTGCCGGAAAGCACCCCAAAGGGGCATCCAAACGAACGAAGGAGCAGGACATAACATATAGAAACGCTTTAGAAAGAATTTTGCAGAGTGCGTAAAACTCTTTCTAAGTCATCTGAAAACGGTGTAACCGTTATTAAAAATTAAAGCCTGTTCTTACTACAAGAGACCGTAAACCTACATCTACCCCCGTCAGCTCTTATTTTATGCCAAACGAGAACAACGCTCTTTTTCTCTTGCATAAGTTTATACATCGTTTGGCGTAAGATTGGCGTATGGCATGATTTCAGTTAGAAACCCACCAAAAGAAAAAGCCTGAAATTTCTCGTATCATCAAGAAATTTCAGACTTTTTTGTGCTCAAATTGACAATTTACTGGTCAATGGGCTTCATCGTGGGGACTTTATTCGGAACTGATTCACAACACTTCGTGATGCTTTACTATCACTGTTTTATGTGATTCCCAAATATTCGTGATCCTTCGTGATTCACCATTACTTTCGTGTATTTGATGTTAATTTGCTGTCCTTGGAAGAATTTTGCTGTCAGAAGAAATACTCAGTAAGAGCCCTTCTTCGCTGATTAAAAAACATCCAGTGTTGCAGCCAATCGTTCAAACGATTCTTGTTTTTTCTGTTCGGTTGCTTCGGCATAAATGTCCATCGTAGTCTGGATGTCTTTATGCCCCATAACCGATTGGATAACCTTCAGGTTGGCCTCTTTTTCGCAAAGCCTTGTACAGAATGTGTGACGCAAATTGTGTGCAGAAAAGTCTGGAAGCAAAACCGCATTACGGTGCTGTTTCTTTGATGCCACTTCTTCGCCCGCATTGTAATCTGCAATGATTCGCTTGATAGCACGATTTACAGATTGCGGATTGGGGACATTGCCGAAACGGCTACAAAAGACAAATCCTGTCATTCCGTCAATTTCAACATCGTTCCAGCCAGACTCTTTCTGCTCTTCTCGCAGCATTTCAAAGGCATCTTTCACGGCATCAAGCATCGGAATTGTCCGAATGCCAGCATTCGTTTTAGGCTTTGAGATATGCTGAATAGAACTGCGGTTCTCTCCTACCGGGTAATAAACTAGGCTATGATTGATGTTGATAGTACGCCGCTCATAATCCAGATTATCCCAGCGCAAGCCCAATGCTTCACCGATGCGACAGCCCGTTCCCAGCAGCACCGTAAACAGCGGCCACCAGTGGCAGTAGACCGGGTGATTGGCGATATGTTCCATGAACGCCCGCTGCTGTGGAATCGTCAGAGCATGGCGTACACCGGTGGTCTGTTCGGAGCTTTTCTTTATCTCTGTCAGCACACCATCGGTGGGGTTCTTCCGAATAATTTCGTCTCGAACCGCCAACTGAAAAGTGGGATGAAGAAGTGTATGAACGCTCTCCAATGTATTCACCTGCAAGTCTTGCTTGTCCAGTAAATAATTGTAAAACTGCAATACGTCCGAATACCGAATCACGGCAATTTTCTTCTTACCAAACGTGTCCCGGACAAAGCGATCATACATATAAAGGTAGTTGCTCCGGGTAGTCTGGCGCAGATTCGTTTTCAGACTCATATAGCGGTCAAAAACAAAGTTGACCGTTGCCTTGCCTGCAACGTAAATGTCCAAACCATCTAACTGATCTTTAGTGAGTTGAGTTTCCTTTTCCCGAAGGGTTACAAGGTCATTTGCGTAGATGTATTTGCGCCGCCCCAGAGGATCTTTATAGGAATACGCATACCGTTTATCGGAGCTGCGCTGCATTTCGCCTTTGCGCAGGGTACGTCCCCGCAAGTCTTTTCTTGTCGTTGCCATATCAATTCTCCTTCTCGAAAGAAGAAGGGCATGATACTTATTCTGGATCTGATAAAATCATATTCAGCCCCAGCAAAACAACTTCTGTCATACTCATTTGATGTTGTGCAGCATAAGAACGGATACGCTCGTATAGGGCATCCTCCACCCGAACATTTACGGATTTCTTTTTTGCATTATCGGATTTTGGTCGTCCCATCTTTGCCATAGCAGTTCTCATCCCTCCACAACAACAGTATACTTATTGTGAAGCAGAAAGTCAAGTTCAGAATTTGCCATTCCGAATTTAGCAATGTACAATTTATGGCTTTGATTACAGAATATGAAAGGATTCTAGATAGCGTTCAAAAATCTCACAGTTTACCAAAGCAACCTTGTCAATTTTGTAAACAGCTTTAGCTTCCTTGGCGAGTTCTTGAAATTTTGTCAGGCCAAGACTGTATTTTTCAGCTCCTTCTTGATACCGGACAAACTTCTTAGCATTCATCTTTGATTTCTCAACATCTTTACGCGAATATCCCATATAAAACACCTCTGTCTGTTTGAAATTTGGGTAAACGTCATTCTATAACGATACAAAAATACCGTGGAAAGAGAAGAAATCTTTCCACGGCACGATCTGTCGTTATAGCTGTGCGTTTTTCTCCCTCTGCAATTCCAAACAGGCAACCTTTCCCGGCGCTGTGCCCTACAATGGCCTTACGGCCAGTGCAGTATGTTTTCTCGCACCTTGGCACGCTCGCGAATTTCCGGTCGTGGCGCTGCTTCCCCAATGCGGTACAAACAGAGGACGCTATTCTCTTTTTCGGAGGCTTTTAACCCTCCTATAGTATAAGAGAACACGTTCCCGGAAATTTTCGCAGAATTTTTCAAATTTCTTCTAAAAAAGTTAAAAGTATTCGAAGCTGCGCATCTTTGTGATTGAAATATAATAGTTGGATGAAGCTGATTGGACAGTATTGTATTTCAATGGCTTAAAGATAAAGAAAGTTGCTGGAGAAAAAATTCTCCAGCAACTTTGTCTTTTATGAATAAAGGCAATTTTTTGTTTAACTATTCTCGCTATTATTTGGTTTAGTTATTTTTTTCTTCTTTGGAGAAACCAGTTTGTGACCGGAATAAATGGACATGCCCATACAAAGCAATGAAGAATAGGCAAAGTATTTATGCACAGTCATAGATTTTTTGATTCCAGAATAAATGCATCCCAACATACAGAAAAGTGCGCCGAAGGACCAGTATTTATGTGATTTCATGATTTGATACCTCCTTTGATTTAACTGATTCAATTATAACGCTTTTTTACGAAAACGCAACGCCTGTACGGGCTATCCAACCCACAGCTCGAATTTCTGCGCAACGCCAGCGAGGGACACGGCATTATCAAGATGGGCAACAGCATGATACCATTCTCCAATCTGGAACCCAAGGATAGTGATGTCTATCAGCTCATCACAACGAAACCGGGAGAAATGAAGAAGCAGGAATGATTTTGCATAAAGAAAAGGCGGGTTGAAGCCCGCCTTAGAGTCAGTGGCAGTTTAGTGCTGCCAGATATTGTTTTCTAAATCACGCAGACGCGCTTTGTAGCCGTTAATAAGCGCCTGCGTGTTTTCTGTATCGGGAAAGCTGACCATATAGCCATCCTCAGATTCGTGAAAACCGACAATGCCCGTATAACAGCAACAGCCGTCACGGCGGGTAAAACCGTGACGGCTGTTCAGGGATTCGCTGTGACCTATTCCGTTTTTGCGGTCAAGCGCTGTTTATCTGCGGCGCTTCTTTTTGAAAATCATGAAACCGCCAGCCAGCGCTATGCCGCCGGCAATCGGCAGCGCGACCCACCATACAGGGGGTTTTGCTGCGGGGGCGGTTGGTTCGGGGGTTGGGCTGCTGTCCGGTTTTGCGGTGGCAGCAGGTGCGGGGGTCGGGCTGCTGCCCGGTTTTGCGGTGGCAGTGGGTGCGGGGGTCGCGCTGCTATTCGGTTTTACGGATGCAGCGGGTGCGGGGGTCGCGCCGCTGTTCGGCTTTGCAGTGGCAGCAGGCGCGGGGGTCGGGCTGCTGTTCGGCTTTGCAGTAGCAGTGGGTGCGGGGGTCTGGCTGCTTTCCGGCTTTGCGGTGGCAGTGGGCGCGGGGGTCGCAGACGCTGCGTCCTTTTCAAAAATTGCCTTGACCTCCACGTCGCCGTCCGGCATGGTGAATCTGTCGTTCTCGATGGTCACGCCGCCGCTGACGACCTGCCACTCTTTAAAGTGATAGCCCGCATTCGGTGCGGCGCTCAAGGCGATTTCCGTACCTGCCACCGCGGTGGTGAGGTCTGCCGAGGCGGTGCCGTTACCGTCCGTTGTTACGGTGACAGCATACGTTTGCACCTGCCGCGCCACCAAGGCAGACTGCCATGCAGAGAGGTTTCCGGCGCTGTCCTGCGCGCGGATATACAGGGCATCGCTGGTTTGCTGTTCCTTCAGCGTTCCTTGGATTGCAAAGCTGCCGTCCCCTGCGGCATAAACACTTTCGCCGTTTTTCCCGTAAAGGATTTCGCTGCCGGCATCCGCTGTGCCGGTGATTTGATAGGTACCCGCAGCCCTGTCCGCATAGAAGATCGGTGCAGAAAGGGTCAGCATCGGGGCGGTGGTGTCCCTGCTTACCAGCAGGAACACGCTGGTCACGTCCTTGCCCTTCACGCCGTTTACGCGGAGCATCAGCGTACCGGTAAAGTCGGGGATGGCAAAGGTGTTCGACCCGTCCGATGTGAGGTTCGTTTCGGTATCCATGCGTGTCACCGTGATGCTGTCGGCACCCTCGCAGGTCACAGCAAGGGAATTGCTGCCGCCGCCCACATAGGCATGGTATACGCCGTTTTCGTCCGCCGCACAAGCTGTGCCGTTCACCGAAAGGGCAAGGTTCAGCGGCGTGTATTTCGGAAGGAGAACGCCGGAGGATTCGGTTTCTGCGCTGTAATACTTTGCGCCGTCCTCCGGCTCGCGGTAGGCGCTTACGCCGACCTTGTAGGTTTGGTTTGCCGTCAGATTTTTGGATTCTGCCGTTTCCTCGCCGCCCACGGTCAGCGCCATATTGATGGCGGTGGTGTCCTTGTCCAGGTCATAGCCAAAGCCGGTATCGACCCAGCCACCGTTCTGTTGCTGATAAATTGTCACGCGGTAACCGTTAGCGTTATCCACCTTCTGCCATTCGGCGCGCATGACCTCGTTGCCGGTGAATGCCAGCGTGGCACTAGCGGGTTTGCTCGGCTGATAGGGATTGTTGTTGGTGTAGCTAACCGGGGTGGCAAACTGCTGGCTGTCGATGGCGGCCAGGACGGTCACATTTTTGGTACTTCCGTCTTCCTCGCTGACCTCAGTGGTCTTTTCCGTCATCAGGAAGGAGGATACATAGTATTCGCCCGTCGGCATCAGCGTACCTTTTGTGGGAATGCTGACCGTATTGCCTTGGGTGGTGTTCACGACTTGTTCGTCCACAAGGTAGGTTGCCTCGCCGGGTTTGCTGCCCAGATAGGTGCGCAGGGTGTAGGTCGTGTTCTCTGCGGGGTATTTCACCCCGCCGGTGAGCGTAGTGCCGTTCTGCGTCAGATCCAGCTTTTCAAACGGTGCAACTGCAAAGCCCTTTTCATCGGTAAAGCTCAGCGCACTCGTACTGACGGTATAGTTGCCGCCCTCGTTCAGGCGCAAAACCGCCATACGGTATTGCTTGCCGTCATCTGCCGACTTTTTCATGTCCGCCAGAATGGTCGCATTGATGTCCGCATTGGGGTCAATATCGCCGTCGTTGGCGATCCAGTGAATGGAAATGGGCGAACCGTCCTCCTTTGCAACTGTCAAAGCGGTTTGGATTTCCGCGTCGGCAACACTGTTGTCAAACGCCAGCACGATGTACGGCGTTTCGCCCGGAGCGGCAGAAACCGTGATGTTTGCCGTACTGCCGCCGTTTGCAGGCGGCGCTGTTTCCAGCTCCATCAGCATGGCAGGCTCTTCCCCGCTGTTTTCCAGCGATACGCCCTGCACCAGCGGCTCAACGCCCTTTGTTGACCAGTCCCATTCGGGCAGCTTGCCGAGCCACTTGGTTTCGATGTCCCAGCCGCCGCCCATGCGGAAATTGGTCTGCACAATGTGCGGCACAAGCACCCACACGCGGGCGTCAATAATTTTTATGTCTACGCCCGCCATCGCGCCGAGGTAGACATCCACATTCTTAAACGCCTGCTCCATGCTCTCGCTGACATTGGCGTTTCTGACGGGGAAGGTCGTCTGCCCGCCCACGATCAGATCGATGTCCGTCCTGGAAAGTTCAAGACCACTGAGGAACGGGATGCCAAGGCTGCTCGGAATCTGCAGCTTACCCTCGACAATACCATTGGCGCCGATGCCGAGATACACGGTGTCCTTGTTTTCGTTTGCACCGCCGAACGCACCCAGCTTGATTGCGTTATCTATGGTAAAGATGTCCAGCGTCTTGCTTGGCAGATTGAGGGCAAGTTCCTCCGAACCGCCGAAGTAGATGCCCTTGTAGGTAACTCCATTATAAGTACGCTCCTGCCCGTTGAGCTGCAGAGAATAGCCGAAGCTGTCGATGATCTGCGCGTTCTTTCCCAGCCCGACGATGCCGACATCCGTTGCCTTGAGGGAAATTTCACTGGGTCCCAGAACGACATTGCCTGTACCCTCAATCAGATGCATATAGGTACCTGTCAGCGCACCCCGCAGCTTGATGGGCGGGATGGCGAAGTAGTCGCCGTTCACGGTTTTTGCCAGATTCATAAAACCCGCGCCGCCGCCGTTAAGCTGCCCGACAGGAACGGGCGGCACAAGGGGGATGCCGGGGCTGGACTTGACATAGAACCACAGATCATCGGGAATGAGCGAGCCGTCCTTTTTGCTGCGTACCAGCGCCAAAGATGCTTCCGTTTCAAACAGGTCGAAGGCGTTCAGCTCCAACTCAAAGGCATAGCTTTCCTCACCCTTGAAGGTGTTGACCTCGCCTTGGATCTTGGCAAGCTCCAGCGCCATCAGCTTTGCGGTGTCAAAGCTGCCTGTGGCCTTTACGCCGTTGACCTTGAACTCGTTGTTTTTGGCATTCAAGCCGTAGCCCAGCTTTTCCATCGAGAACTCGGCACCATTGAAGATGGTCCGGAAACCGATGTTGCCGCTGAACACAAGGTTTCCCACCGCGTCGGCTTTTGCGTTTTTCAGCTTCACCGTGGCATAGGGAATGTCCACAAAGACGATGGCGTCGTTCTTGTCGGGATTGATTTGGAACGCAAAGCCGTCCTTTGTAAGCGAAATTTGCAGGTCATTTTCCGCGCCGTTTTTCGGCTGATAGAACTTGAAGCTCGGCGCGTTCAGGCTTACGCCGCTGTGTTCGATCGTGCCGTCCTTTTTGATGACCAGCTTTCCGCTGCTCTTATTCCATGTCGCCGTGACGGAGGGCGAGAGCATCGCCGCGCCGCCGGTAAAGGTAAACTCCGTGCCGTTCTTGCTCTCATAATCGCCGCTGATCAGCGCAACAGGTTCTCCGTACCGCTTTTTCAGCGCTTGCAGCGCGGCATCGTCCGCCACATACTCCACTGTCACGCCGCCGTTTACGGCGAACGCAGCAAGACGCTTGGCAGAAATGGCAGTATCCACCGTATCCGGCCGGGAGGGGACATTCTCCGCGCCCGCCTTGATCAGATCATGAAAGCCCCAAAGGAAGTGGGAGTAATATTCCGAACCGCTGCCTTCTTCCTGTTCCGAACTGCCGTCTTCTCCCTGTGTGGCATAGGCAGCGCTGTCACACTGCACCCAGGTATCCAGCGGCTTATCGCCCGGTGTTACACTGACGGTCTGCGCCAAGGCAACGCGAATCGGCTTGCCGCTGACGGAGGTGATCTCTTGTTCATAGTAATCCGACAGCCCCACAAAGGGATTTGCCCAAGGGTAGCCATCCGTATAGACTTCGGTGATGTAAATGCCGTCCTTATCGCCCCAGCTGGAATACCCCTTGGGAACGGTTTTTGTGCGCAGATCCTCCACGGGCGCGGTGAATACCGAGCTTTCGGTGGTGATTTGCGGGTTCTCCCCCTCCGGCACGGTGGTGCGGCTCATTTTAATGGCAGGGCCGCCCGGCTTTTCCAGCGTGGAGGTATGTCCCGTGGCGGTAAAGCAGTTGAACGAATACCCCCATTGAAAACCGTAGTCACGATTCCAATCCTGTGGCATACTGTCTTTGTCGATGTAAATCGTACCGACCGACGCCAGCACACCCCATGTGTCAGATGATGCTCCATTCTCCTTGAGTTGGACAAGCTCATAGTAGACCGTTGCCTTTGCCTTGATCAGGCTGAGGGCGGTCAGCAGCGAATACTCCACCTTGATGGCATTCGCGCTGCCGTTGGGCGTTTTGGTCACAAATTCCGCTTTTACCGGCTCAGTCACCACGCCCTCTGTCTTTTTCTTGCCTTGGTCATAATAGGTGGTAAAGGTGCAGCGCGGCGCCTGCCCGATCAGTATGCTTTCCTCATCGGGCTTTGCTGCGGGCGCAACCGTGAGATAGGCATAAGTACCCCATAATTTGCGAAACGTCATATAGATGTACTCGTTTTGCAGGGAAAGCGAACCGTCATCCAGTGTGACGGTTTTTACCGCCCCTTCAGACGGAAAAATGTTCCCCGGCAAAGCCAGAACCTGCATGGGCAGCGCGCCCAGCAGCAGGCAAAGGCTCAAAAGCAGGGATAGAAATTTTTTCATGTTGCGTCCTCCTCGTGTTTTCTTTTTTGCTTTTCCCGTTCATGCAGCCGCATACAAACGACCGTCAGCACAACGGCCGCTGTGAACGCCGCAACGCCCACCAGCACATAGCCGCCCGCGTCCTCCCGCAGCAGCATCGCACCAAAGCCGCCCCAGGCAGCGGTCTGCCCCTGCCCGACAACCCTGTCCGCTGTCTGCATCAGTGCCGCAAACAACAGCATACACACAGCGCTCAGTCTGCCGATGCCGCGTTTCTGCCTTCGTCTGGTATTTTTTCGTATCTGCCTTTTGACAAGCTCGACCCGCCTTGTGGTATCATACATATCGGTGGAAGCCTCCTCTCCGGTTTGCTGAAGTCTTGGGTGAAAAGTCCTTTCACCTATATAGGTACAAAAATTCGGGAAAACTCTCACCCAAAATGCAAAAATTTACAAAAAAATGAGGGAGCCGCCCAAAAGCAGCTCCCAAGAATCGGATATTCGGTTATTCTTTTCGTACCATACGAAGTGCAGACAGCTTTCCCGCCGCCACCAGTAGCACCGGCAGGGAATAGGCGATGTACTGCGCTGCGCCGCCGTAGGTGATCAGCAGATTGTAGATAGCGTGCAGGGTGATCGCCGCGCCCAGCAGCCCGCAGGTTCCGGCAATCTTCAGCCATGTCCGCTGCCATGTGTAGGCAAGCCCGGTGCCCACAATGATGCCGCACAAAACGTGCATGGCACCTGTACCGAAGCCCCGAAAAAAGATGAACGAGAATCGGTCGGCGCCGTTCTGGATGAGATAACACACATTTTCAAAGGTGGCAAAGGCGAGCGCGACTGTGATGGCGGTGGACTTGATTTTTTCACCCTCCGGCTCAAACACCAGCAGGTAGAATGCCAGCGGCAGCAGCTTCATGATTTCCTCCACCACCGGCGCAATCTCCGCCGTGGCGGCAAGGGCGTCCGCCTGACACACCGCCGCGAGGAAGGTGTTGATGTAGGCGGAAAGCAGACATACTCCCATTCCGGCAATACAGAACAGAAAAAAGCGGAGCTGCCGCCTGCCCATGCACAAGGCGGCCACCAGCAGCGGGGACACCATACAGAGGAAGATATTTTCAATGTAGGTCATACTTCCACCGCCTTTTTTACCGCGGGCAGCAGTCCCAACAGGGCGAGAGTCAGGAGCAGATCGCACCAGAAGGCAGGGCTTGCGGGAGAGGTAGCCGACCAGAAACACCCCACCGTCCAGAGCAGATATTCCGAACCGACATAGCAGAGCACGCCGACGTGGAAATACCGCCTATTCCGCGCTTCGCCTGTCCGGGTATTCGCATAAAAAAGCCCCCGTGCCGCGCAGAAGGACAGCCAAATCATCAAGCCGCACCAAATCAGGTTGGATAGGATATCCCCATAGGTGCAGTAGAACACCAGCAGCGGCACGCCGACCAAGGGGGCGAGCCACGCTTTTCGGCAGCAAAAGCTGCGTTCCTCCGAATCAGTCAGCGTGACCTGCAAAATCCGCAGAAAAATCGCGCTGGCGACCCAGCCGAACTCCGACACATAAAAGACCCGCGGCGTGGTATGGAACAGCAGCAGGTACAGCGTCCAGTAAAGCGATCCCAGGGCAAAGCAGCCGTAAAAGCAGAGCAGCAAAAAGTACGCCTGTCTGCGACTTTTTTGCCATGCAATGCCCGAGAGCACCGCGCCAAGGAAGGTAGTCAACAATTGCAGCAGATTTTCAATCAGCTCCATGCCGCCCCTCGCCTTTCCTGTCCGAACTATCCTCCCGGTTCATCTGCCTAAGCCGGAAGCACAGAACCGTCACGCACACGCCCAAAAGAAAGGACAATAGCCCTATGACAATGTACCCGAGTGCCGCACCCCCGCCATACATACTGGCGGCGGTTTCATAGCCCGCGTAGTCGCCGGGTCGGATTCCCGCAACCACACCGGGCATGGCAAAGGACACCCCCACGATCAGCACAAGGCACGCCGCAGTAGCAGAAAACATGGCGATTGTACCGCGTCGTCGCTGTTCCTTGCGCTGTCTTGCGGCGATGCGCCGCTTTGTTTCCGCAAAGCGTTCTTCATGGCTCCGCATTTGTGATTCCCTCCCGTTCCAGTAATTTACGCAGGCTCTCTTTTCCGCGATACACCAGATTGGTGATCTGCTTCACGGTTTTTCCCATAACCTCTGCCGCCTGCTCGTAGCTCATCCCCTCAAAGTAGGTCAGATACAAAACCTCCCGATAGTCCGGGTTCATTTCGCCCATACAGCCGTGCAGGATGCGGTTGCGCTCTGCTGTGCCGATGACCTCCTCCGCCAGCAGCTGAGCGTCCGGTTCGTCGGTCAGCGCATCCAGGCTGAACATCAGCCTTCGTTTGCTTTTATGGCGCAGCGCCATGTGCCGCGCCGCCTTATACAGATACGCCTTGAAACCGCCGTCGCGGATGCGGGGCTTTTTCGTGAACAGATAGGCGAACACATCCAGCATCAGCTCCTCTGCCTCGTGTATATCGTGCAGGTAGCCGTCGAGGTACAGGGTCAGGGGATCGCCGTATTTTTCCATCAGAGCCTCCAGCCCCGCGTCATCGCCGTTCAGATACTGGCGGTAAAAATCCCCGTCGCAGACCATGGTGTTCCCCTCCTTCCTGCGTTCATTATACGCCGTGTGGGTTATCGCGGTGGATGTACTCCGGTATGCCGCAGCCGACCTCCGCCTTGAATTTCAGCGACAGGCTGCGGCTGCACAGCCCGCATTCGTGCGCCAGTTCCTCTAAACGCAGATCCTCGCGCAGATGGGTGGAAATATATTGCAGGCAGTTTTTGATGACGGCTCTCTGTGCGCCACCTTTTTGGTATCCACCACGCGGTTGCAGAAATCCAACGGCACCGGGCAGAGTGCGTGCAGTTGTTCGCAGCATGGAAAAACATCCATAAAGCACTCCCTTTTCTCTCTAACTGTATCACAGTTCTTCCATTACAGTCAAGATATCGACAATAAATGCAAGGGCTGGCTGCCCCTGCAAAAAAGGGCGGGCTTGTGATTTTTTGCAAAGGCTATTGAGTGTTGGAGCTTGTTCTTGTTTATGTCATGTCATAGTTAAGCCGGCAAAAAGCATAAAAGACAAAGCTATCGCTTTATAACTCTTTGTGTTTTTCGATAATATATGAGAACAGAGCTTACGAAGCGGGAAAAGACCACCGATATTTGGTTTGACGAGAAAGACCCCCTTATCCATATCCGCACCCACAACACCGACTTAAAGAAGCGGCTTGCCGCCTACGCCGGACAGCACCCCG
>NZ_JANGCG010000015.1 GCF_024462815.1 Gemmiger formicilis
GAAGATAGTTGGCTGGAAACGGCCTGTGAAAATAGGTAGATGCCGGCTTCTCTTTCAGCCCTGCTCCAAAAGGAGCAGGGCTTTTTTTTAATATAAAAATACCCGGGTAGGGGAGAGACAGAACATGATACAATTCGCCTCATAAATATTGACAAATCAACAAAATGAAGGTATACTAGCAAATGTTGCAAAAAAAGATAAAGAGAGGAAATGTGTCTTGAGAACAAAAATGAAGGTCAAAACGAAAATCGAAATTGCGATTGCGGCGGTGATTGTTGTTCTGGTGGTGGCGCTGGGGGCGGTCAGCAATTATCTGGTTGACTATGCCATCGGGCGCAGCGGAGACGGCGGTGACCGCGAGGTATCACTGGAGGTCGAGCAGACGCCGGAAGGCGTGGAAGCGGTTATTGCAGCCAACCGGGCCACTTTTGAGAAACAGACGGAGGACTTTCTTGCCGCAAATCCCGGGGAGGCGGTAGAAACAACCTCTGATGACGGCCTGACGCTGCGCGGTGTCTGTTATACGCATAACGAAGCCGTCGACAGTCACCGTTGGGCCATTGCTCTGCACGGTTACCGTGCGAACCACACAGGAGCGCTGCAGCTGGCGGCGCCGTACTATGAGGCCGGTTATAATGTGCTGACCCCCGACCTGCGGGCCTGCGGAGACAGCGAGGGTAATTTTGTGGGCATGGGCTGGCTGGACAGGAAGGACGTGTTGCGCTGGATTGACTATATCATTCAGCGCGACCCGGACGCCGAAATCGTCATACACGGCATCTCTATGGGGGCGGCCACCACCATGATGACGGCCGGGGAGGACACCCCTGACAATGTGAAGGCCTTTGTGGAGGACTGCGGCTATACCAGCGTCTGGGATGTTTTTTCCAGTGAACTGCAGCTGCGGTTCGGTCTGCCGGAATTTCCGATTCTGTACACGGCCAGCGGCGTTGCCAAGCTGCGGGCGGGCTATAATTTCACAGAGGCCAGCGCGCTGCAGCAGGTGGCTGCCTGTGAAAAGCCGATGCTTTTCATCCACGGCACGGCGGATGATTTTATTCCGTATGAAATGATGGACATTTTGTACAACGCAAAACCCGGTGACAACAAGGCCGAGCTGACCGCCGACGGTGCGGGCCACGGCGAGGCTCTCTACGCGCTGGGCGATGCCTATTGGGACGCAGTATTTGATTTTGTTGCCCCTTATATGGAGTGAGTGCAAGGGTGGTGCGGCCTTCTGGCTGCGCCGCCTTTTGTGTTATCGGCAGGCGGTGTGGCGTATGATACAGCAGGGGAGGGGTGGATATGGAGTATTGCGTCACGGAAAGCTACCTTTCGGCCAGTGAAGCGGAGCGCAGACAAAATCTGAATCGCCTGCTGGGCGGGGATGCTAATGCTCCCGCGTAAGGGGTGGGCGGCGGTATACTGCCGCCTGAGCAAGGAGGACGAGGAAAAGACCGCGCCGGAGTCCGAGAGCATCCGCAACCAGCGGGAACTGCTGCTGCGCTGGGCCGAGGAGCACGGCTACCGTGTCTATCGCGTTTACACCGACGAGGACTATTCCGGCATCGACCGGGCGCGGCCGGGGTTCAATGCCATGCTGATGGACGCGGAGCAGGGACGGTTTGAGGTGATTCTGGCCAAAACGCAGTCCCGCTTTACCCGCGATATGGAGCTGGTCGAGCGCTATCTGCATGGGCTTTTCCCCGAGTGGGGCGTGCGGTTTATCGCGGTGCTGGACCATGTGGACACTTATGACCCGGCCGGGAAGAAGGCGCGGCAAATCAACGGCTTAATCAACGAGTGGTATCTGGAGGACTTGTCTGAGAATGTGCGGGCCGTGCTTGACCACAAGCGGCACAGTGGGTGCTACATTGCCAGCTTTGCGCTGTACGGCTACCGCAAGGACCCGGACAACCACAGTCGGCTGCTGGTGGATGAACCCGCTGCCGTGGTGGTGCGGCAGATATTTGCGTGGTATCTGGAGGGCTGCGGCACCGCAAAAATTGTGCGGCTGCTCAACGATGCGGGAATCCCGCCTCCGTCCGCCTACCGCGCCATACAAAATGGACATCCGCCCAAAACGCAGCTGTGGGGCAAGGCAACGGTGCGGCGCATTCTATCAACCAGCACCTACGCGGGGGATATGGAGCAGGGCCGGGTGCGCAAGCTGAGCTACAAATCCAAACGGACGCTGCGGCTGCCGCGGGAGGAGTGGATTGTGGTGCCGGGTACCCACACGCCCCTTGTGAGCCGTGCAGATTTTGCGGCTGTGCAGGCGAGACTGGCCCGGCAAAGCACTGCCGGGGGCGGGGGCACGGTGCATCTGCTGGCGGGGAAGGTCTGGTGCGGCGTATGCGGCGGAAGGATGGAGCTGACCGGCAGCGGCGTGCGGCGCTATTTCCGCTGCCGCACGACGCAGAAAAGCCGCATAGCCTGCCCCGGGCAGCCATACCTGCCGATGACGGATGCAGAACAAATTATAAAAGACAAAGCGTATAACTATACAAAACGGCAACTATCGCAGCGGCAGCTACGTGCGATGGTGGACGAAATCATCGTATATCCGCCGGAAGCGGGCAGACGCCGCATGGAAATCCACTGGAATTTTTAAGGGTAGTGCCGGGTCGCTATCCCAGGTAGGGTAGACCTCGCTGGAAGCTACATTGGCGATGTAGGACTGAAAGCCTACGGTGACATTGCGGACGTTGGCCGACGGCTTGCCGAGATGCACGGTGATTTTCTTCGGCACCACAACCCGTGTCAGCACACTGCCGGGCAGCAGCACCTCCGGCGTGGGGCCGCTGCCGCCTGCACCGGAAAAGAGTGAGTGGGGTGGTATTGTGATGATTTCGGCATCCGAGTTACCGCTTGCCATGCGGGCCGCGGCGGGCACGACCTCGGCAGGCAGAAGCTCGACCCGTGCTACGGTGGGCTGGCCGTCAAAGACCTGCACATCGTTCAGTATGGCGGTTTGCCAGCCGGTGAGTGCGGCCTCAATGCCGTAGACGGCGTAGGGGCGCACTGTGGTGTTGGCTTCGTCCAGACTGTAGCTTTTGTCAGGGGCGGGCAGGTCGGCGGCTTCGGCATAGCCGTCTGTGTCGGTTGTCAGGCGGGTCAGCACAGCGCCGTTTTCGTCCCGCACGGTTATGGCTGCGCCTACCAGCGGGGCGGCCTGCCCCGCCACGGATGTGTAAATCAGAATACTGCCTTGTGCCATAGCAAAACACCTCCTGCCCCACGCTATGCGGCGGGGCGGGAGGTGGTTACAAGGGACGGTGTAGTAAAAACGCGGTAGCCAGCGGGTGAGGGTGGGGCGTCGGGGACGCCGCCTCCCCTACGGCGGCAAGTCGGGAACGGCATACAATCGCAAGCCCGGCGGCGGGGTGAGGTCACCTCGCCCTACAGGTACAGTGAAATGTGCGTCAGGCAAAGCAAAAGCGCCCGCAGGCTTTTACCTGCGGGCGCAAATTGCTTATTCGGGATGATTTAAGCGGCTGTTAGGGCAACACCGCATAATTCTAAGTGCCGATACGGCGAGCGAGAAGTACAAGCTGCTAAGCAAAAAGCGCAGATAATACTGGTATGTATTATCGAGCATTTTTGCAACGCAGATTGTGCTTCGTAGCCGCAGTAGCGGTGCTTAAGCCGTCAGGCGTGAATTGTGCGGTATTGCCTCAGGCAATCAAGCCTTGTTGGCGGAGCCGAACAGCTCAATCTTCTCGCGGACGGTAGCCTTGATGGCCTCGGCGCCGGGAGCCAACAGCTTGCGGGGGTCAAAGCCCTTGCCCTCCAGATCCTTGCCGGCCTCGATGTACTTGCGGGTAGCATCGGCAAAGCTCAGCTGGCACTCGGTGTTGACGTTGATCTTGGAGACGCCCAGAGAGATAGCCTTCTTGATCATCTCATCGGGGATACCCGTGCCGCCGTGCAGAACCAGAGGAATGTTGTCGGTAGCGTTGTGAATCTTGTCCAGAGCGTCAAAGTCCAGGCCCTTCCAGTTGGCGGGGTACTTGCCGTGGATGTTGCCGATGCCGGCAGCCAGGAAGTCGATGCCCAGAGAGGCAATCTTTGCGCACTCGGCGGGGTCAGCAACCTCGCCCATGCCGATGACGCCGTCCTCTTCACCGCCGATGGAGCCAACCTCAGCCTCGATGGACAGGCCATGGTCATGAGCCAGAGCGACCAGCTCGGTGGTCTTGGCAACGTTCTCGTCGATGCCGTAGTGGCTGCCGTCGAACATAATGGAGGTGAAGCCGGCGGCAACGCAGGCCTTTGCACCCTCATAGGTGCCGTGATCCAGATGCAGGGCCACGGGAACGGTGATGCCGAGGCTCTCATCCATGGCCTTGACCATGGCGGCCACGGTCTTGAAGCCGGTCATATATTTGCCAGCGCCCTCAGAAACACCGAGGATAACAGGGGAGTTCATCTCCTGCGCGGTGAGCAGGATGCTCTTGGTCCACTCCAAATTGTTAATGTTGAACTGGCCGACTGCATAGTGGCCATCGCGTGCCTTCAGAAGCATATTGGTAGCATTTACCAGCATAGTTCATACCTCCACGTAAAACGTTATCAGTAGTGGCGGGGCGATGTCCGGCCCGCCATCAAATCTATTATAACCCGACTTTGACAAAAAATCAACAGCTTTTTTCAATGCACAGAATGGACTTTTGTCACAAGAGCGCCGCAAGTGCTGAAGGTGTTACAAATTTGTAAAAATTGCCAGAGACAACCGGCTGATTCTGCGGAAAAATCAGCGTTATTCCGGGTTGACAAAAGGGTTTATCCGGGCTGTTATGTGGAAAATTTCTCCACTTCTGTTGTTGAAAACTTGGTGGAAACGGTGGAAAAGACCGTCATAAAGCCAGTTTTGCACAGTTTCCACAGAGTTTTCAACAGGTGGAAAACCTTGCAGGCATCTACGCTTTGTATAAACCGCGCTGGTTCGACAAAGCGCAGGAACGGGTTGCACTTTTGACGCATTTTGGCAGCGGCAGTTGTAAATTTGCGCCCGCCGTGTGCGAAAAGTCGCAAAAAAAGATGACAAATGGCCTTGTAATGTGTTATACTGATATCTGATTATAAAGCATAGTCGGTTATTGTCGGCTTTTTACGATACAGGGGAGGACACTATGGAAAAATTCGCCCGCGAACGCGAACAGAATACCGAGCGCACGGATACGCTGGTATGGGGCAAAAACGCTGTGACGGAGCTGCTGAAAAGCGGCGGCGCCGTGGACACGGTCTATCTGACCGACACAATGCCGCAGGCCGTGGCGGGCTACTATACCGCCCTGTCCAAGGAAAGCGGCGCGGTGGTCAAGCGTGTGCCCGCCAATAAGCTGCAGAAGATGTGCGGCACGCCGGATCATCAGGGTGTGGCGGCCCGCGCTGCAGAGGTGGAGTACAAGAGCCTTGACGAGCTGTTCAGCGCCGCGCAGGAAAAGGGCGAGCCGCCCTTCCTTGTGCTGTGTGACGGCGTGGAGGATCCCCACAATCTGGGCGCGATTGTGCGCTCGGCCTATCTGTGCGGCGCGCACGGCGTGGTTATCCCCAAGCGCGGCGGCGTCGGTGTGACCGGCACGGTCATGAAGGCCAGCGCCGGTGCGGCGGCACGTCTGCCGATTGCCCGCGTGTCCAATCTGGCGCAGGCTATCCGCACGATTAAGGAGCATAATATTTTCGTCTACTGTGCAGATTTGGGCGGTGCGCCGCTGGCCAAGACCGATTTGTCCGGCCCGGTGGCACTGGTGCTGGGCAGTGAAGGCGGCGGCCCCGGTGCGCTGACCCGCAAGCTGTGCGATGCCGCCGTTACGCTGGAGATGGCCCCCGGCCAGGCAACTGGTGTGGACAGCTACAATGTCAGTGTTGCCGCGGGCATCCTGTGCTATGATGTGATGCGCAGACGCCTTGCCAAAAAGCAATAATCCAGACAGGCCGGAAGCTTTGATGTGCCTGCGATAAGAAGTTTATCCTTTTACAAAGAGGAATCAAAATGCCAAGCAAACGTACCAATGATTCGGTCGACAGGATTCTGCAGGACCTGAATATGCAGCAGGCGGAGGCCGGGCTGCGCGACAGTGTCACCGACCGTCAGGTTGATGAGATACTGCGCAGTGTCGGCATCTCCACTACGGACGCACCGCCCATGCCCCAGAACGGCTTTGCCTTCGGGGGTGCGGACGGTTTGGATGAGCTGCTGAACGCCCCGGCCAATAAGGCGGCGGCCCCGGCGCAGCCTGCGCCGCAGCCGCGCCGCACAGCCCCGGCCCCACAGCCCGCCCAGAGCCGCCCGGCCCCCACACAGCCGCCCAAGGAAGGCCCGGCAGGGGACACCACGCCGACCTTCAGCGGCGATACAACCGGCACCGGCATCATCAAGGGCTTTCTCGTCAATATGAGCGCGGACGGCAGAAACGTCGATACCGAATCGCTGAACCGGAACAAAAACCAGTTCCAGCGTTTTTTCCGGGAATCCGCCGCTGTTGTGCCGGACGAGAAGGGCCGTATGCCCAAGCCGGAAAAGACAAAGCGCGGTCCCTTCGGCATGAAATACGCCGAGGATACCGGCGAGTTTGTGCCCATCAATGTCTCGCTGAGCGCAAGGCAGGATAAGCCAGAGCCGGAGGAATACTACCCCGATGAGGAGCTGGAAGCCCCGGCTCCCCGCCAGCCCGCCAAGAAGCGCGGCTTTCTGGATAAGCTGCTGGGCAGGGATGAGGAAACCGAGGAGCTGATGATTCCTGAGGCCCGTGCGGAGGAGCCCGCACCCCTGCGCGCCGCCCCGGCCCCGCAGCCTGCGCCGTCTGCCCCCGCCGCCCCGGCGGAGGACACCCAGACGCAGGAGGTCTGGCGCAGCAAGTACACCCGCCCGGCCCGCAGCAGCCGCTATGAGGAAATCGGCGATAAGACGCAGCAACTCATCCGCGGCACGGTGGACTATGCCCAGCAGAATCCCGCTGCACCGGCTGCCTCCGGTATGACCGGCACGATTTTCCGCAAAAAGAAGAACACGGTGGAATTTACCCCCGGGCAGAAAATCCAGACCACGCCGCCGCCCCAGCCAATGCCGCAGCACAGCGGCGAACCGGTGGGGGAGCCCATCGAGACGCCCCGCACCCAGACGGCCCCGCCGCCTGCTTCCACCGGCTTTACGATGCAGATGGACGCAGTGAGCACAGCGCCGGTGGACAGCACACAGGAGTTTATGAACGCCTATAACGCCGTGCGCCGCCCCCGCAAGGAGACGCCGCGCCCGGCCGTGCAGCCGGCCCCGGTGCAGCCTGTACAGACGGCGCAGCCCGCAGGGCCCGCCGCGCAGGAGCCGCAGGAAGACCCCTACGCAGATACGATTGTGCTGGGCGCCAGCTCCAAGGAGGAGGCCGAGCAGACCCGTGCGCGCCTGATGCCCCGGCGGGAGCGCGACGATGTGGACACGCTGGTGGATACCCTGACCGGCCGCATCCAGCTGACGCCGACAGCCCCGGCACATACCGGCTTTACCCAGTCGCTGGATGCCGTCCCGGCGCAGCCTGCGCACACCGGCTTTACCCAGAACCTCGGCGCGGTGCCGCCCGCGGAGGACGCACACAGCGGCTACACCCAGCAGCTGGGCAGCGCCGCCCCGGCAGAGCCGAACACCTCGGCCTTTGTCAACAACATTGCCAACACCATCAACACCCCACAGCCGAAGGAGGACACCTCCGACTACGATAACGCCGCTGCAAGGCTGACGGCCTCACTGGCGGAGGATGCCTCCGCCACCCGCACGCACGCCCGTATCCCGACCGCGGCCGATATGAGAAAGGCCGCAGCCCGCTTTACCGGCCGCGCCGCGGACGAGAGCGAGGACAATTCCGCCTCGCCCTTTGATACCGCCGAAATCCCGGTGCCCCGCGCCCATGAGTATGAGCGCGCCGAGGACGCACCCGCAGTCCGTTCCGCACTGGCCAAGCAGCTGACGGTGGCCACGGTGGCGGCCATCGTATCGGGCGCGGTGGCGGCGGTGCTCATCATCATTGGTGCACTGCCCATCCGCCCGGCGGCACTGGCAGATCCGACCGTCTACCCGGCGGTTGTACTGGTGCTGCTGCTGGCGGCCTGCGCGGCCAACTGGCAGGCCTTTGTAAGCGGCTTCAAGGGATTGGTCAAGGGCCCCACGCCGGACAGCCTTTCGGTTCTGCCCGCCCTCGGCGCGGCGGTGCAGTGCATCGCCATGCTGGCTACCGGCGGCTACCCCGGTGAGCTGCCCATGCTGGCAGGCCCGGCGGCGCTGGTGCTCTGCCTGAACGCCGTGGGTCGCCGTCTCAATGCGGCTGCGGCCAGTGACAACTTTACCCTTGTCAGCGCCAAGGTTGACCACGCGGTGGCCTACCGGCTGAAGGACGCGGGCGCACTGCGCGCCGTGTCGCAGGGGCTGGCCGAAACGCACCCCAGTGTGCTTGTCAGCCGCCCGACCCAGATTTTCCGCAGCTTCCTGACCAAGAGCGCCGCCCGCGGCACCAGCGATAAGAATCAGCAGCAGTTTGCCTGGATACTGGGCGGCTGCGGCCTTGCCGCCTTCCTGTTCACGGTCATCCGCACAAAGGACCCCGCCACCGCCGCCACGGCAATGGCCGGTGTGTTCTGTCTGGCCGCACCGCTGGCCGGTACGCTGCTCTCGGCGCTGCCTGCGCGGATGATGCAGCGCAGCGCTGCGCAGGTGGGCGCGGTTGTGCCCGGCTGGAGCGATATCCGCCAGCTCGGCCGCATCAACGTCATTCAGGTGACCTCCCGGGATTTGTTCCCGGCGGGCTGTGTCACGCTGGCGGGCATCAAGCCTGTCAAGCCGGAGCACATTGACACCGCCATTGTCTACGCGGCGTCCATCCTGTCTGAGGCCGGGCCGACCTTGAAAAACGTCTTTATGAATATGCTGGGCGAAAACCGCAGCCTGCTGGCCAAGGTCGATGACCGCGAGACGATTTACGGCAAGGGCTATATGGGCTGGATCAACAAGCGCCGTGTGCTGGTGGGCAACCGCGCCCTGATGCAGGATTTCGGCATCAAGATTCCGAGTCTTGAGTATGAGCAGCACCACACGGTGAACCAGCGCCGCGTGATTTATCTGGCCGTATCCGGCAAGCTGTTTGCTATGTTCCAGGTGGCCTACCAGCGCGACCCCGACACCGCCGCTGTGCTGGAAACGCTGAACCGCGCCGGGCTGTCCCTGGTGGTGGACTGCGATGACTTCAACTGTGATGTTGCGCTGCTGGAAACCGCCTACAGCCTGCCTGCGGGCTCGGTCAAGGTGCTGAACAACGCCGAGCATCAGGCAATGGCGCCTGCGGTGGCATGGCTGCCGGAGAGCGAGGGCAATATGCTGCATCTGGGCAGCTTTGCCAGCTTCGTGGGCGGTCTGGAGGCCGCCGCCGGTGCTGCCGAGGGCGAGCGCAAGTCTGCCATTGTGCTGACGGTGTCCGTGCTGCTGAGCTGTGCGGTGGGCGTGCTGCTGACCCTGACAGGCGGGCTTGTCACGCTGCCGCTGGTCGGTATTGTGCTGTATCAGGCAGCATGGTGCGTGCTGGCGCTGATTTTCCCGCTGCTGCAGCGTTATTGATTTTTAGTTAAGGAAAGGGGAGCCCCCAAATGTACCGTGCACGCGAAAAACAGATGTCGATTTATGACTATCTGCCGCCCTATCATGGCGAGCTGTGCAACGCCAACCGCTGGGTGCAGCTGGCTGCAGCCATCGACTGGGACGGCTTTGAGAAGGCCTACAGTGAGCTGTTTGCCCCCGGCGGGGCGGTGGCCCTGTCGGCCCGCGTGGCGCTGGGGTGCCGTATCATTCAGCTGCACTACAATGTGACCGACCGCGAGGTTGTGGCACTGGTGCAGGAAAGCCCCTACCTGCAATATTTTCTGGGGTTTGAGAGCTTTGTGGAAAAGGTGCCCTTCTCACCCCGCACCGTGGCGCGGTTCCGCGCCCGCATCCCCGATAAGGCTGTGCGCCCGGCAGTCCGACTGCTGCGCAGCTTTGCATAAATTTTTTACAATAGAGAGGTATTCATGGAACTGTTTGTAGACGCCCTTCTGGACGCCTTGATTGACGGCGTTAAAATGCTGCCCTTCCTGTATCTGGCTTATCTGCTGATTGAATGGCTGGAACGTCACCACGGCGAGAGCATCGAAAATGCGCTGGCCGGCGGTGGCCGCTGGGGCTTTATCCCCGGCGCGCTGCTGGGCTGTGTGCCGCAGTGCGGCTTCAGCGCGGTGGCCTCCAACCTGTACGCCAGCCGGGTCATCACCCCCGGCACGGTGCTGGCGGTCTTTATCGCCACCAGTGACGAGGCCATCCCACTGCTGGCGGCCGAGCCGTCCCAGTGGGTTATGCTGGTACTGCTGCTGGCCTGCAAGGTGGCGTTTGCCATCGTGGGCGGCTGGCTGTTGGACATTCCGCTGCGCCACGTGCTGCCCCACTCGCTGTACGGCGGCTATGAGGGCCACGCGGACGATGTGGACTGCCACGAGGAGCACGAGGAGACGAGCGGTATCTTCCTGGCAGCCCTGCGCCACACGCTGGAAATCTTTGTGTTCATCCTGCTGTTCAGCTTTATCATCGGTCTGCTGTTTGAGGGCTTCGGCGAAGAGCCCATCACGGCGGCACTGTCCAGCATGGGCGTGTTCCAGCCGATGCTCACGGCGCTGGTCGGCCTTGTGCCCAACTGCGCGGTCAGCGTGCTGCTGGCACAGCTCTATGTGCAGGGGGCCATCAGCTTCGGCAGCCTGTTCGCGGGTCTGACCGCGGGTGCGGGCGTGGGTCTGGCGGTGCTCTGGCGCGTCAACCCCAGCTGGAAGCAGAACCTTTTTATGACGGGCCTTCTCTGGGCTGTGGGTGCCGGTGCCGGTATGCTTCTGCAGCTGCTGCCCCTTTAAAAACGTATCAAGCGTATCTTTTAAAAGGAGGATTTTCCCATGCAATACAGCATTGAAAATGAAATTCTGCGCCTGACGGTGGATTCCCACGGCGCAGAGCCTGTCAGCGTTGTGCATAAGCCCACCGGGGCAGAGCTTCTCTGGCAGGCAGACCCCGCTGTCTGGGCACGTCACGCGCCCATTCTGTTTCCCTACACAGGCAAGCTGACCGGCGGCAAGATGCTGGCAAAGGGTGTGGAGTACACCGGCAGGCAGCACGGCTTTGCCCGCGATGTGGAGCACACGATGACCCACCATGCGGAAAATCTGCTGGAGTTTGAGCTGCACGCCAACAACGAGACCCTGCCCAAGTGGCCCTATGCCTTTGTGCTGCGCTCGACCTTTACGCTGGAGGGGGAGACGGTTCACCACACCCTGACCGTCGAGAACCCGGTGGAGGAGGAGCTGCGCTTCGGCATCGGCTACCATCCGGCCTTCGCGTTCCCCTTTGATGACCGCCATGTGACCGAGGACTACGAAATCCGCTTTGATGGCATCGAGTCCCCCCTCTGCGTCAGTGCTCAGCCCAACGGCCTGCTGAACGGCCAGAGCTACTATCTGGCCCGCAACGTGGAGGCCGTCCCCCTGACCGATGATTTGTTTGACAATGACAGCCATGCTATGGTCAACCTGCGCACGAGCCATGTCTCCATCGTGGAGAAGGACACCGGCCGCAGCGTGATTTGCGATGTGTCGGACTTCCCGTACACCCTTATCTGGTCTGCCGCCAAGAAGCCGCTGCACTTTGTCTGCATCGAGCCGTGGCACAGCCTGCCCGGCGAGGAGAACGGCCCGATGGAATGGGAACAGCGCCCCTGCGCCGCGTCTCTGAAGCGCGGTGAAAGCTGGTCCACCACCCTGTCTACCACCTTTGTGCGCTAAACACCGGCGTGACAGTGGAAAAAATCGAATAAAAAATCCTGCCTGCGCTTTGGATGCGGTTGCATCGGCGCAGGCAGGATTTTTATTTACTTAAAATCAGAACGCAACCTTTTTGGCAATATAGTCGCGCAGCTCGGAGATGGGCATACGGACCTGTTCCATTGTGTCGCGGTCACGGACGGTCACGCAGCCATCGGCCTCGACCTTGTCATCGCCCACGGTCTGGAAGTCCACGGTGATGCACAGCGGGGTGCCGATTTCATCCTGGCGGCGGTAACGCTTGCCGATGGAACCGGCATCGTCATAATCGACCATAAAGTCCTTGGCCAGCTCGTTGCGGATTTCCATGGCTTTGTCGCCCAGTTTCTTGGACAGCGGCAGCACGGCGCACTTGAACGGAGCCAGGAACGGATGCAGATGCAGCACGGTGCGCACATCCTCCTTGCCCTTGGCATCGACCATATGCTGCTCGTCATAGGCTTCGCACAGGAAGGCCAGCGCCACACGGTCGCAGCCCAGAGAAGGCTCGATGACGTAGGGGATGTAGTGCTCGTTCGTCTCAGGGTCAAAGTACTCAAGGCTCTTGCCGGATGCCTCCTGATGGCGGGTCAAGTCATAGTTGGTGCGGTCGGCAATGCCCCACAGCTCGCCCCAGTCGGTGAACGGGAAGGCATACTCAATGTCGGTGGTGGCGCGGCTGTAGAAGGCCAGCTCGGCGGGCTCGTGGTCGCGCAGACGCAGATTCTCCTCCTTGATGCCAAGGCTCAACAGCCAGTTCTTGCAGTAGTCCTTCCAGTAGGCAAACCACTCCAGGTCGGTGTTGGGTTTGCAGAAGAACTCGCACTCCATCTGCTCAAACTCACGGGTACGGAAGGTGAAGTTGCCCGGGGTGATCTCGTTGCGGAACGCCTTGCCCACCTGGCAGACGCCGAACGGCAGCTTGCGGCGGGTGGTGCGCTGGATGTTGGCAAAGTTGACAAAGATGCCCTGCGCGGTCTCGGGGCGCAGATAGCAGGTGGAGGAGGAATCCTCGGTCACGCCGATGGCGGTCTTGAACATCAGGTTGAACTTGCGGATGGGGGTGAAGTCATGCTTGCCGCAGACCGGGCAGACAACCTCGTCATGGCTGGCGATGAAGGCGTCCATCTCGTCAAACGTCATGGCGTCCACATCCACGTTCTTGCCCTGCTCGCACTCGGCAATCAGCTTGTCGGCGCGGTGGCGGCTCTTGCAGGCGCGGCAGTCCAGCAGCGGGTCCGAGAAGCTGGACACGTGGCCGGTGGTCACCCACGTCTGGGGGTTCATCAGGATGGCGGCATCCAGCCCGACGTTGTAGGGGCTTTCCTGCACGAATTTCTTCATCCATGCCTTTTTGACGTTGTTCTTGAACTCAACGCCGAGGGGGCCGTAGTCCCAGCTGTTGGCCAGGCCGCCGTAGATCTCGCTGCCCGGGTAGATAAACCCGCGGTTTTTGCACAGGTTCACGATCATGTCAAGGGTCTTTTCACTGTTCTTCATTACGTTACTCCTTCCGCGTGGCTGGCTGCCACACAAAGCGATTATTCCCACCGCGCCCGATTGTGACGCAGTAAGGATATTATAGCATAGGTTGGGGATAATGCAAAGCAAATAAGAATAAAAAAATAATAAATAATAAATATGGTGGAGTTTTCGGCACGGGGCCGAAAACAAAACCGGTAAAGAGCGCGGCCTGTTACAACAGCAACCCCATAATTTCGTCGGCCAGCATGACCAACTCCCTGTGGGTGAGGGTTTTATCCGCGCTCAGGCGGGCCAGCTCCTGCTGCACGCGGGGAATTTTGTGCGCCGGGATTCCGATGCGTGCCAGCTGCTTTTTGGTAAGCGGCGGCGCGGCTTCCGCCTGCCCCAGCCGCGACACGGCCAGAGGGTCAACGCTCCATACAATGCAGGCCATACAACTGCTCATCTCCTCTTTATATCATTATACCAGCAAACCGGCCCATTCGCCAGAGAAAAGTCGGTTTTCTGCTGCATCTGCGACGTATTGCAATAAATTGCGGTGCTAAATTTGTGCCATTTACCCAAAAATTGCCCGGTGCGGTTGGGATTTCAAAAAAAGTGTTTATTTTGTTGCAGAAAAATAGTATAATGTTTCCAGTAGTATACACCGCGTGTCAGGCCTTTGGCAGCGGATGATTTTTTTGAGGTGACCACTGTTATGGTTTTTAGTATGTATGACCCCAAGCTGCTGGACGGTGTCCGCACCATTCATTTTATTGGCTGCGGCGGCTCCGGCACCTATCCGCTGATTCAGATTCTGCACAGCCGCGGCTTTGCCATCACCGGCTCTGACGTGGAGGAAACCAAGAACACCGAGGCGGAGCGTGCTCTCGGCGTGCGCGTTTCGATTGGCCACGATGCCGCCAATGTCGGCAACGCAGACCTTGTTGTGTACAGTGCCGCCATTCATGACGATAACCCCGAGCTGCAGGCCGCCCGCGCCCGCGGCATCAAGGCGGTGGAGCGCAGCATTATGCTGGGCTACATCAGCCGCACCCATTCCCAGAGCATCGGCGTGGCGGGCACCCACGGCAAGACCACAACTACCGGTATGATTACCACCATGCTGGAGCTGGCGGGCCGCGACCCCGCCGCCGTAATCGGCGGCAAGCTGCCCCTGATTGGCGGCTACGGCAAGGCCGGTAACGGCCAGAGCGTTGTCATTGAGGCCTGCGAGTACCATGAGACCTTCCTGCAGCTGACCAGCACGGTCGGCGTTATCCTGAACATTGACAATGACCACCTTGAATATTACGGCACGATGGGCAAGTTGAAGCTGGCCTTCCAGAAGTTTGCGCTGCTGTCCCGCACGGTTGTGTTCAATATGGATGACCGTAACACGATGGACGTTATGAACTCCATCGACCGCCCGGTGCTGAGCTTCGGCATCGAGGAGGAGGCCCGCTTCCGCGCTGTCAACATCGGCGAGTACAAGCCCGGCTTCTTTGAATTTGACGTGCTGGAGCTGGGCGAGCATTTTGCCCACATCAAGCTGGGAGTGCCCGGCTACCACAATATTTATAATGCGTTGGCCATGTGCTGCTGCGTGCGTCCGCTGGGCCTCAAGCCAGAGGATGCCGTCCGCGCCGCCGAGGCCTTCCACGGCACCGGCCGCCGCTTTGAAATCAAGGGCGAGTGCAACGGCGCAGTGATTGTGGACGATTACGCCCACCATCCCACCGAGCTGGCCGCTACGCTGGCCACCGCCAAGGAGATGGGCTATGACCGCGTTATCGCTGTGCACCAGCCGTTCACCTACAGCCGCACCAAGATGCTGATGGATGAGTTTGCCAAGGTGCTCAGCGCTGCGGATCAGGTTGTGCTGCTGCCCATTATGGGCGGCCGCGAGAAGGATGACGGCACGGTCAAGAGCGAGGATCTGGCTGCAAAGCTGCCCGGCAGCGTTGTGGTGGACGGCCTCGAAGGTGCCGCCGCATGGGTCAGGCAGAACGCCAAAAAGGGCGATTTGGTTGTCTGCATGAGCTGCGGTGACCTGTACAAGGCCGCCGATATGATGGTGGAACAATAATTGCACTGCGGCAGGCTGCCCAACCGGGCAGCCTGCTTTTGTATTTGCCCCGCCTTGCCACGCCTGCTGTCTTGTGCTACAATACAAGCAAGATTATATATAAAGGAGATTTCCTCATGAACCAGCAGTATCTGCAGCTCTACGCTGATTTTATCGTCAAGGTGGGCGTCAATGTGCGCCCGCGCCAGAACTTTATCGTCCGCTGCCCGGTCACGATGCCGGACTTTGCCCATGCCTGCGTCCGCGCCGGGTACGAGGCCGGGGCCAAGCAGGTCATTGTCCGCTGGGAAGATGACAAGCTGACCCGCCTGAACATGGAGCTGGCCGCGGAGGAGGACCTCGCCGCCATGAAGCCCTATGAGCTGCGCAGCTACCTTGACTACGCCGAGGATCCGGACGGCTGCTGCACGCTGGCCATCCATGCCGAGGACCCCGAGGCGCTGGCCGGTCTGGATGCCGGCAAGCTGAACCGCGTCAATCTGGCCCGCCGCACCTTTATGAAGCCGTGGCAGGAGTACACGATGAATGACCGCGTGCAGTGGTGCGTGGCCGCTGTGCCCGCGCCGGGCTGGGCGGCCAAGGTGTTCCCGGAGCTGCCGCTGGACGAGGCTGTGGAAAAGCTGTGGACGCTGATTTTTGATGTCTGCCGCGTCTCCACCGGCGACCCGGTTTCCGCATGGCAGAAGCACGTGGCCGTGACGAAGGCCCGCCGCGACCGTATGAACGAGCTGAACCTCGACCGCATCCATATGACCAGCGGCAACGGCACTGACCTGACAGTGGGCCTGGCCGAGGATGCCACCTGGGAGGGCGCGTCCAGCAAGACCGAGAACGGCATTGAGTTTATCGCCAATGTCCCCACTGAGGAAGTTTTCTGCGCACCCCACCGCGAGCGCGTCAACGGCATTGTCTACGGCACAAAGCCCTACGCCTACAACGGCCAGCTGATTGAGGGCTGGCACGTCACCTTCAAGGACGGCGTGGTTGTCGAGCACGGCGCGGAGAAGAACGCCGCCCTGCTGGCGGAGCTGCTTTCCACCGACGAAAACGCGAACCGCATCGGCGAAATTGCCCTTGTGCCCGCGTCCAGCCCCATCAACCGCAGCGGCGTGCTCTTCTTCAACACCCTGTTTGACGAAAACGCCGCCTGCCACATTGCCTTTGGTGCGGGCTACCCCACGAACATCAAGGGCGGCTCCGCCATGACCCGTGAGGCCCTGCTGGCCAAGGGCCTGAACAACTCCGCCATCCATGAGGATGTTATGATTGGCGCGCCCGATACCCACGTCGTCGGCATCACCAAGGGCGGGGAAGAGGTCACGATTTTTGAAAATGGCGAATGGGCGTTTTGAGCCGCACACCAGCACCCATCGACTGCGACCACCCGGCGGCGGCTGACCTGCTGCGCGTCGTGGCCGCGTGGGCGGTGGCGACCTTCCACATCTGGCAGCAGAGCTGGTTCTCGCTGGGGTCAGACCACTGGCAGCGGGCGGGCAGCATCGGGGTCGACCTGCTTGTGATGCTGTCGGCGTTCTGCCTGTTTCTGCCGTGGGCGAACGCCCGCCAGCGGGGCGAGCCGCTGCCTGCCGCCCGCCCGGCGGAATTTTACCGCCGCCGCGCCGCGCGGCTGCTGCCTGCCTACTACGCGAACCTGCTGGCTAGCTTTTTGATTGCCCTCAAGCGCCACGGTTGGAGCCGTGCGCTGGGACTCGATTTGGCCGCGCACCTGACGCTGACCCAGCAGCTCTTTCCCCGCAGCTACATAGGCACGCTGCTCAACGGCGTCACTTGGACGCTGACGGTCTTTGCGCTATTCTACCTCGTGTTTCCGCTGCTGGCACCGCTCTGCGCCAAGCACCCGCTGCCGACACTGGGGGCGCTCTGCCTTGTGCAGGCGGGCTACAGCCAGTGGGCGCTGCACCAGTACGGCACGGGGGAGTACGCGTTGCTTTTTAATCAGTTCCCGGCGTTCTGCGGGGTGCTGGCCGTCGGCATGGCGGCGGCGCTCGTCTTTGCCGAGCTGGCGCATGGCAGCTGGACAGTGCGGTTCGCCCCGCGCACAGCCTGCACGGCGCTGGGCGTTGCGGCCTTCGTCTGGCTTGACCGTTGTATGCGGCTGCAGGCGTGGGCGGCGGAGTACCAGCAGTTCCAGCTCATCAACCGGATGCCGCTGGCGCTGGCCGCAGCAGCGATGCTCGTCTGCTTCGGGCTGGGGCTGACGCTGCCCCGCCCGGTGCGCCGGGTGCTGAGCTGGCTCGCGGCGCTGAGCTACAGCTTCTACCTCTGGCATCAGATGCTGGCGGTTTTCCTGAAATACGACCTGCACCTGCCCGCGTGGAGCGGTGACACCCCGCCGAACCAGCTGGGCGACACCGCGTGGATGCGGCGGGCGGAGGCCTTGTACTGGCTGGCGGCGCTGGCGGTGAGCATAGCGGCCTACTATCTCATTGAAAAGCCCGCTGCACGGCATTTCAAGAAAACTGCGCAAAAAATGCACGCTGGAAAAGCCCGCTGAGAGGCAATTCCGTGCCGTGGGGGCTTGCATTTTGCGCGGGAATGTGGTATATTCTTATTGTTCGATGATGATTTTACTGAAAGTGGGCCGCAAGGTCCGCTTTCTTTTTATGATTGGAGCATTTTTTATGGCAAAACCCGGTAAACCGCAGCAAGGCAGTGCGGTCAAGGTCGTAGAGGTGCTTGTCCGCCCCGTAGTGGAGGGGATGAACCTGCGCCTGTGGGACGTCCGCTTTGAGAAGGAGGGCCCGGACTGGTTCCTGCGCGTGTTGATTGACCGCGACGAGGCGCTGGACACCGACACCTGCGAGGCTGTCTCCCGCGCCATTGACCCGCTGCTGGACGAGGCAGACCCCATTGAACAGAGCTACTATCTGGAGGTCGGCAGCCCGGGTCTGGGCCGCCGCCTGACCCGCCCGGAGCACTATGAACAGCTTAAGGGCCAGAAATGTGCGGCGCATCTCATCCGCCCCGATGAGCAGGGCCGCCGCGACTACGCGGGTCTGCTGCAGGGTCTGGACGCCGACGGCAACGTGACGCTGCTGGACGGTGAGACCGCCTACACCTTCCCGGTCAAGAGCGCAGGCTATGTCAAGCTTTGCGATGACGAGAATCTGTTCGGCTGATATGTTGTGAATACTGTATTGCGTGTACTTGAAATATACTTAGGAGGAAACCGGAAAAATGGCTACTGCTAACAACGAATTTTTTGAGGCTCTCTCTGCGCTGGAAAAGGAGCGCGGCCTGCCGGAGGACTACTTGATTGAGAAAATCAAGACGGCCATCGTCATTGCGGTCAAGAAGGACTACGAGGTTGAGGATGACAACGTGGTTGTCGATATCGACCCCGAGCTCGGCGCTTTCCGTGCCAGCCTGCTGCGCGACATCGTGGAGGAGGTCGAGAACCCCCACACGCAGGTCAGCCTGGAGGATGCCCAGAAGGTCCGCAAGAGCTACAAGGTCGGCCAGCGTCTGGTCACCCCGCTGAAAACGAAGGAATTCGGCCGCATTGCCGCCCAGACGGCCAAGCACGTGATTCGTCAGGGTCTGCGTGAGGGCGAGCGCAACCTGCAGTGCAGCGAGATGCAGTCCCGCGCCCATGAGCTGATTGTGGCCACTGTGGTTTCCATTGACCCGGAGCGCGGCAATGTTGTGCTGGATTTGGGCAAGGGCGGTACCGCCGTGCTGCCCCGCAACGAGCAGGTTCCCGGCGAGACCTTCACCGAGGGTCAGACCGTGCAGGTCTACGTGGTGGACGTTCTGGCTACCGACCGCGGCCCCCGCGTTACCATCAGCCGCACCCATCCCGGCCTTGTCAAGCGTATGTTTGAGCTCGAGGTTCCCGAGATTTATGACGGCACCGTTGAGGTCAAGGCCATTGCCCGTGAGGCCGGTGCCCGCACCAAGCTGGCTGTCTGGAGCAAGAACCCCGATGTTGACCCCGTCGGCGCCTGCATCGGTGCCCGCGGCGCCCGCGTGGAGAAGATTGTGCAGGAGCTGAACGGCGAGAAGATTGACGTCATCCGCTGGAGCGAGGACATCACCGAGTTCATCTCCGCTGCGCTGTCCCCGGCCAAGGTTGTCAAGGTCGAACTGCTCCCCGGCGAGACCAAGAGCTGCCGCGTGACCGTGCCCGACCACCAGCTGAGCCTTGCCATCGGCAACAAGGGCCAGAATGTGCGTCTGTGCGCCCACCTGACCGGCTACAATATTGACATCCGCCCCGAGTCCGGCTACTACGGCGAGGAAGAATAAATCTGTTCAAATAAGAAATAAAAAATAATAAATAATAAAGAATGTGGAGTTTTCTCCCTCCGGTCGAAAACAAAATTTTTGAGTGGAGCGCAGCGACACGATCCACCAAATTTATTATTTCTTATTTATTCTTTATTATTTTGTGAAATGAGGTCTGCCAGTTGCAGCAGCAAAAGCAAAAGAAAATTCCTGTGCGCCGTTGTGTGGGCTGCAATGCCCAGCGCCCCAAGCGTGAGCTGGTGCGCGTGGTGCGCAGCCCGGAGGGTGAAATCAGCATTGATTTGCGCGGTAAGGCACCGGGACGCGGTGCGTACCTGTGCCCCTCGGCTGCCTGCCTTGCCAAGGCGCGCAAGGCCAAACGGCTGGAACGCACCTTTGAGGTTCCCATCCCGGACGGCATCTATGACCGCCTGACCGAGGAAATCGCCTGTGCGGAGCAAACGGCAAAGGAGGCGGCGCACGATGAATAACGATCAGCACCCGCTGCTGGGTGCACTGGGACTGTGCCGCAAGGCCGGCAAGCTGCTGCATGGGTATGACCGCGTACAGGAAAACGCGCTGCGCGGCAAGGTAGCTCTGGTGCTGCTCACCGCAGATGCCAGCGACCGCACGGTCAGCCATATGAAGGACGCCTGCGACGGCATTGTTGCCTGTGAGCAGATGCCCCTGACCAGCGCTGATCTGGCCATGCTTACCCCCAAGCCAGCCGCCGTGTTTGGCGTTACCGACGAACACCTTGCACAGCTGTGCGCAAAATACCTTTGATGAGGAGGACCACGATATATGGATTTTAAATACAAGATTGCTGATGTTGCCAAGGAGTTCGGCGTGCCCGCCAAGAAGGTCATCGAGACCGTGTCCGGTGTGACCGGCGAGACCTACAAGACCGGCGGCACCTTTGAGGAAAAGGAACTGAACGTCCTGCTTGAGACCCTGACCCGCGAGAGCGCCGAGCCGAGCCTGGATGCCTATCTGGCCAGCGGCAAGGAGGAGGCAAAGCCTGCCCCGCAGCCGCAGGAAAAGAAGCCCGAGCCCAAGAAGGCCCAGCCCACCCCCAAGGCCGCGGAGGAGAAGAAGCCTGCCCCGCAGCCCAAGGCCGAGGAGAAAAAGCCCGAGCAGAAGAAGGAAAACCGCAAGCCCGAGAAGCAGGCAGAGAAGCGCAATGAAAAGCGCGTCACCCTGCAGGAGCTGGCTGCCGATACCGGCATCAAGGAGCCTGTCAAGACCGAGCAGGTGCAGGTCAACCGTGCGCAGGTGTCTGTGGACACTCGCACCGTCGATGTGAACGTGGATAAGTTCAACGCCCGCTATGACGATCTGGCCGACAGCCGTAATATGCCCAACAAGCGCAAGAACCAGCCCACCGGCAAGAAGGAAAAGTTCAACAACCGCAATAACCGCCGCGGCCAGCAGTTCGGCCGCCGCCGCGAGACCGAGGCCGAGCGCCTGCAGCGCATCCAGCTGGAGAAGGCCCGCAATGCGCAGCTGAAAATCTCCATCCCTGATGAGATTACCGTCGGTGAGCTGGCTACCCGCCTGAAGCAGAGCGCTGCCAAGGTTGTTGCCAAGTTTATGCAGATGGGCGAGATGCACGCCATCTCTGACGTGGTCGATTTTGACACCGCCGCCCTGATTGCCGAGGAATTCCACGCCAAGGTTGAGCATGAGGTTCACGTCTCCATCGAGGAGCGCCTCTTCGTGCAGGAGGAGGACAACGCCGCCGACCTCGTCGAGCGCCCGCCGGTTGTTGTTGTTATGGGCCACGTTGACCACGGCAAGACCTCCATTCTGGATGCCATCCGTAAGACCAACGTAACCAAGGGTGAGGCTGGCGGCATCACGCAGGCCATCGGTGCCTATCAGGTCAAGAGTGGCGACAGCGTCATCACCTTCCTGGACACCCCCGGCCACGAGGCCTTCACCTCGATGCGTGCCCGCGGTGCCAATATGACTGATATTGCGGTTCTGGTGGTTGCCGCCGATGACGGCATTATGCCCCAGACCATCGAATCTATCAACCACGCCAAGGCTGCCAACGTCAAGCTGATTGTTGCCATCAACAAGATGGATAAGCCCACCGCCAATCCGGAGCGCGTCAAGGAGCAGCTGACCAAGTACGAAATCGTGCCCGAGGACTGGGGCGGCGACGTCGCCTGCATCCCTGTGTCCGCCGTCACCGGCATGGGCATCAGCGACCTGCTCGAGCGTATCGCTCTCGAGGCCGAGGTCATGGAGCTGAAGGCCAACCCGAGCCGCCGCGGCAAGGGCGCTGTCGTCGAGGCCCGTCTGGACAAGGGCCAGGGCCCCATCGCAACTCTGCTGGTTCAGAACGGCACCCTGCACAAGGGCGACTGCCTGATCGCCGGTACCGCTGTGGGCCGTGTCCGCACGATGCGCAACGACAAGGGTCAGGAAATCACCGAGGCCGGCCCGTCCACGCCTGTCGAGATTACCGGTCTGACCGAGGTCCCCGAGGCGGGCGAGCTGTTCGAGGCTGTCGAGGACGAGCGTCTCGCCCGCGAGCTGGCCGACAAGCGTACCGCCGAGGCCAAGGAGAAGCAGTTTGCCGCCTACACCAAGGTCACGCTGGATAACCTGTTTGACCAGATGGCTGCCAACGATATGAAGGAGCTGCCCATCATCGTCAAGGCTGACGTCCAGGGCTCCGCCGAGGCTGTCAAGCAGAGTCTTGAGAAGATTTCCAACGATGAGGTGCGCGTCCGCGTCATCCATGCGGGTGTCGGCGCTATCTCCAAGTCGGACGTCTCTCTGGCCGATGCTTCCAACGCCATTATCATTGGCTTCAACGTCCGCCCCGATGCCGTTGCCAAGGCCGAGGCCGAGCAGACCGGCGTGGAAATGCGTATGTACCGCGTCATTTACGATGCCATCAACGATGTTTCCGACGCTATGAAGGGTATGCTGGCCCCGAAAATCCGCGAGGTTGCACTGGGCGAGGCACAGGTCCGTCAGGTCTACAAGATTTCCAGCGTCGGCACCGTTGCAGGCTGCCGCGTGACCGATGGCAAGATTACCCGCGATGCCCAGCTGCGTCTGGTGCGTGACGGCATTGTCATCTGTGAGGACGCCATTGCCAGCCTGAAGCGCTTCAAGGATGACGCCAAGGAGGTTGCCGAGGGCTTCGAGTGCGGCATTACGCTGGCGAAGTTCCAGGACATCAAGGAAGGCGACGTCTTTGAGTGCTTCAAGCTGGAAGAGTACCGCGACTGATAAGAGGGAAAAGCTATGCCAACCAAAAACCACGGCCGTATGGCCCAGGATATGAAGCGTGAGCTGATTGCCATTATCGGCGAGATGAAGGACCCCCGCGTGACGGGCGGTCTGCTGACGGTGACCCGGCTGGATGTGACCCCTGACCTTGACCAGGCCAAGGTTTACATCAGCGTTATGGGCCGTGAGGGCGGCCCGGAGCCGGTTGTCAAGGCGCTGAACAAGGCCTCCGGCCATGTCCGCACCGAGGTCAGCCGCCGGATGCACATCCGCAAGGCACCGCGCTTTGTATTCGTTAAAGATGAAGGCGCAGCCTATGCCGCGCACATCAACAAGCTGCTGGGTGAGCTGGACATTGAATCCGACTCTGATGCAGAGTAACTCTATACCCGGTTAGAAAAGAGGAACCTATGACTCAGAATGTGGACCGCGAGACAGTTGTTTCGCGTCTGCTGGCTGCAGATGACATCCTGATATTGTGCCATAAGAACCCGGACGGCGATACCATCGGCTCCGGCACGGCGCTCTGCCTTGCCCTGCAGCAGCTGGGCAAGAATGCCGCCGTGCTGTGCAGTGACCCGATTCCTGCCATGTATGACTATATGCCCAGCCGCGTGTTTGACGGCAGCTTCACCCCCGCCTTTGTGGTGGCGGTGGATGTGGCCGGCATCCAGCTGTTCGGGGAGCGCAACAACATTCAGGAATATGCCGAGCACGTCAATCTGTGCATTGACCATCACGGCTCCAACAGCGGCTATGCGTATGAAACGCTGGTGGATGACCATGCAGCGGCTGCCGCAGAGCTGCTGACAACACTCATCCCCGAGATGGGCGCGAAGATTACGCCGGAGATTGCCTCCTGCCTGTACACCGGCGTGGCAACCGATACCGGCTGCTTCCGGTTCAGCAACACCACGGCAGAGACCCACCGCGCCGCCGCCGCCCTCATTGAGGCCGGGGCTGACGTGGAAGCGCTCAACGAGCGCCTGTTTGAGAGCCGCTCCCATGCACGCGTCATTGCGGAGCGTATGGCTTTGGAAAGCCTGGAGTTCTACTATGATGACCGCTGTGCCCTGATTTGCCTGACCTGGGATCAGATTCAGGCAGCGGGTGTGGCCGGGGCGGAGCTGGAGGACCTGACCAGCCTGCCGCGCTCCATCGAGGGTGTGGAGGTCGGCCTGACCCTGCGCCAGCAGAAGGACGGCAGCTTCAAAATCAGCGTGCGCACCGGCCATGACACCAACGCCTGCAACATTGCGCGGCGTCTGGGCGGTGGCGGGCATCCCCGCGCCGCAGGCTGTGAAATCAGCGGTAACCCGGACAACGCCAAGCACGCAATTCTTGAGGAAGTCAAAAAGGAACTGGACCGCGCTGACGCTGAAAAGAACGGCGAAGATGCGTGAGCCTGTAACCGGGATGAACTGCACCCTGTGCGGCTGCAGAGGCTGATGCCCGGCATCCCGCTGCAAAAGCACACGATAACAGAAAAGGAACCCTGCTATGCAAATGCCAAACGGTATTCTGCCCGTGGATAAGCCCGCAGGCTGGACCAGCTTTGATGTGCTGGCCAAGCTGCGCGGCGCACTGGGCACACGCAAGCTGGGACATTCGGGCACACTGGACCCTATGGCCACCGGTGTGCTCGCGGTGTTTATCGGCAAGGCAACCGCCGCTGCTGACCGCCAGCTTGACCACGATAAAACCTATGAGGCCACCATCCGGCTGGGCCTGCGCACCGACACCGGCGATGTGACCGGCACAACGCTGGAAACCGCGCCCGTCACGGTGGGGGAGCAGGAGCTGCAGGCGGTGCTGCCGCAGCTCTGCGGTGACCGGATGCAGCTGCCGCCCATGTACAGCGCG
This sequence comes from Gemmiger formicilis, assembly GCF_024462815.1. GTDB lineage: Bacteria > Bacillota > Clostridia > Oscillospirales > Ruminococcaceae > Gemmiger. The sequence goes on from NZ_JANGCG010000015.1 coordinate 24,773, forward strand.
GTAAAAATCAACGGCCAGCCGCTGTATAAGGCGGCCCGCAAAGGCCAGACGGTGGAGCGCACCCCGCGCCCCATCACAATTTACGGCATCGACTATCTGGGCAGCCCCGCGCCCGATGAATACACCATCCGTGTGGCCTGCTCCAAGGGCACCTACATCCGCGTATTGGCGGAGGAAATCGGCGAGCTGCTCGGCGTGCCCGCAACGCTTTCGGCTTTGCGCCGCACGCAGGCGGGTGTGTTCAGTCTGGCACAGTGCCATACGCTGCCGGAAATTCTGGCCGCCGCCGAGCGCGGCGAGCTGGAAGCGAACGGCTGGGTGCTGCCGATTGAAACGGTTTTCACCCCGCTGCCCGCCCTCCGCGTCAATGACGGCGTGAAGGTGCACCTTCTCAATGGCTGCCCCACCAGCCATTACGCTGCCGCTGACGGCCGCTACCGCGCCTACGATTCGGCCGGTGCCTTTCTGGGGTTGGCCACGGTCGAGGGCGGCGTGCTGAAGGTCGAAAAATTATTTTGCGAAAGGGGCTGAACGCCCAATGCAGATTTACCAAAGCCTGACGCCCATCTGCGCCCCGCAGGGCAGCGCTGTGGCGCTTGGCTATTTTGACGGCGTCCACTGCGGCCACCGCGCTGTGCTGGGCGCGGCTGTGGCGTGTGCCCGCGCCCGCGGCCTGACCGCCGCCGCCTTTACCTTTGCACTGCCCGCGGGCAGTACACTGAAGGGCGGGCGCATCCTCTCGCCGGAGCAGAAGCACGCCCGTGTGGAAGCGCTGGACATTGAGGAATATCAGGAGGCCCCCTTTGAGGCGTTCCGCGCCCTGACGCCGGAGGATTTTGTCCAGAAGGTGCTTGTGGGCTGCTTCAACGCCCGCGAGCTTTTCTGCGGCGATAACTTTACCTTTGGCGCCCGCGCCGCCGGCAATGTGGAGCGCCTGCGGGAGCTGTGCGCACCGTTGGGGATCGGCGTGCACATTGTGCCGATGGCGCAGTACAAGGGGCAGACGGTTTCCTCCACCCGCATCCGTGCGGCGCTGGAGGAAGGCCGCCTTGACGATGCCAATGCCATGCTGGGCGCACCCTATGCCATTGACTGGCCGGTGGTGCACGGCAAGGGCATCGGCAGCGGCAAGCTGGGCACGCCCACGCTGAACCAAAACTATCCCGCCGCCGCGCTGCAGCCCTGCGCGGGCGTCTACCTGACCCGCATTTATCTGGACGGCGCATGGCGGCCCGCCGCCACCGGCATCGGCAAGCGCCCCACGGTGGACAGCAGCGCCGACGCTGCCGTAACCTGCGAGACCTACGTCCCGGATTTTTCCGGCAATGTCTACGGCCAGCAGCCCACGCTGGAATTTCATAAGTATTTCTGCCCGGTGCGCAAATTCAACTCTCTGGACGAGCTGACCGCTCTCATCCACCACGCCGCCGATGAGAGCAAAGCATATTTTGACAAGTGCAAGCGGTAAGCCCCGGGCACGTGCAGAGCGCAGACTGCACCCCACCAAAAAAGGCGCAAAATAATTGCGAAAATCGCAATCGCGCTCTTGTATTCCGCAAAATGTTGTGTTATACTATTTGATGTTACCGCGGCCCGGTATGGGGCGTATGCCTCAACGGTTCCAACTACCCTTTACTGCGCCGACGGCCAATCTATTTTTCAGAAAGAGGTATTTACCAATGAGCCAGAAATCCGCTATCGACAAGCAGCCCATCATCGCTAAGGCAGCCATCCACGAGGGTGACACCGGTTCTCCGGAGGTTCAGGTTGCTCTGCTGACTGCTCGTATCAACCACCTGACCGAGCACCTCAAGACCAACAAGCATGACAACCACAGCCGCCGCGGCCTGTTCAAGATGGTCGGCCGCCGCCGCAATCTGCTGGCCTATCTGCAGAAGAAGGACATCAACCGTTACCGTGCCCTGATCGCTGAGCTGGGTCTGCGTAAGTAATTTTCGCAAAAACGGGCAGGGTGCATTTGCACTCTGCCCGCTTTTTTATAGGCTGCGCGGCAGCCTGCTTCCACTGTATTTACAGCCAATCCCGCCGCGTTTTGTGCAGTAAATCGAGCACCCGGACACTATGGCCCGGCTGCTGGCTTTATTGTACAAACTCGGGGCAGGGGCGTGCTGAAAGTAAATCAAACAAGAAGGAGAATCCCTATGGCTTACGAATTCGCATCCAGACTGGAAACCTTCCCCAAGTACCGCAAATTCGAGACGACCTTTGCGGGCCGTCCCTTTGTGGTCGAGACCGGCAAAATGTGCGGTCTGTCCAACGGCAGCGCTATGATCCGCTACGGCGAGACCTGCGTGCTGTGCAACGTCACGATGAGCGACAAGCCCCGCGACGGCGTTGACTTCTTCCCCCTGAGCGTCGAGTTTGAGGAGAAGCTCTACGCCGCAGGCCGCATTCCCGGCAGCTTTATGCGCCGTGAGGGTCGCCCCGGCGAGCACGCCATCCTGTCCTCCCGCGTGGTTGACCGCCCCATCCGCCCGCTGTTCCCCAAGGATATGCGCAACGATGTCTGCGTCACCATGACCGTTATGAGCCTTGACCCCGACTGCTCTGCCGAAATCTCCGGCATGAACGGCGCGTCTCTGGCCATCGCTATGTCCGACATTCCGTGGAACGGCCCCATTGCAGGCGTTTTTGTCGGTCTGGTGGACGGCGAAATCGTACTGAACCCCACCAAGGAACAGCGCGAACACAGTGACCTCTCCCTGACGCTGGCCGCCAGCGAGGAAAAAATCGTTATGATTGAGGCCGGCGCCAACGAGGTTGACGAGGAAACCATGATGAAGGCCATCCGTGCCGGCCATGAGGAAATCAAGAAGATGCTGGCCTTCATCAACAGCATCGTTGCCGAAATCGGCAAGCCGAAGAAGGCCTTCACCCCTGTGGAGCTGGATCATGCCCTGCTGGCCGATGTCTATGCCAAGCACCTTGACGATGTCAAGAGCGCCATGAACACCGATGACAAGAATGTCCGTGATGCCGCTATGCTGCCCATCATGGACGCCATCGCCGCCGAGCACCCCGAGCTGACCGCCGCCGACCTTGACCTGATCAGCTACAAGCTGCAGAAGAAGGTCGTGCGCACCTGGCTGCTGGAGGACGGCAAGCGCGTGGACGGCCGCGGCATCAATGAGATCCGCCCGCTGGCCGCCGAGGTCGGCCTGCTGCCCCGCGTGCATGGCTCCGGTATGTTCACCCGCGGCCAGACGCAGGTGCTGACCGTCTGCACCCTCGGCTCCACCAAGGATGCCCAGCTGATGGATGATTTGTCCGACACGCCGTACAAGCGTTACATCCACCACTACAATTTCCCGCCGTATTCTGTCGGCGAGGCCCGCGCACCGCGCAGCCCCGGCCGCCGCGAAATCGGCCACGGCAATCTGGCCGAGCGCGCCCTGATTCCGGTGCTGCCGGATCAGGCCGAGTTCCCCTACACCATCCGCTGTGTCTCGGAGGTTCTGTCCTCCAACGGCTCCACCTCGCAGGCGTCCATCTGCGGCTCCACGCTGGCCCTGATGGATGCAGGCGTGCCCATCAAGGCACCTGTCGCGGGCATTTCCTGCGGCCTGATTACCGATGGTGACCCGCTGCACGGCGGCCGCTGGATGACCATGCTGGACATTCAGGGCGTCGAGGACTTCCACGGCGATATGGACTTCAAGGTTGGCGGCACCCGCCGCGGCATCACGGCCATCCAGATGGACATCAAGGTGGACGGCCTGACCTATGAAATCGTTGAGGAAGCGCTGGAGAAGTGCCGCAAGGGCCGTCTGTATATTCTGGACCAGATTATCAAGCCGGTCATTGCCGAGCCGCGTGCCGAGCTGTCCAAGTACGCCCCCAAGATGTTCAGCATGATGATTCCTGTCGACAAGATTAAGGACGTCATCGGCAAGGGCGGCAAGGTCATTCAGGAAATGTGCGCAAACTTCAACTGCAAGATTGACATCGAGGAGGACGGCCACGTCTTTATCTCCGCGGTCGACCAGGACGATGCCAAGCGCGCCATTGCCACCATCAAGACCATTGTCGAGGACCCCGAAATCGGTGCCATCTACAAGGGCCGCGTGACCCGCCTGATGAATTTCGGCGCCTTTGTTGAGATTGCCCCCGGCAAGGAGGGACTGGTCCATATTTCCAAGCTGGATGACCACCGTGTGGAGCATGTCGAGGATGTTGTGGCCGTCGGTGACCCCATCTTTGTTATGGTCACGGATATTGACCAGCAGGGCCGCATCAACCTGTCCCGCAAGGACGCCATCGCCGCCATCGCCAAGAAGCGTGCCGAGGCCGCCCAGCAGTAACTTACTTTTCTTGCAAGAAAAGTAAGCAAAAGAACTCCAAACAAATAAACCGTAAAAGGGAGGCTGTCCAAGCGGGCAGTCTCCCTTTTTAAATTGCCCGCGTCGCTTACTCCGCCTTATCAGAGAACACCATATACAGCCCTACAGCCCCTACAATGACGCCTATCGCAGAAAACGGAAAATCGCTGAAGGCGGACAGAATCATGGTGTTGATTTCCTCATTGCCTGCGCAGAGTAGGATGCCAAAGAGAAGCAGTGCAATGCCTTTTGAAACCTTGCTGTTCATGCGGATAACCTCCTGAAATTCAAATATAAGACCTCTTACCGTTGATTATACCACAAAAGAGGCTGCCGCACAAGGTAAAACCCCATGCCGCAGCCTCTCGCTGTAACCCGTTCCCGGGAACAAATATTGAAATTCTTTTGGTTACTTTTCTTATAAGAAAAGTAACTTACTTCTCGACGACTTCCTTCGTGTCGCGGGCAATCATCAGCTCCTCGTTGGTCTCGATGATCAGGGTGCGGACACGAGCGCCCCAGGCAGTGACCTCGACGACATCTTCCTTCTGCTTGTGTGCATCGCGGTTCTTGTCGGTGTCAATGCGGATGCCCAGCCAATCCATGTGGTGGCAGATCTTGGCGCGGGAATCCGCGTCATGCTCGCCGATGCCGCCGGTAAAGACGATGGCATCCACGCCGCCCATGGCGGCAATGTAGCTGCCGATGGTCTTTTTGATTTGGTAGTTCAGCATATCGCTGGCCAGCTGTGCGCGCTTGTTGCCGTTCATGGCGGCATCCTCAACATCGCGCTTGTCGCTGGACACGCCGGAAACACCCAGCAGGCCGGACTTCTTGTTCAGAATCTCGTCCAGCTCGTGGCCGGTGATTTCCAGATTGTACTTCAAGTAGTTGACCACAGAGGGGTCAAGGTCGCCGCAGCGGGTGCCCATCATCAGACCGGCCAGCGGGGTCATACCCATGGAGGTATCAATGACGCGGCCCTGATCGACAGCGGCGATGGAGGAGCCGTTGCCCAGATGGCAGGTGATGAGCTTCAGGCGCTCGATGGGCTCCTCAAGGAACTCAGCGGCACGGTGGCTGACGTACTTGTGGCTGGTGCCGTGGAAGCCATAACGGCGGACGCCGTACTTCTCATAATACTCGTAGGGAATAGCGTACATATACGCCTTCGGGGGCATGGTGGAGTGGAACGCAGTGTCGAAAACAGCCACGTTCGGCTTGTCCTCGCCAAAGACCTTGTAGGAGGCTTCGATGCCCAGAATGGCGGCGGGGTTGTGCAGAGGAGCCAGCGGGCTCAGGTCGCGGATGGCCTTGACAACCTCGGGGGTGATGAGGCAGCTCTCCTTGAACTTCTCGCCGCCGTGCACAACGCGGTGGCCGATGGCGTCAATCTCAGAGACATTGTCAATGACCTTGCCCTCGCCGGTGGTCATCTTCTTCACGACCTCGGCGAAAGCCTCGGTGTGGGTGGGGAAGATGGCGGGCGTGGTGGCCTTGTGGCCGTTGGCCTCATGGGTAATCATGCTGCTCTCCATACCGATGCGCTCGCACAGACCCTTGCAAAGAACCTTTTCACCCTCCATGTCGATCAGCTGGTACTTCAGGCTGGAAGAACCACAGTTGATAACCAGAACTTTCATGGAATATCCTCCTTATATTTGGCAGGGCCGGAAGCCCTTCCCTAATTGCTGATTTTATTATATAATGGTAGACAGGAATTTTCAAGCGCAAGTTCTGCAAGATAGCACAATTTTTGCACAGTGGCGGCAAAGTACTTTTTTAACAATCTATCAGGAGATTTTAAGTATGCAATTTGCAGGCATTATAGCCGAATATGACCCGTTCCACAACGGCCACGCGGCCCAGCTGGCGGCGGTGCGCGCAGCGGGGGCACAGTGCATTGCCGTGTGTATGAGCAGCGGCGCGGTGCAGCGCGGCGGGGTGCCCATCCTGCCGGAAAAGGTGCGGGTGCGTGCGGCGCTGGCCGCCGGGGCGGATATCGTTATCGCGCTGCCCGCGCCCTATGCGGCCTCCTCGGCGGAGCAGTTTGCCGCGGCGGGCGTGCATCTGCTGGCCGCGCTAGGCTGTGATACGCTGGCTTTTGGGGCCGAAACGCCCGATGCACAGGCCCTGCTGGACGCGGCCCGGCTGCTGCAGGGGAAGGAAATAAATACGATTCTGCGCAAAAATCTTGCCACCGGCATGACCTATGCCGCCGCCCGGGCCACGGCTGCCGATGCCCTGCACCCCGGCATGGGGGAACTGCTGCGCACGCCGAACAACATTCTGGGCATTGAATACTGCAAGGCAATTCTGGCACAGGGCGCGGCCCTCACGCCGCTGGCGCTGCCGCGGCTGGGGGCGGCCCACGGCGGCGGGGCAGGGGAGCATGGCGGCACGCTGATGGCCAGTGCCAGCTATCTGCGCAGCTTGCCGCGCCCCGACTGGGAGCCGTTTGTCCCGGCAGAAGCTGCCGCGCTCTACGGCAAAGCTGACGCGGAAGGGCTGCTGCTGGATAACGCAAAATTTGAAACGGCGGTGCTGGCACTGCTGCGGATGCAGAATCCGGAAAATTTTGCGCAGCTGCGCGGCGTGAGCGAGGGACTGGAAAATCGTCTTGCCGCGGCGGTGCGCGAGGCCGACAGCCTGGAGGATTTGTACACCCGGCTGAAAACAAAGCGCTACCCCCATGCGCGGCTGCGCCGTCTGGTGCTGGATGCCGCGCTGCAGACCCCGGCAGAATTGCCAATGCCGCCCTATATCCAGGTGTTGGGTGCCAGAAAAACCGCGCTGCCGCGTCTGAAAAAGGCAGCCCTGCCCGCGGGCACAGCACTGGCGGATTTGATGCGCACAGGCCCGGATGCGGAAAAAATCGGCAGACTGCATAGCAAAGCGGTTGATTTTTCGTCATTATGCAGAGAAAAAATTCAGCCGATGGGGCTTGCGTTCACAGTTAAGGCAGTGGTAATATAAATTAGATATGGAGAAAAAATGCGAATGATACAACTTTGTTGCATCCTTAACGCGCAAAATCGGTACGAAATGAGGAGTAAAACATGGCGCTGCACGTAATGGACGAAGCGAACCACTGCCTTGGCTGCAAGGTGCCCCGCTGCCAGCAGGGCTGCCCGATTCACACCAACATCCCCGAGGTTATCCGTCTGCTGAAGGACAACAAGCTGGATGAGGCGGGCCGTATGCTGTTTGAAAACAACCCCCTGACCACGGTCTGCTCGCTGGTCTGCAACCACGAGAACCAGTGCGAGGGTCACTGCGTCCGCGGCATCAAGGGCTCGCCGGTGCATTTCTCGGTTATTGAGAACTACATTTCCTCCACCTACGCCAGCCAGATGGTGCAGGGCCCGGCTACGCCCAACGGCAAAAAGGCCGCGATTATCGGCTCCGGCCCGGCGGGTCTGACGATTGCCGTCATTCTGGCCCGCTATGGCTACGATGTCACGATTTTTGAAAGCCATGATAAAATCGGCGGCGTGCTGCGCTACGGCATCCCGGAATTCCGCCTGCCAAAGACGGTGCTGGACGATTTTGAGTACCGCCATCTTCGCCTGAAGGGCATCAAGGTGCGCCCCAACACCGATGTGGGCAAGGCGCTCAAGATCGAGGATCTGTTCCGCGACGGCTACAAGGCAATCTTCATCGGCACCGGCGTATGGCGGCCCAACACGCTGCACATCAAGGGCGAAAGCCTTGGCAACGTGCACTACGCCATCAACTATCTGCAGAACCCCGATGTCTACCATCTGGGCAACCGTGTAATCGTTATCGGCGCGGGCAACGCGGCGATGGATGTGGCCCGCACGGCCATCCGCCACGGCACGCGGCATCTGGAGTGCTTCTCGCTGTCGAAGCATATCACGGCCAGCGAGTATGAGGCCAGCTATGCCAAGCTGGAGGGCGTCAACTTCATCTTCAATAAAAAGCCGGTGGAAATCACCGACAAGGGCGTTATCTTCCGTGATTTGGAGGAGGCCGAGGACGGCACCCTGACCGAGCTGCCCGGCACCGAAAAGCTCTACCCGGCGGACAGCGTGGTAGTCTCCATCAGTCAGGGCCCCTGCACCACCATCACGGAGAGCGAGAAGAACCTGAAAACCAACGCCCGCGGCCTGTTTGAGACCGACGAGGTCGGCCGCACCAGTATCCCCGGCATCTTTGCCAGCGGCGACGCCGTCAAGGGCGCGCGAACGGTTGTCGAGGCTGTGGCCTACAGCAAGACCGTGGCCGAGGCTATGCACGAGTATATGCAGACCCTGCCCCCTGATCTGCCTGACGAGTACGCTAATGTGCCCGTGGCAGAGTATGATGAGGGAAATTAAAAAAAGCAAAACGGCTTCCCGGGCGAGGAGCCGTTTTTATATACATGGGCGGGGAATGTGGTATTTGTTGGCGAGTTTGCCCCTCATCCGGCCCTGCGGGGCCACCGCCCCCCTTCTGCCGCTACGCGGCACCTCCCCCGTATCGGGGGAGTCTGTCCCCTCTGGGGAAGGCTTGGGACTTACCGTTCCCGCGCAAATTTTCTGGCGTGGTTGACAAACTCGCGAGCGGCGGGGGAGAGCGCCGTGCGCGACAGGCACGCCAGCCCGATGCTGCGCTTGGCGGCGGGTTCCAGCTGCAGCACCTGACAGCCTGCGCTGGCGGCACCCTCCTTGAACATCAGCTCGGGCATCAGAGCCAGCCCCTGCCCGCAGGCCACCATGGCAATCATGCTCTGGTCATCCACAATGTAGCACCGGCTCGACACGTGCAGATCGTTCTTCTTGAAATAGCTCTGGATGTCGGCGTCCACATCGGACTGCTGGCTGACGAAGGGCTGGCTGCGCAGCTCCTCGGCCCGCACAACGCCGGGGCGCTTCGGCTTGTAATCCGGCGGTGCAATGCAGATGAGCCGGTCATCGTACAGCGGCTCAAAATCCAGCTCATGCGCACTGGAATTGGATAAAAACCCCAGCTCGACCGCGCCGGTTTTCAGCCAGCCGATGATATCATCGTAGGAGCCCTGATAAATCTGTACATCAATCCCCGGGAACTCGGCCCGAAAGCCCGGCACAATCTTGGGCAGCCAGGTCACGCAGGCGGAGTTGAACACACCCAGCCGCAGCGCGCCCTTGTGCATCCCGTTAATCTGGGCGATGGACTGGTCCAGCGACTCACTGCTGGCCAGCATCTGCTGGATGGCGGGCATCAGCTTTTCGGCGTTGGCGGTCAGCCGCACGCCGCTTTTGGCGCGTGTGAACAGCGGGAACCCACATTCGGCCTCCACGCCGGACACGGCATGGCTGACGGCGGACGGCGTGATGTGCAGACGTTCTGCTGCGGCGGCAAAGGTGCCCAGCTGCGCCACAATGCTGAGCAGCTGGCAATCAGTAAGGGTCATAGCGAACCTCTCCTATCGTGAAAAAAATTCATGTTGCATATGAAAAAGTGTAGCTTTACTTCATGCCTATAATGTACTATCATAATTACAGAAAGTCAATGCCTGCGGCGCACAACGCAGGCTTGTGTAAACTCCTCTCCCTCTAACCTTATCCCGCCGGCCCGCACACCGGCGGGGCTTTTTTTATTTGCCGGAATATGCTATGATAGAGTACAGGATTACCGGCAAAGGTGGGAATACAATCATGACAAAATCTCGCGGGGTGCGGGGCGCGGCAAGCGGCTGCGCGGTGGCATCCTTACTGTATCTTTTGGCCCGCAGCCTGCTCACGCTGGGCATCAGCGCCCTTATGGGGCTGGCGCACCCCGGTGCCAGTCTGGCAAAGCCGCTGGGCTTCAGCAGCGTCAGCGCGGAGCTGCTACAGCTGCTGGTTGGCCTCGGGGCTATCGCCCTCACGCTTGTCTTTCTGCTGAAATGTACGCGGCTGCAAACGGATGATTTGCGCATCACGCTGCCTGCGCCATGGAGCCCAGGTTTCTGCCTGCCGGTTTTTCTGGGGGTGGCCAATCTTGCCAATCTGGCGGGGGCGCTCATCAACCACATCAGCGGGCGGGAGGCCACCAGCGAGGTGCTGCCCAGCGGCGGGCCCGAGCTTGCGGTCTACTTTCTGGCCCTCTGCGTGATGCCCGCTGTGGCGGAGGAGGTGCTGTTCCGCGGCGCGTTTCAGGGGCTGATGCGCCCCTGCGGCAGTGCGGCGGCTATCTTTGCTCCGGCACTGCTGTTCGGTCTGCTGCATCTGGATCTGGCGCAGGGGCTGACGGCCTTTGCCTGTGGCGTTTTTCTGGGCTGGCTGGCCGAGCGTTCCGGCAGCATTCTGCCGGGGATGCTGTTGCATCTGGCCAACAACATTCTGGCATTTCTTACGATTTATCTGCGGTACTACGCCCCGGCGGAGCTCTCCTTCGGTGTGGAGCTATTCATTTTGCTGTTCTTCCCGATTTTTGGCATCTGGATGATTGGCCACGCACGGCAGCAGAGGTTCCGCTTCTCGGCGGGGCTGCGCCCCGGCGTGGACGTGCTGGCCGTCTTTGCCAGCCCGGCCTACAGCGTGACCGTGGTGTTTCTGGTGGTGTATGCCGTGCTGCTTGTACACTGAGGGGGTACTATGTCTGACGAAGAACTGATGCGTGCCGCGCTGGACGAGGCAAAGCTCGCCGCCGCACTGGGCGAGGTCCCGGTCGGGGCGGTTATAGCCAAGGATGGCGAAATCATCGCCCGCGCCCACAATCTGCGGGAAAGCGGCAAAAACGCCACCTACCATGCGGAGCTGATGGCGATTGACGCAGCCTGCAAGGCGCTGGGCGGCTGGCGGCTGTGGCAGTGTGAGCTGTTTGTGACGCTGGAGCCCTGCCCGATGTGCAGCGGGGCTATCATCAACAGCCGGCTCAAGCGGGTGGTCTACGGCGCACGCGACCCCAAAGCCGGCTGCTGTGGCAGCCTGACGGATTTGTTCGCCCTGCCGTTCAACCATCACCCGGTCATTGAGGCGGGCCTGATGGAGGCCGAAGCACAGGCACTTTTGCAGGATTTTTTTGCGATGCTGAGAGAAAAACGAAAGAAGAAGTAACAATGGAACGGAATGTCTTTATTACCGGCGGCAGCCGCGGTATTGGTGCAGCGGCGGTGCTGGCGTTTGCCCGCGCCGGGTATAACGCGGCCTTTACCTACAATGCCCACCCGGAGGCCGCCGAGGCCGTGCTGCAGCAGGCTGCGCGGTCTGCACGGGGCGGCCGCTTTCTGGCGATACAGGCCGACGCGGGGGATTCCGCACAGGTGCAGTCCGCCGTGGAACAGGCAGAGCGTGAGCTCGGCAGCTTGCAGGCACTTGTCTGCAACGCGGGCATTGCGCAGGTCAAGCTGTTTACCGACACCACCGACGAGGACTGGCGCCGGATGATGGCCGTCGATTTGGACGGTGCGTTCTATGCCTGCCGCGCCGTGCTGCCCGGCATGATTCACCGCAAGTATGGCCGCATCCTGCTGGTCAGCAGTATGTGGGGCCAGACCGGCGGCAGCTGCGAGGTTGCCTACAGCGCGGCCAAGGCCGGGCTGATTGGCCTTGGCAAGGCGCTGGCAAAAGAGGAAGGCCCCAGCGGAATCACGGTCAATATCATTGCGCCCGGCGTGATTGACACCGATATGATGGCCTCCTTTACCGCGGAGGACCGTGCCGCACTGGCCGAGGAAACGCCGGTGGAGCGCCTTGGTACGGCGGAGGAGATTGCCCGCACAATGGTGTTTCTGGCCGATGAAGCCAGCGGCTACATCACCGGGCAGGTGCTGGGCGTAAACGGAGGGCTGGTTATCTGATGCGCAGCGAATACCGGGAGGGAGAGCGCTTTGAACGGCTGACCTTCACAGAGGAAACGTTCTATGACTGCGATTTCTCTGACTGTACTTTTATCGACTGTACGTTTGAAAGCTGCAAGCTCGACCATAGCGTTTTTACCGAGTGCCAGTTTGTCCGCTGTACCATCACCGGGCTAAAAACAACTATGTCACGCGCAAAATTCACCGATTTCGAGGACTGCACGCTGCATAACATCGAATGGATGTCACTGCAGGGGGACGGCGCGTTTGCCGACCCAATTGACCACGTTAAAAATTGCCGCTTGAAATACAACACCTTCACCGAGATGAATCTGAAAAAGTTCCGCTTTGCGGGCAATGTAATACAGCGCTCGATGTTTGCCAAATGTGACCTTGCGGGGGCGGACTTTGCGCGCTGTGATTTGCAGGACACCGAGTTTTTCCAGTGCGATATGCGCAAGGCGGATTTTACCGATGCCATCGGCTACAAGGTGGATATTCTGGGCAGTAAACTGCAGGATGCAAAATTTTCCCTGCCGGAAGCGGTCAACCTGTTGAGTGATCTGCATATAAAATTGGTGTAGGTATGAAGAATATACAAATTGAAAAAATATCCGATAAATATACAGTCCGGACTATAACGGAAGCGGATGTACCGATGCTGTACGCATGGATGCAGCGTAATGACCAGTATTACCGGTACTGCGGCGGCGAAACCAGCCCCAGGCGTATACGGCAGGATTTGACGCTCTGCCCGCCGGGAATCCCTTTGGCACAGAAATATTACATTGGCTTCTTTGCGGCCGGTACGCTTGTGGCAGTTATGGATTTGGTGGACGGCTACCCGGACGCGGATACCGCGTTCATCGGCTTTTTTATGATGAACAAGTCCCTGCAGGGGCGGGGCGTGGGCACGGCTCTTGTCTCGGAGGTGCTGGCCTACCTGACGGCGCTGGGCTTTGCCGCGGTGCGGCTGGGCATTGACAAGGAAAACCCGCAGTCCAACCATTTCTGGCGCAAAAACGGCTTCACCGTTCTGAAGGAGGTTCCGCAGGCGCGGGGCGTCATTCTGCTGGCAGAACGCCGCCTGATGCAGAAATAAAAACAGCATACACAATAGTTCCTCCCTTTGCATACTATACCGCAAAGGGGGGCTTTTTATGGCGGTTTACCAGAACGGCATTGACGTGTCGCACTATCAGGGCAATGTAAACTGGGCGCAGGTCGCGGCGGGCAAGCAGTTTGCCATCGTCCGCGTGGGTTCCAGCAACAGCGGCGGCCTCTATGTTGACCCATACTTTTTGCAGAACATCAATGGGGCCAAAGCCGCAGGGCTGCGGGTGGGGGCCTACTACTACACCTACGCCCGCACCCGCGCCGCCGTGGCCAATGAGCTGACTACTTTTCTGAACGTGATGCAGGGCTTACAGCTGGAATACCCGGTCTTTGTGGACGTGGAAGATTCCAGCCTGACCAGTCTGGGCCGCGCCGAGCTGACCAGCCTTGTGCAGTACGCGATGGATATTCTCTACCAGCGCAAATGGTACGCGGGCTGGTACAGCTACACAAACTACATCAACAGCTATCTCAACGCCGCCGCGCTGAGCCAATACCCGCTGTGGGTGGCGGACTACCGCCAGACACTGGGCTACACCGGCAGCTATGCCATGTGGCAGTACACCGGCAGCGGCAGCGTGAACGGCATAGCCGGTGCCTGCGATCTGAACCGCAGCTACAAAGACTTTCTGCCGGAAATCCGGGCCGGAGGCTACAACAACTATGGGGCCTCCGGCCCTTCCATGCAGACGGTGGCCGGGCAGCGGCTGGTGGTGTTCAACGCCCGGTGCGAGTATTTCTATACGGCCAATTTCAACGATGTGGTGGGGTATCTGCCTTTGGGCAATTACTGCGTTGTCAAGCAGAGCACCCAGAAATACAACGGTTATGATTGGGTCATCTTCCGCTATCAGGGTACGGAATACTGGACGGCTGTTATTGGCGACCGCAACCGGGTGGAGCCCTGTAACTGCGATTGCAGCTGATGCAATTCCACAAAAAACAACTTGACAACAACCGACTGTTGTACTAAACTGGAGCTATAACACAAATCAAATTTGACAAACCACCGTGACGTGTGGTTTAATAAATCTACATGTGCAAATGTGCAAAAACTACCATTGCTTTACGATGAATCGGAGGGAACCGCCGCATGGCAAAAAAACAACAGGAATACGGCAATGACAGTATCCGTCAGCTGAAGGGCGCCGACCGTGTGCGTAAGCGCCCGGCGGTTATCTTTGGCTCGGACGGTGTCGAGGGCTGCGCGCACTCCATCTTTGAGATTATCTCCAACTCGATTGACGAGGCACGCGACGGCCACGGCAACCGCATCAATGTCACGCTGTTCCCGGACCACGTGGTCGAGGTCGAGGACTTCGGCCGCGGCATCCCGGTGGACTACAATAAGGCGGAGGAGCGCTGGAACTGGGACCTGGTTTTCTGTGAGCTCTACGCGGGCGGCAAATACGCCGAGGGCGGCGGCAACTATGATTTCAGTCTGGGCCTGAACGGTCTGGGCCTGTGCGCCACCCAGTACGCCAGCGAGTGGATGACCGCGGATATCTACCGTGACGGCTTCCACTATCATCTCGACTTCAAAAAAGGCGAGAACGTGGGCGGCCTGCAGAAGGAGCCTTTCAAAGGCCGCCGCACCGGCTCGGTCATCCGCTGGAAGCCCGATACCGAGGTGTTCACCGACATTGCCGTCCCGGTGGAGTCCTTCAAGGATATGCTGCGCCGTCAGGCGGTTGTCAACGATGGCGTCACGCTGGTCTTTACCGATAAGTCCGGCAGCGAGGCCGAAAAGTTTGAATACCTCTATGAGCACGGCATCACCGACTACGCCAATGAGCTGGTGGGGGACAAAGCCCTGACGCCGGTGCATTTCTGCAGCGGTGCGGCCACCGGCCGCGACCGTGCGGACCAGCCGGACTATCAGGTCAAGATGAACGTGGCGTTTGCCTTCTCCAACACGGTGCAGTGCCTGGAATACTACCACAACTCCAGCTGGCTGGAGCATGGCGGCAGCCCCGACCGTGCGGTCCGCACGGCCTTTGTCAGCCAGATTAACGCATGGCTGAAGAACAAGGGCCTGTACAAGAAAAACGAGAGCGCCATCACCTTTGCGGACGTGCAGGACTGTCTGGTGCTCGTCTCGTCCAGCTTCTCGACCCGCACCAGCTATGAGAACCAGACCAAGAAGGCCATCACGAACAAATTTGTGGCGCAGGCCATGACCGAGTTCCTAAAGCACCAGCTTGAGGTCTATTTCATCGAGCACCCGGACGAGGCCGAAAAGGCCTGCAAGCAGGTGCTTATCAATAAGCAGAGCCGTGAGCACGCAGAAAAAGCGCGTATCACCATCAAAAAGACAATGACCCAGCAGATGGATCTGGCCAACCGCGTGCAGAAGTTTGTGGACTGCCGCACCAAGGATGCCTCCCGCCGCGAGCTGTACATCGTGGAGGGCGATTCCGCTATGGGCGCGGTCAAGCAGAGCCGCGACTCGGAGTTCCAGGCAATTATGCCCATCCGCGGCAAGATTCTGAACTGCCTGAAGGCCGACTATGCCCGCATCTTCAAGTCGGAGATCATCACCGACCTGATTCGCGTTATGGGCTGCGGTGTGGAGCTGGGCGGCAGCCACAACAAGGATTTGGCCAGCTTCAACCTTGACAATCTGCGCTTCAATAAGGTGGTTATCTGCACCGATGCCGACGTGGACGGCTACCAGATTCGCACGCTGGTGCTGACGATGCTCTACCGCCTGACGCCGACCCTCATCAACAAGGGCTATGTCTATATTGCGGAATCGCCGCTGTACGAAATCAACACGAAGAACAAGACCTTCTTCGCCTATACAGAGCCGGAAAAGGCGGACATCCTGCGCCGCATTGAGGGTGAAAAGTACACGATACAGCGCTCCAAAGGTCTGGGCGAGAATGACCCCGAGATGATGTGGCTGACCACGATGAGCCCTGAAAGCCGCCGCCTGATCAAGGTTCTGCCCACCGATGCCGAGCGCACCGCGGCGGTGTTTGACCTGCTGCTGGGCGATAACCTGCAGGGCCGTAAGGAGCACATTGCAGAGCACGGCGCCGAGTATCTGGACGATTTGGACGTAAGCTGAGAAGGATAGATTATGGCAAGAAAGAAAGAGAAAAAGCTGACCCCCGCCCGGCCGCAGCTGGGCGACAACGTGGAAATCCTCTCCGCGGGCGAGGTGCTGGAATCTGCCATCACCGACACGCTGGAAACCAATTATATGCCCTATGCGATGAGCGTAATCGTCTCCCGCGCACTGCCGGAGATTGACGGCTTCAAGCCCGCCCACCGCAAGCTGCTCTACACAATGTATGAGATGGGCCTGCTTAAAGGCAACCGTACCAAGAGCGCCAACATCGTGGGCAGCACGATGCACCTGAACCCCCACGGCGACGCCGCGATTTATGATACGATGGTCCGTATGGGCCGCTCCAACGAGAGCCTTCTGGTGCCCTTTGTCGACTCCAAGGGTAACTTCGGCAAGGCGTACAGCCGCGATATGGCCTACGCCGCCGCCCGTTACACCGAGGCCAAGCTGGAGCCGGTCTGTGACGAGCTGTTCCGCGATATTGACAAGGACACCGTGGACTTTGTGCCGAACTATGACGGCACCACCACCGAGCCGACCCTGCTGCCCGTCACCTTCCCGACGATTCTGGCCAACAACACGCTGGGCATTGCTGTCGGTATGGCGTCCAACATCTGCTCCTTCAATCTCGAGGAGCTCTGCAACGCCACCATTGCGCTGATGAAGGACCCGCAGGCCGACTTGCGGGAAATCATTCCCGCGCCGGACTTTGTCGGCGGCGGTACGATTCTTTACGATGCTGCCGAGATGCAGAATGTGCTGGAAAACGGCCGCGGCAGCGTCCGCGTCCGCGCCAAATGGAGCTATGACAAAGAAAACAACTGCATTGATGTGACCCGGATACCGCCCACAACGACCGTTGAGGCCATTATGGACAAAATCACCGAGCTGGTCAAGCTGGGCAAAATCCGTGAAATCAGCGATATGCGCGACGAGACCGACTTGAACGGTCTGAAGCTGACGATTGACCTCAAGCGCGGGCAGGATCCTGACAAGCTGATGGCCCGCCTGTACAAGGCCACCCCGCTGGAGGACAGCTTTGCCTGCAACTTCAACGTGCTGATTGCCGGCCAGCCCAAGGTGCTTGGCGTGCGCAGCATCCTGCTGGAGTGGATTGCCTTCCGCGCCGAGTGCGTGCGCCGCCGCACCTACTACGATCTGCAGGGCAAGCAGAAACGCCTGCATCTGCTCAAGGGCCTCAAGGCCATTTTGCTGGACATTGACAAGGCGATTGAGATTGTGCGCAACACGGCGGAGGAAACCGAGGTTGTGCCCAACCTGATGATTGGCTTCGGCATTGACGAGGTACAGGCCGAGTACGTGGCGGAAATCAAGCTGCGCCACCTCAACCGCGAGTACATCCTCAAGCGCACCGAGGAGATTGAGGAGCTGGAAAACGCCATCGCCGATTTGGAGGATATCCTCAAGCGCCCCGCCCGCATCAACAAGATTATCATGAAGGAACTGGGTGACGTCGCCAAGAAGTACGGCAAGCCCCGCCGCTGCGAGATTATGTATGAGATTCCCGCCGCTGAAAATGTGGAGGAGGAGCAGCAGATTCCCGACTACCCGGTGCACCTGTTCTTCACGCGGGACGGCTACTTCAAGAAAATCACCCCCCAGAGCCTGCGCATGAGTGGTGAGCAGAAGCTGAAGGACGGCGATGAGGTGCTGTTCACCTGTGAAAGCACGAACAGCGTGGAGCTGCTGTTCTTCACGAACCACCGCCAGGTGTACAAGTCCCACGCCTATGACTTTGCCGACAGCAAGGCCAGTATGCTGGGCGATTACGTGGCCTCCGCGCTGGGCATGGAGGAGGGCGAGGTGCCCCTGTATATGGTGGTCACGCCGGACTACAAGGGCTGGATGCTCTTCTTCTATGACAACGGCAAGTGCGCCAAGGTGCCGCTTTCCAGCTATGAGACAAAGCAGAACCGCCGCAAGCTGCTGAAGGCCTACAGCGACAAGGCCGAGCTGGCCTTTATGCGTCATCTGCCTGAGGAAACCGAGCTGGCCATCTTTACCACCAACAACCGCCTGCTGCTGGTGGGCAGCGCCCTGATTCCCGAGAAGGCAACCCGCGACACTGCGGGCGTCAACGTGGTGGCCCTGAAAAAGAACGCAAAGATTGCCCGTGTAACGCTGGCCGAGGGGCTGGAGCTGACCGATGCGCCGCGCTACCGCGTGCGCACTCTGCCCGCCGCCGGTGCCATCCTGCGTGAGGAAGAAAAAGCCGAGCAGCTGACGCTGTAAGCCTGTCAATGGCTTTTGTCAATACAAAAAAATGCTTGACAGCCCGCGACATTTGTGCTAAAATATTTCAGCAATCGTTCAGATGGCTGCTCCATTCGCACAGGATGGTGAATGCTGGTGGCCGCAATTCGGAGATTGTGATGAGCACATATATCAAGTATGGCTCCTTTTATCATAATCGAGAAAGAGGTGAATTTAACCAATGAAGCAGGGCATCCATCCGAACTATGTGGACTGCACCATCACTTGTGCCTGCGGCAACGTGATTCACACCCGTGACACCAAGCCGGAGATCCACGTCGAAGTTTGCAGCAAGTGCCATCCGTTCTACACCGGCAAGCAGAAGCTGGTCGATACCGGTGGCCGCGTCGAGCGCTTCAAGCGCCGTTTTGCCAAGTCTGGCAAGTAATTTTGTCTTTTGTACCCCGGATGTTTTTTCATCCGGGGTATTTTTTGCTATGCAGTGAGGTTTTGCTATGGCTGACTACAAGACCCTGCGCGGTACATCCACCTTTGAATATGAGGAAAAGCGCAGCCGCTTCATCGCCACGGCTTCCTTTGCCGATACCGAGGAACGAGCGCTGGCGGTGCTGAACAGTGTGCGCGCTGCCAACCGCACGGCGCGCCACAACGTCTATGCCTATGTGCTGCAGAATGGCCGCACCCGCTATTCCGATGACGGCGAACCCGCCAAGACCGCAGGCACCCCGGTGCTGGAAACCATCAACCACGCCGGTGTGGCCGATGTGATTGTTGTGGTCACGCGGTATTTCGGCGGCATCCTGCTGGGCACCGGCGGGCTGGTGCGGGCCTACACCGCGGCGGCCTCCGGCGCGCTGCAAAATGCGGAACTCGTCAGTATGCGTCTGGTTGTGGACTGCAAAATCCGTGTGCCCTACGCGCAGTTCGAGCAGGCGCAAAGGCTGATTGCGGCGGCAGAAACCCGGCTGGACGAGCCGGTCTTTGACGATGCCGTCACCCTCTGCTGGCGTATGCCGGCAGGGCAGGAAGGCGCGCTTTGCACCGCACTGAACGAGCTGACCCGCGGTGCCGCCGCGGTGGAAATTTCTGCCGCACAGTACGCGCCGTTCTGAACGGCGGAAAAATTCCAGAAAATTTTCCGCAAAAAAGAGTGTTTCCCGCCCTTTTGTCGTATTTATATATAGAGAACCGAGAAAGGGGGCACACTATGACGATTCGTGAACAGACCGAGGCCATTGAGCGCCAGACGCTGAGCCGCTATGCGACCCTGAGTGAAAACAGCCGGGGCCGCCGCGTGCCGCTGGAGCCGGACCCCATCCGTCCCTGCTTCCAGCGCGACCGTGACCGCATCCTGCACTGCAAGGCGTTCCGCCGTCTGAAGCAGAAAACGCAGGTCTTTCTGTCCCCGGAGGGTGACCACTACCGCACCCGGCTGACCCATACGCTGGAGGTATCCCAGATTGCCCGCACCATCGCCCGCGCCCTGCGCCTGAACGAGGATCTGACCGAGGCTGTTGCGCTGGGGCATGATTTGGGGCATACGCCCTTCGGCCACGCGGGGGAGCGTGCGCTCAACCGCCTGTGCCCCGGGGGCTTCACCCACTACCGCCAGAGCCTGCGCGTGGTGGATTACCTCGAGCGCGACGGTCAGGGCCTTGACCTGACGTGGGAGGTGCGCAATGGCATTGTGACCCACACCACCGGGGCATGGGCACGCACGCCGGAGGGCTGCGTTGTGCGCCGCGCCGACCATATCGCGTTTCTGAACCACGACATTGAGGATGCCATTACCGCCGGTGTGCTGGACCCGCGCCAGCTGCCGCCGGAGGCCACCGCCGTGCTGGGCGCGACCAAATCGGAGCGCATCACCACGATGATTACCGATTTGGTTGCCCACAGCGGCGCGGGGCAGATTGCCTTTTCCCCCGAGGTTGAGGCCGCCTACAGCGTGCTGAAGGACTTTATGTACGCAACGGTCTATGTGGACAAGGAGGCCAAGCGGGAGGAAAAGAAGGTGGACAAGCTCATCGGGGAGCTGTACGCCCGCCTGTGCGATGAACCGGCCCTGATGCCGAATTTCTATATGCAGATTGCCTACAACGAGGGGGTCGACCGCGCTGTGACCGATTACATCAGCGGTATGAGCGACGAGTTTGCCACCCGCCTGTTTGAGGAGCTGTTTGTCCCGCAGAAGTGGCACGTGCTGTAGGTGCAGCCGCGCCGTTAAGGAGGTGCAGTTTTCTTGATACCCCAGGAATACATACAGGAGGTAGTGCGCCGCAATGACATTGAGGAAGTCGTCGGGCAGTATGTAAAGCTGCGCCGCACGGGCCGCACCATGACCGGCCTGTGCCCCTTCCACAATGAAAAAACGCCGTCCTTTGTGGTATATCCGGACACCCAGAGCTTTTACTGCTTTGGCTGCGGCGCGGCGGGGGATGTAATCGGCTTTGTGCGCAAGTACAACAACCTCGGCTATGTCGAGAGCGTCAAGCAGCTGGCCTCCCGCGCCGGTATGCCCCTGCCCGAGGAGAGCGACCACGAGGCCACCGCCCGCCAGCGTCTGCTGGAAATCAACCGCTGTGCGGCACGCTATTTTTATGAAAATCTGAACGCGCAGACCGAGGAGGCCACCCTTGCGCGCCGCTACTGGAAGGAAAAGCGCGGCCTGTCCGATGCCGCCATCCGCCGCTTCGGGCTGGGTTATGCGCCCGATGAGGGCTTCGGCCTTGTCAACTACCTCAAGCGCCGGGGTTTCCGGGATGATGAGCTTGAACATTCCGGGCTGATACGGCGCAGTGAGCGCGGCAATCTCTACACGATTTTCCGCCACCGCGTTATGGTGCCCATCATTGACGTGCGCGGTGCCATCATCGCCTTTGGCGGCCGCGTGCTGGACGATTCCAAGCCGAAGTACATCAACAGTCCCGAGACGATGGTCTACCACAAGTCCCGCACGCTTTTTGCGCTGAACATCGCCAAAAAGTCAAAGGCCAAGCGGTACATCCTCTGTGAGGGCTATATGGACGTCATCTCGATGCACGAGGCGGGTTTTGACACGGCGGTCTGCGCCTGCGGCACGGCGCTGACTGCGGAGCAGGCCAAGCTGCTGAGCGAGTACGCCGAGGAGGTCACTCTGAGCTATGACTCGGACGAGGCCGGCCAGAAGGCCACCGAGCGCAGCCTCGGAATTCTGGCCAGCACGCCGTTGAAGGTCAGCGTGCTGAGCTATCAGGGCGCCAAGGACCCCGATGAGTTCATCAAAAAATACGGCCGAGAGCGCTTTGAAATGCTGTTGAACGGCACGGCCAACCCCACGGAGTTCCAGCTGAAAAAGGCCAAGGCCAAGTACGATTTGCGCAGCGATGATGGGCGGCTGAGCTACATCCGCGAAGCAATCGGCATCCTGACCGAGCGCGGCGTTAGCCCCACGGCGCGGGACGTCTACGCCGGGCGCATTGCCGAGGAAACCGGTGTTTCCAAGCAGGCCATCGTCTCACAGATTGGCGGTGCCATGCACACGGCCGAGCGCCGCAGCCGCCGTCAGGAGCAGCGCGATTTGTCGAAGGAGGGCATTGCGGCGGATATCCGCGTGCCCTACACCAGCAGCGGCGAGTCTGCGCTGGCGGCGGCCTCCGCGGCGCGGCAACTTGTGGCGGCCATGCTGCAGGACGCCGGGCAGGTGCCCTACATCCGTGAGCATCTGGATATGGAAACCATCCTTGTGCCGGAAATGCGCAACGTGATGCAGGCTATCTTCCGCTGCGCGGACAGCGGCCAGCCGATAAACCTTACAGCCCTGCAGCAGTATCTGAACGATAACGAGCTGCAGGAGGTGGGCAAGGCACAGGCGTTCAACCACGCAACGCGGCTGCAAAGACAGGACATTGATATGTATCTGGAACGCCTGCAGACCGCAAAGCCGCTGGATGAAAAGGTCAAGAGCATGGACGATACGCAGTTCACGGACTTCTTTGCCGACCTTGGCAAAAAGAAGGGCGCACACCAACCGGAAGCTGACGAATGATATTCACGACATACGTTGTAACAATATAAAACCAAAAGGAGAACCTACTTATGGCAGAGAAGAAAGACCCTATCCGCAGTCTGGTTGACACCGGACGCCGCGTTGGCAAGCTGACCAGCAGCGAAATCAGCGATGCAATGGAGGAAGCCGGCAACGTTCTGGAAGTCGAAGCGATGGAAAAGCTCTATGAGGAGCTGGAAAGCAACGGCGTCGAGGTCATTGATGATACCCCCGTGGAGGTGGACGAGACGGCCCCCGGCCCGGATGACGGCGCGGATGATTACGATGACGGCCTGACCGCGGACGGCATTACGATTGATGACCCGGTCAAGGTCTACCTGAAGGAAATCGGCCGTGTGCCGCTGCTCAGCCCGGAGGAGGAGACCGAGCTGGCCCTCAAGATTCAGGCAGGCGGCCCCGAGGGCGAGAAGGCCAAGCAGCGCCTGAGCGAGGCCAACCTGCGTCTGGTGGTCTCCATCGCCAAGCGCTATGTGGGCCGCGGTATGCAGTTCCTGGACCTGATTCAGGAGGGCAATCTGGGTCTGATTAAGGCGGTTGAAAAGTTCGACCATACCAAGGGCTTCAAGTTCTCTACCTATGCAACGTGGTGGATTCGTCAGGCTATCACCCGTGCCATTGCGGATCAGGCCCGCACCATCCGCATCCCGGTGCATATGGTCGAGACCATCAACAAGGTCAAGAAGGTTTCCAGCCAGCTGCTGCACGAGTACGGCCATGACCCCAGCGCCGAGGAAATTGCCGAGCGTCTGGATATGCCGGTGGACAAGGTCCGCGAGATTATGCGCGTGGCGCAGGAGCCGGTCAGTCTGGAAACGCCCATCGGCGAGGAGGAGGACAGCCATCTGGGCGACTTCATCCCCGATGATGATGCCCCCGTCCCGGCCGAGGCAGCCAGCCAGACCCTGCTGAAGGAGCAGCTGGCCGATGTGCTCAAGACGCTGACCCCGCGTGAGGAAAAGGTGTTGCGTCTGCGCTTTGGTTTGGAGGACGGCCGCCCCCGCACGCTGGAAGAAGTCGGCAAGGAGTTCAACGTCACGCGTGAACGTATCCGCCAGATTGAGGCCAAGGCCCTGCGCAAGCTCCGCCACCCCAGCCGCAGCAAGAAGCTGCGCGATTTCCTCGATTGATAGAAGTGTAAACCGCAAGCACCCCCGCCGTACCCGGCGGGGGTGTTTGTTTGCTGTCTGCGTTGTCCTGTGGGGCGCAATGCCGTTTCCAATCTATTTGTAGGGGGCGGCGTCCCCGATGCCCCGGGCAGTTACCCGGCAAATGCTGCTTGCCGGTAGCCTGCGGGCCGCATATATGCGGCCCTACAGAGCGAAGGAGGGGGAACGATATTTGCGGATAAGCGCGGAGGGGTCAAGACCCCTCCCTACAGATATATCATTCTTTCCTTTTTCCGGAAGGGCGGCATTACTGCACGCCTTTTCCCGGCTGATATTGCAAAATCTTCTCCGAAAAATGCTTGGTGAAAAACTGCACAAAGGGGCCGAGAGCGAAGGCACAGAGCAGCGTGCCCAGACCAATCAGGCCGCCCAGTAGCCAGGCAATCACGGCGCACAGCGCATCGGTGAAGATGCGGCAGCCGAAGTAGGGTACAGGCAGGCGGTCGGCCAGCATCAAGGAGAGCGCGTCATAGGGCGCTACGCCCAAATCGGCGGTCTGATACAGCGAAGCCCCCAGCGCGACAACCAGCACGCCGATGACCACCCAGAGCAGCTGCAGCGGGAGTATGTTGGCCGAGCCGAAAACGCCGACCAGTATATCACTTGTGAACGTCACCACAAAACCGATGCAAAGGCTGTTGATAATCGTCCCCAGCCCGATGTACCGCCGCCCCCAGATAAGCTGTGGAATGAACAGGAAAAGATTCATCAGCACGTTTTCGATGCTGAACGAGAGCCCGACCAGCTCGGAGATGCGCAGGTTCAGCGCACTGATGGAGTCATTGCCAAGGTGGGAAAACTTGAACACGGCAATGCCGATGCCGATAATCACAACGCCTGCAATCATGCCGAGGATGCGCCGCAGGGAGATTTTCTGCCCGAGAATGTTCATGTGTAAAACGTCCAATCTTTTTATAATATAGAGATTTTACTATAACTATCGCGTATAAACTGCTGTGCTGTCAAGAGTAAACCTGTTTAAAATATCACAGCCATCCTTGTGAAAACTGCCGAAAACCGCCCGCCATAACCGCTGTTCTGAATTTGTCAAGTGCGGCAAAATGGGGCAAAATCAGCAAAATGCTGAAATTTTGTTACGCCGACCCAGGCGTTCGATGAAAACAAAAAACTTCATAAAAAAGCCGAAAAACCCTTGACAACAAGCCTTTTAGCCTGTATACTGATACAGTATCACAAAAATGGAATAGAGCGCCCTAAAGGGATTTTGCAAAATCCGCAAAATCAAAAAGTTTGTGAAAAACGCCGAATATGACGGTCTTTTACAGCACACTTTCGGGCTGCTTTCGCCAACTTTGTCAATCTATGGAATAGGAGTGGTCGCGTTTTATGGTAAAGGTCAAGCCCGTACAAAACGGCAGAACGACCCGCATGAGCTTTTCCCGCATCAACGAAGTGATTGGTATGCCCAATCTGATCGAGATCCAGAAAAACTCTTACAACTGGTTCCTGGAGGAAGGCCTGCATGAGGTTTTCCACGACATTGCCGCAATCGAGGACTACACCGGCAACCTCGTGCTGGAGTTCGTCGATTACCGGCTGGACAAGAACCCCAAATATTCTATTAAAGAATGTAAAGAGAGAGATGCCACGTATGCGGCGCCTCTGTATGTCACGGCTCGTCTGTTCAACAAGCAGACCGGCGAGGTGAAGGAACAGGAAATCTTCATGGGCGATTTTCCGCTTATGACGGACGCCGGTACCTTCATCTCCAACGGTGCCGAGCGTGCCATCGTCTCTCAGCTGGTCCGTTCCCCCGGTGTTTTCTATGGCTCCAGCAAGGACCGTACCGGCAAGGACCTGTTTACCGCCACTATGAACCCTAACCGCGGCGCATGGCTGGAGTATGAGACGGACTCCTCTGACGTTTTCTATGTCCGCATTGATAAGAACCGCAAGCTGCCGGTCACCACGCTGCTGCGTGCGCTGGGCCTGTCCACCGACGAGCAGATCAAGCAGTTCTTCGGCGACTCCGAGCCGAAAATCAATGCCTCTCTCGAGAAGGACATCACCCACAATACCGAGGAAGGCCTGCTGGAGGTCTACCGCAAGCTGCGCCCCGGCGAGCCCCCGACAGTTGAAAACTCCCGCGCCCATCTGAACAACCTGTTCTTCGACCCGCGCCGTTACGACCTGGCTCGCTTCGGCCGCTACAAGATGAACAACAAGCTGAGCCTGACCCGCCGCATTGCGGGCTACAAGGCCGGCGAGGATATCATTGCCCCCCTGACCGGCGAGCTGCTGGCCGCCAAGGGTGAGAAGATTACGATGGCCAAGGCCGAGGAGATTGACGCCGCCGGTGTTACCCGCGTTGTCATCCTGGTCGAGAAGAAGGGCGAGGAGCCCCGCGCCTTCATCGTTGTCTCCAACGGCTGCGTGGACGCACAGAAGTTCTTCAGCTTCGATGTTGAGGCTGAGGCTGGCATCAACGAGCGCGCCAACTTTGCGGAAATCCGCAAGATTCTCGACACCACCTCCGATGTCGAGGAGCAGAAGGAGCTGCTGCGCCAGAACCACGATGTTCTGATCAGCCGCACCGTCACCGTTGACGATATCTTTGCATCTGTCAACTACCTGCTGGGTCTTGACCACGGCATCGGCACCACGGACGAGATTGACCATCTGGGCAACCGCCGTGTCCGCAGCGTGGGTGAGCTGCTGCAGAACCAGTTCCGCATCGGCTTCTCCCGCATGGAGCGTGTCATCCGCGAGCGTATGACCCTGCAAAACCAGGAGAACGGCGAAATCACTCCGCAGAGCCTGGTCAACATCCGCCCGGTTGTGGCCGCTATCAAGGAGTTCATCGGTTCCAGCCCGCTGTCTCAGTTCATGGACCAGAACAACCCGCTGGCTGAGCTGACCCACAAGCGCCGTCTGTCTGCTCTGGGCCCCGGCGGTCTGTCCCGTGACCGCGCAGGTTTCGAAGTCCGCGACGTTCATTACACCCACTATGGCCGTCTGTGCCCCATCGAGACGCCTGAAGGCCCGAACATCGGTCTGATTTCCTACCTGGCTACCTATGCCAAGATTAACAAGTACGGCTTCGTGGAAGCTCCGTACCGCAAGATTGATAAGGCCACCGGCACCGTCACCGATGAGGTTGTCTATATGACCGCTGACGAGGAGGACGAGTACATCGTCGCGCAGGCCAACGAGCCTCTGGACGAGAACAATCACTTTGTCCGTCCCCGCGTTTCCGGCCGTCACCGCAATGATATCCAGGAGTTCGACGCTTCTCAGGTCGACTACATGGACGTCTCTCCCCGCATGATGGTTTCTGTCGCTACCGCCTGCATCCCGTTCCTCGAGAACGATGACTGTAACCGTGCTCTGATGGGCTCCAACATGCAGCGTCAGGCCGTGCCTCTGATGGTCACCCAGCAGCCGCTGGTTGCCACCGGCATGGAGTACAAGGCCGCCACCGACTCCGGTGTCTGCGTGCTGGCTGCCCATGACGGTACGGTTGAGTACGTGGACGCTGACAAGATTATTGTCCGCTGCACCGACGGCTCTGCCGATACCTATGAGCTCATCAAGTTCATGCGCTCCAACCAGGGCAACTGCAACAACCAGCGCCCCATCGTCAACGTGGGCGAGACCGTCAAGACCGGCGATGTGCTGGCCGACGGCCCCGCAACCCGCAACGGTGAAATCAGTCTGGGCAAGAACGCCCTGATTGGCTTTATGACCTGGGAGGGCTACAACTACGAGGACGCCGTCCTGCTGAACGAGAAGCTCGTTCGTGAGGACGTCTACACCTCCATCCACATTGAGGAATATGAGACCGAGGCCCGCGACACCAAGCTGGGACCCGAGGAAATCACCCGCGACATCCCCAACGTCGGTGATGACGCACTGAAGGATCTGGACGATCGCGGCATTATCCGCGTCGGCGCCGAGGTCAAGACCGGTGATATCCTGGTCGGTAAGGTCACCCCGAAGGGTGAGACCGAGCTGACCGCTGAGGAGCGCCTGCTGCGCGCCATCTTCGGTGAGAAGGCCCGCGAGGTCCGCGACACCTCCCTGCGCGTGCCCCACGGCGCATACGGCATCGTGGTTGACGTCAAGGTGTTCACCCCGGAGAACAGCGACGAGCTGCAGCCCGGCGTGCGTATGTGCGTGCGCTGTTACATCGCCCAGAAGCGTAAGATCAGCGTCGGCGATAAGATGGCAGGCCGTCACGGCAACAAGGGTGTTGTTTCCCGTATTCTGCCGCAGGAGGATATGCCTTTCCTGCCCGACGGCACCCCGCTGGATATCGTGCTGAACCCGCTGGGCGTTCCTTCCCGTATGAACATCGGTCAGGTGCTGGAGGTCAACCTCGGCTATGTGGCCAAGGCTCTGGGCTGGAAGGTGCAGACCCCTGTCTTTGACGGTGCGCACGAGGCTGATTTGCGCGACTGCTTCGCCGAGGCCCGCGAGAAGTGGCACGGCGAGAACGCGCCCGAGTACCCGACCCATCTGGACCGCCTGATGGGCGAGAAGGGCCATGTCATTGACTTCTCCAAGATTGATTTGACCGATGACGGCAAGACCACCCTGTATGATGGCCGTACCGGCGAGCAGTTCCCCAACAAGGTCACGGTAGGTTATATGTACTACCTGAAGCTGCATCATCTGGTCGACGATAAGATTCATGCACGCTCCACCGGCCCCTACTCCATGGTTACCCAGCAGCCTCTGGGCGGCAAGGCCCAGTTCGGCGGCCAGCGCTTCGGCGAGATGGAAGTCTGGGCCCTGGAGGCCTACGGTGCAGCCTACACCCTGCAGGAAATCCTGACCATCAAGTCCGATGACGTTGTGGGCCGTGTCAAGACCTACGAGGCTATCGTCAAGGGTGAGCCTATCCCGCGCCCCGGTATCCCCGAGAGCTTCCGCGTTATGCTCAAGGAGCTGCAGAGCCTGGGTCTGGATATTGTTGTGCAGGATAAGGAAGGCAACGCCGTCGATATGCGTCAGGAGTTTGACGATGATGACAGCAGCTTTGAGAACAATGATTACGATCTGGGCGATAACGTCATGGTCGAGAGTGAGCTGCAGGACGATTACAGCGTCAAGGATGCCGATGAGGGCTTTGACGACGATCTGGACGAGGATGCCGGCCCCAGCGCTGAGGATCTCGCCGCAATCGAGTCTGATTCCTTTGATGATTGATAATCGTGCGTCATATTGAATTTGAGAGGGTTCGCTGAATGGAAAATAAAGAATTCGATTCTATTAAGATCGGCCTTGCCTCCCCGGACCAGATCCGTGCCTGGAGCTATGGTGAGGTCACCAAGCCCGAAACCATCAACTACCGTACCCTGAAGCCGGAGCGCGACGGCCTGTACTGCGAGCGCATTTTCGGACCTACCAAGGACTGGGAATGCCACTGCGGCAAGTACAAGCGCATCCGCTACAAGGGTAAGATTTGCGATAAGTGCGGCGTTGAGGTCACCCGCGCCAAGGTTCGCCGTGAGCGTATGGGCCACATTGAGCTGGCTGCTCCTGTTTCGCACATCTGGTATTTCAAGGGCATTCCCAGCCGTATCGGCCTGATGCTGGACATCAGCCCCCGCCAGCTGGACAAGGTCCTGTATTTCGCCAACTACATTGTCACTGACCCGGGCTTCACGCCGCTGGAGAAAAAGCAGCTGCTGACCGAGCGCGAGTACAAGGAAATGCGCGAAAAGTACGAGGATACGTTTGAAGCTGGCATGGGTGCTGAGGCTATCCAGAAGCTGCTGGCTGAAATCGACCTCGATAAGCTGAGCAAGGAGCTCCGCGAGGAGCTCGAGCACGCCAACGGCCAGAAGCGCGTCCGCCTGCTGAAGCGTCTGGAGTGCGTCGAGAGCTTCCTCGAGAGCAACCAGCGCCCCGAGTGGATGATTATGACGGTTATCCCCGTCATCCCGCCGGATTTGCGCCCCCTGCTGCAGCTGGACGGCGGCCGCTTTGCCACGTCCGACCTGAACGATCTGTACCGCCGCGTTATCAACCGCAACAACCGCCTGAAGCGTCTGCTGGAACTCGGCGCGCCTGACATCATCGTCCGCAACGAGAAGCGTATGCTGCAGGAGGCTGTGGACGCCCTGATTGACAACGGCCGCCGCGGCCGCCCTGTCACCGGTGCCAACAACCGTGCGCTGAAGTCCCTGTCTGATATGCTGAAGGGCAAGCAGGGCCGCTTCCGCCAGAACCTGCTGGGCAAGCGTGTTGACTACTCCGGCCGTTCCGTTATCGTTGTCGGCCCCGAGCTGAAGATGTACCAGTGCGGTCTGCCCAAGGAGATGGCACTGGAGCTGTTCAAGCCCTTCGTTATGAAGGATCTGGTCGAGAAGGAAAAGGCCAACAACATCAAGTCCGCCCGCAAGATGGTCGAGCGTGCCCGCCCCGAGGTCTGGGACTCCCTCGAGACCGTCATCAAGGGCCACCCGGTTCTGTTGAACCGTGCACCTACGCTGCACCGTCTGGGCATCCAGGCCTTTGAGCCTGTTCTGGTCGAGGGCCGCGCCATCAAGCTGCACCCGCTGGTCTGCACCCCCTTCAACGCCGACTTCGACGGTGACCAGATGGCCGTCCATCTGCCGCTGTCCACCGAGGCCCAGCGCGAAGCCAAGATGCTGATGCTGGCCTCCGGCAACCTGCTGAAGCCCTCTGACGGCGAGCCCGTCACCGTGCCCACGCAGGATATGATTCTGGGCAGCTACTACCTGACGCTGGTCAACCCCGACGATAAGGGCCACGGCAAGATTTTCCGCGACGAGGCCGAGGCCATGATGGCCTACTCCGAGGGTCTGATTACGCTGCAGGCTCCCATCAAGGTGCGCCGCACCATGACCTTCGACGGCGTGGAGGAAACCGCGCTGGTCGATACCACGATGGGCCAGATCATCTTCAACACCCCCATCCCGCAGGATTTGGGCTATGTCGACCGTACCGACCCGGCCACTAAGTTCGACTACGAGATGAACCCCCGCACCCTGAAGATTGCTTCCGGCGGCAAGAGCGACAAGCTGACGAAGAAGGGTCTGCCCGACATCATCAGCCGCTGCCTGACCAAGCATGGCACCAAGACCTGTGCCATGATGCTGGACGCCATCAAGGCGCAGGGCTACAAATACTCCACCCTGTCTGCCATCACCGTTGCCGTTCCCGATGCTATTATGCCTGACGAGAAGCCGGAAATTCTGGCTGCCGCCGATAAGAAGATCGAGAAGGTTATGAAGAACTTCAACCGCGGCCTTATCTCCGATGAGGAGCGCTACCGCAAGACGGTTGAAATCTGGCAGGCCGCCACGGAGGAAGTCTCCGAGGCTCTGAGCGACAACTTGAAGAAGAACCACCAGCGCAACCCCATCTATATGATGTCCGATTCCGGTGCCCGTGGTTCTATGGACCAGATCAAGCAGCTGGCCGGTATGCGCGGCCTGCTGGCCAACACGGCCGGTAAGACGCTGGAAATGCCTATCCGCGCCAACTACCGTGAAGGTCTGAATATTCTGGAATACTTCATCTCCTCCCGAGGCGCCCGTAAGGGCTTGGCTGATACCGCTCTGCGTACCGCTGACTCCGGTTATCTGACCCGCCGTCTGGTTGATGTCTCTCAGGAGGTCATCATCCGCGAGGAGGATTGCCACGCTACCGAGGGCATCTGGGTTCGCGAAATCAGCGAGGGCAACTCCGTTGTCGAGAGCTTCAAGGAGCGTCTGAATGGCCGTTACTCCCTGCATGACGTGCATGACCCCGCCACCGGCGAGCTGCTTGTCAGCAAGGACAAGATGATGGATATGTTCGACGCTGAGAAGATTGTCAACGCCGGCATCACCGAGCTGGAAATCCGTTCCGTTATGACCTGCCGCGCCCATGTCGGCGTCTGCGCCCGCTGCTACGGCTCCAATATGTCCAACGGCGAGTGCGTTAAAGTCGGCGAGTCTGTCGGTATCATCGCCGCCGAGTCCATCGGCGAGCCCGGTACCCAGCTGACCATGCGTACCTTCCATACCGGCGGTATCGCATCTGCCGAAGATATCACACAGGGTCTTCCCCGTGTTGAGGAATTGTTCGAGAGCCGCCGCCCGAAGGCAATGGCCATTATGTCCGAGATTGCCGGTACGGTTCACATCGACGATACCAAGAAGAGCCGCCATGCCGAGATTACCGGCGTGGACGAGAACGGCGCACCCATCACCAAGAGCTACCTGATTCCGTTTGGTCAGCGCCTCAAGGTTATGGAGGGCGACGAGGTTGCCAAGGGCGCGCTGCTGACCGAGGGCCATGCTTATCCGCAGGATATTCTGGCTATCCAGGGCCCCATCGCTACCCAGAACTACCTGATTTCTGAGGTTCAGAAGGTTTACCGTCTGCAGGGCGTTGATATCAACGATAAGCATATCGAGGTTATCGTCCGCCAGATGATGCGTAAGGTCCGCATTGAGGACTCCGGCTCCAGCGACTTTATCATGGGCAGCATCGTGAACCGTCGCGATGTCATGATCAAGAACGAGGAGATTCAGGCCCGCATTGATGCAGGCGAGGCTGATCTGAAGCTCGTTCAGGCCAGTCAAGTCCTGCTGGGTATCACCAAGTCCAGCTTGGCCACCGACTCCTTCCTGTCCGCTGCTTCCTTCCAGGAGACGACCCGCGTGCTGACCGAGGCTGCCATCAAGGGTAAGGTTGACCCGCTGGCAGGTCTGAAGGAAAATGTCATCATCGGTAAGCTCATCCCCGCCGGCACTGGTCTGCCGGAGGTCGAGGAGGAGCTCGTTCAGGCTGAAATCGCCCGCGACGCCGCCGAGGCTGCCTACGACCACTAACCTGTACTAAAAATCCCGCCACCGTCAGGTGGCGGGATTTTTGTTTGCAGCCGTAATGCCTTTCCCACTCGGGGAAAAGTGGTTCCGCAGGGCCGGATGAGGGGAATGCTGCCAGATAGCGGCTGCTCACCACCGGCCACCGCGCCATATGGTCGGGCCCGATTGACACCCGCCTTCCGCTGGGTTATAATAAGTTAACTGATACTAAGGAGCGTGAACCTATGCTGTTCCTACAATACCCGCCGTGCTCTACCTGTCAGAAGGCCAAAAAATGGCTGGATGACCACGGTGTTGCCTACACCGCCCGGCATATCAAGGAGGAAAACCCCACCGCGGACGAGCTGCGGGAATGGGTAGCCCGCAGCGGTCTGCCCATCAAGCGGTTCTTCAATACCAGCGGTCTTGTGTACAAGAATCTGGGCCTGAAGGACAAGCTGCCCACCATGACTGCGGAAGAGCAGCTCGCGCTGCTTGCTTCCGACGGTATGTTGGTCAAGCGCCCGTTGCTGGTAGGGGAGACGTTTGTCCTGGCGGGATTCCGCCCCGCCGATTGGGAAAAAGCCCTATTATAATCTGTAGGGGCGAGCATTGCTCGCCCGCGGAGCATGGTGCTTGCCGCAATGTCCCCGGGCGGATATGGAATCCGCCCCTACGCGTAGGAACCGGCTCGGGCAACTGGCGTTGCCATGGCTGGTTGCGCGTATGGAATCCGCCCCTACGCGTAGGGGGCGGCGTCCTCGACGACCCTGCAACGCGGTGGATGCCACCGCACACCCCAACATCTTCTGCACAACAAAATATTTTACAATAAGGAGAATACCAATGGCCGAAATTTTGAAAGAGCGCAGTGAGCTCGACCCGCAGTTTCAGTGGGATCTGACCCCGATGTTTGAAAGCGATGCCGCGTGGGAGACTGCGCTGGACAGTCTGGATGCCAATATTGAAAGTCTGGCCGCCTTTGCAGGCAAACTGCAGGATGCCGTCACCATCGGCGCCTATCTGGACGCCTCCACCGAGGTGGGCCGCAAGGTGGAGCGCCTGTACTGCTACGCCTCCCAGCGCCATGATGAGGACACCCGCGATGATAAGGCGCAGAGCATGTACGCCCGCATCGGCAGCAAATACGTCAAGATGGCTGCGGCGCTCTCCTTTGCACAGCCGGAAATTCTCGCCCTGCCGGAGGAGACGCTGACCGCCATTGTCAATGACCCCGCGGTGGCAGATTACAAGTTCAATCTGGAGGACTTGCTGCGCAGCAAACCCCACACGCTCTCCAAGGCCGAAGAAAAGCTGCTGGCCAGCTTCGGCGAGGTGATGTCCGCGCCGTCCGAGGCGTACCA
The DNA here is from genome assembly GCF_024462815.1 of Gemmiger formicilis. GTDB lineage: Bacteria > Bacillota > Clostridia > Oscillospirales > Ruminococcaceae > Gemmiger. The sequence continues at coordinate 58,675 of NZ_JANGCG010000015.1, forward strand.
CAATCTTGAGGACGCGGATTTGCTGTTTGACGCCGTCAAGAATGAAGCGGGAGAGACCGTTGAGGTCACCGGCTCCAACTTTGTGCCGCTGGAAATGAGCACCGACCGCACCCTGCGCGAAAACGCTTTCCACAGCTACTACAAGAGCTACCGCGAGCACATCAACACCTTTGCCGCCACCTACAACGGCGCAATCAAGGCCGCAACCGCGGAGGCTGCCGCCCGCAACTATCCGTCCTCCCGCGCCATGTCGATGGCAGGGGAGAACGTCCCGGTCGAGGTCTACGATAATCTGGTTGCCACGGTGCGCAAGCATATGCCCGCTATGCACCGCTATGTCCGCCTGCGCAAGAAGATGCTGGGCGTGGACGAGCTGCACTTCTATGATGTCTACGCGCCGCTGGTGGGCGACCTGAAGAAGTCCTACACCTATGAGACCGCGCAGGAGATGGTGCTCAAGGCCGTGGCCCCGCTGGGCGAGGACTATCAGGCCACCGTCCGCAAGGCCTACGCCGAGCGCTGGATTGACGTCTACCCCAACCGCGGCAAGCGCGGCGGTGCGTACTCCGGCGGCTGCTATGACTCCAACCCCTATATCCTGCTCAACTTCAGCGGCACGCTGGACAGCGTCTCCACGCTGGCGCATGAGATGGGCCACACCATCCACAGCTGGCGCTCCCGCCAGCATCAGCCGCCGCAGTACGCGGATTACACGCTGTTTGTGGCGGAGGTCGCCTCGACGGTCAACGAGAACCTGCTGATTGAGCAGCTGCTGGCCAACGAGAATGACCCCCAGACCCGGCTCTATCTGCTGAACCAGTATCTCGAAAACTTCAAGGGCACGGTCTACCGCCAGACGATGTTTGCCGAGTTTGAGCGCGAGGCACACGCCATGGTCGAGCGCGGTGAGGCGCTGAACGCATCGGCGCTGAACGCACTGTACAAGCGCCTTGTCACCGAATATTTCGGCGAGGATATGGTCATTGACGATGAGATTCAGTACGAGTGGGCGCGCATCCCGCACTTCTACCGTCCGTTCTATGTCTATAAGTATGCGACCGGCTACTCCACCGCCGTGGCGCTGTCCGAGGGCATCCTGAAGGAGGGTGAGCCCGCCGTCAAGCGCTATAAGGAGTTCCTGTCGATGGGCGGCAGCGCTTATCCGCTGGATGAGCTCCGCCACGCCGGTGTGGATCTGGCCACCCCTGCGCCGGTCGATGCAGCCCTTGAGAAGTTTGAGCGCATCCTCGATGACGCCGAGGCAACACTGGCCAAGCTGCAGTAAGTGTACCCCCCACAAACCGGCTAGGAATGTAAGGAGCGCGCATCTGCGGCCCCTACAGACGCAATACACCAAAAAGAGGAGCGCCCTCCGCGGGCGCTCCTCTTTTATAATAGGTATGCGATGTTACTTGCCCAGAACTGCCTTGATGTAGGCGGCCTCACGGGCTGCGATCTGATCCTGATATGCCTTTACGGATTTGGCGTAGGCAGCCTCACGCTGATCGG
>NZ_JANGCG010000016.1 GCF_024462815.1 Gemmiger formicilis
CCACTTTATGGAGCGCGTCAACAGCCGCCACGGCACCCATACCATCGACGCCGCCGAGGCACTGGGCATCGGCACGCAGGATTATGAGCTCGTGCGCGTCTGATTCAAATTAAGTCTTGACTTAAACTACGCTTTAAGTTGTAGAATATAAGACAAGGGCGGGCACCAGCCTGCGCTTGTTCTGATTCTGAACAGAGGTAGTTCCCATGAAGTACGAAACCAAGGAAGCATTTGAGAAGGCAAATATGTTCGGTCAGGGCGCGCCCAGCACGGCCTACGCCCAGTATTTTATCGGCGATTCCTTCTTGAATCCGCTGACGAACCCGCAGTGCGGCCTGCTTGCCGCCAACGTCACCTTTGCGCCGAAGTTCGCAGAATTGAACGATGATGTGTTGTTTGGTCAGGTGTGGAGCCGTGAGGACAAGCTCTCTCTGCGGGACCGTTCCCTTGTCACGGTGGTGGCGCTGATGGCGCAGGGCCTGACCGATGAGAGCTTCCGCTATCACCTGATGAGTGCAAAGAAGAACGGCATCACCAAGGACGAGATTGCCGAGATTGTGACCCGCGCCGCCTTCTACTGCGGCTGGCCCAAGGCATGGGCCGTTTTCCGCATGGCCAAGGAAATCTGGAACGAGGAGTAAGCATAGCCCCTCTCCCCCGCCCACGGTAGCATCAATACCAAAACCCCTGCCGTTAAGCGGCAGGGGTTTTGTGAAATATGAGGAATGCCTTTACAGGCAATGGGATAATGGCTCAGCTGTCTTTTTCGTCCGCGTTGACGGGCTTGCTCCATTCGGTATAGGAAGGCACCTTGGGGAAACGCTTGAGCTCTTTTTTTGATTTTGCGAATCCTCACCATTCGAGGCTGTGACCTTCTGGTACCAGTAGTAGCTGTCCTTCTTGCTGCGCTTGCCCGTGCCGTTGAAATTGTTATCATAATCGACATAAATAAAGCCGTAGCGCTTTTCAATCTCACTGGAGGAGCAGGAAATAATGTCGATGGGGCCCCACGGATAGTAGCCGCGCAGGTCAACGCCGTCCTTGACGGCCTCCTTCATCTGCTCGATATGAGCGCGCAGATAGTCGATGCGGTACGTATCGTGGATGGAACCATCAGCCTCGACCTTGTCATAGGCGCCAAGACCGTTCTCGGTGATGTACAGCGGCTTCTGGTAGCGGTCCCAGTACTCGTTCAGGGCAATGCGCAGGCCCACCGGGTCGATGCTCCAGCCCCAATCGCTGGCCGGAATATCCGGGTTCGGCACCTGGCCGAGCTCGGTGTGCAGATAGAGCTCCTCGCCGGACAGGCGGGTATAGTAATAACTCAGCGAGACGAAATCCACCGTGCCCTCCTTCAGGGCCTCCTCGTCACCGGGGTAGAACTCGATGTGGATGTTGTGCTCATCGTAGTAGCGCAGGGCATAGCCGGGATAGTAGCCGCGCACCATAATATCACCGTAGAGGTATTCCATCTGGTTGTGCTTCATATTCCAGAGCACATCCTCGGGGCGGTGGCTGATGGGATAGGTCAGGTTGGAGCAGAACATCATACCAATCTGGTTATCAGGGTCGATTTCGTGTGCAATCTTGGTAGCCTTGGCGCAGGCAACCATCTCATTGTGCACGCCCTGATATTTGGCCTCCAGCAGGTTGTCCACCTTATCACTGGCGATGCCGAGGTGGTTGAAGCTCTCATGGACAATCAGTTTAATCTGGTTGACGATAATCCACTTGTGTACCTTGCCCTTGTAGCGCTTGAACAGCGTCTCGCAGTATTTGACGAAGAAGTCCACCAGCTCGCGGCTGGCCCAGCCGTTGTACTTCAGCGCCAGATTCAGCGGCATTTCGTAATGGCTGATGGTAATCATCGGGTCAAGGCCGTTGGCAATCATGCAGTCAATCAGATTGTCATAGTATTTCAGGCCCTCCTCGCAGGGCTCGGCGTCATCACCGTTCGGGAAGATACGCGCCCAGTTGATGGAAGTGCGCAGGCCGTTCATACCGGTACCGGCCAGCAGCTTGATATCTTCCGGATAGGTGTGGTAGAAGTCGATGCCGTGGCGTTTGGGGTAGTACTTATCGTCCTCCTCCATGGCACGCTTGATATAGGCGGTGTCAATCTCCTGATTATAGCGCTTCTCCGGCGGGATGTCGTACTGGCTGCGGTTGATATCGGCCAGGCACCAGCCCTTGCCGCCTTCCTTCCAGGCGCCCTCCATCTGGTTGGCGGCCAGTGCGCCGCCCCAGATGAAGTCCTTCGGAAGGCCGTTGTATTTGCTCATCTTTTCCATTTCCGTAGCTCCTCTATAATAAGGTATGAGCCTTGCCATTTACGGCACCACCACACCAATGGAATATATGTGATTTTCAAATGCCTTCAGGCTAAGGCAGAATATGAAAAGAGCCGTCATGCGCTGGCATGGCAGCTCGTTTCGGGAAGCTCAAAATATAGGATGAAATCTCTACATTTATAAATGTCTGCTTTTTGTGGGCACGTAAGCGGCTACATTAGCGGCATTATTCCAGCCGTTCGGCGTAGGCGGACCATGCGTAGCTGAGGCAGTAGGCAGTGTAACTGCCGTCCGGCACCTGCAGGCGGAGGGCGGCGGGGGCACCGGCCAGCAAATTCTGCCCTACAGCCAATCGGGCAGGGTCAGGCTGGGTCAGTGTGACAGTGCGCAAGGCCGGGCAGGATGTGAACAGGGTATCCGGCAAGGCGGTAATGTTTTGCTGTATCGTCAATTTCTCCAGCTTATCACACCCGGTAAGCGTGTCCGCGGTCAGGGCCGTTACCGGCGTGCCGTCCACCTCTGCGGGGATGGTCAGGCTGCTGCGGGTGCGGCCCTGCTCATTCACAGTCAGAACGCCGTTTTGCATTGTAAAATACGCTGCATCGCTGTTATCCGCAGCTTCTGTGTCTGCCTGCGCCGCGCTGGCGGGCATAGCTGGCAAGGCAATCTCGGTGGTGGAGGTATCCCCCAGCATGGCTTTGATATCCCGGATGAGTTGCCGGGTAAAGACGGTTTTACCGCTGGCGTTCAGATGGAAATTTGTATCATAGAACCACCCGGAATCCAGCACACAGGCGTGGGGATTTCCCGCCAATGGGGCGGTGAGCTGCGATTGCAGATACGCGGCGTAGCCGTCAATATCCGCACCGCTTTCCACAGCAGCTGCGTTCATGGGCGGGAAATGGTAGTATACCGTTGCGCCGACAGTCTCCGCGTGGGCGGTGTAGTCATTGAGGGCGGCACAGAAATCCGCGCTGAGCATGGCGGTGTCAAACCGCACCGGCATTGTCGGGTCGTAGCCGTCCGGCAAAATATTGGCGCTGCAAAGCGGATTTATCACGTCTCCCGCCGCATTGAAACTATCGCGTCGGTAGACACCCTCCGGATTCGGCGCGCCGATGAGGAAATACCGGAATTTAGCTGCCGCAAAACGCGGGAAGGCCCCCAGCGTCGGGCCAAAATCCCGGGCATGCAGGCAAGCGAGAGCTGCAAAGTCACCATCCACCGCCTGCCAGAGCGTTTCTGTTCCGATTGTATCAGAAAGCGCCTGGCTCTGCTGCTCCGGCATAACGATGACGATATCCCCGGGTCGCAGCTCGTCTATGGATAAATCAAGCATCACCCGCGTGCCCAGCGCCGCGTACAGACCGAAATTGATTGGCTGATAGTCCGGTAGCTCCTGTGCCAGCAGGGCGCTGTCCACGCCAAACGCCGCCGCGCTGCCGCCTACGATGATGAGCCGCGGCTTGTCACTTTCCGCCGCCAGCATTGCGCGCTTGGCGGGCAGCTCGCCGACAAAGGTTTCCCGGTACTGCGCGGGCACGGCAAAGCCCCACACCGCCAAAATCAGCGGTATGGCAGCAAATATTGTCAGCATACAGGCAATCAGTTTCTTCATGGCATCAGAATTGGAAGTAGATAAAGGCGTTCGCCGTACCCGCGTGCAGCGCGGCAAACCACGCCGTGGCGGCGGCCAGCGTCAGCAGGCAGAATGCCAGCACCCCGCGCGGGGTGGGCGTATCGGATGAATCCTCGGGCAGAAGGTGCAGGCAGAGTGCTCCAAGAACGAGCTGGGCGGCGGGCTGCACTCCAAGCGTCAGCGCCGTAGTGTGCAGCGCAGGCAGCGTCCAGCCGGTAAACAAGCGTGAAAAAATCATCCGTGCGTCCGAAACGGACCCAGCGCGGAAGAACACCCACGCGGCGCAGACAAGGGCAAAGGTCACAGCGCGTTGTGCAAAGAGCGAAGCGGGGCGCCGGTCATGGCCGAGGCGGTCGAGCAGGCGTTCCGCCAGCAGCAGCACGCCATGCACACCGCCCCACACCACAAAATGAAGCGCTGCGCCGTGCCAAAGGCCGCTGAGCAGGAAAATCACCATCGTATTCACGGCCAACCGTACAGCTCCGCAGCGCGAGCCGCCCAGCGGAATGTAGACATAATCGGTAAACCAGCGGGTCAGGCTGATGTGCCAACGGTGCCAGAAATCCCGCAGGGACGCCGCACGGTAGGGATGGTCAAAGTTACGGCTGAGCTGCACGCCCACCAGTGCGGCTGCGCCCACCGCAATATCCGAGTAGCCGGAAAAATCCCAGTAAATCTGCCACGCAAACAGCACGGTGGCCAACAGGGCGGCCGGGCCGCTGGCCGCAGACGGCGCGGCGTAGACGGCATCCACAAAGACGGCGGCAGTGTCCGCCAGAAGCAGTTTTTTGACAAAGCCGCGCAGAATGTACAGCCATCCGCTCGCATCCATACGGCTGTCCGGGTCGCGCAGCTGCGGCAAAAGGGCGATGCTGCGCTCAATCGGGCCAGCTACCAGCTGCGGGAAGAAGCTTACAAACAGCGCATAGTAGCCGAGGTGTCTCTCCGGCGCCAGCCGCCCACGGTAGACATCGATGACATAGCCGAGGGTCTGGAACGTGTAGAACGAGATGCCCGCGGGCAGCAAAAGAGACGTGCCAGCGCCAAACAGTCCGGCATATTTAAAGACACCGAGACAGCCAAGGCAGAGCACCGCCGCGCAGATCAGCCAAATTCGTTTGGCGGTCTGCGTTTTACTTTTTGCAATAAAAAGCGCTGCAGCGTAGGTTCCCAGCGTAATACCCATCAGCAGCGGGAACGCCTGCGCACTGCCCAGCGCGTAAAAGCCAAGGCTTACCGCCAGCAGCAGCACCCACCGCCAGCGCGGCGGCATAACCCAGTGCAGGGCAATGACCAGCGGCAGCCCCAGCACAAAGGCCGGTGCGGTAAAATTCATGGGCGGCCCCCTTTCGGCCAGAGTGCTGCGACACAGGGCACCAATAAGCAGAGCAGCAGCGTGCGCGTGGGCGTACCGACCACAAGAGCCGCCAACAGCAGCGCCGCCCCCGCCGCCATACCCAGTGCGGCGGCAACCGGCCAGCGGTGGGCTGCCAGCGCCAGAAGTACCGTCAGGGCTGTGAGCAGATAGACAAAAATCATGGTGTCAGTCCCTCGCTTTGCAGTTGGCTTGTCAGCGCGGCGATGACCTGCTCGGTACGCAGCGCCACGCCGTGGGTGGAAAGGTGATTGTCCGTGCCGAAGAAGTACCGGCCCGGCAGCAAAGAATCTGAAAGGTTTGTTAGTATCGTCACATCAAGATTTTCCCGGAAATATTCATCCAGTGCCGCGATAGCCTCCGGGGTGGATTCCGCTGAAACGGCCCGGCTGTTGCGCGGGCTGTAGGTCAGCCAGACGTGCACGCCCACCGCCGTAAAGTGGGAAAATTCCGCGTTGGCAGGCGCAATATAGGTATCATACGGAAAAGCCGCGGTTGTGTAATCAACCGGCAAGCCATAGATGGGGGTATCATCGGCGGCATCGGAGCGGTAGAGAACGTAATCACCGTAGGCGTTGTAACTCGGGGTGTCCACGGCGTTGCCGTCCTCGTCGAGGTCGGACGGCGAGACAGCGTAAGAACTCTGCGTCATACCGGCGCGGGTTTGCAAATACGAACCGAGCGCTGAAAAAACACCACTGTACTGTTGCAAATCAAGCTCTGCCACCATATCGTAGTTGGCCTCTGCCATGCAGAAAAAGTCATCGTCAAAGGCATTTGTGGTGCAGAACTGGCGTTTTGCAGCGTCAAATTCGGGCGAGAGCAGCAGGATGTCCCCTGCCTGCATCCGGGCGCGGATAAGCTCCAGCTGTGGCAGGGCGTTCGTGTAGGCAAACACCCCCATATTGACCACGGCATAGGACGGCAGGGCGGCGTCCAGCGCGGCGCTGTCATACCCGAACCGCGCAGACGAGCCGGAGAACAGCACGAGCTTTTGGGTGCTTTCCAGTGACAAAAGGCGGTCATACTTGTCGGCAAAGGTGGCGTAGTAGCTGCCGCTGTAGACCGGGGCGGTGGCAGCATTGATATGTAAGGTGCGCAGATACGTGCAGTTTTCAAAGGCATAGTCACTGATTTGCTGCAGATTATCAAACAGTGTCACGCTTTCGACTGCGCTGCCGGTGAACGCCCCGGGCTGCACGCGGCGCAGGGTATCGGAGAAGATGACCATCTTGCAGGGTGCGCCCGCAAAGGCACCCGCAGCAATTTCCACAACCGGCGCACCGCCCAGCGTGTCCGGTATCGCGAGGGTCTCTCCCCTGCCCTGCCAGCCGGTGATTGTGGCCGCGTTGTTGTTCACAGTGTAGGTAAACTCCGCGGCATCATTCTGGGCGGCCCACTGCGCGTAGAGCCGTGTGCCGGGGGCCGTGCGGCTGCCAAGGCCCACGGCCTGCCCGCTGCCGTCCGGCGCGGTGTTCCAGCCGGTCAGCGTATGGCCGGTATTGGCAAACAATGCGCCATCCGGGGCTGTGTTGAGCCGCGTGTGGCTGGGTGTAACCGGGGTTTTCTGCCAGTCCCCGCCAAGGTTATCGTTATAATAAAGCGCTGTATCGCTTTTTTGTGCCGTGACCGCCACAGCGGTGGAGTAGCGCACATCAGGCAGGGTCAGGGTGTAGTCTGCGCCGTTGCGGGTCAGCACTGCGCCTGGGTAGTCCGCGCCGGTCAGGGTATAGCCGTCGGCCGGGGTCAGGGTGAAGGTCACACTCTGCCCCGGGGTAACGGCGGCGGTCTGGGTGTTGGCGGTAAACGCCGGGGACGATTCAAGGACGAGACGGCATTGCGGCGCGGCAGGCGCAGCGGTTGCGCAGGCGGAAAGCAGGAGAAGTGCTGTCAACAGAAGAATACTGTACAGCTTGCGCATAGAAATCACGTCCTTTCGTAAGAATTTGTAGGATGTGCGGAGGGGCAAGACTCCTCCCTCCTACCCGCAGACGGGAAATCCGGGCGAGGTCGGCCCTCAATCAGTCACCTTCGGTGACAGCTTCCCCCGCAGGGGAAGCCATTTTCTACTTATAATTATATATAAAATACCCCGGAGAGCAAGCCCTCCGGGGATTGAAGAGGAAAAAGCTGTCACGATGAATGGTGACGCGGGGATGGTGAAATTACTCCTTGGTCACGTTGGTGAACGCAGCGATGATGTTCAGCACAACGGCAATCAGCAGGGCGGCCGTGCCGTAGATGGCGCTGGACAGGTCAGCCATCGTCTGGGCGTTGTTCGTGAAGGACATAATAGAGGCAATGGTGTTGACGCGGGGGCTGATGAACTGAGCAGCGGCAACCACCAGCGTAACACCGGCGACAACGCTCATCACGTCAGCGGCAACGGCCTGCTTGCCGTCCAGCAGAATGCGCAGAACCAGTGCGACAATGGCAATCACAGCGCAGGCAATGACGACCGGGCTGGTGCCGATTTTGCGGAAGGAGTCAGTGTTGGCGTTGACCATGCAGAACACAAGGCCTACCACACCGGCGATTGCGGTCAGAAGCGACAGGATGAAGCCTGCGCCCTTTTTATTAGTAGAAGTCATGGTGTGCTCTCCTTTACTGCTTCTTGGACTTGCGCTCGTCCAGCACGTACATGGCGGCGGCCAGCACGGTCAGGGCGGCAAAGACAATCTGTACAGCGGTCAGGGCGTTGTCGTACCAAGTGCGGACGCTGACCAGCTTGGTGCTGGAGGCCATGCCGTCCATCGCATTGGAGTTGGCAATCGCGTAGTTCTGGTACTTCATAGCCTGCTTCAGTGCGGTCACAAGCTCGGTGTCCTTGCTGACATCGTCCACAGTCCAGTAAGCAAATTTCTCCGTGACAGCAGCCATATCGTTGTCACCGGTGAAGGTGGTCATCGTACCACCGTTCATGACGTACTCCTTCAGAACCGCGTAGTTGGGGTTCATGATGAAGTCCTCAGAAACCAGACCCTTGAAGCCCCACTCGTTGCGCAGAATGTTCTTCATCAGGCCAGTGTGGGCGTTGGCAGCGGTGATACCGACGCGGTTGAAGGCGGTCATAACACCGAGAACGCCGTTCTCGACAATAGCCTGCGTGCCGCGCAGCTCGTTCTCGCGAGCCTGCTGCTCGGTCATAAAGACGGAGACGCCGGTACGGTTGACCTCGGTATCGTTGAAGGCGAGGTGCTTGGGTGCGATGATGACGCCGTACTCCTGTGCTGCATTGCAGTAGGCGGTGCCCTGACCAGCAGTCAGGACGGCATCCTCGGAGTAGTACTCATGGTTACGAGAGTTGTAAGGTACGCGGTGCAGGTTGGTGCCACAGCCCCAGAAGATGGGCAGATTGCTCCACAGGCTGTAGTTGCCGATCACGCGGCCGTAGTCGGCGGCGAGGTCCTTGTTGAAGGTCTGGGCGATGACAGTCTCATTGACCATGGTGCCCATCTTATAAGTCAGGTTGGGGTCATTGGCATCGACCACGCAGGGATCACCGGTGGAAGCATCGGTGTTGGCGTACTGGCCCAGAGGATAGGAGTTGAAGCCATTGGGACCATCGTTTTGGATGGCTTCGGGGCTCATGATGGACTCGATAACCTTGGTGGAGGTACCGCCGAAAGCAGTGCGAATCATGCACTCTTCCAGCGTGATTTCATCCATCAGCATGTCCCAGCGCTCGTCGTTGATGTCGGAAACGCCCTTCAGGTCGGCCAGCGTCAGGCCGTTGTCAGCGCCGAAGGTAACCGTGGAGGGGTCGCCGTTGGCGTTGATTTCATAGATGTCGTTGTCGAGGATGTCAATCATCTCGTCGGTGGCGGTCAGGTCGGTGTAGGTCTTGGGGAAGGTACCCTCCCAGTCGGCGCGGGTCAGATAGGTAGCGGTGCCGGGCAGCCAGTAGTTGACGTCCATATCCGCCAACTGGTTCTCCACAGCAGTGCCGTTCTTGGTGGTTGCAAAGGCGGTGGTGTCCTGAGAGCCCAGATTCCAGCTCTTGGCCTTGTCTGCGCTGCCGCCGACATCCTGACCCTCAGCGGCCAGAACGTTCTGCACGGCCTCATGAGCGCCATTGCCAATGGTGAAGTAGTAGTCACCGGCATCCAGAATGTAGCAGCCCTTGGTGCCTGCGGCGTTGTCAGCCGTGGAATCCCAGCTGGCCATATTCTGCATATCAGCAGTGATGGTCACGGTCTCGGAGGCACCGGGGGCGAGCTCAGCGGTCTTGCCGTAGTCCAGCAGCTGGACAGCGGCCTTCTCAACGCCGTGTTCCTTGTCATAGTCGGTGTAGGGCAGGCTGACATACAGCTGCACAACATCCTTGCCGGCCACACTGCCGGTGTTGGTGACGGTGACCTTGGCGGTGACGGTCTCATTGTCCAAATCCACGTTCAGATCATCCAGCGTCTGGGTGAAGGTGGTGTAGGACAGGCCGTAGCCGAACGGATAGGTAACCTCATCGTCATAGTTCCATGCGCTGCCGGTGGAGGAGCCCACGATGGAGGCAGCGTTACCCTGATTCATAACGGTGTCAAAGTAGCGGGTCTCGTAGTACTTGTAGCCAATGTAGATGTTCTCAGCCTCGACAATGGCATCATTCATCTGAATGTCGGGGTTGGCGTTCGTCCACTGCAAGTCACCGAAGTTCTGGGCAGCGGGAGAGTTCGCGTTCTTGACCGCATAAGTATCGGTCAGATGGCCGGAGGGGTTGACATCACCGGAGAGGATGTCTGCCACGCCGTAGAAGCCGTAGCCGCCCGGCAGACCAATCTGCAGGATAGCGTCAACGCCTGCATTATCCTGAATCTCCTGTACTTCCATCGCGCTGGCGTTGTTCAGCAGCACAATGACCTTGCCGCCGTTGGAGGCCTTGGCGTCAACGGCAGCCTGAATCAGATCGCGCTCATCGTCGGACAAGCCCAGAGGGTCGGTCTGGTTCAGATTCTGGGTCGGGTCAACGCCGGCAGTGCCGGGCATATAAGTGCCGTTCTCAGAGGCGGAACGCGCAATCGTGACAATCATCACGTTGTTGTCATTCATGCTGTCCTTCCATGCGGCGTTCTGGCCGTCCAGTGCAGCCTGGCTCGGCTCCTTGCTGGAGAACACGCCGGACGTGGAGGGCGCCGTGATGTGGTTGTACTCCTTGACGCCGCCCCAGCTCTGGACCTCAGACTTGAAGGTGGGCTGCAGGGCCTCGTACATATCGGCCACAGTCTGGTTCAGGCCAAAGCCCTTGGCCTTGAAGGCCTGTACCATATCCACGGTGTCGGCATCGGTGCCGGTGTTTTCACTCAGGCTGGAACCCATATCGCCGCCCTGCACCGGATAGTAGCTGGAGAAGCCCAGCAGGGTGATTTTCTGGGTCTCGTCTTTCGTCAGCGGCAGTGCGCCGTTGTTCTTCAGCAGGACGCTGCCTTCCTCACTCATACGCTCGCCCACGTCCTGGATGCCGTGCAGCAGGTCAGTGGTGGAGGTGTAGTCGGACTTGAAGGTGTACAGGTCCACGCCGTCGGTGTCCTCGGTGACGAGCTTGGTGCTCTTGGTGCCAAGGAACTTGTCAATGTCAGTACGGAAGCCGTCCACAACGGTGGATGCGCAGACACTGAGTGCCAGCAGTGACGCCGTTGCGGTGGTCACGCCGCGCCAGACGCGGCGCTTGGAATTTTTCTTACTCATGTTTTTCCTCCTTGCATATATCCGTAAGCGCCTGTAGGGGGCGCATTACTTTACCAGGTGGTAGGGTGGAAGCCTGTCCCATAGGGGAAGGCTACGGCGGGGTGGGGCTCTGCCCCGCCCGCGGGGTGCGATGGAATCGCCGTTTTATGGGATTCTTACTTCTGGTTGCGCTTGGCAATCTCGGCCTGCTCGGCGGGGAGGTTCTTCTCGACCGTCCAGAACAGAATCAGGATGACAGCGCCGATGATGTAGCAGACAGTCTCGACCCAGATGTAGCTGATGGAGATTGCGGTCTGGACACCGGCGGTCTGGGCGGCAGTACCCAGCGCGACATCGGCGGCCTGATTGTAGCCGCTGGCGTTCAGCATAGCGCTGAAGATGGAGTTGCAGATAGGCGTTGCAGCCACCATCAGAGAGCTGTAGATGCTCATGGTCAAACCGTCCGTGCGGATGCCAGTGCGGTACTCAATGTGGTCGATAACGTCGGCAATCATAGCCAGAATCAGGTAGCAGGCTGGGGAGGAACCCAGGCACTTGAGCGCTACGCCGATGGCAACCGGCACGATGTTGCCGCCGCCGAGACCGGCGATAACGCCGCCGACAGCGCCCACCAGCATAAACACGCCGCAGACCAGACGCTTGCCGAACTTGTTGGCCAGAGGCACAACAAAGACCGCGGCAATGGCCATCGGGATAGCACCCATGATGCTGAGCAGACCCTGAGAAGCGCCCCATGCGTCTGCCGTGCCAAAGAAGGTGTTATCCAGCACCCACTTGCAGAAGTAACTCATCGAGCCGTTCTTCATAGCGCCGCTCCACTGGAACAGCATATAGAACGCCATGACAATCCACCACATACGGTCGCTGGTAACAGCCTTGAGCTGCTCCGACAGGCTGACCGTCTTTTTGGGGGTTTCGACTTCCTCGGTGCGGCCTTCCTCGGTGACACGCTCGCGGGTGAACATAAACTGCAGATAAATCGTGAGGGCACTGAAAACACCCACGGCCAGCATGGCAATGAACCAGAGGTATTGGTCCTCCTTCAGGGCGAAGGAGACAAGCATCGGGAACATCATCGAGCCAACGCCCATATCGGCCAGACCTGCCACGTTGGTGAAGGAAGCCAGCGCGCCGCGCTGCTTGCTGTCACGGGTGGAAACAGGAATCATCGTGGAGTTGGCGGTGTTGTAGATGGGGTAGGCCACTGCATAATAGAGGTTGTATGCAATGGCAATCCAGACCATCTTGGCCGTGCCCTCAAACGGCACGATGAACATCAGCACGCTGGAGACCGAAAGGGTCAGTGCCGAGAGCAGAATCCACGGGCGGGCCTTGCCGGCCAGTGCCTTGGTGCGCTCAATCAGCTGGCCGACAATCAGGTTGGCCGCCACAATGAGCACGGTGGAAATCAACTGCAGGGTGGTCAGGAAGCCCAAATCGAGCTTGAGAACATCGGTAAAGTAGTTCTGCAGGATGCTGGTAAAGATACCGCTGGAAAGCAATGCGCCGAAGGGGCCGATAAAGTAGCCCAACAGCATCTCCGGCAGCTTGACGTCATCGCTCTTGATGCGGGAGCGTGTCAGCGGGCTTTTCCAGAAGTTGCCTTTGGATTCAGGCATAATAAAAGGTCACTCCTTCTTTTGTTTTGGGGTTCCATTATAATAAGGTAGACATTGTCATGGCTTCCCCTTTTGGGGGAAGCTGTCACCGCAGGTGACTGAGGAGGGAAAAGCTGTATGAGACTGCCCATTTGCGGGTGGCCTCGCAGGCCCGCCCCTCATCCGGCGCTGTGCGCCACCTTCTCCCGCAGGAGAAGGTTTTTTCTTACACCCTCGCAGTCAGCGTGTAGCTGCCGCCGCTGAGGTTCTGCTCTACCCCGCTCGGCAGGGTTACGGTGCAGGCCGTACCCATCGGGACGGTGATTTCAGCGGTCATTTCACCGTTTTCGATGTGCCACGCCGCCTTGATTTCACCGTAGGGCGTGCCCACCGTGCCATCGGCCTCGGTCAGGCCGCCGCCCACCAGCGGGGCAAACTTGAACAGCTTATAGCCCGGCAGAACCGGCTCCACGCCCAGCACACGGCGGTATAGGAACGCGCCGACCGCGCCGGAAGCGTAATGGTTGTAGGAAATCATCTGGTCGGTGCCATCGTCACCGATGGGGCACTCGCCGTTTTCATCAAGACCGTCCCAGCGCTCCCAGACTGTGGTTGCACCGACGCGGACCTCATACAGCCAGCTCGGGCACTGGGTGTTCAGCAGCATCTTGAAGGCGGTGTCCGCGTGGCCGCTGTCGGCCAGTGCAAACAGGATGTAGGGCGTGCCGGGGAAGCCGGTGCCAATCTTGTAATCGCTCTTTTCAACCAGCTTGACAAGGTTCTCGGCGGCCTTGGCCTTGACGTTCTCCGGGAACATATTCAGGTAGAGGGGCAGCACGTAGGCGGTCTGGAATTCGTCCTTCGCCTTGCCGCTGCCATCCGTCAGGATGCTGCAATAGGCGTCCGCCACCTTGGCGCTCAGCGTCTCATACTGGGCGGCGTCCTCATCCTTACCGAGCAGACGTGCAATTTTGGCAAGGCGGCCGCTGGTATTGCACAGGCTGGCCGTGGCGGTGTACTTGCTGCGGCCCTGCCACTGGCTCATCTTGGGCACATCGGGTGCGACCCAGTCACCGAAGTGGAGCACGGCCGGCGTGTGCCAGATGTAGCGGTGCTTGCCGATGCCGAACCCTGCCCAGAAGCGGCAGGCCTTGACGTATTTCTGCATCGTGGGGTACATGGCCCGCAGGATGTCCACATTGCCGGTGGCCTCATACAGGGCCCACGGCACGTTCACGCAGGCGTCGCCCCACCAGTCCACGGCCATCTCCGGCATCGTTGCGGGAAAACCGTAGCCCTGCACCGGCACGGTGTTGGGCAGGCCGCCGGTGGGCAGCTGCTCGGCCTTGACGTCGCGCAGCCACTTCTCCAAAAAGCGGCTCAGCTCAAAGTTGTACAGAGCCGTGGGGGCAAAGACGTTGATATCACCGGTCCAGCCCATGCGCTCGTCGCGCTGGGGGCAGTCGGTGGGAATGTCCACAAAGTTGGACTTGGCGCTCCAGGTGATGTTGGACTGCAGCTTGTTGAGCATCTCATCCGAGCAGTGGAACCCACCGTGCTGTGCCACATCGGAGTAGAGGGCCACAGCCTCGATTTCCAGCTCCTTCGGGTCAATGCCCTTGACCCCGGCATAACGGAAGCCCATGTAGCTGAAGCGCGGGCTGTATTCCTGCTCGCCATCGCGGCAGGTGTAGGTGGCCGTAGCCTTGGCCGTGCGCAGGAAGGTGGTGTTCAGCGTGCCGTCCGGGTTTAGGATTTCCGCGTGGCGGACCGTGATGACCTGCCCGGCCTTGCCGTTCAGCTTCATACGGATGACGCCCGCGAAGTTCTGGCCAAAGTCATAGATGACCTCGCCGTCCTTCGCCGTGGTGACGGCCATGGGGCGCATAACCTCGTGGGCCCTGACCGGGTCGCCGTACTCCGCCGTGATGGCGGGGGTGATTTTCAGCGTTTCGGGCGCGGCGTTGTGCCAGCCGGTGGTTTCCTTCGTGGCATCGTAGGTTTCGCCGTCATAGATATCCGCCATGCGGACCGGGCCATCCTCGGTGACCTGCCAGCTGCTGTCGGTGCCGATAACCTCCACGCTGCCGTCCTCGTACTCAATGCGGAGCTCGGCCAGCAGGGCCTGACGGTCAGCCGTCACGCGGTTCTTGCGGGTAAAGACGAAGCTGCCCACGGCCCAGCCGCCCGCCACGGTGGCGGTCAGTGTGTTGTGGCCGGTCATAAACGGCGTGACATCGTAGGTCTGATACTGTAAATAGCTCTTGTAGCTCGTAAAGCCGGGGGCAAAGTAGCGGTCGCCCAGCTTTTTGCCGTTCAGCTCCACCTCATAGATGCCCATTGCGGTGGCGTAGAGGCGGGCGCGGGCAATCGGCTTGTCGGTGGTGATTTCCCTGCGGAAAACCATCGGCATGGGGCTGACTTTGGCCTCGGTGAAATGGTAGTCGCCATCGGTAATCCACTGGCCCTTCCACGGTGTCTCCATGCGGCCGGTTTCAAAGGTCATGGACGCTGCAGCGGTCTCGCCTGCGTCATCCTTGGCGGCCAGCTGCACGCTGTAGGTGGTGAAGGGCAGCAGCGCCGGGCCCTTGTAGGTAGTGCCGGTCTGGCCGTCGCCGGTTACTTTGGCGGACCAGTCACCGACAGTCAGCTCCGCATCGGTCAGCTGTGCACCGTTGCGGTCACTTCTGACGGCAAAGGCGATATGCGGGGCCGGGCAGTCGGTCACGCAGTCCGCCGTCAGGTGCTCCACCGTCAGACGAGTGATTTCTAACATTTGTTTTCCTCCTTTTCGGCGGGCTGGTCTGCCCGTCCGGGGATGCCGTCTCTTTTTTCTGTGACTATACCATACCACACACCCGCAATTTTGGTGCATCAAATGCACAAAATGCGTTTTTTTTGGCACAAACGGCTTTGGATTTCGTTAGTTTTCACATTAACTCACCCCGCTTTTTTGTGCAGTTTGCGCAAATACCCCCTTCTCTGCCCTGCTGGACCGATTTTTTTGCAAATTCCGGCGCGGCTTGGTATAATGGGGCAAAAGGGGGCCGCGCTATGGGACGCACTGCACACTATCATCTGCCGGGATTGTTTGAGTTTTATGAGCTGTACCGCGCTTTTCTGCCACTGTACCGCAGCCATCGGGACTGGTTCTACGATTGGTGCGATATCGCCTCGCTCTACGGTGCCCCCGCCGACTGCCTTTGGGGCGGCGGGCGTGTGGGCGGCGGCGAGGCTGACCCGTGGGACGTGCTGGCCTTAACGCAGGAGTATGGCATCTCCGCACGCCTGACCTTCAGCAATTCGCTGCTGCAGCCCGAGCATCTGGCTGACCCGGCCTGCAACGCGCTCTGCCGCCTGTTTGCCGCCTGCAACTCACCGGCCAGCGGGGTGATTGTACACTCGGATTTGCTGCTGGATTATATAAAGAGGATGTATCCGGGTCTTTATTTCGTCTCCTCCACCACCAAGGTGCTGACGGACTTTCCGGCGCTTGCCGCCGAGACCGCAAGACCGGATTTCCGCTACGTTGTGCCGGATTTCCGGCTAAACAAGGCGTTTGACCAGCTGGCCGCCCTCTCCCCTGCCCCGCGCGAGAAGCTGGAATTTCTCTGCAATGAGTGCTGCTGGGTAGGCTGCCGTGACCGCAAGGCCTGCTATGAGACCGTCAGCCGCCGGAATCTGGGGCTGAACGTGCCCGAGCATCACTGTGCCGCCCCCAACGCCGCGCATGGCTACCGCTTCTCCCTCGCTATGGAGAACCCGGCATTTATCGGGACAGACGATATCCGGGCACGCTACCTACCGATGGGCTTTACCAACTTTAAAATAGAAGGCCGCGGCCTTGGCAGTGCGGTGGTGCTGGAATTTTTGCTGTACTACCTCGTCAAGCCCGCCTTTCAGCTTCGTGTGAGGGAGGAAATCTACCTTGACCCGATGCTGGATTTGTTTTGATATAGGCTGAAAACTGCCATTCACAAAAAATTGCAGGGATTCTGTCCCCGAAATCCTGACATACAAACAAATTTTCGCTACTATAAATGTACAGAAATACGCGGAAGGGTCGCAGCAATGCGGCTTTTTTAAAGGCCCGTGGTTAGTTTATCCTAACTTTTTTTCTGTGAAGGAGATGGAGAGATGAAGGTTTACGCCTTCGGCGCTGAAAACGCCCCGGTGATTATGCTTCTTCCCGGCACCTGCTGCCATTGGAAGAGCAACTTTGAAAAGGTGATTCCTCTGTTGGCAAACACCTTTCGTGTGCTTTGCGTCCGCTATGACGGTTTTGATGAAACCGAGCACACTGAGTTTCCGACCATGACGCAGGAGGTCGAAAAAATTGAGCACTATATCAAGGAGTATTGCGGCGGACAGCTTCGTGCAGCCTACGGCTGCTCACTGGGCGGCTCTTTTGTGGGGCTGCTGGCCGCACGGCAAAACATCCATATGGACTACGGAATCCTCGGCAGCTCTGATTTGGACCAGGCCTCTCCCCTTGCGGCCAAGCTGCAGACTGATTTGCTTCTGCCGCTGATTTACCCCTGATTCACGATGGCCAGTTCAAAAGCCGTTTCCTGCAAAAGCGCCTTGCAAAGCGGGCGGAGGAAATGGGTGATTACGTAAAAGCCTTTATCTACAATTTGGATTTTCCGAATGTGATTGCGTACCGCAATCAGCTGCTCCCTGCCGGGGACCGGGAGCAGAATATTCCCTGCAACCTGAATGATACCGCGTGGTTTGATGCCATCGACGCCACAGGCGGCGCGGTGTTCTTTGCGTCCGGCGTGTTCTATTACTTCTTGAAGAAGTAGGTGCAGGCACTGGTACAGGCCATGGCGGACGTTTTTTCCGGCAGCGTGCTGGTATTTGACGCCGCCAACGAGAAGGCCGTGAAGCTGATGCTGAAAACCTGGCTGAAGGACGCCGAAATCAAGGATGTCGGGGCCTATTTTGCCATCTCCGCTGCAACGCGCGAAATCAACGCGTAGGACCCACGCCTGCAGGTATCCAGCCGGGGGTATATGCTTGGCTACCATGACCTGAAAGCCCCCTCTGTCAGCCACTTTTTCCGTTTTCTCTCCCGAATCAGCGATGGAATGATGAAAATGCAGATTGTGAAAATTCAGTTTGGGAAGCAATAATTTACCGGATAGCCTGCTTCTTTTCCTATGCCCCCCTTGACAAACAGTTCTTTCCGGAGTAAGATAGTCTATGCTAACTATTAGTATAAACTAACCGTCTGGAAAGGAGGCGTGCCCATGACTGCTGCCTTTGTACAAGAGAAAACCGCTGCGGGCCGCCTGCTGCAATATCACGATTTAATTCAGAGCATCGTTGCCGCCATGGACGCCCGCGATGCCTACACGGCGCGCCATTCGGAGCGCGTGGCGGATATGGTACTGGTTCTGGCCGCCGCGCTGGGGCTGGATGAAACCAGCACCACCCTTTTGCACATTGCCGCCCATCTGCATGATATCGGCAAGATTGCCGTGCCGGACGCCGTACTGCGCAAGGCCGGGCCGCTGACACAGAACGAATGGGAGGAAATGCACCGCCACCCTGTGACCGGCTACGAAATCCTGCGCAAGGTCGATGATTTTCAGCACATTGCCGTGCTGGTGCGCCACCATCATGAGCGCTGGGATGGCCGCGGCTATCCCGATGGCCTTTCCGGCACGGACATCCCGCTGGGGTCCCGGATTCTGGCGGTGGCTGATTCCATTGATGCCATGATGAGCAGCCGCAGCTATCGCCCGGCCATGACCAGCGCCGCCTGCCGCCGCGAGATCGAGCGTAACAGCGGCATTATGTATGACCCGCGGGTCGCTGCCGCCGCGCTGGAGCATTGGGACGCATTGGTTGGCCGTTACGCCGCCGAGAATGAGCCGCAGACGCCATATTTTGACCGCCTGCAGCTTGAGCATACCCGGCAGGTGCACGACTATCTGGTGGCCCATCAGAGTAGCCATATCACGCTGCCGGAGTTGGCCGCACGGTTTCATCTATCCCAGAGCTCGCTGAAAATCTGCTTCAAGGCGCTGTACGGCGTGCCGGTGGCAAGCTATCTGCGGGCACTACGGATGGATACCGCTGCCTGCCTTTTGCAGGAGAGCGACCTGCCAGTGGCCGAGATTGCCCATCGCGTCGGGTACGAGGACCCCAGCCGGTTTGCTGCCGCCTTCCGCCGCCATACGGGCCGCCGCCCTACCGAGCTGCGCCGTGTGGCCTGCCCCATCGAGGCAGTGCAGCCATGCCCATCAAAAAACCAAACTGCATAATTTTCGGCTTTTTTATCTACCCCAGTTATCACTAACCGGTGTAAAATAATAGGTAAACCTTACGGGTTCGCCTTTTCAGGCACAATGTATATACACACTAGCAAAGGGGATTTGAACTATGAATTGGGCAAAGATTGGTCTGTTTGCAGGCGGCGCATTGTTTGGCTCTGCCGGTATCGAGATTCTGACCAGCAAGGACGCAAAGAAGCTGTACACCCAGTGCACCGCTGCCGTTTTGCGTATGAAGGATCAGGTTATGAAAACCGCCACCACCCTGCAGGAGAACTGCGGTGACATTCTGGCCGACGCCAAGGAAATCAACGAGCAGCGCGCCGCTGAGGATGAGGCTGTTGTGGAAGATACCGCCGAGGAAAAGGCTGCCGAATAATTTCACAGCATAAATGGGCTGCCTGCGCACGCGGGCAGCTTTTGTTTTGGGAGAGTATAAGCATGAAATGGAATATTCTGCATGAGAGCCGCGGGCGCATCCGCCTGCACCTCAACAAGCCGCGTATGTCCCTTGCGGAGGCAGACCAGCTGCAGGACTACCTTACCAATCTGCCCGGCGTGCGCACCGCCGCCGTGTATGAGCGCACCTGCGATGTTGTGGTTGTCTACACCGAGAGCCGCGCAGGCGTTATCAAGGGCCTGACCGCCTTTCGTTTTGACGTGGCGGCCCTGGCCGAGGTACCCGCCAACAGCCCCCGCACTGTCAACCGGGAATATCAGGAAAAGCTCGTCAATATGACGATTTTCCACTTTGCACGCAAGCTGTTTCTGCCTGCGCCACTGCGCTTTGCTTACACGGCAGTGCGCAGTATTCCCTACATCTGGCACGGCCTGTGCTGCCTGTGGCGGCGTAAATTGCAGGTGGAGGTGCTGGACGCACTCTCCATCGGCGTTTCGATGCTGCGCGGAGACTTTTCGACCGCGGGCTCGGTTATGTTCCTGCTGCGGCTGGGCGAGCTTTTGGAAGAATGGACGCGCAAAAAGTCGCTGGGTGATCTGGCCCGCTGTATGTCCCTGAATGTGGACCGCGTTTGGCAGCAGACCGCCGAGGGCGAGGTGCTTGTCCCGATTTCTCAGGTTCGCACCGGGGATGCTATCATCGTGCACACCGGCAGCGTCATCCCGCTGGATGGCCGGGTGCTGGACGGCGAGGCCAGCGTGAATCAGGCGTCCCTGACCGGTGAGGCCGAGCCTGTGCGCAAGAGCTCCTGTGCGGTTGTCTACGCGGGTACGGTTGTGGAGGAAGGCCAGATTACCGTCACGGTGGAGCAGCAGGCCGGCAACGGCCGCTATGACCAGATTGTCAAGATGATTGAAAGCTCCGAGAAGCTGAAATCCGCCAGCGAGACCCGCGCCGCGGCGCTGGCAGACAAGCTGGTTCCCTACAGCCTGCTGGGCACCGCCGTGACCTACGCGCTGACCCGCAACGTGACCCGCGCCATCTCGATTCTGATGGTCGATTTTTCCTGTGCGCTGAAGCTGTCCATGCCGCTGGCGGTGCTGTCCGCCATGCGGGAGTGCGGCAGCTACCACATCACGGTCAAGGGCGGCAAGTATCTGGAGGCCCTTGCCAACGCGGATACCATCGTCTTTGACAAGACCGGCACGCTGACCCACGCAACGCCCACCGTTGTGAAAGTCGTGCCCTTCGGCACCCGCACCGAGGACGAGATTCTGCAGATTGCCGCCTGCCTGGAGGAGCACTATCCTCACTCGATGGCCAACGCTGTTGTGCAGGCCGCTGCCGCCAAGGGCATACGCCACGATGAAATGCACAGCGAGGTGCAGTACGTTGTGGCCCACGGCATCGCCAGCCAGATTGGTGGCGAGAAGGCCGTCATCGGCAGCCAGCACTTTGTCTTTGAGGACGAGGGCTGCTATATTCCCACGAGTGAGACACAGAAATTTGACGCCCTGCCGCCGGAGTATTCCCACCTGTATCTGGCCATCGGCGGCGTACTGGCCGGTGTTATCTGCATTGCGGACCCCCTGCGGCAGGAAGCTGCCGAGGTGCTGCGCCAGCTGCGCGGGCTGGGCATCCGCAAGGCCGTTATGATGACCGGCGACAATGACCGCACCGCGTCTGTCATTGCCGCACAGGTCGGCGTGGACGCCTACTATGCCGAGGTTCTGCCCGAGGACAAGGCCCGCTTTGTCGAGCAGGAAAAGGCCGCAGGCCGCACCGTCATCATGCTGGGTGACGGCATCAACGACTCCCCTGCCCTGTCTGCCGCCGATGTTGGCATTGCCATCAGCGATGGTGCAGCCATTGCCCGCGAGATTGCGGACATCACGATAGCCGCTGACAGCCTGCGTGAGCTGGTTGTCCTCAAGTCCATCGCCAACGGCCTGCAGAAGCGCACCCGCGCCAACTACCGCTTTATTATGAGCTTCAACAGCGCCCTCATCGTGCTGGGCGCAATGGGGGTGCTGCCCCCGGCCACCTCGGCTCTGCTGCACAACGCCTCCACCCTCGGCGTCAGCCTTAAGAGCATGACAAACCTGCTGGGTTGATTATAAGCATATAAAAACGGCGTACCTTCCCTTTTGGGGCGGTACGCCGCTTTTATATGCTTCTCACTTATTCAGACCGCACGCAGGCGTCAAACGCGGCATACAACCGGTCATTTATTGCCCGCACCCTGTCGGCGGGCAGCTTGAGCACGGCGCGGTCATAGGTGAACAGACCGTTGACTTCCTCCTCCACATCGGTAAGCTGGGTGTACACCAGCGCCGAAAGCCCGCGGGCCAGTTGGGGCAGTACGGTTTCGCATTGCAGCTTCTCATACCTTGCCGCCATATCGGCGCTATCGCGGGCGGTGCCGTAGCCGTAGGTCTTGTCGGCTGTCAAATGCCCCGCCACCGGGAAGGCAATGCCGCCGTATTCGGTCAGCGCCACGGTGCGCCGCCCGGGCCTGACCCGCAGCGGGTAGAAGTAATTGTGGCGGGAGTCCACGTCCCCTCCGCCTTGGTCAAACCAGCCGCTGGCCTCGTCAATCAGCCGCCCCGGGTCAAGTACCCGCAGCCGGGCCGTGGCCTTGGCGGCGTCAAACTGGCCCCAGCCCTCGTTGAAGGGCACCCAGCAGCCAATGCAGGGGTAGCAGGCCAGCGCGTCCACGGTAGCGTTCAGCTCCTCCCTATACAGGTCACGGCTGGCTGCGTCCGGGCGGCTGAGCAGCCCATAAAACGGCGCGCCGTCCGGGAATTTTCGCAGCAGCGGTTGGAACACATTCGTCAGGTAGGTGACAAACCAGAGCTTGCTCGGCGTGCCACCGCTGACCATATCCTGCCAGACCACCAGCCCCAGCCGGTCACAATGGTAATACCACCGCTGCGGCTCAATCTTGGCGTGCTTGCGCAGCAGATTGAAGCCCAGCACCTTGACCTGTTCCAACTCCTTAACCACAGCTGCATCGCTGGGCGGAGTATACAGTCCCTGCGGCCAGTAGCCCTGGTCCAGCAGGCCGTTCAGCAAAATGGGCTTGCCGTTCAAAAAGAATCGCAGCACACCGCGGCCATCCCGCGCGGCTTGCCAACTGCGCAGGGCAAAGTAACTTTCTACCCTGTCCCCTACTGCCAAAGTCGCTGTGACTGTGTACAGAAACGGACTTTCGGGGCTCCATGGATGGAAGGCAGCTTCCGGAACGGCGAGGATTATTTTCTCTATCCCCGCATCGAGCTCGGATTTTGCAACCGGCACACCATCGGCGAAGATTTCCACCGCAGCAGCAGCGGGCGTGTTGGTTTTCAGCTGCACTGTGACAGTCCGGCTGTCATAGTCGGGCATCAGCCGCAGGTCTGTAATGTGCACCGGCTGCAACGGTTCCAGCCATACGGTCTGCCAAATGCCACTCTGCGCCGGGTAAAACATACCGCCCGGCGTCAGTGTTTGCTTACCGCGGGCCTGTACACCGTTGCCGGTGGGGTCCTGTACGGTGACCCACAAATCGTTCATCCCGGGGCACAACGCCTCCGTGATGTCCAGCGAAAAGGGCCAGTAGCCTCCGCGGTGACTGCCCACAACGTGGTCATTGACCCGGACGGTACAGGTGTAGTCCACCGCGCCGAAATGCAGCAGCAGACGCCCGCCCGCGGGCACAGCCGGGCAGACAAACGTCCGGTGATAGTGCAAGCTCTCCCCCGGCTGCAGCGTGCGCCCCACGCCAGAGGCCTCACATTCTGGCGAGTATGGCACCAGAATTTTGGTCTGCATAGCCTCGGCGGGCGGCAGTTCTGCATCCGCCGTGAAGGCGCAATCCCACCAGCCGTTCAGGTTGTACCAGCCTTCCCGATGCAGCATCGGTCGCGGATATTCCGGGAATGGAACGGTATCAATCATAACAGTTTCCCTTTTTGCACGTCATTGCAGTGTGTAATTGATATACAGAGCGTATAATATTTTTACTTATTTTCTGTATGTATAATATTTCCCCGGATTTTTTGAAATTTTCTTCTGAAAATTTCTCTTTTTTGCAGCAGAAAATCTCTCGCAATAGAAAAAACAGTGAAGTTCCTTGGTCCGGGGTTCGCCTTACATCCGTTGCAGCTCCTGCAAAAGCGGGTTGTGCAGCAGCATACCAACCAGCTGATACCGGTAGCTTTTCACTGTCCGGCCCACGGACTCGGAGTATACCCCGCGCAGATAATCACACTCCCGCGCAAACAGCGCGTCCAGCAGGGCCAGCTGGGTGTCGGTGACCAGCAGTGTGACCTGCCCCTTTGTGTCCAATCCACGGCCGTGGCTGGGCATATACTTTTCGCGGCAGTCCAACGAGGGGAACACATAATATTGTTCTGGGTGGGCAGCAGCGGCACGGAGCTTTTCGGCATCGCCCTCGTCCGCGCCGCACAGGATGCAGTCCGGCGCAACCGCCTGCAGGTGGGCAAACTCCTCCTGCATAATGCGGTTGGCCAGCGTGCCAATGCGGCTGTCCTGCCAGACAGCTTCCAGCTCTAACGCTTCATAAATCTTATGGTGCAGCCGTATGCGCAGTCGCTGCTTCACGCGTTAGCACTCCCCTGCTCCACTCTGGCAATCAGCTCGCGCAGCCGCGTGGCCGTGGCAATCATCTCATCCAGTTCATGCATGGCCTGCTGACGCTCCTCATGGGTGTATTTTTCCACCAGCCGTGTCTCCGGGTCTTTTCGGTTCAGCATCATTTCCAGCCGGGTTGTCTGCTGGGCCAGCTTGCCTGTAATTTTGCTCTGCACCTTCGGTGTGGTGACGTGCTCATGCTGCACCGGGGTCGGCTCTGTACGCACAGCCGGCTTCGGCGCAGCCTTCAGCAGCTCCGCGTGGGCGCGCAGCTGTTCCGTGCCCTCTGTCACCGTGGCCGCAGCGGCTTCCAGTGCGGTGCGGGCATCGGTCATATTGCTGATGCCTGCCACTACCAGCAGCGCATCCGCAAACTGCTTGCGGATAAACTGCTTCTCGCGTTCAAGCTCCTCAGCGCCAGGCCCCTCGCACGGTACAGCGCGCAGCGCCGCCAGCTTCTCCGCCGCCGTGCGCTGCTCTGCCGGGTTCAGCCGCAGAAAGCCCTCGGCCTCACTGCGCAGCAAAAAACCGTTGTCCAGCATCGCCGTCAGCTCCGGGTTCAGGTTTTTCTCAATGCTCAAATCCTTGTCAATCTGGCGGCCGTTGATGGGCGTGGCCTCCTTGACCGCCTTCTTTGCTGCTGCGGCGGTCAGGTTGTACGGCTCTTTTTGCAGGCAGGCCACCAGCTCTGCCACGGCCTTGCGGCGTATCATTTCATTGGCAAAGCCGCCGCGCACCTGCAGATTTGCGCTGAGCAGCATTACTTTTTTCTCGTTCTCGCTCAACGGCGTTGTGATGACACGGCAGTTTTTCACGGTGTTCCACTTGGCATCACCGTGGGCCTGCAGATAGTTCAGCGCCTTGTAGCGGCGCTCGCCGGACAGCATCACATACCGCGTTATCTTGCCCTCGCTGCGCGGGAAAACCACCAGATTGTGCAACAGGCCGTTGCGGTCAATATCTGCCGCCAGCGTCTCAATGTCCTCCTCAGTGTCCATCTGGCGGAAAATCTCATTGTCTGGGTTCAGCTCAATGTCCTGCAGCGCAATTTCGCGCTGCTCGTAGGCCAACTCACCGCGGGTCTGGGCCGCAAGATTCGCCACCAAATTGCCTGTTGCGTTGTTGTTGGCAGCACTGAAAACGGCTTCCGTTGTGGGGATTTCCACACCGATGCGGGCGCGGCCCGGCTTCTTTTTCATGGCCATTTTACTTGTCCTCCAATTCCGTCAAGCGCTGCTTCAGCTCTGCATAGGCAGCCACATAGCTCTTTGCGGGCGGTTGTGTTCTGGCCGAGTAGCAGACCGGCACACAGCGGTTGATGCTGTTGTCTACGCTCTTGCCAAAGGCGATTTCCGCATTGAACAGCGTTGCGCCCAGCTTAGCACGGCAATCTTTGCGGATGTCCTGCGACGCTGCACTTTTCTGCACCATCGTCAGCATAACGCCAACGCCGCGGATACGGCTGGCCTTACTCTTGCGCATCTCGTTGCAGAGCACATAGGTTCGGAACGCAGAATCCTCCGAAAAAGAATCGCACTTCAGCGGGATAAGCACATAATCTGCCGCTGCAATGGCGTTGGATAGCAGCAGACTGTCCCGGCTGGGCTGGGTGTCAATTAAAATGTAGTCATAGTCATCCTTGACCTGACGCAGGAAGTAGTCCAGCACTTCGGTATCACTGGCCAGATACCGGGGGTCATCCTTTTCATAATCGCGCTGGGCGTCGGTGTACAAATCCCCCAGCCGCTTGGAAAGCCGCGGCGTCTGGTCATTGGCGGGTATCAAATCTACGTTCTCGTACTCTGACTCTACAATGAAATCCTTCGTCCGGGTGTTGTAGCGGAAGCCGTCAATCATATCATACAGGCTTCGGTTGGCAAACGCCTTGCTGGTGATGGCGTTGCCGCCGGTCAGCGCAAATGTAAGGTTGCCCTGCGGGTCTGTATCAAGGCAAAGTACGCGCTTGCCCTCATCGCCCATCAGGTAGGCCAGATTGGAGGTGGTTACGGTTTTACCGCAGCCGCCTTTTTCCACCGCTATGGTAATTACTGTTGCAGCCATTCGTCAGTTCCTCGCTTTGTATCCGGTTGAATTTGCACTTATAACTCCGTGGCAAATTTTGTGTATGCGTTTACCGTACTCTGATACTTATAAGTATATCACGTATATTTTCTGCGTCAACTGTTTTCTTGGCTTTTGTGCGAAAAGGAAGTGCTTTGTAACTCCGTGGCAATTTAGTGTGCAATTTCCTGTGCCGGTTTTGGGTTTCTTCTCACCGCGCTGGTTATTCTGCGGCTATATAATAAAGCCCCTGCCAAAATTAGCAGGGGCTTCTAAATTTCTTACTGTCAAAAAGCCTTATAACTCCGTGGCATATTCACTCGTCAAACACAGTCAAGTCCGGCTTAAACTTATCCTTGCGGCCTGCGTTGTGCAGTTCCTCCTTGCCAAGCGGCAGAATGGTGATATCCTCCATTGCGTTAAACACAACCGTTGCATTATACTGGGGGGATTTCAGCCGTCCCTGCTCTCGCAAGGTTTTCATCATGCTGGCCATTCCAACCAGCCAGATTTGTAGGTCACCCTGTCTTTCCAGAATACGGTTCAGCGCGTCCCGTGTTTCGTTGGCAATGCGGGCTTTTTTCTCATTGCTTGTGTTCGTCAGCAGGCGACTTAAATAGATGATAACCGTTCCGGCCGTGTCATACAGCTCCGGGCTTATAACGGTCTGCAGCTCCTGTAGACGTGCCTTGGCTTCCAGAAGATGCGACAGCTTCGTCAGTGTCATTTCTGCGATTTCCGCGCCCAATGGCTCGCTGACACTGATTTCCGGCGCAACTGCTTCCACCACCGTCTTTTTAGCCTTTGTACGGCGGGGAACCTCCTCATTGCGCGCGCTCTTTTCGGCGTGCAACCTGCGTACCACGTCCATCTCTTCCGCCGTTTTGTAGCGGATAAACAGGTACAGCCGTTCAAATTTCCGTCCGCCGCGGATGCGTACCGGGATGTAATCAAACCAGAGGTCCGTCATCTGGTTGATTTCCTCTTTTGCCTTGGTCAGAACATAGCGCTCAAAATCGTGGAAGTTGGCGTATTTTTCGGTCAGTGGCTTTTCTTTGTCGCGTTTTCGCTTTTCCGGTGGGGGAGAGAGCTGTTCTTTCAACGCCTGTATGTCAAACACCTTGTACTTATAGCCACGGAGTTCACGCGCCTTGTCGGGGAACATTTTCAGCACATCATCCGTCACCGGCTGAAACACCAACCCATTTGTGTAGCCGTAATCTGTATCACCGTTATCATAGGAGAGCAAAATCTCATAAAAGCGCATGGAATAGGTGCTGTTCATTGTTAGCAGATATTCAACATTGTACGATGTATAGTTACTTTTCAGCTGTGATAGGTAGGGGAGAATCTCCGGGTTGAACCGCACGCGAATCTGCTTATCGCGGTCATTGACGGTTGAACCACGCTGCAGCCATGACAAAACCTTGTACTCGTGGCCGTCACTGTCGGGGTCAAGGCTCCAGAAGGAGCGGTCCTCCAGGCTCTTGACGGTATCCTTCAGGTACTCCAGATAGGTATTATCGTGCATATTGACGCCCGCCAAACGCCCGAAATCCGTAAAGCTCAACGAGTAGACGCGGTTGGCGTCAGGGACCTCCTTGGGGTTAATCTGGGCCATCATCGCCAGCAGAACCTTCTGTTCCAGCTTGGGCAGGGCGTACTTCGTTTTCTGAATCAGGTCATTGCTCTTGGTAATGATGGATTCCGAAGCCGGGTTGTACTTTGGTACGCCTGCGCTGCGCTTGCGCCGCTTTGTGCCGTTATTTTCTGCGGAGGTATCTGGGTCAATGTATTCACCCTCAATCACTTCCGGGTTAGTTTTTGTAGCCATAGCCTGTTACCTCCGCCATACGATACCATTAGAATACACTGTATTGAGAGAAATGTCAACGTTTTTTCGCAATGAAAAATCACCAAATAAAAGTTTATTTTTCCCCATAATTATTATTTTATTATTTATAATTTACTTCTTTATATATAATAATGTAGATTGAGAGCTTTATTATGCTGAATTGAGAGAAATTTTCTGGTTTACTGGGAGTTTTTTTCTGTACTATTGAGAGAAAATTTCCCGTGAATTGAGAGCTTTCTTCTGCGTTTTTTCCCAGAATAAAACTCTCAATTCGGCAGAAAGTTTCTCTCAATTCGGGCTATTGCGAGTTTTTTTCTGCACAAAAAATTAAAAAAATGCCGGTGGAAAACACCCCTATTGAGAGAAATTTTCTGCAATTTGCAAAGAAAAAAATCGTGCTTCAGAGGAAACCAAGGAACAATGTTCGCGTAAAATCGTTCCGGCAGGGTAGGGGGGGAGAAGACCTGTTTTTTAATTGCGAGTTTTATTCTGGCAGGAAAATAAAAAAATTAAAGCCCTAAAAATAACGAAACAACGATACATATAAACCGTGAAACATCCTGAATTGCGAGAATTTTTCTGCTATTGAGAGAAATTTTCTGACAAAAATCAGAAAAAGTCTCGCAATGGAAGGTGCTGATTGCAGAAGCTAATATGTTAGGTACCTTGGCAGTCTGGCTTTGCTACTGTATAATTATCAAGGTACCTAATGATTAAAAATAACGTAAGGAGGTTGCTTTTGTGAAGGAACAATATAAGCATTTAGACCAAAACAATAAGCTGATCTGGAATTTCTGGGATATCGGGCACACCATGCGCCAGATTGCCGAGGGGCGGGCCAGCCAGAAGCGGATTATGATTCTTTTGCGGGAGACGGCGGGCATGACCCAGAAAGAACTGACAGCGCGGCTGGGGGTGCAGCCGGGCTCGGCCAGCGAGGTGCTCAACAAGCTGGAGCAGGCCGACTTAATTTCACGGACCTCCAGTGAGGCAGACCACCGAACCACGGACATCTGCCTGACACCGGCAGGGGAGCAGCTGGCGCAGGAAGCCGCCGTCAAGCGCAGGGAACGCCATGAGCAGATGTTTTCCGTGCTTTCCGAGCAGGAAAAGGACACTCTGATTGAACTGCTGGAAAGAATCAGCGCCCACTGGGACAAGACATATCGGCAGTCAGAAGGGGAATGATATGTGGAAATATGTAAAGCGGTATCTGTCGTATGCAGTGCTTGCGGCTGCGTTTATGGTGGGGGAGGTACTGATGGAACTGCTGCAGCCGGAGCTGATGAGCCGGATTGCCGATGATGGCGTTCTGGGCGTTCATACCGGCGGCGTGGGGGATATGAGCCTGATTTGGGCGTTGGGCCTCAAAATGACCAGCCTGGTTCTGTTTGGCGGCCTCTGTGGCTCTCTGAACAACGCTTTTGTGCATATGACCGGGCAGAATGTCGGCAATGATATCCGTAAGGATGCCTTCCGCAGGCTGATGACCTTCTCCTTTCCGTAGGTGGACTGCTTTGGCACTGGCTCGCTGGTTACACGTATGACCAATGACATCACACAGGTGCAGAATCTGGTTTCGCAGTTTGTCCGCGGTATGATTCGCACCGGAATGCTGATGTTTGGCAGCATTTTCTTTCTGTTCCGGCTCAATACGCGGTTCGGCCTCATTGCATTGTGCGCGTTTCCGCTGATTGTCGGCTGTATGGGGCTCTGTCTGACAAAGGCAAACCCACTGTTTACCCGGCTGCAGGCGCAGCTGGATGAAATTAACGCCATCCTGCAGGAGGATATCTCCGGCATCCGCGTCATCAAGGCCTGCATCTGTGAGGGCTATGAAAAGCTGCGCTTCGGCAAGGCAAACGGCGCACTCGTCTGCACGCAATTACAGATGTTGACCATCCTTACCTTTATGAATCCCATCATCAATATCCTGATATATGTGGTGGTGGCCCTGATTCTGCGTGTGGGTGCCTTTGAAGTGGCGGCGGGGGCCGCAACGCCCGGCGTTATAATGGCCGCCATCACCTACACCACCCAACTGCTCAACGGCATTATGGGGCTGACAATGCTATCCCAGAATATTTCGAGAGGCTTCGCCTCATGGAAGCGGGTCAAGGAGGTTCTTCACACAGAGCCCCAGCTGCAGGACGGCTCTTTTGACGGACAGACCGAACAGCACGGCAAGATTGAGTTCCGGAATGTCTCGTTTTCCTATCCCGGCAGCGACCGGATGGCTCTGAAAAACATCAACCTGACCATTCTGCCCGGGGAGACGGTGGCCATTATGGGCGCGACCGGCTGCGGAAAATCTGCCCTTGTCAACCTGATTCCGCGGTTTTATGATGCGGCGGAGGGCACGGTTCTGGTGGATGGTGTGGACGTGCGGGAATACACCCTGCAGGCCCTGCGAAACAAGGTTTCGATAGCACTGCAGAAGGCAGAGCTGTTTCACCAGTCCATTGCCCAGAACATTGCGTGGGGCAGGGAAGGGGCCGACAGCGAGAGCATCCGTGCCGCCGCGCAGGCCGCGCAAGCAGAGGAGTTTATCACCGGCACCGCAGACGGCTATGCAACCACCGTGGCGGCCTGCGGCAGCCATGAGGAACTGTTGCAGAGCTGTAAGGTGTATCGGGATATTTACGATTCCCAGATGGGAAAGGAGGAGCTTCATGCCTGAGGAAAACAAGCTCATGGAACGCAGCATCCCCGGCATGAACCGTCGTGAGCGATTTGTTGAGGCCGAGCACGCCCAGAACGCCGGGGCAACCCTCAGGCGGCTTGTCAGCCATTTTGCAAGGGAGAAGGCGCTGGCGGGTAACGCGGCGGGGACAAGACCCTTCCCTACAGGGACACGGTGATTTTGTAGCGCGACAAAGGCGGGAAGTTAGTGACATACATTCACTATATTGCCCAATGAGCATAGCAACGGCCAAAAGCATCTGCAAAATAACATTTGCCACGGAGTTATACGGCCTTTGTCCGGCTATTGAGAGAAAATTTCTGCAAAAAAATAAAAAATCCGGGCATAGCTGCCCGGAAAACGGATAGGTTATTACTTTGACCAGCACAGCGGCTCGCTGCCATCGTAGGTGAAGCGGCCGTCATTCTTTTCCTCCAACGCCTTAATCATATGGTAGGTGTAGTCGTTGTACGGCGTGGGGATGCCCAGCTCACGGCCCATGCGCATCAACGCGCCGGAGAACATATCAATCTCGGTGTGGCGCCCGGCCTCCAGATCCTGCAGGGTGGAAAACCGCGCCGAGGCCGCCGCAGGGCTGCCGTGGACGGTGGAGGCATCCACCTTGGTCATATCAATGCCCTTGGCCGCGGCAATGGCCTCCAGCTCGTTGCGCAGGCCGCTGCGGATGGCTTCCATATGTTCGCTGTCACGGTAACAGCCGATGCCCGCGCCCAGAATGGCCTGCGGCAGATTGTTGCAGACGTTCAGGCGGAACTTGCACCACATTTCCTCGCGGATGTGCTCGGTAACGCGCAGGTTGACCCCGGTACCGGCAAACAGCCGCTCCACCGCACCAACACGCGCACTGTCAAACGGTGCGTTCAGCTCGCCATAGATAATGCCAAGGGTGGTTGCGGGGTCAAAGCGGACACCATCCTCGGTGCGGCGGGAGGCTATCTTAATCAGGGCGGGCAGCAGATGTTCTGCGCCCACCCGCGCCCCAATGATTTCCTCGCTGTCCACGCCGTTCATCAGGCTCATCACGGTAGTGTTCTCGCCGACAACTGTCTGGATCGTGTCCAGCGCGCCGGGCAGTGCGCCGTATTTCAGCGCCACAATCAACAAATCCACGCCGTGCGCCTGCTGCGGCGTCCAGACCGGCGGATGATAGACGGTATCATTGATAACAAAGCCTTGGCGCAGCTTTTCTGCCCGCGCACCTTCGGCAATTACGCCAAAGTGTAGGCCACTTTTTTGTGCAAGTCCCCAAATCACGTAGGAGCCGACCGCACCGGCACCGAGCAGAGCAACAGATTGTATCTCCATTTTGGAAAACCCCTTTTATCGTGCGGCACTCAGTGGCAGTGCCCGCCGCAGTGGTGCCCCTCGCCGTGGCCGCAGTGGCTGCCCTGCAAGGCGGCGGGGTCACTGACCAGCTTACCCGCCAGCAGCGCCAGCACGGCCTTGTCCGCATCACCGGCGATGCCGCAGTACAGCCGCATACCGGCCCCGATTACGGCGCTTTGGGCACCGCCGCCGATGTTGCCGCAGATGACGGTATCTACGCCGTTGCGCTGCAAGAAGCCGACCACGGCGCTGTGGCCGCTGCCCTCAGTGGAAGTGACCTCGGTGTGCAGAATCATACCGCTTTCCACCGTGTAGAGCTTGAACTGCGCCGCGTGGCCAAAGTGCGCAAACACTGCGCCGTTTTCATAGGGGACTGCAATTTTCATGCTGATTTCCTTTCCTTCCGGTACAAGCCAGTAAAAAAGCCGTCCTGCGCAGTGCGGCAGAGACAGCCCAACATTCTTATTATAGCACGCATAGCATAGGATTTTCAAGGCGGAAACTGTACAAATCAGGCCTTCCAACGTTGTGAAGTCTGCGAATGGACGAATCGACGTGGGTGTGCTATAGTATAGTCACAGAAAGAAAACAGCCGGAGATAAGGAGCTAAAAGCTCTAAGAGAAGCAAAAGGCCGCCGGCAGTATTTCGTAAGGAAGGAGGCTCAAGTCCGATGGCAAACTTCAAGGATCCCATTCATTACCGGCGGGCCTGGGCCTGCTGACAGAATAAGAACCGCATCCGAAGCCGCAGGTCATACCCTGTAAAAGACATATAGAAACGCGATGCACGGTTGCTTACACTACAGTTGGCAGACTCAGGGGCCGTCAAAACAGACCCCAGAAGATATGAATCAGGACAAGAAAGAAGGCTGGCAGCTATGACTACCGCCGTTCCACCCGACAGAGGTTATCTGCAATTCACCTGATTTATAAGGAGATACTCCGATGTACTAGGAAATAAGGCGAGACGCCTTTGCATAAGACCCCATACAAATCATAAAAAAGGGTATGAGGCTATGACTCCGATCATCTGAATCAGCCGGGACAAGCAAGGCTTGCCCCGGCTTTTTTGTTTGGGTAGCATATGGGTCGCCTGCAGTTTCCCGCAAGCAGCCTTTACCGATTGCCCTATAGCCCTGCGGGGAAAATTATGCTAAAATAAGTGCAGAAA
This sequence comes from Gemmiger formicilis, assembly GCF_024462815.1. GTDB lineage: Bacteria > Bacillota > Clostridia > Oscillospirales > Ruminococcaceae > Gemmiger. The sequence goes on from NZ_JANGCG010000016.1 coordinate 33,019, forward strand.
ATTTCTCTCAATAGAAAGAACGAGGAGGAAACAAAATGCTGCAGCTGTACTGGGGTGACGGAAAGGGCAAGACCACGGCCGCGATGGGTCTGGCGCTGCGGGCACTGGGGCATGGGCAGCGGGTGTCGGTTGTGCAGTTCCTGAAGGACGGCACCAGCGGGGAAATCTCCCTGCTGCGCCGCTGTGGGGCCACGGTGCGCGCCTGCCCGAATGCAAAGTTTACGTGGCAGATGACGGACGCCGAAAAGGCCGAGGCGCGGGCAAACAACAACGCCGCGCTGCAGGCCGCACTGGCTGAGCCGTTTGAGCTTTTGGTGCTGGACGAGGCCTGCGCTGCCTGCAAAAGCGGCTTGGTGGAGGAGCAGCTGCTGAAGGTGGCCGCCGCCCGCGCCAAGACCGCTGAGGTTGTGTTCACCGGGCGCGAGCCTGCGGAATGGATGCAGACCGCCGCGGATTACTCGACCGAAATGCGGGCGGTAAGGCACCCCTATGCGCAGGGCGTCACTGCCCGCGAAGGGGTGGAATACTAAGCGGGGGAGAGGCTCCTCTGCGGCGCGGTCAGCACCCCAAAAGGCTGTGATTTGTTCACTTTGCACAAATATGCGCCGCGTTTTTTGTCACGCAAAAGCCGGATATTTCAGAAAGGCTACCGAATTTCGCAAATTGCTTCAGAATTGTTGCGGAGTTGCTAATTAACGTGTACAATAGGGAAAAACACCTTAGCGGTGACAAAAATTGGTAAGGAGAAAATCATGGACGAAATCAAAGCACAAAAGAAAGCGCTGAAAAAAGCCTACAAAAAGGCCAAGCGCAAGACCGTGCTGGCGTGGAAGATTCTGACAATCCTCTGCGCTGTGCTCATGGTCGTATTCATCCCGCTTTCCAAGGTTCTCACCACCTTCGACAACACGATTGCGGCGTTTGTTGGTGGTACCTTCTGGGAGCTGGAAAATGAGGACCCCAACGCACAGTACTTCACCAGTGACTTCGCTTCCGCGGAGGAGATGGTGGACTACGGTCTCGTGCTCTGCCAGCAGGTCGAGGCCGAGGGCGCAGCCCTGCTCATGAACAACAACAACGCCCTGCCGCTTGCCAAGGACGCGAAGGTCAGCACCTTCTCTTCCTCCAGTGTGAACCTGGTCTATGGCGGCACGGGCTCCGGCAACATTGACGCTTCCACCGCCGACACCCTGCGCACCGCGCTGGAAAAGGTGGGCGCAACCGTCAACCCAACGCTGTGGGACTTCTACACCACCGGTGCCGGTAAGGACTACGCCCGCGCAGGCAGCGGTACGGTTGCCACCGAGAGCTCTGCTACCGCGGAGGTGCCGTGGGACGTCTACACCGATGAGGTGAAAAACAGCGTGGCCGACTACGGCGATGCCGCCATCGTCACCCTCTCCCGCGTCGGCGGCGAGGGCGCAGACCTGTCCTACGGCGAGGTCAACTATCTGGCACTCGACGAGAATGAGAAGGCACTGCTTGCCAATCTGGCCGAGATGAAGAAGAACGGCCAGATTCAGAAGATTGTTGTGCTCATCAACTCTGCCAATGCCCTGCAGGTCGATTTCCTGAAGGACAACGAGTATGACATTGACGCCGCCCTCTGGATTGGCGATGTGGGCATCACCGGCATCAACGCCGTGGCCCAGATTCTGGTCGGCGATGTGAACCCCTCCGGTAGCCTGGTGGATACCTACTGCTACGATAACTACAGCGCCCCCGCTATGTGGAACTTCACGCCCACCGTCTATGACGGCTATGTTGAGGGCGGCGATGTCCCCGAAAAGGGCAGCACCTATATGATTTATCAGGAGGGCATCTACGTAGGCTACAAGTACTACGAGACCCGCTATGAGGACTTTGTCACCGGAAGCGGCAACGCGGGGGACTACGCCTACAGCGACATTGTGGCCTATCCCTTCGGCTATGGCCTGTCCTACACCGATTTCAGCTACAGCGATATGAACGTGCAGTATAATGCCGCCGACGATACCTATGACGTCAGCGTCAAGGTCACGAACACCGGCGCTGTGGCCGGTAAGGAGACCGTGCAGGTCTACGTTCAGAGCCCCTACACCGAGTATGACAAGGCCAACGGCGTGGAGAAGTCCGCCGTGGCGCTGGTCGGCTTCGGCAAGACTGCCGAGCTGGCCCCCGGTGCAAGCGAGACCGTCAAGATGACCGTCAACAAGCGCGACATTGCCAGCTTTGACACCTACGGCGCAGGCACCTACATTCTGGATGCCGGTGACTATTACCTCACCGCCGCTACCGATGCGCACAACGCTGTGAATAACATTCTGGCAGCCAAGGGCTACACGGTTGCCTCTACCAACGGCAAAATGACCGCCGACGGCAGCGCCGACCTGACCTACAGCTGGACGGAGGACGCGCTCGACACCACCACCTACTCCACCAGCGAGAACGGCACCGAGATTGTCAACCAGCTGTCCTGTGCCGACCCGAACCTCTATGACGGCGAGAGCAACACTGTCACGTGGCTGAGCCGCAGTGACTGGAACGGCACTTTGCCCACCGAGACGGTCAAGCTGGTTCTGACTGAACAGCTCAAGAAGGATCTGCAGGACGTGCGCTACAACGCCGCCGACTACGAGACGATGAACCTGCCTGCAATGGGCAAAGCTAATGGTGTGACGCTGTATGAGATGATCGGCCTCGACTATGACGATCCCAAGTGGGAGAATCTGCTGGACGAGCTGACCTTCGACGAGATGAACACCCTGATTTCCGATGCGTTCCACTGGACGATGCCTGTCAAGAGCGTCGAGGCTCCCGGCACCCGTGACGAGAACGGCCCGCAGGGTCTGACCGCCAGCCTGCTGGGCAGCGATGCCACCCAGCTGACCGCCACGGCCTTCACCTCCGAGGATGTTATGGCCGCCACCTTCAACACCGACCTGATGACCGAGATTGGCAAGGTCATCGGCAACAACTGCCTGCAGGCCGACATCGCCTGTCTGTACGGCCCCGGCAACAACATCCACCGCACCCCCTATGGCGGCCGTAACTTTGAGTACTACTCCGAGGACGGCTTCCTCTCCGGTATGATGAGCGCCTATGAGGTTGCCGCCATTCAGGAGAAGGGTGTTCACGTGGTTATGAAGCACTTTGCGCTGAACGACTGCGAGCAGGACCGCATTGGTCTGGGCGTCTGGCTCAATGAGCAGGCTGCCCGCGAGGTCTACCTGAAGGCTTTTCAGGCACCCATCGAAGTGGGCAACGGCAACGGTGTTATGATTGCCTACACCCGCTGGGGCGCTGTCTGGTCCGGTGGTAACGCGGGTCTGGTCAACGGCATCCTGCGCGGCGAGTGGGGCTGTGATGGTATGGTCATCACCGACAACGTGCTGAACGTCTACGTCAACGGCCCGGACGGCGTGATGGCCGGTGTGTCCATCTATGACGCTATGATGCCCTACGTGACCGATATGCTGCCGCAGTACCAGAATGACGGCGTTATCGTCAACGCAATGCGTGAGGCCTGCCACCACAACCTGTATGCCATTGCCAACAGCTGCGGCATGAACGGTGTGGGCGCAAACACCACCATCAAGGTGGTCCGCCCGATGGTGATTACGATTGTGATTATCATTGCCTGCGCCGCCGTGTTCTTCTTCCTGCTGGGTCTGGTGCTCTGGATTCTGGGTGCCAAAAAGCTCCGCAAGACCGAGGAATACAAGGCCTACAAGGACTTCAAGAAGGCAAGCAAAAAGGCTGCACAGTAAAATACGAGCCGCGGTATGATTTGAGTAAAGTCGTAAAGAGGCGAGATATGTAAGAAAATTCCCCTGACTGCTGTATATAAGGCAGTCGGGGGAATTTTGCATAGATGCCACTGTATAAATTTGCACAAGCCCTTGTATTTCGCTGGTATTTGTGGTACTGTCAATAATACGTTGCCGAATAAATCCTCCACTGAGAGGCCTTATGCAGCCTACAACCGTTACCGACATTGAGATGGCGCTCGGTGAGGAGCGCCGCACCATTGATGATTTGTTCAATATGTTGTTTTCCTAAACCGGAACGGAACCGGCAAACACTTTCCATAAGGAGATTTGAATGAGCAATCCGATAAAAGATTTGACCCGCAAGGAATGGATGTTGTGGCTGGGGTCCTTGTGCATTGTGATACTTTCAAACACGCTGACAGAAAATATGGACATTCTGACACTGGTTGCCGCGTGTGTTGGCATCACGTCCCTGATTTTTGCCGCAAAAGGAAACGTATGGGCGCAGATTTTAATGGTGGTGTTCAGCGTTCTGTACGGCATCATTTCATGGAGATTCCATTACTGGGGTGAAATGATAACCTATCTGGGCATGGCCCTGCCAATGGCGGTGTGGTCAACGATTACATGGATAAAGAATCCTGCGCCAAACGGAAAAGAAGTTGCCATTCAAAAGCTCAAACCCCGGCACATCCTTGGCGTAATCGTTTTTGCGGCAGTGGCAACGTGTTTATTTTACCGGATTCTGGATGCACTGAACACGCCGCATATCCTGTTCAGCACAATTTCCATTGCAACAAGTGTGCTGGCGGCAACACTTACCATGCTGCGCTCGTCCTATTATGCGCTGGGCTATGCGTCCAACGATATTGTCCTGATTATACTGTGGACGCTGGCCTCCATGGAAAACCCGATATATATTCCGGTGGTGGTCAATTTTGCGATTTTCTTTTTCAACGATATGTACGGCTTTCTGTGCTGGAAAAGAAGAGAAAAGATAAGCTGCTGATTTTCAATTTATAACAAGCGGCGGGTTCCGGCCCGCTGCAACCTGTAAGAGGGGGGCACCGTAGGGTGTCCTCTTTTGCGTTATAGTGATATTGACAATATCATTGTGCGGTGTTGCCATAGGATTACAATTATTGAAAGATGTTTCCATTGCTTTGACCCTGTTAGCAAAGTTGCGTATAAATGCAAGTGACAGGGAACAGAGAAGCAGAAAAAGCAGGGTATCTAAATGCAATTTACAATATTTCGCTAAATCGATGTTTAGCGAAATATAGGGGGGCGGCTTAAAGAATTCCTAACCGAATTGTCAAAGCTGTGTCAAAGCAAAGCTCTTTCCTGTTTCAGCGGGCACTCTTGAGTGCCGAAAGCGATTTTTCCGTGCAGCTTATGATTGAACGCCATACAGGGCAGGCAGTTTTTTTGCAGGTTGCAGCTTTTGCACGGCTCCTGCGGGTTATGCGCGGCGGTGGGGGGCACTGGGCAGCTGGTGCGAGGAATCCGGCTTGAACACATCACCGAAAGCGCCGACACCTTATATGTTTCACACAAGGTAATCCTATTGGCAAAATCATCGGCGTTGTTGCTATGCATCACCCAGTTGCTATGCACGCCGTCAAATGCCATATCGCGCAGAAGTTCCAGCACATGAATCGCCAGCTCGTACCCATCGCGGTTTTTTGAGCCAATCTTTTTTGTGCTGCCGTTCAGCGAAACAAAAATGCCCCCTACCCCGGCCAAAACGGGTTTTTCGTAATAAGTTCATGCAAAAATACGGTTTAGCCGAGCCATTACATCGACGCTTCGTCCAGCAGGGCCACACGGAAGCTGGCGCTGCCGCGGCATTGGGCAGCTGCTGCGGCGGCGCAGGACTTCCAAAACGTGGCTGCGTGGCGGGCGGAGGCCAAAGCGTCATGCTCCACCGCGGCAAACGCACCGCACAGCACCGACAGCATACAGCCTGCGCCGGTGACGCGCCGCATCAGCGGACTGCCGCCGCGTACAGTGTACACCGTATGGCCATCGGTAACCAAATCCTCCTCGCCGGAGAGCAACACAACCGTGCCGAGCTGAGCAGCCAATGCCTTGGCGCAGGCTGCAGCATCCGTGGGCGCGGTCAGGCTGTCCACACCGTGCTCCACTGCGGCAAAATCAGATGGTACAGGGTCTGCGGTTTCCTCGGTTGCGTTGGCGGAAACTTCTCGGCCGCTTGTAAGCAAAGCGGCCGCCTCACCGTAATTGACCCGGACAATCGTGGGATGTACCTGCTGTAAAAGAACACGTATCTGCGCCAGCCGCCATGAGCTGGCACCTACGCCCACCGGGTCCAGCACCACCGGCACACCGCGCCGGTTAGCTGTACTACCCGCAAGGCGTGCGGCGGTGAAATTGGCTTCATTGGGTGTGCCGGTGTTCAGTACCACCGCATCGGCAAGGGCGGCAATCTCTGCCATCTCCTGCGGCGCTTGCGCCATGATGGGGCTTGCCCCTACGGCCAGTGCTAAATTGGCACAATCATTTGACGTAACTACGTTGGATATACAGTGCAGCAGCGGTTGGCGGCTGCGGATGGCAGCGCGTGCTTCTTCGCAGGTCATGCGTTCCTCTTTCAGCGGGCAAGGCTTGCCTGCATTTTTTTCAGAGTACTGTTCTTTTCCAGTGCAATGAGCACCACACCGGCGATGATGGAGCCACCCACCGTGGACACAAGAAACGGCACAATATAGGCGTAAAAGGCGATATCGCCCGCGGCCTTGCCCATCAGGAACACCGCCACAGGCCATGCCAACAGTCCGCCGATGATGCCGGTGCCAAAGACCTCGCCCGCTAAAGTGGCCAGCAAATTCTTCGTCTTATGGTACAAAATTCCGCAAAGCAGCGCGCCACACATACTGCCCGGGAAGGCCATCAGGCTGCCAAGGCCCAGCAGATTGCGCAACAGGCTTGCCACAAAAGCCACGGCCACGCCATACCACGGGCCCAGCAGCACGGCGCACAGCACGTTGACCATATGCTGTACCGGCGCGCACTTGCTGCCGAACACCGGGAACGAGAACATACTGCCTACAACGGCCACTGCACATAATACGCCGGCCAACGCGATTTTTTTTGTATTTGTTTTCATTTTGGGTCTCCTTTTCCTTGTAAATGCGACATGAAAAAGCGGAAGAGCCGCCGCCAAAACCGCGCACAGCTCCCGCACGGGCCCACTGCACCCCGGATACATGGGTGCATGGTGGTCGGTCGAAGCTCACTGGCTTCCTCTCACGCCGGAACACGGCTTCCCATCGCGGACACTGCAAAGGCCCAGGGCGCTCCCCCTCGGCCCGCGGATTCTGACGGTCTATCTCTTCCCTTCTCCCAAAATTTCAAAAATAAAAGCAGGGTGCCGATGGGTAGCCCTGCAAAAAAAGACGGTATTGAGTCCTTCCTACGGTGGCATAATCCACATCAGGTCAAAGGGTCGAAGCGGTGTGCTTCCTCTCAGCCGGACCTCCGGCTCCCCTGTTCTTACCACGTATGGTACACCTTTGCGCCGGGGTTGTCAAGTGCCGCTTGCATTTTTGCCTTGGCGGGGGTATAGTGGTAGCAAACAACCCCAAGGAGGCTCTTTTTATGAAAGTTTTGCCCGAACAGCTGCGGCTGTATGCCGTGACCGACAGCCGCCATCTGCAGGGGCGCACCCTGCTGGAAACCGTCTCTGCCGCGCTGGACGGCGGGGCCACCTTTGTGCAGCTGCGCGACAAGGACTGCTCCCCCGCGGAGCTTCTGGCTGAGGCCCGCGCGCTGGCAGCGCTCTGCCACACCCGCGGTGTACCCTTTGTGGTGGATGATGATGTAGAGGTAGCACTTGCGTCCGGTGCGGACGGTGTCCATGTGGGGCAGAGCGATATGGCTGCCCGCCGCGCCCGCGCCCTGCTGGGGCCGGACAAAATTCTTGGCGTATCAGCGCATAACGCCGCCGAAGCCCTGGCGGCACAGGCGGACGGTGCGGACTACCTTGGCTGTGGCGCGGCGTTTGTGACCGGCACCAAGCTGGATGCGCACCCGGTCACCGCCGAGACGATGACCGCCGTGACCCACGCCGTGACCATCCCGGTGGTAGCCATCGGCGGCATTGACGCGGGAAATATCCTGCAGCTGCAGGGCCGGGGCCTGGCCGGTGTGGCCGTTGTCAGCGCAATTTTTTCTGCCCGTGACCCCGCGCAAGCCAGCCGCGAATTGCGCGCATTGAGCGAGAAGCTGTAAGCAGCGGAAAATTTATCTTGCAAATGCCGAGCAGCTGTGCTACTATATTTTTGTACAAAGGGGAGCTTGCGTCAAGCAGGCTGAGAGTGGGCTGTGTTGCCCTGACCCGTAACCTGATTTGGATAATGCCAACGTAGGGAGATACAGCGCTACCAGTGCGGGTGTGCCCTATTTGGCACATCCGCACTTTTTTGCGGTACATTGGGGGCACCACCTTGTGCCGCGTTACAAAACTTGCTGTACAGAAAGGAAGCATAATCAATGAGAACAGCATTGACCATTGCTGGAAGCGATTCCAGCGGAGGCGCCGGAATTCAGGCAGACATCAAGACCATGACCGCCAACGGCGTTTTTGCCATGAGCGCTATCACGGCCCTGACCGCCCAGAACACCACCGGCGTGACCGACATCTTCGAGACAACCCCGCATTTTCTGGCCGAGCAGCTGGATGCCGTCTTTACCGACATCCGCCCTGATGCTGTGAAAATCGGCATGGTATCCTCGGCAGCGCTGATTGAGACCATCGCCGCAAAGCTGAAGGAATACAATGCAGCGCATATTGTTGTGGACCCCGTTATGGTGGCCACCTCCGGCGCAAAGCTGCTGCGGGATGATGCCGTGACCGCCCTGTGCAAGAACCTTCTGCCACTGGCAGAGGTGCTGACCCCCAACATCCCGGAGGCGGAGATTCTGGCCGAAATGCCGATTCACAACGCATCCGATATGGAGCAGGCCGCCAAGGCCATCAGCGAGCGCTACGGCTGTGCGGTGCTCTGCAAGGGCGGGCACCAGATTAACGATGCCGATGATCTGCTCTGGCGGGACGGTGCAGGCCAGTGGTTCCGCGGCCGCCGCATTGATAACCCCAACACCCACGGCACCGGCTGCACGCTGTCCAGCGCCATTGCCTCCAACCTGGCAAAGGGGTATGACCTGACCACCTCGGTCGAGCGCGCCAAGGCGTACATCTCCGGCGCGCTGGCCGCCATGCTGGATCTGGGCCACGGCTCCGGCCCGATGAACCATATGTTCGCGCTCAAGGGGGATTTTGTCGAATGAAAAAAACCTCTACCTTTCAGAACGGCCTGATTTGGTTCGGCGCGGGCGTCTCGTTGGCAGAAATCCTCACAGGCACGTCCTTTGCATCTCTCGGTATGGCAAAGGGCTTTGCGGCCATCCTCCTCGGTCACATCATCGGCTGTGCCATGATGCTGCTGGCGGGACTCATCGGCGGGCGCACCGGCCGCAGTGCGATGGAAACCGTCAAAATGAGCTTCGGCCAGAAGGGCGGCCTGCTGTTTGCCTTTTTGAACGTGCTGCAGCTTGTGGGCTGGACGGCCATTATGATTTATGACGGCGCGCTGGCCGTGGGCGGCATTTTTGATATTGGCCGCTGGGTCTGGTGTCTGGTTATCGGTGCCCTTATCGTGTTGTGGATTGCCGTGGGCGTGACCGATTTGGGCTGGATTAACAAAATTACCATGGCCGCCTTGTTTATTTTGACGCTTGTCCTGTGCAAGGTTATCTTCTTCTCCGGCAATACAATGGCCGGTGTGGCGGACGATGGCCTGACCTTTGGCGCAGCGGTCGAGCTGGCTGTGGCCATGCCGCTGTCCTGGCTGCCGCTGATCAGCGATTACACCCGCGACGCCGAGAAGCCCACGCAGGCAACGTGGGTCAGCGTGCTGGTTTACGGTGCGGTGTCCTGCTGGATGTACGTCATTGGCATGGGCGCAGCCATTTTTACCGGCGAGTATGACATTGCCGTCATTATGGTAAAGGCGGGGCTGGGTATCGCCGCACTGGTAATTTTGGTGCTTTCCACCGTTACAACGACCTTTTTGGACGCATGGAGCGCCGGTATCTCGGCGGAGAGCCTTTCTGCAAAGCTGAACGGCAAAAAGACCGCCATCGTGGTGGCGGTCATCGGCACGGTTGCCGCCATCCTCTTCCCGATGGATGACATTACCGGCTTTCTGTACCTCATCGGTTCGGTTTTTGCGCCGATGATTGCCGTGCAGATTGCGGATCACTTCCTTTTGAAGCGTGACCGCTTTGCGGTAGCTGCCGATGCCCGCAACCTTGTTATCTGGGCAATCGGCTTTGCGGCCTACCGCCTGTTGATGGGCGTGGATACGCCGGTCGGGTACACCCTGCCCGATATGGTGCTGACCGTGCTGCTCTGCCTTGCAGCCGAGAAGCTCAAGCCCACCCGCGCCAAAGCTGTGTAAACAGGGCTGCATGATTCAAAAGACCGGCGTCTGCCATTGTGGCGGGCGCCGGTTTTCTGTTCGCGGTATGTACTTTTACGGCAGCGCCTTCCACAGCGGCAGGCGGTGGAAGGCGCGGACAATGTTGCACTGCTCCAGCAGGGTGCCGTCCGCATCGCACATCGTGGCGTACCACATGGGGGTGCGCAGGGTGTTGGTGGCGTGGTCCAGCAGATGCTCCACACCGCTGGCGTACTGAAAATGCAGATGGCTCAGCAGCCGGTCTACTACCCATTCAGCGAGGTGGTGCTGGACAATGGCCGCAGGCTGGTTTCCAGTGATTTGCAGCAGGACGCTGACGGCCGCTATCAGATTGATTATGCTGATTTTGAGGCTAAAATTGTCGATAATCAGGTCAAGCTGTTCCTGCTGTGCAGCCCCCACAACCCGGTTGGCCGTGTCTGGAGCCGCGAAGAGCTGCTGACGCTCGGCCGCATCTGCCAGAAGCACCATGTCACGGTTTTCAGTGACGAGATTCACGCCGACTTTGTCTGGCAGGGTGAGCATCATGTCTTTGCCGCGGTTTACCCGGCCTTTGCACAGTTCAGTATGATTGCGACCTCCCCCAGCAAGACCTTCAACATTGCCGGGCTGCAGATGTCAAATCTGTTCATTCCGGAGAAGGCGCTGCGCAAGCAGTTCCGCCGTATCTACAACGCCAGCGGCTACAGTCAGCTGAACGCCGCCGGAATTGTTGCCGCCGAGGCCGCCTACACCCACGGCGAGGTCTGGTACAATGCCGTCAATGATTATCTGTGCGGCAATATTGCGTATATGGCGGAGTTTCTCCGCACCCGCCTGCCGCAGCTGACCATGCACGCGCCTGAGGGAACCTATCTTGTCTGGGTGGATTTCCGCAGGCTGGGGCTGAGCCCCGATGCGCTGGAGGATTTCATTCTGCATAAAGCTAAGCTCTGGCTTGACAGCGGTGCGATTTTTGGCACCGTCGGGCAGGGCTTCCAGCGGTTCAACATTGCCTGCCCCCGCGCCACCCTGACTCAGGCGCTGATTCAGCTGGAGACCGCCGTGAACGAGCTGACGCAATCCTGAAAATTACCTTTGAGTAAACACATATAGAAACAGCGCAGCGCCCTGCGGGTAATTCCGCGCAGGGCGCTGCTTTTGCTTTTATGACAGAAAAAACTATGGCTTAGATCAGGCCCATCAGGCTGGGCAGGCCCAGGGACAGGGCCGGGATGTAGGTGACGGCCAGCAGGGCGGCAATCAGCACGACAAAGTAGGGAATCAGCTTGGAGGTGACCTGCTCAATCGTGACATGGCCGATACCGCAGCCGACAAACAGAACAGAACCGACCGGCGGGGTGATGTTGCCCAGGCACATATTGAAGATCAGCATGACGCCGAACTGAATCTCGGTCATGCCAAAGCTCATGGCGATGGGCAGGAAAATCGGGGTGAAAATCAGGATAGCCGGGGTGATGTCCATGAACATACCGATGACCAGCAGGATGATGTTCATCAGCAGGAAGATGATGTACTTGTTGTCGGTCAGGCTCATCAGGCCGTTGGAGATGGCAGCCGGGATGCCAGAGTACGCCATGACAAAGGACATTGCGGAGGAAGCAGAAATCAGGAACAGGATGATGCCGCTGGTCTTGGCAGAGTTCAGCAGGATGCTCAGGAAGCCCTTGAAATCAATGCTCTTGTAGATGATGGAGAGAATCAGGCAGTACAGAACGGCGATGCCTGCGCCCTCGGTGGCGGTGAAGATGCCGGAGACGATGCCGCCGATGACGATGATAATCAGCAGCAGGCTGGGCACGGCGTCCCAGACGGTTTTCAGCACGCTCTGGCTGTGGTCAAAGCCGGTGGCCTTCATGCCTGCCTTCTTGGCGCCGATGAAAGCGACCACCATGCAGCACAGGCCCATCAGGATGCCGGGCACATAACCGGCCATGAACAGGGTGGAAATGGAGACACCGCCCGCGACGGTGGAGTAGACGATGAAGGCGGATGTCGGGGGAATCAGCAGACCGGTGGGAGCGGAGGCGATGTTGGCGGCGGCGGAGTAAGCCGGGTCATAGCCGTTCTCCTCCTCGATGGGGCTGATGCAGCCGCCCATAGCGGAGGCTGCCGCAACAGAGGAGCCGGACAGCGCGCCGAACAGCATATTGCCCAGGATGTTGGCCTGTGCCATCGAGCCGGGAATCTTGCCGACAAACAGCTGCGCGAAGTTGACCAGGCGCTTGGCAATACCGCCGTTGTTCATGATGTTGCCGGCCAGGATGAAGAGGGGCACGGCCAGCAGAGAGAAGCTCTCCACGCCGGAGTTCATCTTCTGCATCGTGATGAAGGTAATCTGATCCCACGAAAGGGTGGACATGGCGGTCACAATGCTGGACGCCACAATGCTGATGGAGATGGGCACGCCGAGGAACAGCAGGATGCCGAACACGGCGAACAGGATAACGGTCGTCATGGTGATACTCATTTGTCTGCACCCTCCTTGGAATCGACTTTTTCGCCGGTGATGTCCTCATAGATGTTGATAATCTGCGCTAAGATGATGAAAACACCGGAAATCGGGGCGATGGAGTAGACCAGGCTTCTGGGGATGCCCAGCAGGGCGGAGAACTCGCGGGCGGCGGAAACGGCCAGCTTGAAGCCGCCGATCGTGAACACGAAGATGGCCATCAGCAGAATCAGGGCGTCGATGGCGACCAGCAGGGCGGTGTGGGCCTTGCCGGTGAACTTGTCGCGGACAATCGTCAGCGACATATGCTCGCGGGTGGAGAAGGCGTAGGCCGCGCCGATGAAGCCGGTCCAGATCAGGCTGTAGCGGACGAGTTCCTCGGTGAAAGCGACCGGGCTGTTCAGGACATAGCGGGAGAAAACCTGAATCAGAACCAGAATCGTCATAAAGGACAGCAGGATGGCGCAGGCGATGCTCAGGACTTTGTCCATCCAGAATTTGATGCTTGCAAAGGTCTTTTTCATGGCTTACTCCTCCCCTCTTGCCTTGTCGATGGTGTCCAGCAGTGTCTTGACGCCGGGGTACTGCTCCTCGTAGGCATCAATCATCGGCTGGGTGGCCTCACGGAAGGCCTCCTTGTCGACATCGTAGACGAACTCAACGCCCATCGTCTCCTGAGCTTCCTTGACGGCCTCCTCCACGGCGGTGTCCCACATGACCTTATGGGCCTCGGTGGAGTCGTGCGCGGCCTCGAGGATACTCTGCTGGTCCTCAGGAGAAATCTGCGACCAGACCTTCTCACTCATAATCAGGACGTCGGGAATCATGGCGTGCTGGTCAACGGAATAGACCTTGCAGACCTCGCCGTGCTTGCCGGTGGTCAGGGCAGTCTCGTTGTTCTCGGTGCCGTCGATGATGCCGGTCTGCAGCGAGGTGTAAACGTCACCGTAGGACATGGCCACGGGGATGCCGCCCAGATAGGTCATCATATCGGTCTGGCTCTTCATATCTTGGACGCGAATTTTCAAGCCCTTGAGGTCAGCCGGGGTGCGGATGGCCTTGTCCTTGGTGTAGAAGGAACGTGCGCCGGAGGTGTAGTAGGTCAGCGTGACGAAGCCGTCATCGCCGGTGGAGAGGAAGAAGTCCTGCATCTCCTCGGAGTCCATGACGTGGTAGAAGTCCTCGGTATCATTGAAAATGTAGGGCAGACCGAAGGCGTTGTAGGCCTCGTTGTAGGTGGCAAGACCGGGGGCAGAGACCTTGGTCATGGCGATAACGCCGGCCTGCAGCTGCTCGAGGTTCTCGTTCTCGCTGCCGAGCTGGCCGTTGGGGAAGATTTTGACCTGGATGCGGCCGTCGGTCTTTTCGTTGACCTCCTCAGCGAACTGGGTCATGGCGATATGGACGGTGTGGGTTTCGGACAGGCCGTGGGCCAGCGTGAGCACCAGCGGGTTTTCGGCGCTGTAGCTGCTGGTATCGGCCGTGGTGCTGGACGCGCCGCAGCCGGTCATCAGACCAACGCTGAGCGCAGCCGCAGCACCCAGAGCTGCGATTTTTTTGAACATAGCTTTTTCTCCTTCGGTTTTATAGTGTGGGTGCACCCGGGTTGTTTATTGTTTGTAGGGGGCCTTTATTACATCCCAATCATATCGAACTGCTCAAAGGACACAAGCACTTCGTGGTCGCGCTTGGGGTTGGGGTACTTGATCTGCACGCTCTTGAGGCGCTGGCTGTAGTACCAGCCGCTTTCGGCTTCCTCAAACTTGCGGCGATGCAGGAAGTGCGGCAGTTCCTTGCCGTCCAGCTGGACGTAGAACGGCGCTTTCTCGCGGTGAATCATGTCGAGATACATACTCTCGACTGCTGTATCGTAGCTGCCCTCGTTCGTGAAGCGAACCACCGTCCTGACACCGGCCTCGACCGCAATCTTGGTCTTGAGATAGTCACCCTTGCGGTAGTCGTTGGTGCAGCCGTCGTCCTCGTACAGGGTGAACTCGGAATCGACATCCGGCGCCATCAGGATTTCCAGCGCGGTGGTCTTTTCGGTCATCAGGTTGTGCAGCGGGTTGCCGCTCATCGGGATGATCGCGCCGCTGCGGACAAACAGCGGGATGCTGGCAATGTCTACGGGAACCTCAATCGTCTGGCCGGGGGCGTACTCTTCGCGGGTGTAGAAGTCGTAGAAGCGCTCATTTTCGTTCTCGGTCTTGGGCAGGTAGACCGGGCGGACGGTCTGGCCCTTCTCGACCACGTTGGCGACCAGCAGAGAGTCGCCGAACATGAAGTTGACGCCCTCATCGTAGGTGGCGGGGTCGTTCTGGAACACGCTGAACATCGGCTGCCAGATGGGCAGGCCGTTCTCATGCGCGCGCTCCATCAGGGAGTAGAGCGTCGGGCTGAGCTTGTAGCGGAAGTCGATGGCCGCCTTGATGTACTGCTTCTTGTCGCTGTACATCCAGGGCTCGGTCACGGTGTTGTCGGTGTTGGTGGAGTGAATTGAGAAGCGCGGCTGGAAGATGCCGTTCTGCACCCAGCGCACAAAGAGCTCGGCCTCCGGCGAGACGCCGTAGAAGCCGCCGATGTCGCAGCCGTGGTTGGACACGCCGCAGAGGGCCATGCCCAGAATCGTGGCAATGTTGTATTTCAGGGTGTCCCAGTGGGTCAGGTTGTCACCGGCCCAGACCTGCGCATAGCGCTGGATGCCGGCGTGGCCGCTGCGGCAGACCGTGAAGGGGCGGCTTTCGGGGTCGTACTCCTCGATGGCCTCGTTGGACAGCTGGCACATCAGGTTGCTCATGATCGGCTTCATCGTGCCGATGGTGCTGCCCTTGCCCTCAAAGTAGACCTTGGCGTCCTTGTCGACCATGCTGTCGTACTCGCAGTTGTCGTTCCAGATGGAGCGGCAGCCGTACTTGAGCAGATTGTCCTTGATGTACTGCTTCCAGTGCAGGCGGGTGGACTCCTTCGTGTAGTCCACAAAGAGGCCGGGGCCGCCCCACCAGGTACCGACGGCCAGGCCGTCCACACCGGCGTTGTCGTCGGAGGCGGGCAGGAACATCCCCTTCTCCTTCATCTCGTTGAGCAGCGGATGCACCAGCAGCATGCCGGGCTTGATGTTGGGCGAGACCACGATGCCGCGGTCATGCATCTTGGCGAACCAGTCAGCCGGGTCCTTGAAGCGCTTAGTGTTCCAGGTGAAGGTGCAGCGCTTGATGCCCTCGGGCGTTTCAACGGCGCAGTAGCCGCTGGAAAGCTGGAAGCCGTCCGCAGGGATGCCCTCCTCGCGGGTGGTGTCGATGAAGTCGAGAATCGCATCGTCGCAGTCCTGCGGCAGCTCGGGATAGTACATCGAGCTGCCCAGGTAGCCCAGCGCGGCCTTGGGCAGCATGACGCTCTTGCCGGTCAGGTCGGTGTAGCGCTCGATAATGCTGCGGATGGACGGGCCCGCAATCAGGAACAGGTCAATGTCGCCTGCATCGGTGCGGTAGCTGGAGTAGCGGTGCCAGTAGTTGCGCTTCTCGCGGCCCATGTTGAAGTCGCACTCGGCCGTGTTGTGGTAGAAGTAGCCCACAGCCTGCTTGGTGCCGCGGTTCAGGCGGATATAAAAAGGAATGTGCTTGTACAGCGAGTCGGTCTCCTTGGGGTTGTAGCCCATGGCATCGCCGGGCGCCATATTCATGTACTTTTCGGCCTTGTTGATTTCGCCGGACTTCTCGCCGAAGCCGTAGAAGCAGTCGTCCGCCTCAATCTGGCTGGCGTGGATGCGACGGTGATTGCTGTCCTCACGGTAGGCCAGGTCGGGAATGTCCGCGTGCAGCAGGCTGCCGTCCTTGTCATAGACCATGATGCGGAAGGGTACCTTCTCAACGACCACCTTCAGGCGGCTGCCCTGAATGACGGCTTCCTTCTCGCCATCGGTCAGGGTGGCGGCAGCGCACTGGACGCGCTTGCGGCAGTCCTTCATCAGGTTATCGGTGCGGGATTCCCATGCGGTCATCGTCAGGCTGTAGCTGGCCTCGTCCCAATCGCCATCAAAACCGGCGCGGATGCGCAGGATGTCATCCGTCAGGAACCAGATGCGCAGCTCGACAGCGTTGGTGGCAACCGAGTAATAGCTGCCGCAGTCCTTGACTGCACCGCCGGTGTAGCACACTTTCATAGTTTTTCCCCTTTCAGTTTGTGGTTGTGCGTGGCTGGTAAAAACCGTTCTTACGGCAACTCCTGTACAGATTGCACAAAAATAAGTGCCTATTTTTGTTCATTCTGCATTTATTGCCTTATTTCGCCATTATAATATCAAATTTGTTCACAAATTTCTCTCACTTTTGTAGCAAGAATGTTGCAAAATGTGATATAATCGTGGCAAGGAGCTTTTTCTGCCGGAGGTGCTGTTCATGCTTATTCAAAAAGTACCGCACTATGTCGATTCTATCCTGACGCAGGAGGTGGCCAGTTCCGCCTTGCAGGGCGGCGATGTGGTGGTGGCATGGTACACCAACCAGACCAACAAACAGTCTGTGGTACACTCGCACCCCTACTATGAGCTGATTCTGCCGGTATCGGGTTCCAGCGTGCGCTATTCGGTCGGCGGCAGCGTGTACGATTTGCATATCGGGGAGCTCATTCTCTTTCCCGGTGGCGTCTACCACTCTGGCAAGTTCAATGTGACCGCAGACACCTCAGAACGTCTTGTGGTGCAGATTGCCCCCGGCATCTGGGAGCGTGCATGGGCACAGGCCGACCTACCCATAGCCCTGCAGCCGGAGCCGCTGATTCTGGACGCGGACTCGGTGGCGCGGTGGGATTTCCGTGGCCTGCTGGAGCGGATGGCGCAGACCGTCTATCTGGAAGCCACCATCCGGGAAACCGTGCAGTGCTGCGAGCTTACCGAGCTGCTCCTGCTGTTCAGCCACCTGGTTCACAAACGCCAGAGCGCCCCGCCGCCCTCGGCCACCAGCCTACTGGTCGCCCGCGCCGTTGAATACCTACAGGCCAACTATACCGACCCGCAGCTGACGGTGGCCCAGCTGGCCAAATACACCTACACGAGCCGGGAGCACCTTTCTCGCGTATTTAAAGAGTACACGCTGGAGAGCGTCCACGGCTACCTGACCAATCTGCGTATGCAGCACTGCCGCAATGCGATTGCCTCCGGCGTCAGTGTGCTGGACGCCTGCTCGTCGAGCGGATTCACGAATTACAGCAGTTTTTTGAAGAGTTTCCGCGCCCTGTACGGCATCACCCCCACCGAGTACCGCGCCAAACTCCGCGCCGCGGGCATCCAATAAGCCCGCGGGCACATTCTGCAACATTTTTGTACTTGCAAAAAAGCGGATTCTATACCATAATAGAAGCATTGGCCCTCCCTG
The DNA here is from genome assembly GCF_024462815.1 of Gemmiger formicilis. Classification (GTDB taxonomy): domain Bacteria; phylum Bacillota; class Clostridia; order Oscillospirales; family Ruminococcaceae; genus Gemmiger. The sequence goes on from NZ_JANGCG010000016.1 coordinate 51,098, forward strand.
TGGGGCGGCAGCCGCCTGCGCAGTGATTTCGGTATTGAAAGCGAGCTGAACCCGCTGGCAGCGGCGGCTACACAGTAACCGGCCATGTACAGACGCTGGTAACCACGGTATAAAATACAGCCTGCAGCAAAATGCTGCGGGCTGCTGTTATATCAGGCTGTGGGCTTCTGGCCGCGTGGGATAAGGACGCGCAGTTCAAACCAACCGTCATGGGTGGTGATGGTCGCGGTGCCGCCATACTTGGCGGCGGTGTTCTGGATACTCTTGACGCCGAAGCCGTGGTAGCCCACGTCCTTCTTGGTTGTGATGGGCAGGCCGTTGGCAAAGTGTAGCTCGCCGTCATAGCAGTTCTCAATGCGGATAGCGGCAAAGCCCTTCTGACGCGCTACGCTCAGATGGATGAGCCGCCGTTCCGGGTCGGCAATTTTGTCCACACTCTCAATGGCGTTATCCAGCGCGTTGCCGAACAGGTTGCTGACGTCCATCACGTCCATAAAGTCCAGCGCCGCGCCGTCCGCCACGCAGGTAAGCTGAATGTTTTTGGTGCTGCAGGTCAGGCTTTTGCCGGTCAGCACGGTGTCCAGCACCTTGTTTCCGGTATCGTTCTGCGCCTCATAGGCCTTGATTTCCTGCTCCATCCTGTCCAGCACGGCGTTGCGCTCCTCGCCGCTTTCGGCGCGCAGAACGGCAATCTGATGCTTCAAATCGTGATATTTCTGGTTTATCAGATCAACGCTTTCCTGCCGGATTTTGTAATTCTCATACTGGATGTGCAGCATATTGCGCAAAGCGTCCGCCTCGCGCTGGGTCAACAAATCGCGCAGCTGCGATTGATAGGCAAACAGCAGCGCCACGCCGCCAAAGTAAACCACCGTGCGCATGGTGTAAATTTCCATCGTGCCGCGGGCCGAGAACGGCGTTTCCAGCGTGGTGTAGCTGATGCTGGAAAGAATGTAGATAGCCGCAGCAAGCCCCGCCGCAATGCAGGTAGTGCGCGGCCGGATGTCAAACTGGATGCTGCCGGTGCTACCGCCATCCTCCAGCAGCCACATAAGTCCAAAGATGATGCCAAACCCCACCGCAATAAAGCAGCATACTGCGGGAAAGCTCTGCAAATATACATTGCTGCGTGCAAAATAGACGTACATCTGCCATGTCAGCGAGGCTGCAAAGCCCGCCAGAATAAAAGCCCGGGTGCAGAAGTACCCCATCTGCCAGTAATCGCCCTTGGACGCCGCCAGCATAAACAGCAGCATCAGCGCGACCGAAACGGCGTACAGCACATTGAACTGCCAGCCGTTGTAGCCGTCTGTAGCCACCAGATAGATTTCCAGCACAGCAAGAGCCCCGGCGTAGAGCGCCGCCCGCTTGCCGCCGCCAAAGCGCGGCGGCAGAAATTGCAGATATAACAGGCAGGCCAGCCAGTCCGCCGCCGCGGTGACCTGCCGCGGAATGTCCAGTTCATAGTACGGCATAGCGTCACCCCACCCCATTGATGTAATCATTCAGCGCGTCCAGAAACGCCTTGCGCCGCGCACGCGCCAGCGGCACACGGTCACCGTGCACCACGGCATCCTCGCCGTCCATCTGGTCAACGTGCTCCAGATTGACAAGGCAGCCCTTGTTGACGCGGAAATAGCTGTCCTGCGCCAGCTTCTGCTCCAGCTCGGTCATCGAGCCCGGGGCGGTCAGCTCCCCCTCCGCGGTGTGGTACACAAGGTCATGCGCGTTGCTTTCCACCCAGTAAATAGACGATGTATCGAGCTTGTGCGCAGTTCCGTGGGCGTTTATCTGCAGATAGTGCCGCGCACGGCGGGCCACGCGCTCAATGGCACGGCTCAGCCGCTGGGAAAACGCATAGTAGGACACCGGCTTCAGCACGTAGTCCAGTGCGTCCACGGCATAGCCCTTGATGGCATACTGCGGCGAGTTTGTGATGAAGATGATGATAACCTCGGTGTCCACCTTGCGGATTTCTTCGGCTGCCATCATCCCATCCATAAACTTCATTTCAATGTCCATCAGGATGATGTCATACACGGCCTTATAGCCAAGGGCAATCTCGTCCCCATCGGAGAATTCCGTCACGGTGAATTTTTCTCCCGATGCAGCGCTGTATTTCTCAATATATTCCCGCAGCCGACTGCGGTAGACAGAATCATCCTCCACCAGCGCCAAATGAATCATAGTGGCATTCCCCTTTTCGGCTAAGATTTTATTTTCCTATTTCCTCATAACTATAAATGTATCATTTTTGCTGTGAGATTGCAAGCCACCGCGCAGACTTGGCGCAGCGGTTATTTTTGTGCAGAAAATTTTTGCAAACCCCTTGACCTTAAACCCACGTTCAATGATAATCTAACTATAGAGATTTAACCAATAAAAGCGAGGTTTACCACGAATGGATAAGCTAGAAGCATTACGGCAGTATCTGCGGGAGCTGGGCAGCGTAGCGGTTGCATTTTCCAGCGGTGTGGATTCTACCTTTTTATTAAAGGTTGCCCATGACACCTTGGGCGATAACTCCATTGCCGTCACGGCGCGCAGCTGCTCCTTCCCGAAGCGGGAGCTGAACGAGGCCGAGGCCTTCTGCAAAAAAGAGGGCATCCGCCATTTTATCGTCGAGTCCGAGGAGCTGCAGATTGAGGGCTTCTCCCACAATCCGAAGAACCGCTGCTACCTGTGCAAGCATGAGCTGTTTGAGAAAATCATCGCATTGGCGAAGGAAAGCGGCGTACAGTATGTGGCCGAGGGCTCCAATATGGACGATAACGGCGACTACCGCCCCGGCCTGCAGGCTGTGGCCGAGCTGCACGTCACCAGCCCCCTGCGCCATGTGGGGCTGACCAAGCAGGAAATCCGCGACTATTCCCGCCAGCTGGGCCTGCCCACGTGGGATAAGCAGTCCTTTGCCTGCCTGTCCTCCCGCTTTGTCTACGGCGAGGAAATCACCGAGGAAAAGCTGGGCATGGTGGACAAGGCCGAGCAGCTTCTGCTGGATATGGGCTTTCACCAGTTGCGTGTGCGGATTCACGGCACGATTGCCCGCATCGAGGTGCTGCCCGACGAGTTTGAAAAGCTGCTGGCAAACCGTGAGGCCATCGTTACCGCGTTCAAAAGCTACGGCTTCAGCTATGTCACAATGGATTTGCAGGGCTACCGCATGGGCAGCATGAATGAGACGCTGGGCCTGAAAAAGTAAGCCCGCCGAAAGGACAGTACAATGGACGCAAAAGAAGTGCTGGAAAAGGTCCGGGACGGCGCCATGAGCGTGGACGAGGCCGAGCAGTTTTTCCGCCGCGCACCGTTTGAGGAGCTGGGCTACGCCAAGCTGGACACCCAGCGGCGGCAGCGCACCGGCTTTGCCGAGGTGGTTTTCTGCAGCGGTAAGGCGGACGAGTACCTTGTCTCCATCTTTACGCGGCTGGCCGCCGAGGAGGGCGAGGTACTGGGCACCCGTGCCACGCCGCAGCAATATGAGCTTGTGCGCGCCGCCTGCCCCGGCGTTGTCTATGACCCGGTTTCCCGCCTGCTGAAGCTGGAAAAGCACGATAAACCGCGAATTGGCAGCATTGCGATATGTACCGCGGGCACAGCGGACATCGCCGTGGCCGAGGAAGCCGCCCAGACGGCGGAGTTTTTCGGCAGCAGGGTCACCCGCATCTATGATGTCGGCGTAAGCGGCCTGCACCGTTTGCTGGCCAATCTCGAGCCTATTCAGGCCGCCAACTGCGTGGTAGCCGTGGCGGGCATGGAGGGCGCGCTGGCCAGTGTGATTGGCGGGCTGGTACAGAACCCGGTCATTGCCGTGCCGACCTCCGTAGGGTACGGCGCTTCGTTCGGTGGTGTCTCGGCGCTGCTGACGATGATCAACTCCTGCGCCAACGGCATTGCCACCGTCAACATAGACAACGGCTATGGGGCCGGCTATCTGGCAACGCAGATAAACCGCCTTGCCTGCCAGCCGCCCACAGAGGAGAAAAAATGAGCAAGAAAACGTTATATTTAGAGTGCTATTCCGGCATCAGCGGCGATATGGTCACGGCCGCTCTGCTGGATTTGGGCGCGGATGAGGCTGTGCTGCGCAAGGCGCTGGCCAGCCTGCCTTTGGATGGCTTTTCCATTAAAATTTCCCACGTCAAGAAGTCCGGTCTGGACGCCTGCGATTTTGATGTGGTGCTGGATGCCGCCCACGAAAACCATGACCATGATATGACCTATCTCTATGGGGACTATCACGAGCACACGCATGAACATCACCACGACCACGAGGAACACCACGCCGATGCCCCGCATGGGCATGACCATAATGCGCACCACCATGAGCATCGCGGCCTGCACGAAATTCTCGACATTCTGAACCGAACCGAGCTGACCGACCGTGCCCGCGCCACCGCCGTGCGCATCTTCACGATTCTGGGCGAGGCCGAGGCGAAGGCCCACGGTGCCACGCTGGAAACCGTGCATTTCCACGAGGTCGGCGCGGTGGATTCCATCGTGGACATCACCGCCGCCGCCGTCTGTCTGGACAATCTGGGCATCGACGAGGTCATCATCCCCGCCCTGTATGAGGGCACTGGCACCGTCCGCTGTGCCCACGGCGTACTGCCCATCCCGGTGCCCGCCGTGGCCAACATTGCGGCGGCGGAGCACCTGACCCTGCACATCACCCACGCCCACGGCGAGTACGTGACCCCCACCGGCGCGGCCATTGCGGCGGCGGTGCGCACCAGCGAGGCCCTGCCCTCTGCCTTCACCGTGGAAAAAATCGGTCTGGGCGCGGGCAAGCGTGAGCAGGAGCTGCCCGGCTTCGTGCGTGCCATGCTTATCTGCCCGACCAGTGGCTTCCATACTGCACAGGATACCATCTGCAAGCTGGAAACAAACCTTGATGACTGCACCGGCGAGGCTTTGGGCTACGTGATGGAGCGCCTGCTGGCCGCCGGTGCGCGGGACGTCTACTACACACCTATCCAGATGAAAAAGAACCGTCCTGCGTTCCTTTTGTCGGTGCTCTGCCTGCAGGAGGACATTCCCGCGATGGAGCAGATTATCTTTGCGGAGACCACCACCATCGGCATCCGCCGCACAGAGATGGCGCGCAGCATCCTGACCCGCCGCCTGCGCACCGTGCAGACTCCGCTGGGCTGCGCACAGGTCAAGGAGTGCGCGTTGCCCTGTGAGGATAGCGGGACACCCGAAACGCGCTGCTACCCCGAGTATGAGAGCCTGCGGGAGCTCTGCCGCGCCAACGGCTGCAGCTATCAGGACGCACTGCGCACCGTATTGAAAGAACTGGAAAAATAAAAGAGGATACAAGGAGAAAAATACTATGCATATGGCAGATGCTCTGCTTGCCCCCGGCGTGGCCGGTATTATGTACGCCTGCTCCACGGCGGCGGCCGGGCACTCGATTCATAAGCTCGACAAGGACAAGGAGGACCAGCTCGTTCCGGTTATGGGCGTGATGGGTGCCTTTGTCTTTGCTGCGCAGATGATTAACTTTACCATCCCCGGCACTGGCTCTTCCGGCCATCTGTGCGGCGGTATGCTGCTCACGGCGGTGGTCGGCCCTTACGCGGCCTTCCTGACGATGATTGGTGTGCTGCTTATCCAATGCCTGCTCTTTGCGGACGGCGGTCTGATGGCGCTGGGCGCAAACGTCTGGAATATGGCGTTCTACGGTTGTTTTGTCGGCGCACTGATTTGGCGTGCCTTTATGCGCAAGGGTATCACGCGCAAAAAAATCATTGCCGCCTCCCTGCTGGGCTGCGTTCTGACACTCCAGCTGGGCGCATTCTCGGTCACGCTGGAGACACTGGCCTCCGGCATTACCGAGCTGCCTTTCACGGCATTTCTGGCGGTGATGCAGCCCATCCATCTGGCCATCGGCCTTGTGGAGGGCGCTGTCACCGCGGCGGTGCTCGTCTTTCTGCAGGAGGCTCGCCCTTCCCTGTTGTGGCAGGCGGAATCCGCCGACAGCCAGAAGCAGCCCATGACACTGCGCGGCGTGCTGGGCGTTATGGCGGTGCTGGCGGCTGTCACGGCGGGGTTGCTCTCGCTGTTTGCATCGGCCTTTCCGGATGGTCTGGAATGGTCGCTGCAGCGCCTGACCGGCAGCACAGAGTTGGAAGCCACCGGCTCTGTGCAGGCGTTCTTTGCCCGCATCCAGTCCCTGACGGCGCTGCTGCCGGACTATAACCTTGCCGGGTCGGAAAGCGCCGCGGGCGGCAGTGCGGCAGGGCTTATCGGCGCCGCCGTTGTGCTGGCAGCGGTTGTGCTGCTGGGCAAAATCATCAAGAAGGCGGCGCACCGGAATGGATCGACTGCACCACGCCATTAAGGATGTACACCGGCTGGACGATCTGGCTGCCCGCGATACGCCGCTGAACCGTCTGCCGCCGCTGGCTAAGCTGGTAAGTGTACTGGTCTATCTTATTTTTACACTTTCATTCCCCAAATATGCCCTGACCGGCCTTCTGGGCATGGGGCTGTACCCGATACTGCTCTGCGCACTGGCAGATTTGTCCCTTTGGGATACGCTCTGCCGTGGGCGCAGTGTGGCGCTGCTGCTGGCAGCGGTGGGCCTCTGCAATTTGTTTTTTGACCGCGCACCGGTGCTGGATTTGGGGCTTGTGGTGCTCTCCGGCGGTTGGGTGTCACTGCTGACGCTGCTTATCAAGGGGATGTTCAGCTTTCTGGCGGTCTATCTGTTGATTGCCACCACCGGCATCGAGGCTGTCTGCACGGCGCTGCGCCAACTGCACGTTCCCCGGGTGCTGGTGACGACGATTCTTCTGACCTACCGCTACATCGTCCTGCTTCTGCAGGAGGCAAACCGCATTTCCACGGCCTACGCCCTGCGTGCGCCGGGTCAGAAGGGCATCCACTTCCGGGCATGGGGCTCGCTGCTGGGGCAGCTGCTTCTGCGCAGTATGGACCGCGCCCAGCTTGTGTACGAGAGTATGCTGCTGCGCGGCTACCACTGCGGCAGCAATGCCTCTGCGCCGAACACACACGCCCGCACCGGCGGTGTGCCTTTTGCCGCCGTTACGGTGGTGTACTGCCTTGTTTTTCGCTGCATCCCGGTGTTTGAGCTAATTGGGAATCTATTTTGAGGAGCGTTGCCAATGGACCCGATTTTAGATGTACAGGGCCTCTCCTTCCGCTATGAGGGCGGACATGAGGGGGCTGTGCTGGATGGCCTTTCCTTCACGTTGGAGCGCGGAGAGCGCGTTGGCCTTGTGGGCTGCAACGGTGTGGGCAAGTCCACGCTGCTCAAGCTGCTGGTCGGTATTCTGCCGATGCAGCAGGGCACGCTGACCGTCGGCGGCCTTGCGATGAACCGCAAAAATCTGCCGGAGCTGCGCCGCAAGGTCGGCTATGTCTTTCAGGATTCCGACAGCCAGCTCTTTATGCCCACCGTGCAGGCCGATGTTGCCTTTGCCGCCGAAAACTACGGCTACCCGCCGCAGGAGGTTGCCGACCGCACCCGCCGCGCCCTTGCCCGGGTGCAGCTTGAGAGCTGCGCCGACCGGCCTGTCTACCGGCTGTCCGGCGGGCAGAAGAAGCTGGCGTCCATCGCGGGCATCCTGACGCTGGACCCGGAACTGATTCTGATGGATGAGCCCTCCGCCGCGCTGGACCCCCGCAACCGCCGCGGGCTGATTCGGATTTTGAATGACCTGCCCTGCGCCAAGCTGATTGCCTCCCACGATCTGGATTTCATCTACGATACCTGTGACCGCGTGCTGCTTTTGCACCACGGACGTCTTGCCGCCGACGGCAGCGCCCGCGAGCTGTTGCGCAACGCTGCCCTGCTGGAGCAGTGCGAGCTGGAGCTGCCACTGCGGTTTCAGCAGGCCCCCTGAGGGCCGGATGCACACCGCGCCCCCATAAACCTGTTATTTTTATTTGAATAAAGAGGTTCCTACTATGGAAAAATCCAAGGTCTATTTTACCAACGAGCTTACCCCGGAGGCGGTTGTAAAGATGTACCATCAGCTGGGTGTGGAGCTGCCCGGCAAGGTGGCTGTCAAGGTGCACAGCGGTGAGGACGGCAACCAGAACTATCTGCACCCGGAGTTTATGAAGCCGGTCATCGACGCCGTGCACGGCACCGTGGTTGAATGTAACACGGCCTACGGCGGCGCCCGCAACGAGACGCCCAAGCACATTGAGCTGATGAAAAAGCATCATTGGAGCGACTTTTTCGATGTTGACATCATGGACGCCGAGGGCCCGGACGTGGCCTGGCCCGTGGAGAACGGCAAGGTTCTGAAGGAGAACTATCTAGGCAAGGACATTGAAAACTACGATAGTATGCTGGTGCTCATCCACTTCAAGGGCCACCCGATGGGCGGCTACGGCGGCGCACTGAAGCAGCTCTCCATCGGCTGCGCGTCCAGCGCCGGTAAGGCGTGGATTCACAGCGGCGGTCAGACCACCGACCAATACACTCTGTGGGAGCACTGCGCCGAGCAGGACACCTTCCTGGAGGCGATGGCCGACGCTGCTTCCACTGTTACGAAGCACTTTGCCGGCAAGATTGCCTATGTGGCCGTTATGAAGAATCTGTCCGTTGACTGCGACTGCTGCGCCGTGGCCGAGGACCCCTGCATGAACGATGTGGGTATCCTGTCCAGCCTTGACCCTGTCGCACTCGACCGCGCCTGCATCGACCTTGTGCGTAACAGCAATGACCCCGGCCGCGACCACTTTATGGAGCGCGTCAACAGCCGCCACGGCACCCATACCATCGACGCCGCC